>NZ_JBEYAB010000006.1:0-531454 GCF_040631445.1 Streptosporangium sp. NPDC020072 | reverse complement strand
TGGGGATCGGTGGAGTCGGCGGTGACGACGTGCGGAATCCGCCCGGCGAGACTCTGCACGACCTTGGGCCGATGGTCGATCGCCAGCACCTCCGTACCCTGGCGGACGAGCTCAAGGGCGAGCGAGGTGCCGAACCTGCCCAGCCCGATCACCACCACCGGGTCGTCTCTCCTGTCAGCCAACGATGACCTGTTCCTCGGGGAGCTCGTAGCGGCGGGTACGTTCCTTCAGGGCGAGCGCGGAACCGAGGGTGAGAGGCCCGAGCCGGCCCGTGAACATCAGCAGCACGAGCAACAGCTGACCGGCGGGTGTGACGTCGGCCGTGATTCCGGTGGACAGACCGGCGGTGCCGAAGGCCGAGATGACCTCGAACAGCACCCGGTCCAGGCTGTGCGGGGTCAGCACGAGCAGCGTGTAGGTCGAGACGGCGATCAGGCAGAGGCCGAGCACGACGAGCGAGACCGCCTGCCGCTGCGCTGACTCGGGCAGACGGCGATGACCGATGTTCACCCGGCTCTCACCTCGCATCTCGGCCCAGACGACGAACGCCAGCAGGCCGAAGGTCGTGACCTTGATGCCACCCGCGGTCCCGGCGCTGCCGCCGCCGATGAGCATCAGCGAGTCGGTGACCAGCCAGCTGGAGGGATACATCTGCGCGATGTCCAGGCTGTTGAAGCCCGCTGTGCGCGGCATCACCGCGGCGAAGAACCCGGCCAGCACCTTGGCGGGACCGCTGAGCGGCCCCAGTGTCGCCGGGTTGGACCACTCGGTGACGGTGAGGGCCACGGTGCCCGCCGCCAGCAGAACCGCGGTGACCGTCAGGGTGATGCGGGTCAGCAGCGACCAGCGGTCGGGACGGCGCCACGAGCGCAGCAGTTCGAACACCACCGGAAACCCGAGCCCGCCCACGATCACCGCCGCCGCGATCGTCAGGCACACCCACGGGTCCGCCACGAACCGGGTGAGGTTGTCCGGCCACAGGGCGAACCCGGCGTTGTTGAACGCCGAGACCGCGTGGAAGATCCCGAGGTAGAGCGCGCGGCCGAACGACTCCCCGTATCCGGTCGCGAACCGCGCCGTGAGGACGATCGCGGCGAGCGACTCACAGGCGAGGCTGAACAGTACGACGTCGCGCACCACCCGCCGTACGTCCGCCATGTTGAGCGCCTTGGTCTCGGCCTGGGCGAACAGGCGGGCCCGCAGCCCGATCCGCCCGGTGACGAGAACGGTGAACAGGGTGGCCAGGGTCATGATGCCCAGGCCGCCCACCTGGATCAGCACGGCGATGACGACCTCGCCGAACACCGACCAGTGCGAGACCGTGTCGACGACCGTCAGGCCGGTGACGCACACGGCGGAGGTCGCGGTGAACAGCGCGGTGAGCCAGCCGGCGGACTCCCCGGAGGCGGTGGCGAACGGAAGCGCGAGCAGGGCGGTACCCACCAGCACCGCGCTCCCGAAACCGGTCACGACCACCTGAGCCGGATGCCGGAGACGATCCAGCACCGCCGGCACCCGCCCGCGCCCTCTCACGAGGCGGACTCCCCCCGTACCCGGTCACGCAGTCGCCGGGCGGCGTCGTACCAGGCGGGAACGTCACGTTCCTCGTCGAACCAGCGCGCGACCACCACGTCGGTGGACGAATGCAGCAGGATCGACAGCACGATCGTCACCGCGACCAGCTGGAAGACCTCCTGTGCCGCGACGATCCCGGAGCCGAGCACGATCAGGCCGTAGACCACCGAGGCGAACCCCTTGGGTCCGAACCACGCCGCCGCGGCCTGTTCCCGCAGCGTCAGCCGTGCCCCCAGGAAGGAGATCCAGATGGCCACCGGCCTGGCCAGTACCAGCGCCAGGATCGCGAACAGCCAGCCGCGCCAGCCGACCGAGCCCAGTAGCGGCCAGCTGATCAGCGCGCCGAACACCAGCAGCGCCGCCAGCTTGAACACCTCCGCGATCAGCTCACCGAAGTGCTCGAACGACTCACGCTGCCGCTCGCCGAAGGTGGCCACGGTGATGCCCGCGCAGAACGCGGCCAGGAACAGGTTGCCGTGCGTCGCCTTGCCCAGCGCCAGCACCAGCAGGCCGATGGCCAGGGCGTTGAGGGGCTCGTACGCGGTGGAGGCGGAGAACCACCGGGTCTGTTCCAGCCTGATGGCCAGCCACGGGACGACGACCCCGATCAGCACCCCGACGCCGAGCTCCAGCCCCAGCTCTCCCAGGTGCAGGTCCTTCGACCCGGCGGCGACCGCCAGGAACAACATCACGAACGGCAACGCCAGCCCGTCGTTGACGCCGGACTCGACGTTGAGCAGTTGCCGCAGCCGGGGCGGCACCTTGTCGTTGCCGACCAGCGCGGCGGCGAAGACCGGGTCGGTGGGGGCCAGGATCGCGCCGATCAGCAGTGACTCGGTCCAGCCCAGGCCGATCAGGTAGTGCGCGCCCACGGCGGTGACCACCAGCGTCAGCGGCAGTCCCCAGCCCAGCGCCCGGCCCGGCAGCTTCCAGGCGCCGCTCAGGTCCTTCCAGCCGACCCGCATGCCGTCGGTGAACAGCACCGTGAACAGCGCCAGCTCGGCCAGCGTGCCGACGAGCTCGTCGCCGGGTCTCAGGGAGATCACCCCGAGCACGCCGTCGCCCAGCACGAACCCGCCGACCAGGAACAACGCCGCCGTCGACAGGATCGTCCGGCGGGCCAGGCTGGACAGCAGCACCGCCAGCAGCAGCAGACCCGCGAACGAGATCAGGAGTGTGTCCATCAGCGTTCCGCCGATCGGAGTCCGGCAAAACACCTGGTGTTCATCGGCTGCCGCATGGCCCGTGCCTCCGCCTGTGCCCAAAGGGATACGTCCTCGCCGACCAGACTTCCCGGCACACCGTGCCCAACCGTAACAGCAGCCACGAACCTCCAAGCCACGGGTACGGCGTCGCGACGGGTGGGCTCCCGGAGGCCGATCAGGTGAAGCGGCCTCACCAGGCCCAGGACGGGTCGCCGGTGGCGTCGCCGGACACCTCCCACAGCCGCTCGCGGGCGTCGGCGTCGTAGGCGAAGGCGGGGGCGTCGACCGGCCGAAGGTTCTCGTCCAGGTAGACGCCGCGCAGCGCCGCTCTGCCCCGCGCCGCGGGGTCGGCGTGCTCCTGCCAGATGGTGGTTCGGGTGGCCAGGGTCGCGTAGGTCTCACCCAGCCGTTCCGCCGGGACCGCGAGCCGGTTCTTGGGCGCGTACAGCGCGCGCAGGACCCAGGGCAGGGCCGCGATGCGGCCGGCGTCGAGCCGTACGGCGGGCACGCGGACGCAGGCGACGTCCAGGACGCCGCGGGTGCGCAGGGCCAGCGTGTAACCGGTCATGATCTGGGCCAGCTTGGCGTGGTAGTACGCCTTGGTCGGGGTGTACCAGGCGGGATCGTCGAGGTGGTCGAAGCGGATGGCGATACGCGGCATGGTGACCAGTCCCTTGCTCGCGACGTTGATCACCCGGGGGCGGGGGGCGGCGGCCAGCAGCGGGCTCAGGAGCGCGGTGAGCAGGAAGGGCCCCAGATGATTGGTCGCCCAGAACAGCTCGTGGCCGGATGCGGTGAAGGCCGGTCGGCGCATCGTCTGGTCGAACACCGCGGCGTTGTTGATCAGGACGTCGAGACGGTCGTTCTCGCGGGAGATCCGGTCGGCCGCCGCGCCGATGGAGACCGGATCGGAGAGGTCGGCCACGACGAGGGTGGCGGGGTGGGCCGCGGAGGCGTTGATCGTCTCCAGGGCGGTCCGGCCGCGGTGCGGGTCGCGGCACAGGGCCAGGACACGATGTCCCTGCGTGGCCAGTCGGCGTGCGGCTCGCAGGCCGATTCCGGCGTTGGCTCCCGTGACGGCGATCGTGAGTGGTTCAGGGTGAGGCATACAAAATTCCTCTTTGTTCGGAACGTTCCGAACAGCATAGAATGATCGCATGGGGACCGTCGAGGAGTTCGTGGAGAGTGCCGGGCTGTACTTCGAACGGCTGGGACTCAGCCGCACGTCCGGCCGCGTGATCGGGTGCCTGCTGGCCGACACCGGTGAGGGCCTCGACGCCCCGGGGCTGTGCGAGCGACTCGGCGTCGCCAAGAGCAGCATGAGCGTGGCCCTGCGTCAGCTGGAGCACGGCGGGCTCATCGAGCGCTACCGCCCGCCGCGAGCACGGCGGGACCACCACCGGCTGACCGAGGACGTCTTCGGACGCGCGTTCCGGGCGAAGATGACCGAGTTCACCGCCTTCGCCGAACTGGCCGAGCAAGGGCTCGGCGCGGTGGGCGGCCATCCCGCGGCCCGTGCCCGGCTGGAACTCATGCGCGACATGTACGCGTTCATGGCACGGGAGTTCCCCAGGCTTCTCGACCGCTGGGAGGCGGAGAGAGCCGGTGTCGCCCGCCCGCCCGACGGTTCCGCCGCGGCCGACCCGCTGCGGTGATCCGCCGTCCCCAGCCGGATGATCGGAGGCGCCCGAACGGTGGAAACCCCTGCTCTCGGGCAAGGGCTCGCTTGAGGGCGGGCGGCCAAGGGCCGAAAGGATGGCGCGCCCCGCACAGGTGGCCGGGGCGCGCCCGTCAGGGATCAGGGGATGTACTTGAGGAAGTAATAGCCCGCCTGGCGGTATCGGTCGCCGGAGTCCCACCGGCAGCCTCCGAGCCCGGTGAAGTCGCCGTTCTCGGCGGCGTCCCTGTACCCGGCCCAGCAAGCTTCCGAGGTCTCGTAGCGGCTGGACCAGTACCAGTTCGGCGGCAGCGGAGCGAAGGCGGAGAAGGCGCGGCTCTCGGCCGAGACTCCGGTCTGGTAGCCGACGGACGCGGACGCGGACCCGGCGCCGACCAGAACGGCTGTGCCCAGTGCCGCCGCGAGTAGCGCGGCAGGTAGTCGGCGGATCTTCATGGCGGCTCCTCGGTTGGGTGGAAAGGCACCTTCAGAGGACCACCGATCGATGAGGGTGGGGAGTTCACAGCTTTCCATATTCCGGACACATGGCCCGGATAGCGGGACCGGTTTGTGCTGCGCCGAGGGTCACGGGAGGTACACGTCGAAGTACCAGCCCGCCGGCCAGCCCTGGCCGCCGTCGTAGTGGTAGCAGCCGCTCGCCGAGGTGTGGTCGCCGCGGTCGGCGCCCTCCCGCCGGGTCGTCCAGCAGGCGTCCTGGGAGGGGAAGGGGCCCTGGCGGTACCAGTCCGGTGGCAGGGACGCAGAGGAACGGGCCTCGGCGGTGGACGTTGTGGCGGTGTCGGCGGCAGCCGCCGACGCGGCACCGGGCAGAGCGCCGACTCCGAAGGCGAGCGCGAGCGCTGCCACGGCATGCAGCGTGTGGATTTTCACCAAAGGGCTCCTCTGTGAGGCAGGGTGATCACCTCAAGATGACCATCGAATGCCGGAGCCGAGGAGCTAACGCCTTCTCATATTTCGGTCACATGGTGCCGCTCTGCGACCCCCGCCGTCTCAAGCGGGGCCGTGAGCTCTTCATCACACGTTCGATACAGGACACAGGACTCAGAACAGGGCCTGGTTCCTCACCGATCCGATGCCCGACTGCTCTGCCGGGGAGAGGATTTCGGCCCTACAGCCCCACTGCCTGCGGTAAGACAATCGCCAGGTGACATCGACCATAGGGGCCGAGGGCCTGAGCAGTGAGCAGGCCGAACGGCTCTTGGCCGCCAACGGCCCCAACCGGGTGGCGGCCGGACAGGGGCACCGAGGGCTGCGCCTGCTGGCGGCCCAGTTCACCAGCCCGATCGTGCTGATCCTGATCGCGGCGACGGTGCTGTCGATGGTGCTGGGTGACCTCGCCGACGGGCTCATCATCATGGTGATCGTCGCGGCCAGCGGCGCGCTGGGCTTTTGGCAGGAACGCTCAGCCGGCAACGCGGTCCAGGCGCTGCTGCATCAGATCCGTCTCCACACCGAGGTGATCAGGGACGGCAGGGAGCAGTCCGTCCCCACCGAGGAGGTCGTGGCCGGGGACCTGGTAGTGCTGCGTGCCGGGGACATCGTGCCGGCCGACTGCACCGTACGTGATTCACACAGCCTGCTGGTGAACGAGGCGGCGCTGACCGGCGAGTCCTTCCCTGCGGACAAGACGGACGGGGCGACGCTGTACGCCGGAACCCATGTGGCCAGCGGCAGCGGCCTGGCACACGTCGAGCGCACCGGCCGGGACACCGAACTGGCCGCGGTCAGCGCGCGGCTGACGGACCGCCAGGTGGCCACCGGCTTCGAGCGCGGCATGACCGCGTTCGGCATGTTGCTGGTGCGGGCGATGACCGTGCTGGTCACCGCCATCTTCATCGTCAACCTGGTGCTTCACCGGCCGTTCGTGGAGTCGCTGCTGTTCTCGCTGGCCCTGGCGGTGGGGCTCACCCCGCAGTTGCTGCCCGCGATCGTCGCCGTCAGCCTCTCAGCGGGCGCCCGGCGCATGGCCGCCGAGAAGGTCATCGTCAAACGGCTGGACGCGATCGAGGACTTCGGTGCCATGAGTGTCTTGTGCACCGACAAGACCGGAACCCTCACCGTGGGTGTGGTCGGCCTGGACGCCGCTCTCGACCTCCAGGGGGCGCCCAGCGCGCGGGTATTGGCACTGGCCCGGCTCAACGCCGGACTGCAGCACGGATTCGTCAACCCGCTGGACCAGGCGATCATGGCAGGCGCGCCGCCGCTGGATGCGGGCGGGCGCCTGGACGAGGTGCCGTACGACTTCCAGCGCAAGCGCCTGTCGGTGCTGGCCGAGCACACCGGAGTGCCGACCTTGGTGACCAAGGGCGCGCTGGAATCGGTGCTCCAGGTGTGCGCCACCGCCCGCGTCGGTGATCGTGTCGTCGCGCTGGAGACGGTGCGCGGGCAGGTGGAACAGCGTTTCGCCGAACTCAGCGCCGCAGGCTTCCGGGTTCTGGGGGTGTGCACCGCCGAGCTGCCCGGGCGCTCGGCGGTCACCGCCGACGACGAGCGCGACATGACTCTGGCCGGGCTGCTGGCCTTCCACGACCCGGTCAAGCCCGGCGCCGCCGAGGCCATCGGCGACCTGGCCGCGCTCGGCGTCTCCGTCCGGCTGATCACCGGCGACAACCGCCTGGCCGCCGGACAGATCGCCCGCCAGGTGGGGCTGGACGGCCCCGTGCTCACCGCAGCCGACATCGACCCTCTCACCGACCGGCAACTGGCCGAACGCGTGACGAACGTCCAGGTCTTCGCCGAGGTGGACCCCCGGCGCAAACAGCGCCTGGTGACCGCGCTGCGCGCTTCGGGCGCCACCGTCGCCTTCCTGGGTGACGGCATCAACGACGCCCCGGCGCTGCACACCGCCGACATCGGGATCTCGGTGGACACGGCGGTCGACGTGGCCAAGCAGTCAGCCGCCATCGTGCTGCTGGACAAGGACCTCAAGGTCATCGCCGACGGAATACGGCTGGGCAGACGCACCCTGGTCAACACCCTCAAATACATCCGGGTGACCGTCAGCGCCAACTTCGGCAACATGCTCAGCATGGCCGCGGCGGCCGTCTTCCTGCCCTTCCTCCCGCTGCTGCCCCGTCAGATCCTGCTGCTGAACTTCCTGTCCGACATCCCGGGCACCACCATCGCCACCGACACGGTCGATCCGGAACAGCTCCGGCGGCCTCATTCCTGGGACGTCGCCCGGATCCGCACCTTCATGATCATATTCGGCCTGCTGAGCTCCGTTTTCGACATCGCCACGTTCCTGATCCTGCGAGCGGGTCTGAACGCCGGCACCGACCTGTTCCGCACCGGCTGGTTCGTGGAGTCCACCGCCACCGAACTGGCCGTCATGCTCGTGCTGCGCACCGCCCGCCCGTTCTTCCGCAGCCGCCCCTCCCCCGCGCTGTTGTCGACCAGTCTCCTGGTGGCGGCCCTCACCGTGGCCCTGCCCTACACTCCGGCCGCCGCGGTGCTGGGCCTGGTGCCGCTCCCCTGGAGCGTGCTGGCCGTACTGGCCGCGCTCACCGCCGTGTACGTCACCGCCAACGAGATGACCAAGCGCCTGTTCCACCGCGTCATGACGGTGTGACCGGACACCCGTAGCACGAGCGGCCGTCGGGTTGGGATCTCCCCGCCCCGGCAGTTCCTGCTGCTGGTGTACCCGACCTGCCGGGTCAGGCGCGCTGGCGGCCTTTCCGGTGCCGGGCGGCTGCGGCCCCGCCAACGGGCATCGGAACGAACCATCGCTCGTCGAGGCCGCCGTCGAGGATGTGCTCGCGCGCACCTCAGGAACACCGGTCGCGGTCTCGGCCAGACCGGGCAGCCGGTGCCCACGACGTTCCCGACGACCAGCGCGGTGGTCTGCGGGACCCCCGTCCAGGCTCCTTGTTCGCGGGCACGGGCCCGATGTCCACTGCGGCCAGGACCTTCGCCTCTGCCTCCGAACCGCCTCGGGCAACAGTCTGGAGGCAGTCATCCAGGAGGACCGAAACCATGAAAATGCGCGCCGCCGTCGTCACCGCCTTCGGTAAGTCTCTGGAGATCCAGGAGATCCCCGTCCCCGAACCCGGCCCCCACCAGGTTCTGGTCCGCATCGAGGCCAGCGGCCTGTGCCACACCGACATCCACGCCGCCCACGGTGACTGGCCGGTCAAGCCGGCGCTGCCCTTCACTCCCGGGCACGAGGGCGTCGGCGTCATCGAGGAGATCGGCTCCGCGGTGACCGGCCGCGCCGTCGGCGAGCGCGTCGCCATCCCGTGGCTGGGTTACGCCTGCGGCACCTGCGAGTACTGCGTCAGCGGCCGTGAGACCCTGTGCGAGTCCCAGAAGAACACCGGCTACGCCTTCGACGGCGGCCACGCCGAGTACGCCGTCGCCCACGCCGACTACGTCGTCCCGGTCCCCGACGGCCTCTCCCCCGCCGAAGCCGCCCCGCTGACCTGCGCGGGCGTCACGACCTACAAGGCCGTCAAGGTATCCGGCCTACGTCCGGCCGAGCGCGCCGCGATCTTCGGCATCGGCGGCCTGGGCCATCTCGCCCAGCAGTACGCGCAGATCTTCGGCGCCGAGACCATCGCCGTCGACATCACCGCCGACAAGCTTCGGCTCGCCGAGGAACTGGGCGCCGCCCACACCGTCAACGCCGCCACCGGTGACCCGGTCGCCGAGATCAAGGCCCTCGGCGGGGCCGACGTGGCGATCGTGCTCGCCGCCAGCCCGCGCGTACTGGAGCAGGCCCATGCCTGCCTGCGACGCGGCGGCCGCCTGGTGCTGGTCTCCCTGCCCAAGGACAACGCGATGAAGCTGCCGATCTTCGAGACCGTCCTGGGGGGCATCAGTGTGATCGGCTCCATCGTCGGTACCCGCGGTGACCTGGCCGAGGTCTTCCGGTTGCACGCCGCCGGGCGAACCAGGGTGATCTACGAGACCCGCAAGCTGGAGGAGATCAACTCCTCCTTCACCGAGGTCCTCGACAGCACCGTCCCGGCCCGGCTGGTCTTCGAGCTGTGACCTCCCCTCTCCTGCGGCGCGGCCGGCGCCCGCCACATCGTCTGCCTGCTCTGGATCATCCGGTTGGGCGAGCGTCGCGGACCGTTGACAGCCGGTCTCCATGGTGGTCCCGTCCGGCGACGGACTCTGATCTCGTCGTCCGGATCGGCGACCGGGCGCCGCAGAGACCAAGGACCCGCCGGGGTGACGCGACATCCCGGCGACGCAGGACTTCCGGCCCTGCCCGCATGACCGGAAGCGCAGTGAGATGGACAAGGAACCCCCGCTCCCCAAGGAGGACACGATGCGCGTGAAGGTCAGCGAGATCATGACCCGCGAGGTGACGTCCGTCGACGGCGCCACCCCGTTCAAGGACGTCGCCGAGGTGCTCATCGCCCACGGTGTCAGCGCGGTCCCGGTCGTCGACGCCGGAAACCACGTCATCGGTGTCGTCTCCGAGGCGGACCTCCTGCATAAGGAGGAGTTCAAGGAGCAGTACTACCGCGAGGGCTACCAGCCACCGCTGCGCGCCCGGCTGCGCCACCGGCTCGCCCAGGAGCAGGACCGGGGCAGGGCCAAGGCGCACGGTGACACCGCCGCCGAACTGATGACCTCCCCCGCCGTCACCGTCCGCCCCCAGTCCGCGATCGTGTACGCGATACGCCTGATGGACGAGCACGGCGTCAAACGTCTGCCGGTCGTCGACGAGAACGGGGTCCTGCAGGGCATCGTCAGCCGCCAGGACCTGCTCAAGGTCTTCCTCCGCTCGGACGCGGCGATCACCGAGGAGATCCGGAGAGACGTTCTGGACCGCTCTGTGTGGACCGACACCTCCCAGGTGAAGGTCTTGGTGCACCGGGGCGTGGTGACTCTGACCGGCCGGATGGAGCAGCGCAGTGAGGCACAGCTCACCGCGCGCATGGCGCTGCGGGTCAACGGTGTGGTCGATGTCGTCGACGAGATCCGATGGGACGAGGACGGCTCCCCCGCGTGAACGGACCGGTGGCGGTCCCGGTCGGCGGGACCATCGGCGGCGGCCGCGGGACCTTGGCCTCCGTCGCCAAGGCGCCGTAGCGGACACGCTGGTGCCAGGAAGGCAACCCCGGAAGACAAGGAGATCATGAGATGACCGTCACGAAGGAAGAAGTACGGGTCCGCGGAGCCGAACTCGCCGAGAAGATCAAGGAGTTCATCCACGAGGGCAACGTCTGCCGGATCATCGTGAAGAACGCTCACGGGCACACCGTGCTGGAGATACCGGTCACCGTCGGGGTGGTGGCGTTCATCGCCGCTCCCGCGGTGACCGCGGTGGGCGCGCTGGCCGCACTGGCCGCGGAGTGGTCCATCGACGTCGAACGCGACGAGCCAGGCGATGAAATCGCCTAGCGCGCCACTGCTCGGCCACACGCACCCCTGCTGAAGGAGCGCATCAGCTCGGCGCCGCGCCGTACGGTGGTGATGCTCGGCTCGGGTTCGGCGTCGTCGATGACCTGCGGGGCCACGCGCTTCGGATGGCGCATCCGCCGTTAGCCCAGCGGCACACTCCACAGCAGCCGGGTTCCGCCCTCGGGGAGAGATTCGGCGGTGAAGGAGCCTCCGAGTTGCGCGGCCCGCTCCTCAAGGTTGCGCAGGCCGCTGCGGCGGCCGCCGGAGGGCAGCCCGACCCCGTTGTCGGTCACCGCCAGGGTGATGTGACCGCCGGCGACCTGCGCCGACACCTCGGCCCTGGTCGCTTCGGCGTGCCTGACCAGGTTGGAAAGCGCCTCCCGCAGGACCGCCAGCAGATGCTCGGCCACCGGTTCGGGCACCTCGCTGTCCAGGTGGCCCTCCATCCGCAGGGCGGGCATGAAGCCGAGGCGATCACGCGCCCCTTCCACCAGGGTGACGACGCGCGCACGCAAACTGGGAACGTCGGCCTGGCGTGGCGTCTGCAACGCGAAGATAGTGGAGCGGATCTGCCGGATGGTCTCGTCCAGCTCGTCGATCGCGCCCTGCAGGCGGCCGGACGCCTCGGGCCGCTCCACCAGCCGCACCGTACTCATCAAGGTCATCGCGACCGCGAACAACCGCTGAATGATCACATCGTGCAGATCCTTGGCGATTCGGTCCCGATCCTCCAGCAGGCCCAGGCGTTCGGCGTCCTGCCGAGCCTCGGCCAACTCCAGGGCGATCGCCGCCTGCCCCGCAAAGGCGTGCAGCAGGCGCAGCTCCGCCTGGCCGAACGGCATCCGGCCCACACGCCTGACCAATGACAGCACGCCTCGTACCGCCGCGCCCGCACCGAGTGGCACGGCACCGGCAGATCCGATCGGCACAACCCCCTCGAAGACCGTCGCGACGTCCGTCCCCGCCGGATCGCTGATGGCGAAGGGGTCGCCGTTCACGAAGGCTCGACCTGCCAGCGAACCGGCGACGGGAACCCGGGAACGGGCGAGGTGTCCGGCGTCCCCTCCGTCCACGACCACCAGATCGAGGTTCTCCTTCGCCTCGTCGGGCAGGAGAATCGCCACGATGTCGGCGTCGATCATCTGTCTGGCCCGTTGCGCCACCAGGGTGAGGACCTCCTGTGGGTCGGCGCCTGACAGCAGGCTCGTGGTGACCTCGGAGGAAGCCGCCAGCCAGGTCTCCCTGCGGCGGGTCTGCTCGTACAGGCGTGCGTTCTCGATCGCCACGCCTGCGGCCGTGGCGAGCGCGATGACGATCGCCTCATCCTCCTCGTCGAACTCGGCACCGCCGCGTTTCTCGGTGAGGTAGAGGTTGCCGAACACCTCATCGCGGACCCGGATCGGAACCCCGAGGAAGGAGCCCATCGGAGGATGGCCGGGCGGGAACCCGTAGGACTCCGGATGGTCGGAGATGCGGGCCATCCGCAACGGCTGCGGTTCCTTGATGAGCAGGCCGAGCAGGCCCAGGCCGTGCGGCCAATGCTCGATCTGGGCGATCTCCTCCTCGCTCAGCCCGACCGGGACGAACTGCACCAGGGTGTTCTCCATTCCGACTACACCCAGGGCTCCGTAGCTGGCGTCCACCAGAGTGGTCGCGGTCTCCACGATCCGACGCAGCACGGTCTCCAGGTCCAAGTCGCTGCCGACCGAGACGACGGCGTCCAGCAGCGCGTGCACGCGGTCACGCGTGGCCAGCACCGCCTCCAGCCGCACCTGAAGCTCCGACAACAGTTCGTCCAGCCGCATGTGCGGGAACACCGAACGAGACTCACCGATCGACATGTTCCGAAGTCTGGCATCAAAACATGACAGCGCCCACCCTCAAGAGGGCGGGCGCCGGGGATGCGGGTTGGGGCTGCGAGCAGGCATCTACCTGAGCACCGGGTAGGCGCGGACCAGCGGGGTGCGGCTCCACCAGGCGCCGACGCCCCAGGTGTCGCCCGCGCCCGCCAAAGCCAGCCCGATCAGGATGATCGAGTAGATCAGGTGGTCGTCCATGAACGGGTTGGTGGTCAGGGGCAGTTCGGCGGCCCACATCATCAGCAACATCAGGGTGCCGGCGGCGGCGGCGATGCGGATGCCGGCACCCAGGAGCAGGGCGGTGCCGACGCCGAGCAGGCCGAGCATGAACAGCCAGTCGACCCAGGCCTGTCCGGCCAGGGCGGAGAACAGGCCGCCAAGGGCGTTCTCGCCGGTGCCCTTGAGGAAGCCGGTGGTGGGGCTGCCACCGGCGACCCAGGCCTTGGCGGCCGGGGTGGCGAAGCCCCAGCCGAAGGTCTTGTCCAGGAACGCCCACAGGAAGACCCACCCCAGCGCGATACGGGCGGCGGCCCAGGCGTAGCGGGCCCGGTGCGTGCCGTCCGAGGAGGAGGCGGCGCTGTGCGGAGCGAGAGGGGAAACGCGGCGTCCTGCGGTGATGGCCATGACCGTTCCTTTCAGGGGGGTTTGTCGCTTCCCATCACATCGGCTGCGACGTCCGGTGTGCAGTGCCGTACGGCTTGAGCCGCAGGGACCTTCGGCCCTCACCTCACCCCACCGGCGAACCGGCCGGTGGCCGTGTCCGGGCCGTTCCGGGCCGCGTCCGGAACCGGTGGTGGCCTCTGCCGAAAGTCCTTCCGACGAGGACTTCGGCCCCTACTTCCCCGCGCCGCCCGGGGATGGGATTCAGGTGAAGGCACCCACGGAAGGTGAAGAAGATGAACACGCTGGTGCGCGGGGGTTCCACGGGATTCTTCCCTGAGATCTTCGGCCGGCCGGGCTCACCGTTGGCGGAGCCGTGGCCCACGGCAGGGCAGCCGATCCGGCTTGAGGACTACGTCGAGGACGACCGCTACGTGCTGCGCGCCGAGCTGCCGGGCATCGATCCGGGCAAGGACCTGAAGATCACCCTCACCGGCGGTGTGCTCACCGTCCGCGCCGAACGCCGCCGCAATGGCCGGGACGGCCACCGCACCGAGTTCCGCTACGGCACGTTCTCCCGTTCCATCGCGCTGCCCCCCGCAGCCGACGCCAAGGACGTCAAGGCGACGTACGCCAAGGGGATCCTCACCGTCAGCGTGAGGCTCACCCGTGTCGAGCGACCCGGTATGCGAACCCCCGTCGAGAACCCCACCCCCAGGAGGAAGCGATGCGCGTGAACGTCGGCGACGTGATGACCCGCACGGTGGTGTCGGTCAGCGGTGACACCTCGTGCAAGGACGTCGCCGAGGCGCTCGTCGCCCACGGCGTCAGCGCGGTTCCCGTACTGGACGCCGACGCCCACGTCATCGGCGTCGTCTCCGAGGCCGACCTGCTGCTGAAGCAGGAGCTCAAGGACCGCTACCACCACGAGGAACGCAGGCCGGCGTCGCGAACCCGGCCATCTCATCCGATCGGCCTCGGGGAGAACGGTGAAAGGACACACGAGAACACCGCCGCCGATGTGATGACCTCTCCCGCCGTCACGGTCGAACCGCAGCAGGCCACCGCCTACGCCACGAGGCTGATGGACGCCAACGGGATCAAACGTCTGCCGGTCGTCGATCGGCGGGGCAGGCTCATCGGCATCGTCAGCCGTCGTGACCTGCTAAGGATCCTCATCCGGCCGGACGCCGACATCGCCCGGGAGATCCAGGAAGACGTCCTGGGCCGCTACCCACGCCAGGACGCCTCCACGATCTCGCTGTCGGTGGATCGAGGGATCGTAAGACTGACCGGACGGGTGAAACGACGCAGCGACGCGCGGATCACGGCACACATGGCGACCATGACGAACGGTGTACTCGACGTGATCGACGAGCTGAAGTGGGACGAGGACGACGCCCCGACTCCGCAGGATCGATGACCCCACCTCCCGTGGCGGCAAGGACGCTGGTCGAGGTCGGCCTTGCCGCCTACGGTCACGCACTGGACCCACACGTACGGGAGACCTTCACCAGATGCTGGAGCCTGCCCTGCGATTCACCCGCCGTCTGGCCGAGCTCGGTCGCCCCACCGGGTGCGCTTCGTCCTCGTACCCGGCCTCACCGACGATCCGGCCGCCGTCGAGGAACCGGCGCGCTTCGTCGCCGGGCTGGGCAACGTCGAGCGCCTTTCGGTGAGGGACGTGGTGCCGGATTCACCCGTCAAAGGTCGCCGCGTCTCTTCCCATCGAGCGGCCGGGCGAGATCACAGAGCAGCGGGGTGAGCAGCGCCGCCGTCAGGGCCATCGCCCATCCGGCAGAGGGCGGCGGCACCAGCGCCAGTGCCGCACCGAGCGGCGGAATGAGGGTGACCAGCGTCTGGAGCAGGCCGGTGGAGACAACCGCGATCAGCAGCGCGCGGCCGTGCCACCAGCCGCGTTCGAAGGTCCATCGGTGAGCCCGTACGACGTAGGCGAGGGTGAGCCGGGCGAAGACCAGGGTCAGGACCGCCTGGGTGCGGACCTGTTCGTCGCTCCAGCCCATCCGGCGCGCGGCCTCGACCGCGGCGATCACGAGCAGGCCCACGATCAGCGATCGCACCGCGACGCGGCCGAGCACGGCCCTCGACAGCAGACCACCACGAGGAGGCCGCAAGGCCAGTGGATCGCCCGACGGCTTGTCGACGCCGAGAGCGATGGCGGGGATGCCGTCGAGCACCAGGTTGATCCAGAGCAGGTGCACGGGAAGCAGCGGGATGATCAGATCCGGCCAGAGAACCAGACCGGTGAGGACCAAGAGGATCTCAGCCAGGTTACCGGTCAGCAGGTAGCCGATCATGGAGGAGACGTTGTGGCGCAGACGCCGCCCCTCGCGCACTCCGGTGACGACGGTGCCGAGTTCACCGTTGGTGACGACCACGGCGGCGGCCTCCCGGGCGACGTCGGTGCCCTCGTCGCCGGCCATCGCCACCCCCACGTCCGCGTGGCGCAGGGCGGGGGCGTCGTTGACTCCGTCACCCGTCATGGTGACGACCTCACCGCCCTCACGCAGCACACGGACCAGCTCCAGCTTGGTGGCCGGATCCACCCGGGCCAGCACGCCCGCCCGGCGCAGCCGTGCGGCCCTGCCGGTGCCGTCGCCGTCGAGGCAGGCGCCGGTGACCACAGGATCGGGGACGATGCCGACCTCCTCGGCCACGGCGCGGGCGGTGTCACCGTGGTCTCCGGTCACCATCACCACCCGGATTCCGGCCGCCCGGCAGTCGGCCACCGCCTGACGGGCCGAGGGCCTGACCTCATCACGCAGCCCCACCAGGCCCAGCGGACGCAACTCACCCACGTCAAGGTCCGTGGTGTCCGCCTCGGCGAAGGCCAGCACACGCAGTCCCCGGCGGGCGAGGGTCTCCACCTCACCGGCCAGGTGCCTGACCCGTTCATCGTCGGTGCAGCGAGCCAGCACGACCTCCGGTGCGCCCTTCACGGTCAGCAACGGGCCGGTGGTCACCACGGCCATGGACCGGGTATCCGCGTCGAACGGCCGGGTGGCCAGACGGACGTCCTCGTCGGCGAGCCGTGCCCCGTTTTCCCTGGCGGCCGCCTGAAGCGCGATGTCGACGGCGTCGCCGAGCCCGTCGCGGGCGTCGTTGCAACGCAACGCGGCCCGCCACAGGTCCGCGCCGGGGACCGTCACCTGGTCGACGACCGCGAGCCTGCCCGTGGTGAGCGTTCCGGTCTTGTCGGAGGCGATGACGGTGGTGGCTCCCAGGGCTTCGATCGCCGAGAGCCTGCGGACGATCACCCCCAGTTTCGCCATCCGCTGGGAGCCGAGGGCCAGGGCGGTGGTGACCGCGGCGGCCAGGCTCTCGGGAACCGCGGCGATGGCCAGCGCGACCCCGGCCAGCACGATGTCCAGCAGCGCCGCCTCTCCCCTGCCGACCCTGGTCAGGCCCATCACCACCATGGCCGCGCCTGCGGCCAGGGCCAGCAGGCCCATCCTCCGGGAGGCCTGCGCCAGATCGATCTCCAGCGGCCCCTTGGGACTCCGTCCCCGCAACGCGCCGGCGATGCGGCCGGTCTCGGTCGCGGCGCCGGTCCGTTCCACCACCGCCGTCCCCGAACCGCGTACGACGAGGGTGCCGGAGAACAACTCACCGTCGCGGTCACCGAGCGGGACACCGGAACCGGTCGCGCCGCCGGCCCGTTTGGCCGCCGACTGCGACTCCCCCGTCAGTACGGCCTCGTCGACGGCCAGGGAGGTGGCCTCGATCAGGCAGGCGTCGGCGGCCACCCGGTCACCGGCCGCGACCTCGATCACATCGCCGGGCACGATCTCGGTGGCGGGGACGCGCCGGGTGACGCCGCCGCGCCGTACCTTGGCCAGCGGCGTGGTAAGCGAGCGCAGGGCGCGGACCGCCCGGTCGGCCTTGGTCTCCTGGCTGACCCCGATGACCACGTTGACCAGCAGAATCGCCAGGATCGCCACCCCTTCGGGGATCTCGGCCAGGACGAGCAGCGTCACCAACCCGGCGATCAGCAGCAGGATCGACGGCGGGTCAGCCAGCTGTCGTCCCGCGCGGGCGAGGAGCGTGGGGGGATCGGGTTGGGGCAGTTGGTTGGGTCCGTGCTTGTTCAGCGACTGGGCGACCTCGGCCTCATCGAGTCCAGGCGTGACGCCTGCGTCGGTGTGCATGCGTCCAGCAGATCATCATGGCTTCGTCCGGAGCGTGAGGCGAAGGACACCGACGATCGGGACCTTCGGCCCCTGAGCACCGTGCGTTGCCGGACGGGCCCGGTTTCCCTGCTGGTGCTCTCCCAGGCGTCGCCGGAACCCTGTGCGGACCGCCCCACGAACGCGGTCCACGCTCCCGGTTCAGGACCGGTCCTTCTCGGCCCGCTCGGGCGGCCCGTCAACCCGGTCGCTTGTTCCACGACGCTCCGGCGTGATCGGAGCGAGATCGGTGATCCGGTACCGGAAGAACTCCCCTTCGGCCCAGCGGCCGGTGCCGAAGAACCATCCCACTCTTCCCGCGCTGGGGACGGTGACACCGCCGAAGGTGGCCCAGGCCGTGATCTCGCCTCCGAAGGGGTGCCATCCCCAGGATCCGGTGTTGTCCGGGTCTCCCCACCGGTCGAAGACGAACGACCGGATCCGGCCGTCGGCGGTGAGTTCGTAGCAGGTCCGGACCGTCTCACCGTCGACGGAGTGGCTGACGCCGATGTGCATGTCGTCGTCGGCCCACCATGTCGCCCCGAAACGGGGCAGCAGCGCCGTCGGCACCCAGCACGCCTCCGCCCCCGCCCGCTGCGCGGCCGAACGGGACACATCGCCTCCCTCGGCGTGGACCAGGGGAACCAGACCGGCCACAGTCCAGTCCATGCCGCCGTGTCCTTCGGCGTAGTGGTCCGAGCCGGTGATGAGGGCGGCGACGCGCGCCGTCCACACGAAACCCCGGTGCGGGGCGAGTACCTGACGGGCCCGGAACGGCAGCCACCTTCCGATCTTGATGCTGCCCCGCATGCGCAGGCGGACGGCCATCGCCAGAGGAGTGCCCGGCGTGATGGCACCCACGAGGTGCCTGCGTACCGGCGCGGGTAGTTCCGCGACCTCGGCCGCGGTGAAAGCCGCAGGGGCGGGCAGCCGTGTCAGGAGTGCCGCTTCGAGGTGTGACCGCTGCGTTCTGTTCATGCCGTCTCCCCGTCACGCCTCACAAGCAGGAAGGCCAACAGTGTTCCCGTAAGGACGACCACGTCCACGACGACGCCCGCGCCGGTCTGGGAGAGATCGGCCAGCAGGATCGGCAGCGACAGGGCCGTGGCCGCGAGCACGGTAGGCGCCCAGGCAGGACGCCCCACCGCCAGCAGTACGGCGGCGCAGCAGAACAGCGCGGCCGCGCCGAGCCACACCACCCCCACCAGCCGGCCTCCGGCCGTTCCGGGATCCGGCACCATTCGCCCGTAGGTAAGCTCGCCCACCTCGGTGACCCTCCACAGCAGCAGGAACCCGGCGATGTGGATGACACCGTGGACGAACAGGACGGCTCCTCCTCCGATACGCAGCCACGTGCGCACGCCGCGCCGCGTTGTCGGCAGCCCACGCGACCGCGGCCCGCGAGGAGATGAGTCGTCCGCACCTGCCACTAAATGTGCTGGCATGTCCTCCTCCTTGGTTCTCGCTTCCATCTGATCGTGCGGTGGCGTTTCGCGCAGCGGCCGAAGGGCCTGACCGTCTGGGACTTCCGGCTCCCGCCGTTCCCCCTTCCGCCGGTGGGATAGAGGAGACGGCGAGCGGTCCGCAGGAGCGGAAACCGCTCCCCCTCTCACCGGGAGGATCTCGATGGCCGAACACGTGACGACCCCGGGCGACCTGGGTCGCCGGATGAGCAGAAGGCGTGAGGACCTGGGCCTGACCCGTGAGCGGTTGGCCGGCCAGGCGGAATCGACCCGCTCTACCTGGCATACCTGTCACCTGGGCGGTCAAGCTCCGGCCAGTCGAGGCGTGGCCGAGGGCAGGGCAAGCAGCCTAAACTCCCGTTGTCGGCGCGGTGCTCCGCCCGCCATCGCTCCATTGACGGTGAGATGTTCGAGGCAGAGCTCGTCAAGGAGTACCGGTGAGCCGCTCGACGCTCCATCGCATTGTTCGCGCTGCGCCTGAGCGGGGAAGCAGGCGCGTTGCCTGCCCAGGACGCTGCGTCGCTTTGTTCCCGTCCTCTGTTCGCTGATCTGGAGAAGTACTTGTGACCATGGAAAACCCCGGAGGGGTCACCGCGAAGCTGGCGGTCCTGATCGATGCGGACAACGCCACGCCCACGGTGATCGAGGAGCTGCTGGCTGAGGTCGCCAGGTACGGGACCGCCCACGTCAAGCGTGCCTACGGCGATTGGACGGATCCGCGTCTCAAGGGCTGGAAGGATCGGCTGCTCGCCCAGTCGATCCAGCCCATGCAGCAGTTCGCCTACACCACCGGCAAGAACGCCACCGACGCCGCGATGGTCATCGATGCGATGGACCTGCTGTACACGGGCCGCTTCGACGGGTTCTGCATCGTTTCCTCCGACAGTGACTTCACCCGTCTGGCCGCCCGTATCCGCGAGTCCGGGCTGACCGTGTACGGGTTCGGGGAACGCAAGACGTCCAAGCCGTTCGTCGCGGCCTGCGACAAGTTCATCTACATCGAGAACCTGCGCCCCGGTGCCCGGGCCAGGCCCGTCTCGTCGGCCCCGCCGAGGGGCCTGTCCGATGACGCCGACCTGATCAACCTGCTACGCCGTGCCGTGGAGGCCGCCTCCGACGACGAGGGCTGGGCGAACCTTGCGAGTGTCGGCCACATCGTCACCAAGCAACGCCCTGACTTCGACCCCCGCAACTACGGCTATCCCAAGTTCAGCGACCTGTTCGCCGCCACGGACGCGTTCCAGGTGGAGCGTCGCATGCCCGGCGGTGGAAAGACCGCGGTTGTCTACGCTCGCGACAAGGCCCGGACCGATGCCCTGTAGACGGCGCAACGGACGCCGCTGAATGGTCGCGGTCACACCATCACACCCACTCGGAAACGCCCCTACTCGGCGTCAGGCCTCACCGCTTACGCCCTCAGCGGCGGTGCCTTCCCACAAGAGATCAACTCAGCGGGTTGATTGTCTGCAATCGATGGGCGTCCTGCCTTTCGTGCGTCACGGTCTACGCGGTTTCCAATGGCTTGCCATGGTGAAGCGTCTCGGCGTACGAGAACACGTAGCCGTTGCCCACCTCGACCGGCGCCAGGGCGGCGAGGTCGGAGGAGGCGACGTCGGGGAAGCTCAGTGTGGCCCGGCCCGTCCACAGCTCGGAGAACTCCACACCGCTCACCTCCGACACGACGAGCTGTGACAGCGGCTCCTCCGACGGGAGCCACGCGGGGAAGAACCTGGTGTGCACCAGTGGGACGGTGTGCAGGAGCGGCGGTTCCGCGGCCGTCGACTCCACTGTCACGCTCGCCTCGGCGACCCGCCTGCCGTCGGAGGACAGCGTGGCGTCGAACCGCCCACCGGGCGCGAGCCTTGGTCCTGCGCGCCCCACTCGTACCGGCCGGATCTGGTGGACCTCGCCGAACTGCTTCGGCATGCCCTGGATCCACCCGCGTACGAGCGGCACCGCCTTGTCGACCCACGCGTACGGGCAGCGTGCCAGCCTGCGGCCCCGGTAGGCGCAGGCTATGAGGATCAGGAACTCGGTGAAGCCGCATCGGCCAGGGTCGGCCAGTTCCGCGCCGTCGTCCGAGCACCACTGCCACTCGGCGAACACCGCGGCCGCCGCGCCTGGATCCGGGCCCAGCGTCAATTCCGGCGGGAGGAAGCCCGCCGCCGCGTCCGGGTCCACACGGTAGTCGACCATGATCACGTCTCCGGAGAAGTGCCATGGGGGCTTTGTGATCATGGAGGAACGGCCGGAGGGCGACAGCGGGAGCGTGTATCCGTGCGGCTCTCCTGTCCGCAGGGCGGGCGGGGCGGGGAGTGAGGTGGTCATCGTCCTGGTCCTCTCTTGCCGGGGATGACGTTCCAGACACCGGCCAGGCGCTCGACGGCGCGGGCCAGCCGGCCGGGGTCGTTGAAGCTGTAGGCGAGTCGTACGGCGGACACGGGGTTGCCGCCGTCGTGGCCGAGATCGCCGGGGCTCCGGTCGCCGTTGTGGCCGTCCGGGCGCCGTGCTGGGCGTCGCCCGGGGCCGAAGCGGGAGCCTGCGGCCACGTACACGTCCGCCTGTTCCGCGGCGGTCATCAAGGCGTGTTCGGGGTGGTGCGAGCGCAGCCACACGAAGAAGCCTCCTGCCGGGCGGTCCAGCAGGAAGGCGTCGTTCAGATGGGCGGTGAGCGCGTCCACCAGGGTGTCGCGGCGCTCGCGGAGCCGGTCACGCAGCCAGGTGAGATGGCGGTCGTAGTGCCCTTCTTCCATGAGGGTCGCGACGGCGAGCGAGGCGGTGTGGTTCGGGCAGCCGCCGCTCCTGAACACGCCGTGCCCGGCGAGCCGGTCCACGAGCTCGGGAGCGGCGACCAGCCAGCCGAGGCGGAGGCCGGGGGCGAGGCTCTTGGAGAAGGTGAGCAGCCGGATCACCCCCCGGTGCCGGGCGAGGCTCGCCATCGGAGGCGGCGTGTCCTGGACATCGGAATCGGGCCCCGGCTCCATGCCCAGGGCCTGGTTCAGGAGGAGGTCGGCGTAGGCGTCGTCCTCGACGATCAGGGTTTGGTGGTTCCGAGCCACATCCAGGAGCGCGTGGCGGCGTTCCAGGGGGACGACCAGGCCGGTCGGGTTGTGGAAGGTGGGGTTGAGGTAGGCGAAGGCGACGCGCCCGCGGGTCTCCGCGAGGGCGGCGGCTAGGGCGTACGGGCTCATCCCGTACTCGTCCCCGGCGACCTCGTATGCGCGCAGCCCGCAGTCGGCGAGGATGAGCCGCCCCAGGTCGTAGCAGGACTCGTCCACCAGGACGACGTCGCCGGGGGCGGCCAGGGTGGTGGCGATCAGGTGGAGCGCGTGCGAGGTTCCGGCCGTGACCAGGACGTTCGCGGGATCGCACGGCACGCCGTCCCGCTCACGTACGCGGGCGGCGAGCCGGGTGCGCAGCGGGAGAGCTCCGCGGTCGTCGCCGTAGGCCAGCGCCGCGGAGCCGTAGGCCGCCAGGGAGCCTGCGTACGACGCGGCGAGCAGGTCGGCCGGAAGCAGGCCGGGGTCGAGATAACCGGGGCCGAGGTCGATCACATGGGGCGGGGCGACCGACTGGACGACCCCTTCCCACCACTGCCGTGTGTGGGAGAGCGGGCCGGCGACCTGTACGTAAGGCGTCATGTGGCGGCGAGTACGTGGCGCAGCGCGCGTGTGGCCTCGCTGAGCGGGCCTGCGGAGCGGGCGAGGGCTATCCTCAGCATGCTGTCGCCCTCGGCGGGGTTGGCCCAGTGGAACTTCTGGCAGGGCAGGACGTACACGTTCTGGTCGCTCAGCGCGGACCACACGTCCAGAGCGGAGCGGTCGCCGACGTGCACGCGTTCGACACTGGCCCGGCTGTCGAGGTCGGGGAAGCCGACGCCGGGCAGGTGGGAGAGCTCCTGCCGTACGTGGGCGCGGTTGCCCGCGATGAAGCGGTGCAGATCGGCGAGGCCGCCGTCGGCGGCGTCCTCGGCGAAGCGCTGCACCAGGGCCAGGACCAGCGGCGACGCGCCGAGCAGGATGTCGGAGTAGATCTTCGGGATGGGCAGGCCCAGCTCGGCGGAGAACACCAGCCAGCCGATCTTCAGTTCGAGCGTGGGCCACAGTTTGCCGGTGTCCTCGATGACGACCCAGCGGCACCCGCTGTCCTCCAGCACCCGGTAGTGGTCGTAGTGGCCGCGCGGGTCGAAGCCGCGGAAGGACGTGTCGAGCGCCAGCACCACGTTATGCCGGGCGCACTGCGCGGCGAGCGCGCGTAACCGTTCCTCTGTCAGCACGCGTCCTGTCGGGTTGTTGGGGGTGGTGACGAAGACGCAACGTACGGAGTTCAGCAGGTCGTGATCCAGGTCGCCCTCGTGCAGGCGGTCCTCCTCCAGCGGGACGAGCCGCAGTCCCACGCCGCGAAGGATGTCGGGGATGTTGTCGAAGGTCGGGTGGATCAGCGCGACGGGGCCGCCCTCCCTGACCATTGCCCTGGCGAAGATCTCCATGGCCACGGAGGAGGAATAACAGGCCAGCACGCGGCCGTCGCCGCCCGGGTGACTGTGCTGGCCGAGCAGGCCCAGGTATGCGCGGCAGGCGTCCAGCTCCACCACCTCCGGAGGACTGGCCGCGGTCTTGGCGAAGAGGTTCGGCAGGTCGTCGATGATACGGGCCTGGCCGGGGGTGAGCGCCTGCCTCGCATGGCCGTCGGCCATGTTCAGCCGACTGTTCAACGCCATGAATTCGAATTCAGTGAGATTTCTGGTGGCGGTGTCGGGGAGGGACGCCGTCGCCTGGATTTCCTGCATGACTTTCACCTCACAGTGGGTGTGCCGACAACTTTCACGAGACGCGGAATATGCGGACGACTTTGTTTGCTCCGATGCCGCGCCCGACGGTCTGCGTTTTTCGTTCAGGAGTCAATTACGTTGCCGTTTCTCTTGGGCGGTGAGAGTCTGCCGCCAGCGGATACTCCTTCGGACGGCACGGAAGGACGATGGCGATGGACACCGCGACAGCCGCTGTGGCGGCGAAAAAAGAGGCCGCTTCGCCGAGATCGGCGAAGGTCTGGACCGGGATCGTTTCCGGCGCCGTCGCCGTGCTTTTGCTGGCGTACGCCGGAGGGCCCGGCTATTACGTCGACGAACTCTATTTCCGGGTGGCGGGAGAGCATCTCGCCTGGGGTTACGCCGACCAGCCGCTGCTCGTCCCGCTGCTCTCCTGGGCGCAGATCGCGCTGTTCGGTGACTCGCTGACCGCGATCCGCGTCGTGCCCGCCGTACTGGGCGGTGTGGCGGTGTTCGTCGCGGGGCTGACCGCCAGGGAACTCGGGGCGGGACGCCGGGGGCAGGTGCTGGCCGCCTGCGCGGCGGCCGCGTCGCTGGCCACACTCGCGGCCGGGCACGTCCTGCATCCCACCGCCGTCGACCACCTGGTGTGGGTCACGGCCTGCTGGCTGGTGATCAGGATCATCCGTACCGGCGACCAGCGGCTCTGGCTCGCGGCGGGTGCCGTGGCCGGGGTCGGGCTGCTGGCCAAGTACCTGGTGGTACTGCTCGCCGTCGGGCTGGCGGCCGGGCTGCTGATCGCCGGGCCGAGGCGGATCCTGCTGAGCCGCTGGGCGGCGGGCGGCGCCGCGCTCGCGCTGCTCATCGGGGCTCCAGGGCTGGTGTGGCAGGCGGTGAACGGCTGGCCGCAGCTCACCATGGCCGGCGTGCTCACCTCCGGCGACAGCGGCGTGGTCGACTTCCTGGTGGGGCAGGTGCTGATGATCGGGCCGTTCCTGGCGCCGGTCTGGGTCGCCGGGCTGGTGGCGCTGCTGCGGCGGGCGGAGTGGCGGTCGTACCGGCTGGTCGCGGTGGCCTACCTGGTCATGGTGCCGGTGCTGATGCTGCTCGGGGCCGAACCCCGCTACACCGAGGGCCTGCTGTCGGTGCTGCTGACCGCCGGGTGCGTGCGCGCGGCGACGCCCGCCCGCCGCCTGTGGCTGGGCGTCGCCGCGGTGGTCAACGGGGTGCTCGCCGCGCTGATGGTGCTGCCGGTCCTCCCCGTCTCCACGTACGCGGCCAACCCCGTGCTCGCCGCGCTCGGTGAGGAGCAGTTCGGCCAGACCGGCTGGCCGAGCCTGGCCGCGCAGGTCGCCGCCGTCCACCGGGCGCTGCCCGAATCCGAGCGGCGGCGTGCCGTCGTGTACGCGCAGAACTACGGCGAGGCCGGGGCGCTCGACCGGTACGGTCCGGCGTACGGGCTGCCGCCGGTCTACAGCGGCCACAACTCCTACGCCGGCTTCGGCCGTCCGGCGGACGCCAAGGACGTCGTCATCGCGGTGGGCGTGGACCGGGCGGCGTTCTCGGCGCTGTTCGAGCGGTGCGAGGTGCGCGGGCGGCTGACGTTCGACGTCCCGCACTTCGAGGAGGGCAAGGAACTGCTGGTGTGCGTCGGGCCCCGCAGGCCGTGGTCCTCGATGTGGGACGGGCTGCGGTGGACGGGGACGTTCTGACCGGGTCATGACGGCTCGGCCCTTCGCCGGGACGAACAGGACGAGCGGGACGAGCAGGCACGCGGGCCGTGCGGCGCCGCGAGGATGGCCACGCCACCGGGGAAGCCGGGCATCAGCGCGCGGGACCGGTGGGTGCCGGCCGCGAGTGGCGCCGTCGAGAACGCTTGCGCCAAGGGGAGATCGGTCATCGCGGGCCTCCGTCATGCGGGACGAGCTCCGGGTTCGTACGGGATATCCCGGCGGACCGCCGGCCGAGCGCGCAGGACGGGCCGGTCAGGGCCGTGATCATCAAGAAGGACTCGACGGCGGGTGGACGACGTGGCCAATGGCCGGGACATGCCTCGTTTCGACGAGGGTGACGCCGTCGCGGTCGCCGGAGGCCACCGCGAGATATGACGCGGTCATCCGGCCCGACGTGCCGCCCCCGGCGATGACGACTTTTCTGACCATTCTGCTGCCCTTGTCCGTGCGTAAGATAAGTGAGCGCCGAGAAAACAGGAAACAGCGATTGGCGAGGCGCCCTTTTCAAGGGTGCATGATGCGCCGCGGGGATTCCAGCTCATTGACGCGGTAGCTAAATAGGGCGGTCAGACGGGTCTTCACGCCTGCGGGCACAGACGGTGAGCTGCCGTACGCCGGCCATGTCGCGCGGCTCATGGCGGCTGTATCGGCTCAGTTGGATGGTGATTCGATTCTGAACCCAACCGCAATTGACTCTTCAACGGACGCTGAGTTAGCTTGGGCATGACAGGGGGCTTCGCTACCCGGCGACCTCGGCAACGGCCGGGAGCTGTCCAAACAAACGCGCGTCCCGCGGTCGTTGTGCGTGCTATTTCCGCAGCTCGCGCGCGTCCTGCAGCATCGCGTACGGCAGCGCCCCACCATCATGGCCAAAATCTGCTGAGAAATGGGAGCCGCCGTGCTGCGGATTCATTTCACGGTCGAGGACTTGGCGCGGCTGCGCATGGCGGCGACGCTCGGCCCGGTGACCGAGAGCGTCTTCGCTCTCGACCTGTTCGGGCGCGGCGGTGCCGTGCCCGGCGAATGGCGCAAGGGAGTGCGCGAACGCATGAACGGCGAGGCCGCTCACGTGGAACGGCTGGCCAGAGAACGCCGCCCGGTCGAGGAACTGCTCGACGTGGTGACACACACCCGGTCCGACAGCCAGGCGATCTCGGCGGTGCTCGCGTTCTGCCAGGCCGCGGTCCTGCCCTACTGGGGCCGGGTACGCGGTTACCTGGAACTGGAACGCGAGACGTTCGGGCGCATCACCATCACCAACGGTGTGGAGTGCCTGCTCGACACCCTGCACCCCAAGCTCATGTGGAACCCCCCGGTGCTGGAGGTGCCGCACGACACCGACAGGGACGTGCATCTCGACGGGCGTGGCCTGCTGCTGAGCCCGTCGTTCTTCCTCCAGGTCAAGCACTGCCTGTTCCTGGACAGGGAACAGGAGACCGGCCTGCCGGCCCTGGTCGTGTCGGTCCCGTGGACTCCCGGTGTGCTGACCGAACTCGTCGCCGAGCCCATGACCGCCGACGAAGCGCTCGGCGCGCTGGTCGGGCACACCAGGGCGGCGGCCATGCAGGCGCTCACCAACAGTTGCACCACCGGCGTGCTCTCCGAACGGCTCGGCATCTCGCTGGCCGGCGCGAGCAAACACGCCGCGGTGCTGCGCAAGGCGGGACTCATCACCACCGCGCGCAACCGCAACACGGCCCTGCACACCCTCACGTCCCTGGGTGTGGCGCTGCTGCGCGGCGACTGGCCTCGCCTCCCGGCGCAACTGCAAAACCCCGCGAGCTTCCAACGCAGCTGAAACCCCCCCGCGAGGAGGAACAGTGAGCAACAATCCCTTCGAGAACCCGGACGGCACCTACCACGTGCTCGTCAACGACGAGGGCCAGCACTCGCTCTGGCCGTCCTTCGCCGACGTGCCCAGCGGCTGGAACGTCGTACTGAGCGACACCGACCGGCAAAGCGCGCTCGACTACGTCAATTCCAACTGGATCGACATGCGGCCGAACAGCCTCGTCGCCGCGATGAACGACCCGGCGCAGAAATAGATCATGCTACCGCTGATCGTCCAGGGCGCGGGCGAGCCGGTCTCCGCGTGGATCACGCGGAACGTGCGGGAGATCCGCGACAACCTGCTGGTGAACGGAGCGCTGCTGTTCCGCGGGTTCGACGTCGGTGGCGTCGAGGGCTTCGACGAGGCCGTACGCGCGATGTCGGGAACGCCTCTGGCCTACACGGAGAGATCGTCACCCCGCAGCGTGATCAAGGGCAACGTCTACACCTCGACCGACTATCCGCCCGACGAGGAGATCTTCCTCCACAACGAGAACTCCTACCAGGCCGTGTGGCCCATGGTGTTGTTCTTCCACTGCCTCCAGCCACCCGCCTCGCTGGGCGCGACACCGCTGGCCTCCACCCGTGAGGTGTACGCATCGCTCGACCCCTCGGTGCGCGAGGAGTTCGAGCGGCGCGGCTGGATGGTGGTGCGCAACTATGACGACGACTTCGGCATGCCGTGGCGGGAGGCGTTCAACACCTGCGACCGCGACGAGGTGACCGCGTACTGCAGGCGCAACGGTGTGCGGGCGGAGTGGCTCGACGGCGGCGCGTTGCGCACCAGCGCCGTACGCGACGCCGTGCACCGGCATCCGGTGACGGGCGAGCCCGTCTGGTTCAACCACGCGACGTTCTTCCACGTCACGACGTTGCCGGAGAGCGTACGCGAGGGGCTGCTTGAGGTGTGCGGCGAGGAGAGGCTGCCGAGCAACACCTACTACGGTGACGGCGGCCCCATCCCCGACGAGATCATGGATCATCTGCGCAAGTGCTACCGGGCCGCGTCCCGCCGTTTCGACTACGAACCGGACGACCTGCTGGTCATCGACAACATGCTGACCTCGCACGGGCGCGAGCCCTACGCGGGGAGGCGGAGGATCGCGGTGGCCATGGCCGAGCCATCGTCTAGCCTGGCCGGTTCTCCGGCTCCTGGTACCTGAGCTGCCTGATCCTGGCGGAGATCACCAGCAGGACCAGCAGGTCGGCGAGCAGGCCCGGCACCGCGGAGAACTGGTTCACGATGAATGCGAACACCTGGCCGAACAGGATGTCGGCCAGGATCGCCAGGTTGAGGATCTGGAAGGCGGTCAGGCGGTCGTGCCGCGAGAATCCCAGCATGGCGGCCCCGACCAGGCACAGCACCACTGTGACCGCGGCGGAGGTGGCCAGCCCGATCACCGCTCCCCGCTCGGGCTCGCCCATGAGGGTGGGGCGGTCGTAGGAGTTCTCCAGTACCAGGCCCACGAGTGGGAGCGGTGCGCGTACGACGAGGTAGGCCACCGCGACCACGACCATCGCGGGGTGGCGGATCAGCCGTTCCAACCAGGCCACCGCGCCGCTCGCCCACAACCGCACGCGGCCCACCGCCTCCTTGGGCGGCACCATGCCGAGCAGGCGGACGGTGGCGGCGTCCAGCGGATCGCCGGAGTCCTGCACCAGGCGGATCGCGTTGCGCCGCTGCTCCGCCGTCAGCCCGGAGATCGTGCCGGCGAGGGCGGTGTTCATGGCGTTCGCCGTGCGCTCGGTGCCGGTGTAGGCGGTGCGGGCCTTGAGCCACTGGGCCAGCATCACCAGCGCCGCGAACGTCACATAGATGATCCCCGCGGCGGGCCGGTAGAAGTAGTCGTTGCTCGTGGTCACGAACTTGCCCACCTCATCGGCGAACGTGCCGAACCCCGCCCCGCCGAGCAGCGCCGCCCCCATGCGCGCCCCCTGGCCGAGGAAGGTGAGGGTGACGACCAGCCCGGTCGCCATCAGCAGGCCGCCCCACAGCACGTGCGCGACGTGCAGGTCGCCGCCGCCGAGCCGCGGGTAGCCGGTGCTCGCCAGATAGGTGCGGATGAGCAGCACCGCGCTGATGCCCGCGATGGCGAAGACCTGAAGATGGGTCGCCGCACTGGTGACACGGGCCAATCCTGATCGGCGCACCGATGGACCTCCTTCATGGCGGTGAGATCATCAGTACCTTTTCCTGGGCCTTTTCCATGACGCGGACGCCGCGGGCGGCGCCGACGACGAATTTTTCACCTGAGCCGCCGGACCGGAAATCAGCCGTATCGCGCAAAGGTCCCGCAGCCGACCGGCACGCGCTCGTGCAATGGGCTCGCGCATGCAATTCCTTTGAGTCACGCTATCACACGTCACGGTGACTGCGCTGTTTCACCCCTGGCTCAAACACATTGAACAGCGCGACCACATCCTTGATTCTTGACCACGAGATGTGCTGAGCAACCACGACCGTTGTCAGCGAAGGGAGTGACTTGTGTCAACATTCGAGCTACGCCCGGACGAGGCGGCCGCGATCCTCGATCTGGCGAGCGAACTGGCCCTGCGGCACCCGAGCGTGGAATCAGCGGAATTCCAGGACGTGAGCCGTACCCATGTCGATGAGTTACCGCGCCGACTGCGGGCGGCACTGTACGATTTCCGGCTCTCCGAACCTTCGGGAATCCTCGTGCTGTCCGGTCTCCCCGTCGACGACGACGCAATCGGCCCGACCCCACCCGACTGGCGCAACCAGCCGGAACCGTCATCCACGCTGGTACTGGACATAGCGTTCTTCCTGGTGGCGAGCCTGCTCGGGGATCCGATCGCGTGGGCCACGCAACAGGGCGGGCGCATTATGCACGACGTTTTCCCGATCAAGGGATTCGAGTACGAGCAGATCGGGTGGAGCAGCGAGGAAACGCTCGTCTGGCACACTGAGGACGCTTTCCATCCACTTCGCACCGACTATCTCGGGCTCATGTGCCTGCGCAATCACGATCGTGTGGAAACGACATATGCCGACGTCGGTGACCTGCGCTTCGACGAAGCCACGGAAACCTTGCTCCGTGAGCCTCGCTTTCGCATTCTTCCCGACGATTCGCACCGCCCGGCCAATCGCGTCACAGCACACGACGACGACCCCAGGACCGCTGCCCTGCGGGAACGCGGTTACCGACGCGTCGAGAGCGCGCTGAACGATCCCGAGCCCGGCCCCGTGCTTTTCGGCGCGCCCGACGACCCCTATCTTCGCGCCGATCCCTCGTATATGGCAGGAACACAGGACGAGGCTGATGAGAAAGCACTCGCCGCGCTCGTCTCCGCCGTCGAGGCAGCCATGACAGGAGTCGTTCTCCAGCCTGGCGACATCTGCATCATCGACAATTTCAAGGCCGTGCACGGGCGCAAGCCGTTCCGCGCCAGGTTCGACGGAACCGACCGATGGCTGCGCCGCCTGAACGTCGCCAGGGACCTGCGTAAGTCTCGTGAGTTCCGGCTGGACGCGCGTTCCCGCGTCATCTACTGACCACCCGGATCGAGCTAGGAGTCCCGGACATGGACAACCCGACGGCGCCCGCCCGCGAGAACTCCCCCGCCGTCCACCCCGACCCGGCGAACCCGGCCGACCTGCTCGATCTGTTCGCCGGATGGGTGCGGCGCGACCCCGGGCGGACGGCCGTATCCGTCGCGCCGCCCCCCGGTAGCGGACCGGACGGCAACGGGCGGTACGGCGACGGGCCACCGGGCCACGGATCACTCAGTTACGGTGAGCTCGACGCGCTGGCCGATCGACTCGCCCGCCGCCTGCGCGCGCTCGGCGCGGGCGCCGACACGCTGGTCGCCGTGTACGCGGAACGCGGCCCCGACCTCGTCGTCTCCCTGCTCGGGGTGTTGAAGGCGGGGGCCGCGTACCTGCCGCTCGACCCTGACCTCCCGGCAGGCCGTCTCTCCCTCGTCGTCGGCGACTCCGGTGCCCCCGTCATCGTCACCCAGCGCCACCTGCGTGAACGGTTGCCCGTCACCGCCGCCCAGGTGTTGTGCGCCGACGACGCCCCGGGGCTGGAGCCGGACGAACACCGCGCGCTCGTACGGCCCGCCCGGCGGGAGAACCTGGCGTACGCGATCTACACCTCCGGGTCCACCGGCCGGCCGAAGGGCGTGCTGGTCGAGCGGCGGCAGCTCGCGGCGTACCTGGCCTGCTGCCTGCGCGACTACCCGAGCCTGGCGGGAACCGCCACACTGCACTCGTCGGTGTCGTTCGACCTGTCGGTGACGACGCTGTGGGGGCCGCTCGCGGCGGGCGGACGCGTCCATGTCGCCCCGCTCGACACCGCGTCGGCCCGGCCGACGTTCCTGAAGATCACGCCAAGCCATCTGCCCCTGCTCGACGAGATGCCCGCCGACCGGTCGCCCACGGAAGACCTGGTGATCGGCGGCGAGGCCCTGTACGGCGAGGCACTCGAACGCCTGCGGGCCGCGTGTCCCGCAACAGCGGTGATCAACGAGTACGGCCCCACGGAGACCACGGTCGGCTGCGTGGCCTTCCGCCTCGCCCCCGGCGACCGCTCCCCCGGCGGCCCGGTGCCGATCGGCCGCCCGATGCGCGGCGTCCGCGTCCACCTCCTCGGCCCCGACCTGAGCCCCGTGGGCGAGGGCGAACAGGGCGAGCTGTACGTCGCCGGCTCCGGCGTGGCCCGCGGCTACCACGGCCGCCCCGACGCCACGGCCGAGCGCTTCGTCGCCGACCCCTACGGGCCGCCGGGCGAGCGCATGTACCGTACCGGCGACCTGGCCCGCCTCCTGCCGACCGGCGACCTCGAATACCTCGGCCGTGCCGACGACCAGATCAAGATCCGCGGGCATCGGATCGAGCCGGGCGAGGTCGAGGCCGCGCTGTGCGGCCATCCGGGAGTGGCCGCCGCCGCGGTGACGGCGGCGGACGAGCGCCTGCTGGCGTACGTGGTCCCGGTCCACGAGCCGGGCCCGTCGCCCGAGCACCTGCGCGGGTTCCTCGCGCGCACGCTTCCCGAGTACATGATCCCTTCCGTGTTCGTCTCCCTGGAACGGCTCCCGCTGGCCGCCAGCGGCAAGGTGGACCGGGCCGCGCTGCCCGCGCCCAGCCGGGAGGACGGCGCGGACACCGGCTACACGGCGCCGCGCACCCACGAGGAGCGGGTGATCGCCGAGCTGTGGGCCGAGATGCTGGGGCTGGACCGGGTGGGCGTGAACGACGACTTCTTCACGCTCGGCGGCAACTCGCTGCTGGCCTTCCGCCTCGTCCGGCGTATCCGCGAGGCGCTGGGCACGGACCAGCCCGCCCTCTCCGTCTTCCGCAAACGAACCGTCGAGGCCCTGGCCGCCTCCCTCTCCACGAGCGCCACCGAACCGTCCCGCTCAGGCGGACCTCTGGACACGGAGCGTCCCACGGCGCGACCTGACGGGTCCAAGCCGGACGAAGCACCCTCCCCGAACCGGCCCTCCCCTGGCGGGTCCGACGTCATCGTGCCGCTTCCGTCCGGAGACCCGGCGCCGCTCTCCTTCGCGCAGCGGCGGTTCTGGTTCTTCCACGAGCACGACCCCGAGAGCGTCGAGTACAACGTCCGGTTCGGTTACCGGCTGCGCGGCCCGTTCGACGTCGAGGCGCTGCGTACGGCGCTGGGCGAGCTCATCGCCAGGCACGAGCCCCTGCGCACGGTCATCCGGTCCGTGCGGGGCGAACCGGTCCAGGTCGTACGGCCCCCGGACGACGTCGAGGTGCCGCTCTCGGTCACCGACGTGTCGGGGCTCGGGGAGGAAGAACTCAAGCGGCTGCTCCTGCGGGAGACGACCCGGCCGTTCGACCTGGCCGCCGGGCCGGTGCTGCGCATGACGCTGCTGCGCAAGGCGGCCGACGACCACCTGCTGATGCTGAGCCTGCACCACAGCGTGATCGACGCCCTGTCGATGCGGATTCTGGCCGACGAACTCGGCCTGCTGTACGACGCCGCCAGGCACGGACGGCGCGCCGAGCTGCCGCCGTTGCCGATCCGGTACGCGGACTACGCCGCCTGGCAGCGCGACCGCTGGACCGACGAGCGGTTGGAGAGCCGGCTCGCCTACTGGCGCGAACGGCTCGACGGGATCACCCCGCTCGACCTGCCGGCGGACCGCCCCAGACCGGCCGTCCGCTCGTGGGCGGGGTCGGCGTACCGCTTCACCGTGCCCGCCGAGCTGGTGGCCGCGCTGGAACGGGTGGCGGCACGCAACGACGCGACGTTGTTCATGGCGCTGGTGGCGGCCTGTCAGCTCCTGCTCTCCCGCTACGCGGGACAGAAGGACGTGGCGGTCGGCACCCCGGTGTCGGGCCGCGACCTGCCCGAGTTCGATCCGCTGATCGGTTGCTTCATCAACACGCTGGTGCTGCGCTCGACCGTGGACGAGCACGCCACGTTCGCCGCGCTGCTCGGCGAGGTACGCGAGAACGTGCTGAACGCGTTCGACAACCGGGATGTGCCGTTCGAGCGGCTGGTGAGCGAGTTGGGCGAGGACCGGGACCCGAGCAGGACGCCGCTGGTTCAGGCGATGGTGGCGCTGCAGAACGCCCCGCCCAAGGTGCCGAACTTCGGCGGCGTGCGTACCGAACGGCACGAGCTGCCGCACGTATCGTCGATCTTCGATCTCACGCTGGAGTTCGCCGAGCGGGAGGGCGAGGGCGACGGCGGGCTGGACGCGATGATCGAGTACAGCACGGACCTGTTCGAGCCCGCGACGGCCGAGCGCCTGGCCCGGCATCTGGTCTCGCTGCTGGAGTCCGTGACGGGCGCTCCCGGGCTGCCGATGACCCGTCTGCCGCTGAGCGGTGGCGCGACCGGCGGGCCGGTGACCGGTGCGCCGGGCGACCGGCGTCCCGTGCACGTTCGGTTCGAGGAGTGGGCACGGCGCACGCCGGACGCGGTGGCGGTGGAGTGGCGGGGCGGCCGGCTCACCTACGCCGAGCTGAACGAGCGCGCCGGCAGGCTCGCGGGCCACCTGGGCTCGCTGGGCGTCACACGCGGCGTGCCCGTGGTGGTGTGCATGGAACCGGGTGCGGCGATGGTGACGTCGGTGCTGGCCGTGCTCAAGGCGGGAGCGGCGTACGTACCGCTCGACCCTGGCACGCCACGCGACCGGCTGGCCTACGTGATGGCCGACACGAGGGCGCCGTTCGTGCTGTCCGACGTGGCCCGTGCGGGCGTCCGGGTGGTCCACCCCGGCGACGGCGGGGAGTCCACCGGCGGCGTCATCCCGAGCGTGACACCTGACGACCTGGCGTACGTGATCTACACGTCCGGCTCGTCGGGACGTCCCAAGGGGGTCATGATCGATCATCGAGGGCTGTCGGACCTGTGCACGTGGCATGTGGCGGCCTTCGAGGTGGGACCGCAGGACCGGGCCTCACAGGTGGCCTCGCCGGGATTCGACGCGGCGGTGTGGGAGGTCTGGCCGTACCTGTGCGCGGGCGCGCGAGTGGCCTTCCCGGACCGGGACACGCTCGACGATCCCGACGCACTGGTGGAGTGGTTCGCCGCCGCGGGCACGACGATCTGCTTCCTGCCGACGCCTCGGCTGGAGACCGTGATCGACGTGCCGCAGATCGAGCGTACGAGCCTGCGTACGGTGCTGACCGGCGGGGACGTTCTGCGCCGCCGCCCACGGCCCGGCCTGCCGTTCCGCCTGGTCAACAACTACGGCCCGACGGAGACGACGGTGGTGGCCACGGCAGGCGAGGTCGGCCCCGATGGCGACGGGCTTCCCCCGATCGGCGTGCCGGTGACGGGCAGCGCCGGGTACGTGCTCGACGCCTACGCCAACCCCGTGCCCGTAGGCGTGCCGGGCGAGCTGTACGTGGCCGGTCCCGGCCTGGCCAGGGGGTACCTGAACCGGGCCGACCTGACCGCGGAACGGTTCGTGGCCGACCCCTTCGGGCCCGAGGGCGGGCGCATGTACCGTACCGGCGACCTGGTCCGGCGGCTGCCCGGCGGCGAGCTCGAATACCTGGGCCGCACCGACGACCAGGTGAAGATCCGTGGCATCCGCATGGAGCCGGGCGAGATCGAGGCCGTGCTGCAACGGTCCCCGTCGGTGGGCGGCGCGGTCGTGCTGCCGAACCGCGGGCGCGACCGGCTGACGGCCTACGTCATCCCGTCGGGCCGGGGCGAGCCCGACCCGGAAGGGCTGCGGCGCTTCGCCGCCACTCTCCTGCCCGGCAGCATGGTGCCCGCCACGATCATGGTGTTGCCCGCGTTCCCGCTGACCGTGCGCGGCAAGGTGGACCGGGCCGCGTTGCCCGACCCCGGCGCGCCGGAGCGGGCAGGCACGTACGTGCCGCCGGAGGGCCCGGCGCAACGGGAACTGGCCAGGGTCTGGCGCGAGGTGCTGGACGTCGAGCGAGTGGGCGCGCGGGACTCGTTCTTCGCGCTGGGCGGCGACTCCATCCTCGCCATCCAGACGGTGTCGAAGGCACGCGCCGCCGGTCTGCGGTTCACCTCGCGTGACCTGTTCCGGTGGCAGACGGTCGAGGCGCTCGCCCCACACGTACAGCGGGCCGCCGAGCGTGTGGAGGAGGAGCCGGGCGACGTGACCGCGCCGCTCACCCCGATCCAGCACTTCCTGTACGACCGGTTCACCGTGCCCGGCGTGTTCCAGCAGTACGTGACCGCCGAACTGGACGAGAACGTGGACGCCGACGCGCTCGAATCCGCGGTGCGCGCCCTGGTCGAGCATCACGCGGCACTGCGTACCAGGCTTCGGGCAGGAACGCAGCGGACCGTGGAGGACACCGGACGCCTTCGGCGGGTAACGGTCGGCGGCGACACCCTCGCCTGCGAGATCGAGGCCGCGCACCGGAGCGTCGACGTCGAGAACGGCCCCGCGATGGTGGCCGTTCTGTTCACCGGGGCCGGGCGGCCTCGGTTGCTGTTGAGCGCGCACCACCTCGTCGTGGACGGCGTGTCCTGGCGCGTGCTGCTCGATGACCTGAACACCGCCTACGGCCAGGCGGTCCGGGGCGAGCCGATCGATCTCGGCCCGCGCGGCACGTCGTTCGCGCGGTGGAGCAGGGCGCTGGCCGCCCACGCGGAGACCGGCGCGTTCGACGACGAGAGGCCCCACTGGGCGGACGTCGCCGCGCGCACGACGGCGATCCCCCTGGACCGTGCGGGCGCCGACACCGTGGCCTCGGGACGGCAGGTGACGGCCGCGCTCGACGAGGACGTCACCCGGGCGCTGCTGCGCGACGTCCCCGACGTCTACCACACGGAGATCATCGAGGTGCTGCTCGCCGCGCTGGCCCGCACGGTCACCGACTGGACAGGACACGGGGATCTCGTGCTCGGCATGGAGGGCCACGGCCGGGAGGAGATCATCCCCGACGTCGACCTGTCGCGTACGACCGGCTGGTTCACCACGTACTTCCCGCTGGCGCTGACGATCCGGGACGCTGGCTGGAGTGAGCTGATCAAGGCCGTGAAGGAGCAGGTACGGGCCGTGCCGAAGCGCGGGCTCGGCTACGGCGTGCTGCGTTACCTGCGCGGCATCGTGCCGGACTGCCGTCCCGGGATCTGCTTCAACTACCTGGGCCGCTTCGACCCGCCGACGGGCGGCGGGCTCTACCGTGAGGTCGAGCCGATCGGCCTGTTCCAGGACCCGGGCGACAACCGGCCACACGCGATCGACGTGATCGGCGCGATCCGCGACGGACGGCTCGAACTGACGTGGGAGTACTCGTCAAACCTGCACGACGATGCCACCGTCGAGCGGCTGGCGGCCGATTTCGCCGCGAACGTCACCCGCCTCGTACGCCACTGCGCCGAACCCGACGCGGGCGGCCGTACCCCGTCGGACTACCCGCTGGCGCGCCTGGACCAGGCGGCCGTCGACCGGCTGGCGGGTACGGGCCGCGCCATCGCCGCCGTCTACCCGCTCACGCCCACCCAGAACGGCATGCTGTACGACTGCCTGGCCTCCGGCGACGACCTCTACCTGGCGCAGTTCGAGATGGACGTCGACGACGTGGACGACCCCGAGGCACTGGCCATGGCCTGGCAGGCGGTGGTGGACCATACGCCGATCCTGCGCACGGGCCTGGCGTGGGAAGGTCTCGACACTCCTGTACAGATCGTGCGCCACCAGGCCGGGCTGCCGGTCACGCACCATGACTGGCGGGCTCTGCCGGCGGAGGAGCGGCGGGCCCGGCTGGCCGCACTGCTGGCCGCCGACAGGGCCGAGCCGCTCGACTTCGCCGAGCCGCCGCTGTGCAGGCTGGCGCTCATCCGCGTGTCGGACACCCGCGTCCACGTCGTGTGGACCCTGCACCACGTGCTGCTGGACGGCTGGAGCGTGCACCGGCTGCTGCCCGACGTGCTGTCGGCCCATACCGCGCTGCGCGAAGGCGTCACCTGGCGGCCCGAGCCGCGACGCCCGTTCGGCGACTACGTCGAGTGGCTTCTGTCCAGGGATCCGGCGGCGGACGAGGAGCATTGGCGCGCGGCCCTGGCCGGGTTCACCGCGCCGACGCCGCTCCCCTACGACCGGGTCCCCGCGCCGCGGTATCGGCCGAAGGCGGCCGAGCGCCTGCGTACCGGCCTGCCGTCCGAGGTCACCCGGCGGCTGGCCGCGTTTGCGGGTGAGGGCGGGCTGACGCTCAACACGCTCGTGCAGGGCGCGTGGTCCATCCTGCTGTCGCAGCACGGCGGCGAGCGGGAGGTGTGCTTCGGCGCCACGACGTCGGGCCGGCCGGAAGAGCTGGCCGGAGCCGAGTCCATGATCGGCATCTTCATCCAGACCCTGCCGGTGCGCGTGCTCGTGGACGGCGCGCGGCCGTTGCTGTCCTGGCTGAGCGAGTTGCAGCAGGCTCAGGCGCGGGCGCGCGGGCACGAGGCGGTCTCGCCGGCGCGGATCAGGTCGTGGACCGGGCTGCCGCCGGGCACCTCGCTGTTCGACAGCACGATCGTGTTCGAGAACTACCCGATCGAGGCGCGGGAGGCACGGCTGAGCGGCGTGGACGCCGCCGAGGCGAACGGCTACCCGCTCAGCCTCGTCGTCTACCCGGGCGACGAACTGGAGTTCGTGCTGCTCTACGACCAGGCGCTGTTCGACGAGGCGACCGTGCGGCGGCTGGGCGAAGGTCTGAAGGCCCTGCTGACCCAGATGGCGGCCCAGGCGGGGGCCCGGGCGGGGGCTCAGGTGGGGACGCTGACCGCGCTCGACCCCGGCGAACGACGGCGGACGCTGGCCGAGTGGAACGACACGGCACGCGACTACCCCGGGCGCGCGGTGCACGAGCTGTTCTCCGAGCGGGCGCGTGCCATGCCGGACGCGGTGGCGCTGCGGGGGGACGGCGACCCCATCACCTACGCCGGGCTCGACCGCCGATCGGACGAGCTGGCCCGTGTCCTGTCCGGGGTGGGGGTGCGGCCGGGGTCGCGGGTGGCGATACTGCAGGCGCGTACGGCTGACGCGATCGTCTCGACGCTGGCGGTGCTCAAGGCGGGCGCCGCGTACGTGCCGCTGCACCCCGGCTTCCCGCCGGACCGCCTGCGCTGGATCCTGAACGACACCCGCTCGGCGGCCGTGCTCACCGATTCCGCGATGGCGGACAGGGCGGGTGAGCTCGGCGTGCCCGTCGTCCGGATCGGCGACGAGCCCGCCGCCGACGGCCCGATCCCGGCGAGCACACCGCCCGACCAGCTCGCGTACGTGATGTACACCTCAGGCTCGACCGGCGAGCCCAAGGGCGTCGCGATCACCCACAGGGGCGTCGTCAGCCTGGCCTGGGACAGTCGGTGGCGGTCCGGGCACGAGCGTGTGCTGTTCCATTCTCCGCACGCCTTCGACGCGGCCACGTACGAGATGTGGGCGCCGCTGCTGACCGGCGGCCAGGTCGTGGTGGCCACGGGTGAGCTGGACGCGCAAGGGCTGCGGTCGCTGGTGGCCGAGCACGGCGTGACGGCGACGTTCGTCACGGCCGCGCTGTTCAAGCTGTTCGCCGAGGAGTCGCCGGAGTGCTTCGCCGGGATGCGTGAGGTGCTGGCGGGCGGCGACGCGGTCGCGCCCTCGGCGGTGTCGCGGGTCACGGCCCACTGCCCGGGCACGCGGGTGCACAACGGGTACGGGCCGACGGAGACGACGACGTTCGCCCTCACCGGAGAGCTGACGCCCGAGCTGGCGCGGGCGGGGCTGGCTCCCGTCGGACGGCCGGTGGACAACATCCGTGCCTACGTGCTCGACCACAACCTGTCGCCCGTGCCCGTCGGCGCGCCGGGCGAGCTCTACCTCGCGGGCAGCGGTCTGGCCAGAGGGTACTTCGGCAGGGCCGGGCTGACGGCCGAGCGCTTCGTGGCCGACCCGTACGGGCCGCCCGGCGAGCGCATGTACCGCACGGGCGACCGGGTCAGGTGGACGGCGGACGGCGACCTGCACTTCCTCGGCCGGGTGGACGACCAGGTGAAGATCCGGGGTTTCCGCATCGAGCCGGGCGAGATCGAGTCCGCGCTGCTCGACCGTCCTGGTGTGGCCGAGGCCGTGGTCGTGGCCAGGGAGGGCTCGGGCGGGCGCAAGACGCTGGTCGCGTACGTGGTGCCCGCGGCCGGGCAGAGGCCGCGGGGTGAGGAGCTGGCGAAGGAGCTGGGCGCGCGGCTGCCTGCGTACATGGTGCCGTCGGCGTTCGTGTTCCTGGAGCGGCTGCCGCTCAACCGCAACGGCAAGGTCGACCGCGGCGCGCTGCCCGAGTCGCCGCGCGAGCCCGAGCGCGCGGGCGAGCACGTCGCGCCGCGCAACCCCACGGAGGAGGCGCTGTGCCGCATCTGGGAGCAGGTGCTCGGCCTGGACGAGATCGGCGCGCACGATGACTTCTTCATGCTCGGCGGTGACTCCATCTCAAGTCTGCGGGTGACGTCGCGGATGCGCCCGGCCTTCGGGGTGAGTTTGTCCCCGGCCGACGTGTTCGTGGCGCCGACCGTGGCCGAGCTGTCCGAGCTGGTCCAGGACAGGATCCTGGACCAGCTCGAAGCGGCGGCGCGCGAGTCGTGAACGACTCACCCCTGCGCCGCCGTACCTGCCTGTTGACGTTCCTGCGGCGCCTCTTGGCGTCGTAGGGGCGCGGCGGCTCCGATCGCCCGACGATGTCCTCGCGTCACCGCCTCAAGAATTCGACCGTCTTCGCCGGGGAGGTCATGCCTTTCCCAGCGGTCTTCGGAAAACCGCCCCCGTTGCCGCGCTTTACGACAGCCCTGCACAGGGCGCCCATTTCGCTGGCGGAGCAACCGCTTTTTTGTGCTCGGCGATGGCGCGTTTTCCTGCTTTTCGTCGGAGGTGGCCGTTGAACTGGCTCTTTAGCCGTCGATTCAAGGCCCTGGAACCGCCGGGTCGGCGTTGAAAAGATCGGTTGTACCGGAAGTCCGCCTCCAGGGGTTCACAGCCTGCTCACCGCTGTTTCGGCGATGAGTGATCAGACGAGTTATCCAGGCGCGGCGAACACCGCAGGACATTGGAGAAACTCCCCGTGCATATCTCTTCCCCGCGCGACGAGCGCATCCAGGCGTTGCCCGAGCACCTGCGCGAGCAGCTTCTGCGGCGCCTGTCAGGGCAGTCGTCGCCCGCCGAGGAGCCGATACCCGCGATCGACGGCTCAGGACCGCTGCCGCTCTCGCCCGCGCAGGAACGCCTCTGGTTCATGTACGAGCTGGATCCGGAAGCCCTCGACTATCTCGTGCCGCTGATCGTGCGGCTCACCGGGCCGCTGGACGTGCCCACGCTGCGTGCCGCGCTGAACGCGCTGGTGGAACGGCATGAGACGCTGCGGTCGACGTTCGGGTCGCGTGACGGCCGTGGCGTGCGCGAGGTCGCGCCGCACATGGAGGTCCCGTTACAGGTCACCGACCTGACGGGGCGGCCGGGCGAGCTGGACCGCGTACTCGAACAGGAGGCGCGGCAGCCCTTCGACCTGCGGGAAGGTCCGGTGTTCCGGGCCCGGCTGATCAGGCTGGGCGAGCGTGAGCACGTGCTGACGGCCTACGCGCACCACATCGTCACCGACGGCTGGTCCTCGCGGCTGGTCCTGGACGACCTGGCCACCCTGTACTCCGCCACGCTCGGCGGTGAACCGGCGGGCCTGGCGCCGCTCCCCCTGCGTTACGCGGACTACGCCGCCTGGCAACGGAATCTGACGGCGGGGCCGCAGGCCGGGAAGCAGCTCGCGTACTGGCGCGACCGGCTGGACGGGTTCACGCCGATGGACCTGCCGACGGACCGCCCCCGCCCGCCGGTCAGGAGCTCGGCCGGGGCGCGGCACACGTTCGAGATCCCGGCCGAGGTGGTGGGGCGGCTGCGCGAGGCCGGCGAGCGCAACCGGGCGACGTTGTTCATGACGCTGGTCGCGGCCGTGCACCTGCTGCTGGCCCGGTACACGGGACGGCCTGACGTCGCGGTCGCGACCGTCGTGTCGGGCAGGGACCGGGTGGAGCTGGAGAACCTGGTCGGGTTCTTCGTCAACACGCTGGTCCTGCGTGGTGACGTGGACGAGGGCGTGTCGTTCGACGAGCTGCTGCGGCGTACGCGGGCGGGCGTGCTGGACGCGTACGCCCACGACGGGGTGCCGTTCCAGCGGCTGGTGGAGGCGCTGCGGCCGGAACGTGACCCGAGCAGGCCGCCGCTCACCGAGGTCGCGGTCAATCTGCGTAACCTGCCGGCGGCGTCGGCGGCGTTCGCCGGCCTGCTGGCCGAGGAGTTGGAGCCGCCCGTGCTGGCGGCGAGCATGGACCTGTCGTTCGACTTCGCCGAGCGTGACGGGACGCTGGCGGGGAGCGTGGCCTACAACGCGACGCTGTTCGACGCGGGGACGGCCGAGCGAATCGCGGCGCATCTGACGTGCCTGCTCAAGGAGGTCGCGAACGGCCCCGACCGGCCGCTGGCCGAGATCTCGTCGCTCGGCCAGGCCGAGCGGACGCTGCTGACGTCGCTGTGGTGCGGCGACGGGACCGGGCCGCCCGCGCGCACGGTGAGCGAGCTGTTCGCCGAGCAGGCCGAGGCCCGGCCGGACGCCGAGGCGGTGGTGTGCGGCCCGCGCTCGGTACGTTACGGGGAGCTGGCCGAGCGGGCCGAGCGCATCGCCGGGCTGCTGGCCGCCGAGGGCGCGGGGCCCGAGCGGTATGTTGCGGTGGCCCTGCCGCGCTCGATCGACATGGTCGCGGCCGTGCTGGGCGTGCTCCGCTCCGGCGCCGCCTACCTGCCGATCGACCTGGACTATCCGGCCGACCGGATCCGTACCATGATCGACGACACCGCGCCGGTGCTCACGCTCACCACCCGCGAGGGCGTGGACAGGCTACCCCCGGGTGTGCCCGCCGTGGCGCTGGACGACCCGGCCGTCGAGAACGCCCTGACCGGCCCGCACGCCACCCCTCTCCCCTCCGTCAACCCCGATCACCCCGCCTACGTGATCTACACCTCGGGTTCCACAGGACGGCCCAAGGCCGTCGTGGTGACGCACGCGGGTGTGCACGACATGGTGCTCATCCAGCGGGAACGCCTGGGCGCCGGGCCGGACGCGCGGGTGTTGCAGTTCGCGTCGCTGAGCTTCGACGGCGCGTTCTGGGAGTTGGTGTGGGCGCTGCTGTCGGGCGGCACGCTGGTGATCGCCACCGACGAGGAGCGTCCGCCCGGCGCGCCGTTGGCCGGGCTGATGGCACGCGAGCGCGTCACCCACGCCGTGCTGCCGCCCACCGCGGTTTCGACGCTGCCACCCGGCGGAGTGCCGTACGGCGCGGTGCTGATCGTGGCGGGCGAGACCTGCCCGCCGGAACTCGTGCGGACGTGGTCGCGGGGCCGGCGCCTGTTCAACGGGTACGGGCCAACCGAGACCATGGTGGGCGCGACTTTGGGCGGGCCGCTGACGGCGGCCGACGCCGATCCCGGACCGGTGCCGATCGGACGGCCCTTCCCGAGCATCAGGGCGTACGTGCTGGACGCGCGGCTGCGGCCGGCGCCGATCGGCGTGCCGGGCGAGCTGTATCTCGGTGGTACGCGGCTGGCGAGGGGGTATTCGAACCGGCCCGGGCTGACCGCCGAGCGGTTCGTGGCCGACCCGTACGGGCCGCCGGGCACGCGCATGTACCGCACGGGCGACAGGGCACGCTGGCTGGCCGACGGCAGGCTGGAGCACGCGGGCCGCGCCGACGACCAGGTCAAGCTGCGGGGGTTCCGTATCGAGCTGGGCGAGGTCGAGGCGGCGCTGGCCGCGCATCCCGCCGTGGTCACCGCCGCGGTGGCGGTCAAGGAGGACGCGGGCGGGGCAAAACGGCTGGTGGCCTACCCGGTGCCGGCCGACGGCGGGGTCACGCCGGGCGAGCTGCGCGACTTCCTGCGCCGGCGGCTGCCCGAGCACATGGTGCCCGCGGCGTTCGTGCCGTTGCCCGAGCTGCCGCTGACCCGCAGCGGAAAGGTCGACCGCCGTACGCTGCCGCCGCCACCCGGCGAGCGTGACAGCGGCGAGGAGTACGTCGAGCCGCGCACCCCCACCGAACGTGTCCTGGCTGGGGTGTGGTCGCGGGTGCTCGGCGTGGACCGGGTCGGCGTCCGGGACAACTTCTTCGACCTGGGCGGCGACTCCATCCTCGCGCTCCAGGTCGTGGCCGGGGCCAGGGCGCAGGGACTGGATGTCGCGCCGCGGCAGATGTTCCTGCGCCAGAACGTCGCCGACCTGGCCGTGGCGGCGGCCCTCGTCCCCGCGGGGCGTGAGGACCACGCGGGCGGGGACGAGCGGGTGAGCGGCGACGTGCCGCTGACGCCGATCCAGCACTGGTTCCTGGAGAACATGGCCGACAGCCTGTCCCGCTTCAACCAGGCGGTCTGCCTGGAGCTGGCCCCCGACGTGGACGAGGACGCGCTCGAAGCCGCCCTGCGCGCCCTGGTCGAGTGGCACGACGCGTTGCGCCTGCGGCTGGAGCGGGACGGCGACGGTGGGTGGCGCCAGCACAACGCCGAGACCGAGCACGGCACGATCCTGCGCAGGGCGGAACGGCCCGGCGAGGAAGCCGAGATCACGTTCGCGCCGGACAGCGGGCCGCTGGTCAAGGCCCTGCTGGTCACGTCCGGCGAGTCCAGGCGGCTGTACCTGGCCGTCCATCACCTGGCCGTGGACGGCGTTTCGTGGCGGATCCTGCTGCCCGACCTGGAGACCGCCCTGCGGCAGGCCGCGGCGGGTGAGCCGATCAGGCTCGGGCCGCGTACCACCTCGTTCCGCTCCTGGTCGCTGCGGTTGCGCGAGCATGCCCTCTCGGGCGGTTTCGACGACGAGCTGGACCATTGGCGACGCACCCGTGAGCTGGCGAGGAGCGCGGCGGTGCTGCCACTGGACGGCGGCGGCGAGAACCTGGCCGGTGACCTGCGTACGGTGACCAGCACTGTCGGCCCCGAGGTCACCCGGCGGCTGATGCGCGAGGTGCCGGAGGCGTACCGGGCGCGGATGGACGACGTGCTGCTCGGCGCGCTCGGCCGGGTGCTGACCGGGTGGGCGGGCGGTGACCGGGTGCTGGTCGAGGTGGAGGGCCACGGCCGCGAGGAGCTGTTCCCGGAGGTGGACCTGTCGCGGACGGTCGGGTGGTTCACCACGGTCTCGCCCCTGGTGCTGCACGTGCCGGGCGGTGACTGGGGTGACCTGCTCAAGTCCGTGAAGGAGCAGGTCAGAGCCGTTCCTTCGCGCGGTCTCGGGTATGGCGCGCTGCGTTACCTGTCCCCTTCAGGGGAGGAGCTGCGTGACGACCCGAGGCCGCAGGTCGCCTTCAACTATCTGGGGCGCATGGACGCCCACGGCTCGCCCGGCGGCCCGTTCCCGCGCTTGCTGCCCGTCCCCGAGGGCACCGAGCGCGTCCCGGGTCAGGTTCGGGCTCACCTGCTGGAGGTCAACGCCGTCGTACGCGACGACCGGCTGGAGATCGGCTGGTCGTACTCGGCCCGGCTGCACCGCGAGGAGACCGTGAACCGGCTGGCCGGGCAGCTCGTGGCGGCGCTCGGGGAGATCGCCGAGCACTGCGCGCGTCCCGGGGCGGGCGGGTGCACGCCGTCCGACTTCCCGCTGGCGCGGCTGGACCAGGCGGCGCTGGACGGGATCGCGGGCGACGGCCGGGCCGTCGAGGACGTCTACCCGCTCACGCCCGTGCAGAGCGGCCTGCTGTTCCACTCGCTGTCCGACCCCGCGGGCGACACCTACGCCTCGCACTTCAACCTGCTGCTCGACGGCGTGGACGATCCGGAGCGGCTGGTGCGCGCCTGGCAGGAGGTGGCCGCGGACATCCCGGCGCTGCGTACCGCGGTCGTGTGGGAGGGGGTGCCCGAGCCGCTGCAGGTCGTGCGGCGCGACGCCACGATCCCCGTCGAGCGTCACGACTGGCGCGCGCTGACCGAGGAGGCCAGGAGCGCCGAGGCCGCGCGCATGTGGGAGGGCCGTGCCCGGTGGCGGCTCGACCTGGGCCGGGCGCCACTGATGCGGCTGGCCGTGGCGCGGCTGTCCGACACGCGGGTGCGGGTGTTCTGGACGGCGCATCACCTGCTGCTCGACGGCTGGAGCGCGGCACAGGTGCTGACCCAGGTGTTCGAGCGGTACGCGGGTCGCACGCATCCGGCGCGCAGGCCGTACCGGGACTATGTGGAGTGGCTGGGGCGGCAGGATCGGGCGGCGGCGGAGGCGCACTGGCGGCGGGAGCTGGACGGGTTCACCGCGGCGACGCCACTCCCGTTCGACCGGCCGCCGGTCAGGGCGCACGGGTCGCGCTCGGCCGCCGCCGTACGGCTGAGCCTGTCGCCCGAACGTTCGCACGCGTTGTACGAGCGGGCCCGCCGCGCCCGGCTGACGGTGAACACGCTGCTCCAGGGCGCCTGGGCGATCCTGCTCTCACGGTACTCGGGCGAGCGCGACGTGTGCTTCGGCGCCACGGTCTCCGGCCGCCCCTCCGGACTGCCGGGGTCGGAGTCGATCGTCGGCCTGTTCATCAACATGCTGCCCGTGCGCGTGGACGTGGACGGCGACGCCGACCTGATCGGCTGGCTGCGCGGGCTGCAGGAGTCTCAGGTCGAAGGCCGCCAGTACGACTACCTGTCCCCCGCGGACGTGCAGAGATGTGCCGGCCTGGCGGGCGGTGTGCCGCTGTTCGACAGCGTCATGGTGTTCGAGAACTACCCGGAGGCCGCCGGTGACCATGGCGTCCGCGTGCTGGAGCACACCGGTGACGAGCACGGCAACTACCCGCTCATGATCACCGCGTACGCGGCGGGCGAGCTGACCCTGGCGCTCGACTACGACCCGGGCCTGTTCGACGCGGGTACCGCGGAGCGGCTGCTCGGCCACCTGGAGACGATGCTCGGCGCGTTCGCCGACGACGAGACCTGCCGGGTGTCGGAGCTGCCTGTCATGCCGGAATCCGAGCGGCATCGGCTGCTCGTGGAGTGGAACGACACCGTCGTCCCCTTCCCCGCCGCCGGTCCCGTGCACGAGCTGTTCGCGGAGCAGGCCGCCCGCACCCCCGACGCCACCGCCGTGAGCTGCGGCGAAACCGCGCTGAGCTTCGCCGCCCTGGACGAGCGGGCCAACCGGCTGGCTCACCACCTGATCGGGCTGGGCGCGCGGCCCGGAACGCTGGTCGGCGTGTGCGTCGAACGCGGCTTGGACGCCGTCGTCGCGCTGCTCGGCGTGCTCAAGTCGGGCGCGGCGTTCGTGCCACTCGACCCCGACCATCCGCCTCGGGTCCTCGAATCCATGCTGGAGGACGCCGCCGCCCCGATCGTGGTCACCCAGACGAGGCTGCTCGACCGGCTGGAACGCGGCCGGGCGGCGTTCGTCTGCCTCGACGACGCCGACCTGGCCGGGCACCCCGCCACCGCGCCCCACACGGACGTGACCCCCGGCGACCTGGCGTACGTGATCTACACGTCGGGCTCGACCGGGAGACCGAAGGGCGTGATGGTCGAGCATCGCCACGTCTGCCACATGCTGCGTGCCTGGGACGCCCGTTACGGCCTGGCGGGGACCTCGCCCCGATGCCTGTCGGTCTCCAGCCAGTCGGTGGACCTGTTCTTCGGCGACTTCCTGCTGTCGGCGGTGCTCGGCGGCGAGATGATCATCTGTCCGAGCGGACGGCTCGGCGACCCGCTCGCCATCGCCCGCCTGATCGAGAACACGCGCGCGGAACTCCTGGTGACCGTGCCCGCACTGGCCCGCGCCATCGCCGAGGAGCTGGACGGTCCCGGCTCGCTGCGGGTGCTGATGGTCGGCTCCGAGGGCTGGCCGGTCGGCGAGGCCCGGCGCATACTCGACCGGCTCGGCTCCGGCACCGTCATCGTGAACGCCTACGGCGCCACCGAGACGACCGTTGACTCGACCGTGTTCCAGCTCGGCGCCGACCCGATGGGGCACAGGACGTACGTGCCGATCGGGCGGCCCTTCGCCAACACCCGCGTGTACGTGCTGGACGCCGAACGGCGGCCGGTGCCCATCGGCGTGGTCGGCGAGATCCACATCGCCGGTGACGGGGTGGCGCGCGGCTACTGGAACCGGCCCGACCTGACCGAGGAACGCTTCTCACCCGACCCGTTCACCCCGGGACGCATGTACCGGACCGGCGATCTCGGCCGCCGCAGGGCCGACGGCGTACTGGAGATCGTCGGGCGGGTCGACGACCAGGTCAAGGTACGCGGGTTCCGTGTCGAGCCAGGCGAGGTCGAATCGGCGCTGGTCGCGCATCCCCAGGTCGCCGCCGCCGCGGTGGCCGGACGGCAGGACGAGGCGGGGCGGACGCGGCTCGTCGCGTACGTCGTTCCCACCGGCGAGCAGGCACCCGACCCGGCCGTACTGCGGGCGTTCCTGGCCGGGCGGGTGTCGGCTCAGGCGGTGCCGTCGGCGTACGTCAGGATCGACGCGCTGCCGATGACTCCGAGCGGCACGCTGAACCGGCGCGCCCTGCCCGCCCCCGCCGGCCTGCTCGACGCCGCCGTGCCCCATGTCCCGCCGCGCGACACCACGGAGAGGCTGCTCGCCGGGATCTGGGCCGAGGTGCTGCGCCGCGATCCGGCGGGGATCGGCGTCGAGGACGACTTCTTCGACCTGGGCGGCGACTCGATCCTCAGCATCCAGGTGATCTCGCGGGTACGTGCGGCGCTCGGCGCCGCGCCCTCGCCCCGCCAGCTCTTCGACACGCCCACCATCGCCTCCTTCGCCAGGACGCTCGGGGCCGCCGCGCCGCAGGAGGCCATCGGGCGGGCGGACGGCGACGACGGCCTGCCGCTGTCGTTCGCGCAGCAGCGGCTGTGGTTCCTGAGCGAGTTCGAGCCGGACAGCTCCGAGTACAACACCGTGTTCGGCCTGCGTCTGTCCGGTGAGGTGGACGTGGCCGCGCTGCGTACCGCGCTCGACCGGCTGGTGACCAGACACGAGTCGCTGCGTACGGTCTTCGGCGACGTCGAAGGCCGCGGCGTGCAGTCCATCCTGCCGCCCGGACCGTTGCCGCTGCGCGTGATCGACGTGTCCGGCCACGACGACCCCGAGTCCGCGACGCACGGCCTTCTCGGGCGGGAGGCGTCCCTGCCCTTCGACCTGCGCCGCGGCCCGCTGCTGCGGGCCACCCTGATCAGGATGGGACCGGACGAGCACACGTTCGCGCTGGTCATGCACCACATCGTGACCGATGGCTGGTCGATGGGCGTGCTCGCCGCCGAGCTCGGCGCCTGTTACGCGGCCGCGCTGCGCGGCGAGACCCCCGAGCTGGCGCCGCTGCCGATCAGGTACGCCGACTACGCGGCCTGGCAGCGCCGCCACCCGTCCGACCCGTCCTACTGGCGGGAGCGGCTGGCCGGGCTCACCCCCCTGGCCCTGCCCACCGACCACCCACGCCCCCCGGTACGGCGGGCCGACGGCGCGATCCGCCTGCTCGACCTCCCGGCGCACACGCTGGACGGGCTGAAGGCGGTGGCCAGACAGCATGACGCGACCCTGTTCATGGTGCTGGTCGCGGCCACCACGATCCTGCTGTCCAGGATCTGCGGCCAACGGGACGTCGCCGTCGGCACCGCCGCCTCGGGGCGCGGGCGCGCCGAACTGGAAGGGCTGGTCGGGTTCTTCGTCAACACGGTCGTGCTGCGGTCCACGGTGACCGAGTCGTCGTCGTTCGCGGAGTTCCTGGCGCAGGTCAGGGATACGGTGCTGGAGGCGTTCGAACACGACGACGTACCGTTCGAGCAACTCGTCGAGGTGTTGCGGCCCGAACGGGACCCGAGCAGGAACCCGCTCGTCGACGTCATGGTCGTCCTGGACAACACACCCTCGGCCGACCCCGATCTGCCGGGACTGCGCACCGCGCCGCTGCCCACGGTCTCCGACCAGGTCAGCCACGACCTGACCGTGGACTTCCTGGAGCACGGCGGCCGGCTGACCGCCGCCGTCGGCTACGGCACCGCGCTGTTCGACCACTCGACCGCCGACCGTCTGGCCGGGCACCTGACGACCCTGCTCAACGCCATCGCCGCAGGTCATCAGGGTTCCGTGGCGGAACTGCCGATCATGACGGACACGGAGCTCAAGCAGGCCGTGACCGGCCGGCAGGACACCCGCCGGGACACCCCGCCCGCGCTGTTCGCCGAGCTGTTCGAGGAGTGCGCGGCGGCGAACGCCGACCGTACCGCGCTCGTCTTCGGTGACCGCGCGCTCACCTTCGCCGAACTCGACGCCCGCGCCAACCGCCTGGCGCACCTGCTGCGCGCCCGGGGGGCGGGACCCGAGACGCTGGTGGGGCTCGCGGGCTCACGCAGCGAATGGACCGTGGTCGCGCTGCTGGCCGTGCTCAAGGCCGGGGCCGCCTACCTGCCGCTGGATCCCGGACTGCCTCGGGAGCGGATGGCGTACATGCTGGACGACGCCCGGCCGCTGATCGTCCTCGCCGACCGCGACTCCGCGTTCGAACCGCCCGAGCCTGTGGACGTCGTCCTGCTGGACGATCCCGCGCTGCTGGACGGCCTGCCTGACACGCGGCCCGGCGTGCGGCCGCATCCGGCGCACCCGGCATACGTGATCTACACGTCGGGCTCGACGGGACGGCCAAAGGGCGTGGTCGTCGAGCACCGGGGACTCGCCAACCTGTTCCTCGACCACCGGGCCGACCTCATGCGCGCCGAGACCACCCAGCCGATCAAGGCGGGGGTGACCGCGGCGTTCACGTTCGACACCTCTTTGGAGGGCGTGCTGTGGATGGCCGACGGCCACGAGCTGCACGTGATCGACGACCTCACCAGACGCGACCCGGAAGCGCTGATCGACTACGTCGCCCGGCACCGGATCGACCTGCTGGACCTCACGCCCTCCTACGCCGAACAGCTCACCGCACGCGGCCTGCTCACCTCCGCCCGTCACCGGCCCGCCGTACTCATGCTGGGCGGTGAGGCGGTCGGCGAGCAGCTCTGGCGCGAGCTGCGCGACGCGCCCGGCACCACCGGCTACAACTACTACGGGCCGACCGAGTGCACGGTCGACACCCTGTACTGCAGACTGTCGGACAGCGAGCGGCCCGTCGTGGGCAGGCCCACCTGGAACACCAGGGCGTACGTGCTGGACGACCGGCTCCGCCCGGTGCCCGTCGGGGTCGCGGGAGAGCTGTACCTGGCCGGTGACCAGCTCGCGCGCGGCTACCTCAACCGGCCGGGCCTGACCGCGGAACGGTTCGTGGCCGGGCCTTTCGAGGAGCCGGGCGGCCGCATGTACCGGACGGGCGACCTGGCCAGGTGGCGGCCCGACGGGCTGATCGAGTACTTGGGCCGCACCGACGACCAGGTCAAGGTGCGCGGCTTCCGTATCGAGCCGGGCGAGATCGAGGCCGTGCTCTGCGAGCACCCGGACGTGGCGCAGGCCGCCGCGGCCGTGTTCGACGACCCGGGGTCGCCGCGCATCGCCGCGTACGTGGTCCCCGTTCCCGGGGCCGCGCCCGAGCCCGGCGCGCTGCGCGACTTCGCCAAACGCTCACTGCCCGGGTACATGGTGCCGCACCTCTTCGTGACGCTGGCGGATCTGCCGCTGAACACCAGCGGGAAGGTCGACCGCCGCGCCCTGCCCGCTCCCGGCGCGACGGCGGCGGGTACGGACCGGCTCCCCCCGCGCGACGACGTCGAACGGGCTCTGGCCGAGGCGTGGGCCGAAGTGCTCGGCGTGGACGCGGACTCGTTCGGGGTCGAGGACAACTTCTTCGACCTCGGCGGCGACTCCATCCTCAGCATGCAGATGGTGGCCAGGGCCAGGCAGGCGGGGGTGTGGATCACGTCCAAGGACCTTTTCCTGCACCAGACGATCGCCGAACTGGCGCCCGTCGCCCAGCCGGTCACCGAGACCGCCTCCTCCGGTGCGGTCGTGGACGGGCCGGTGCCGCTGACGCCCGTGCAGCGCGAGTTCCTGCTGCCGCGGCGGGTCGCGCCGCACCACTACAACCAGTCGATGCTGGTGGAGCTGTCCGGCCCGGTCAGCGAGCCCGCGCTGCGGGCCGCGCTCGCCGCCCTGGCCGAACGGCACGACGCCCTCAGGCTCCGCTTCGAACGTGACCGCTCCCGGCCCCGCACCGGGGACTGGTCGCAGCTCGCCGTGCCCGCGCCGGCCGTCCCGCTGACCTGCCACGACCTGTCCCATCTGACGGGCGAGGCCGAGCTGCGAGCCGCGGCGAACGAACTGGCCACCGACGCTGATCTGGGGTTCGACCTGCAGCATGGCCCCCTGTGGTCCGCCCTGCTCCTCGACCTCGGCACGGAACGGCGGCCCTGGCTGTACCTGACCGCGCACCACCTCATCGTGGACGCCGTGTCCTGGCGAATCCTGACCGAGGATCTGGAGACCGCCTACCGGCAGGCGGCAGGCGGCGCATCCGTCGATCTCGGGCCCGCGACCTCGCCGTTCCGCCAGTGGGCGGCCCGGCTGGCCGAGCACACGGCGAGGGGCGGGCTCGACGGTGAGGCGGCGTACTGGACCGGCCTGCCCGATCCCGCGCCGCTGCCCACGGACCACGACGGCGAGAGCCTCGTCGGCTCGGTCTCGACCGCGCCGTGCTCGTTGTCCGAGCACGAGACCCGGGCGCTCGTGCGCGGCGCGCCCGCCGTGTTCCGTGCCCGGCTGAGCGAGGTGCTCATCGGCGCGCTGGCCTGGACGCTGTGCCGGTGGACGGGCCAGGAGCAGGTCGTGATCGGCCTGGAGGGACACGGCCGTGAGGACGTCTTCGACGACCTCGACCTGACCAGGACCGTCGGCTGGTTCACCAGCGAATACCCGGCCGCCCTGACCGTGCCCGGCGGCAACGACTGGGCGGCGCTGGTCAGGACCGTGCGCGCGCAGCTTCGCGCGATCCCCGGCAACGGCCTCGGGTACGGCCTGCTGCGCCACCTCAGCCCGCCCGGCTCCCCCGGCACCGCACTCGCCGGCCGGCCGCGCCCGCAGGTCGCCTTCAACTACCACGGCCAGTCCGGCACCGCGCCGGGAGAAGGCCTCTACCACGCCTTCCACGACCCGATCGGGCAGGAGCAGAGCCCGCTGGAACACGCAGGCCACCCGTTGGAGATCGTCGGCGCGATCCGCGACCGCCACCTGACCTTCGACTGGTACTACTCGCAGAACCTGTACGACCCGTCCACGGTGTCGAAGCTCGCGGAGGACTTCGCCGGCGCGCTGCGTTCCCTGGCCCGCCATGCCGAGCGGCGTTCGGCGCCCCGCGAGGAGGTCTGACATGGACGTTCTCGCCCTCCCCGCCACCGCGCTGGCCGGCCTGCTGGCCGAGCTGGCGCGCGAGCACCACGTCCCGGGCGCGCAGCTCGCCGTCCGCCACGGCGGCCGTACGGTGAGTGCCGGGTACGGCGTCGAGACCCACGGCGGAGAGGCGGCCGTGACGGAGGCGACGGCGTTCCCGCTGGGCTCGCTTACCAAGCCGTTCACGGCCACGCTGGCCGCCATGCTGGCCGACGACGGTGACCTGACCTTCGACGGCCCGCTGCCCGGTGGGGTCGAAGGGGTGACTCTGCGTGGCCTGCTCAGTCATACCTCGGGCCTGGCCGCCGACGGCGACGTACGGCACCCCGCCGTTCTGCGGGTGGGCCGGGCGTTCTCCTACTCCAACCTCGGCTACGAGCTGGTGGGCCGCCTGGTCGGCCAGGTCACCGGGATGACCTGGTGGGAGGCGGTCGAGGAACTACTGCTGACCCCGCTGGGCATCGAAGCGTCGTACGCGACGGGACGGCGTACCGGTCGCCGTACCGCGACCGGCCACAGCGTGCATCCGGCGACAGGTCGCGTCGTGCCGGTGGCGCAGGAGCAGGAGACCCCCGGTCAGGCCCCTTCCGGCGCGCTCGCGCTGAGCGCGGCCGACCTCGTCACCCTGGCTCGGCTCCACCTGGCCGACCCTGACCTGCCCGTCCTGCTCGACCGGCGTACCCTTCACGAGTTGCGCGAGGACCAGCTGGCCGGGATCGAGATCGGGCCGTACGGGCTGGCGGACGGCTGGTGCCTGGGCTGGTCGGCGCACCATCGCGACGGCCTCGACTGGTACGGCCACGACGGCACCGGCGAGGGCACCTCCTGCCATCTGAGGTTCGAGCCCTCGCAACGAACCGTCGTCGCGCTCACCACGAACGCGGACACCGGGCTCGCCCTGTGGCGCGACCTCACCGAACGGCTGGCCCTCCACGGGATCGCCCCCGGCGACCACCGCCCGCTCGCGGGCTCGGGACCACCCGTGGCGCCGCCGCCCGGGTGCACGGGCACATACGTGAACGGCGGATCGGCCTTCGAGGTCACCAGCGGCGGCGGCGGGCTGCGTCTGCGGTCGGCAGGGCCGATCACCTGCTACCGGGGCGGGGTGTTCGAGATCGGCGAGGGCCACGCGGGGCGGTTCATCACCCTGGGCGGCGACATCGACCTGATCCAGGTGTCAGGCCGTTTGGCCCGCCGGGCGGGGAGCCCCGGAGCATGAAGGAAGCCGCCGTGGAGACCGTCGCTCCCCCGCTCGCGCGTAACAGGCGTTACGCGATCCTGTGGAGCGGACAGTTCCTGTCGGAGTTCGGCAACGAGATCAACTTCGTCGCGTTCCCGCTGCTGATCCTGGCCATGTCGGGCTCCGCGTTGCAGGCCGGGCTGGCCTCGTCGCTGGTCGCGGCCGGTCACATGCTGGCCAACCTGCCCGCCGGTGTGATCGCCGACCGGTGGGACAGGCGCAGGACGCTGCTGCTGTGCCAAGGCGGCCGGGCGCTGGCCGTGGCGTCGGTGGCGGTCGCCGTCTGGCTGGACGCGTTCTCGTTCCCGCACGTCCTGCTCGTGGCGCTGATCGACGGGCTGCTCGGGGCGGCTTTCGAACCTGCGGAGCAGGCCGCGCTTCCGCAGGTCGTACCGGAGTCCCAGTTGTCGCGGGCGGTCGCGGCCAACACGGCGAGACCGTTCATCGCGACGCTGCTGGGCCCGGCGCTCGCCGGGTTCCTGTTCGCGGTTGAGCAGGCGATGCCGTTCGCGCTGGACGGCCTGATGCTGGCGCTCTCGTTCGCGGCGCTGATGTTCCTCCGGCTGCCCGCGCGCCCCGCGCCCGCGGAGCCCGCCCGGGGTGCGGGAGGGGATCTCGTGGCCGGGCTCCGGTGGGTGCTGGGGCAGCGGTTGATCAGGACGACGCTGGTGTGGATGGCGGGGTCCAACCTCGTGTTCACCGCGCTGATGATCATCGTGCTGGCGATGTCGCACGAGGACAAGGTGGGTGCGGGCGTGATCGGCCTGACCATGGCCTGCATGGGCGCGGGCGGACTGCTCGGCGCGGCGCTGGCCGACCGGCTGCACGCCCTGCTGCCCGCTCCGGTCATCATCATCGGCTTCTCGTGGATGACGGCCCTGCTGACCGGGCTGATGGCGCTCGTGCCCGGCGGCCTGCCGCTGGGGCTGCTGCTGGGCTGTACCGCGTTCTTCGCGCCGCTGGCGAACACGACGATCCTGACATACCAGATCACGGTCACTCCGGACAGGCTGCGCGGCCGGCTGACCGGCATCGTCGGGTTGTGCTCCGGCGGCGCGGCGGCGCTCGGGCCACTGCTCGGCGGCGCCCTCATGACCGCCGGTGGAACGGGGCCCGGCGGCATACTGAGCTGTGCCGCCGCCCTCAGCGTCATCGCGCTGGCGACCACGCTCACCCCGGCACTCCGCCGCTTCCCCACCACCGGCTAAAGCGAACTCAGGCCCTCGCGGGAAACGTCACCGAACGTCAGCCGGGAGAGCGTCTGAGGTTGAAAGGCTGAAGTCGCGGCGGTTCGAGGGGCAGGCCAGTCCGGGCGATGAAGCCGTCGAGCAGCGCAGGACGGTACCGCATCCGTTCGAGCCTGGTCTTGACCAGTGTGGTGAGCCGCTCGGCGTTATGGGGAGCGATGTTGGCCGGGCCCCGTTTGAGAACCGGCCGCACTCCTTCGGCCGGGTTCGGTTCCGGGGCATCCAGCGGCGCCGCGAACCGGACAGGTCCGAAGCCTTGACCTCGAAGAGACCGCCACGCTCTGGTTCCGTAACGACCAAGGTGTCAGGTTACAAGTTTTGACATCTGTTACCAGCCTGCTTAGTGTTTCTCGTATGGAGCAGAGGACACTCGGCGCCGACGTCCATGTGGGGGCGGTCGGGCTCGGTTGCGCAGGTATGTCCGGCGCGTACGGGCACGGCGCCGACGAACAGAGCATCGCGACGTTTCGCAACGCGCTCGACGCCGGGATCACGTTCATCGACACGGCCGACCACTACGGGATGGGGCACAACGAGACGCTCATCGGGCAGGCACTGCGATCCGCCGATCGCGACCGCGCCGTGTTGAGCGTGAAGTTCGGCGCACTGTTCGGCGTGGACGGCAGCGTGCGCGGCGTCAACGGCCGACCGGACGCGATCCCGAACTTCCTGGGCTACTCGCTGCAGCGGCTGGGCATCGACTATGTGGACATCTATCGCCCGGCCAGGCTGGATCCCGTTGTCCCGATCGAGGAGACCGTCGGCGCCGTCGCCGAGATGGTGCAGAAGGGCTACGTGCGCGGCATCGGGCTGTCCGAGGTCGGCGCCGAGACGATCCGCCGTGCCCACGCCGTGCACCCGATCACCGATGTCCAGATCGAGTACTCACTGTTCAGCCGCGGTGTCGAAGACGAGATCCTGCCCACCTGCCGCGAACTGGGCATCGGCGTCATCGCCTACGGGGTACTCGCCCAAGGAATGCTGACCGGGATGTGGCGGCCGTCGGCCGGCGACGCACGGCATCGCGGGCACCTGCCCCGCTTCGCCGCCGGAAACATCGAGACCAACCTCGCGCTGGTCGAGCGGCTGCGGGAGATCGCCACCTCCCGCGGTGTCACGGTCGCACAGCTCGCGATCGCGTGGGTGCTCGCACAGGGTCGCGTGCACCGGGACATCGTCGCGCTGGTCGGGACCAGCCGGCCGCACAGCGTCACCGAGGCGGTGGACGCCACCGGTCTGCGGCTGACCGAGGACGACCTGGACGCGATTGAGCAGGCCGTCCCCCGGGGGGCGGTCGCGGGAGAACGCTACGCCCCCGCCCTGCTCGCGCTACTGGACAGCGAGCGAACGGGCGGCGGACGCTGATGCCCGCCCGAACCCCGCTGGACGCGAACGCCATCCTGGCAGCCACCGAGGAGATCCTGCGGCGCCACGGACCGGACAAGGCAACGGTCGTCGACGTCGCCCGGGCACTCGGGGTCAGCCACGCCGCCGTCTACAAGCACTTCCCCTCCAAGCAGGCGCTGCGCGAGGCCGTGACCCGGCGCTGGCTCGACCGCAACCGCGACGCCCTCGCCGTCATCGCCGCCGACAGCGCGGTTGCCCCGGCGCGGCGGCTGCGCACCTGGCTGCACGCCGTCCTGGCCGTGAAGCAGGCCAAGATTCGCCAGGACCCGGAGCTGTTCGCCGCCTATGGAATCCTCGCCGCCGCGCACAGCAGCGTCGCCACCGACCACGTCGCCGATCTCCTGGGCCAGCTGACGGCCATCATCGCTGACGGCGCCGCCGACGGCAGCCTCCGCACCGACGACGCGGCGGCCACCGCCCGCGTGGTCTTCAACGCCACTGCCAAGTTCCACCATCTCGCCCACGCGGCCGAATGGCAGAACCCCGTCGTCGGCGCCGAGCTCGACGAGGTGTGCAGCCTGCTGCTTGAGGGTCTTCGCGTCCCCGCATCGCCGTAGCCGAACCGGGTCGATCATCCGCCGCGTCTCGTCAACGGCGTGGTCGGCCCTGCCCATCGCCACCCCGGCGGCAACGAACAAGGAGTACGAACGACCATGGTTCAAGCAATCGGAGTGACCCAGCCGGGCGGACCGGACGCTCTTGGCGAGTTCGACCTGGTGGCCGAACCGATCGGTCCCGGTCAGGTCAGGATCCGGGTGAGCAGCGCCACGGTGAACCCGGTCGACACGGTGATCCGTTCTCGTCCGCGGCAGGATGAGGCGGACGCGGTGCGGGTGCCGGGCATGGAGGTCGCCGGCGTGATCACCGAGATCGGCCCCGCTGTCGACCGTCCGTTCGCGATCGGGGACGCCGTCATGGCCATCGTGGTGCCCTCGGGTGCGCACGGCGGCTACCGGGCAGACCTCGTCGTGCCGGCACGCTCGGTCGCGAGGATCCCGGCCGGGCTCTCGGACGTCCAGGCCGCCACCATTCCGATGAACGGGCTCACCGCCCGGCTCGCACTTGACACGCTGGCGCTCCCGGCCGGCGCGACGGTCGCCGTCACCGGTGCGGCCGGTACCGTCGGCGGGTACTTCGTCCAGCTCGCCAAGCAGGCCGGGCTGGTCGTCGTCGCCGACACCGCTCGGCAGGACGAGACCTTCGTCCGCGAGTGCGGAGCCGACGAGACTGTGCCGCGGGGGGACGACTTCACCGCGATGGTCCGCCGCCTCCACCCGGGCGGCGTCGACGGGCTCGTTGATGCCGCCGTGCTGGAGGCCGCCGCTCTCCCTGCCGTCAAGGACGGCGGCACCGTCGCCACCCTCCGCGGTTACCAGGGCGACGGGACCGGCCGGGTCCGCGTCGTCCCGATCTTCGTCCGCCACTACGTCGAGGCCGCGGCCAAGCTCGACCGGCTCGCCGAACTCGCCGGTGAGGGACTGCTCACCGTCCGCGTGGCCGGCGAACTGCCGGCCTCCCGAGCCGGCGACGCGCATCGCTCGCTCGAACGGCGTGGCGTTCGCGGGCGGTTCGTCCTACGGTTCGGCTGACCGGCCCTCGCGGAGGGCCGCACACGACTCCCGAAAACGTCGTCACCACGGAAGAAACCGTCGCCGCCGTCGAACCGCGAAGGCCGGCCGAGGGTCACGTCCAGTGAAGTGGTGTATGAGCTGCCCTTCGCGTGATCCTGTTTCTGCAGGTTAAGCGGTAAGTGTCTGCGGTAGCGGATTGTGGGCTGGTGTGTCGCCGGTAAGGACGCGCGTCCGGCATTTGGCCAGCACGTCGAGCCCCATGGAGCGGCGTGCCCCGGTCCACTCATCGGTCTGCTCGGCCAAAACCGCACCGACAAGCCGGACGATCGCGGCCCGGTCCGGGAAGATGCCGACCACGTCGGTGCGGCGGCGGATCTCCTTGTTCAACCGCTCCTGCGGATTGTTCGACCAGACCTGCCGCCAGGTCTCCTTCGGGAAGGCGGCGAAGGCCAGCAGGTCTTCGCGGGCGGCTTCCAGGTGCTCGCACGCGGCCGGATACCTGGCCTCCAGCGCGTCGATCACCCAGGCATGCTGAGCGCGTACCTGCTCGGCGGCAGGCTGGTCGAAGACGGTGCGCACCAAGGTGGCCACCCACGGCTGCGCCGACTTCGGGACGGTGGCAGCAGACTGCGCAGGTAGTGGGTGCGGCATCTCTGCCAGGAGGCGCCCGCCAAGGTCGCGCCGATCGCCTCGACCAGGCCGGGGTGGGCGTCGGAGACGACCAGCTGCACCCCGCCCAGGCCGCGGGCCACCAAGCCCCGCAGGAACGTCAGCCAGCCGGCGCCGTTCTCGGCCGAGGTGACCTCCAGCCCGAGGATCTCCCGGTTGCCGCCTGCGTTCACGGCCGTGGCGACCAGGACGTGCACGTTTTCAAACTTGATCTTCGCTACTCGAAGGATCACGCGATGGCCGTCACCATTTCCCGGCGCCACTCTTGTGACCAGGTCAAACTCGTACACCACCTCCGTGGACGCAACCCCGACAGGATCCAGGTTCTGTCCGATGTGGCCAGCTCAGAACTGATGGCCGTGAACTGGAGAAACGTCCCCGCCCTCAGCTCTACCGCCAAAATCTGTACCGATCCCCCGGTGGCCGGTCAGAGGTGTCCGGGGTGAAGAACTGCGGGGGGTGGCTCCTGGGTGGTATGGCCGGCCCCAAGTATTTCCATAACGTAGTCAATTAACTACGATAGGTAGCGACTGGTTGCCGTCGATCCCCACGACACCCCGGGCAGAGCGCCCGCTCATCAGCTGCGGAAACATCCTTCGCCCAGAAAAGGAGCCCCCATGCGCCGCTTGCGGCCCCTGCCCGTCCTGGCCTTGGCCACCGCCTTGGCCACCCTGACCGGCGTGCCCGGCTTTCCGACACCTGCCCAGGCCGCTTCCTCCTTCGCCGAGGCGGCACCCGCTGCCGACTCCGCGGCCCGGGCGGTCGGCGAGGGCCCGGGTTGCGGCGGCCACCAGGCCGACTGGCGCTCGGCCACCCTTGCCGCGGGCTTCTCCGGCTCGGTGCGGGCCACCTTCTGGAACGGCCGCAGCGGCCCTTATGGCCAGCGCCGGATCGCCCTGGTGCCCGGCGGCGTGATCCCGAGCCTGCCCAACGGCGGCCTGGCGGTCATCAGCGGCAGCATCGAGGACACTTTCGCCGGGCAGCCGGACGCCTTCAACGGCACCGCCGCTGTCGCCGGGCGCGGCTACACCTGGACGATCACGCCTCGCAGCGACTACCCCCGCCGCCCGGGAGGCACCGCCAGCCTGCTCAACCCCCAGTGCGCCGCCGGCAGCACCAAGGTCACCACCGCCACCTACCACTACCAGTCCAGCCCAGCCACCGGCTCGGTCTTCGTCCGCACCCTCGACGGAACCGTGACCCGAACTGGGTGAGGGCCTGCGCTACCGGACGTGTCCCCAGCCGCCTACGAGCGCCCGCAGCAGGAGCTGGACACGCTGCCCGCCGACTGCGCGCTGCCTCGTTCGTCGCCGCGCCTGCCGAACTGGCCGAGTTCCAGGCCACTCGGCAAGCGGCCGGCCTTGACCGGGAAGCATCTGATCAGAGCCTGGATCGGGGTGGGGTCGGCGCCCGTGCGGAGCTTGCTGAACGCCCGACACCTCTGCGGCCCCTGGGAAGGTAGCCCTTCGGAACGGGCGGCGCCATGAGGTGACGGTAACCGCCCGGCAGGTGCCTGCATCAGTGAAGCGAAGCGCGGGTCACCACACGAACGAAGATCACTTCCTGGCCAACAGCTTCGGAGAAGAATGTGTTGAATGCGCAGCATCACCGATCTTGAAGCCATCATCGGGCCATCCCGTGTTCCGCCTCCACCCGTGAACTGGACCCTCATCGAAGAAGGCACCGGCCTGGTGTTCCCGGACGACTACAAGGACTGGGCTTCGAGATACTCCACCCTGGAGTTCGACGAGTTCCTCCTCGTGGGTCATCCCGGAACCAGCGAAACCCCGCAGGAGTACGTTCAAAGCTGGGCAGACGTGCTGGAAAACATGCGCCGGTGGGGGGAACGCTTCGACCAGATCGAACTGGTCGACGACCGCGATGTTCCCCGTCCGGCGCCGCCGTTTCCCGTTTACCCCGCCCCCCAGGGGCTGTTTCCCTGGGGTAACACCTCCAACGGAGACTACTGCTGCTGGCTCACCGACCCGGACCCGGGAAAGTGGACCGTCGTCATAACGACACTTCACCGGTGGTGGCACTATCCCGGAACCTTCACCGACGTGCTGGTCGGTCTGCTGAACGGGCACGTCCGGTGCCCCATGTTCGGGCCGGAAGGACTCGTAGGGGCGACCGTGGAGGAGGCTGGGTGGATTCGCGAATCTTGAGTGAGAGAGCCCGCCAGTAGTCAGACCCCGTACCCCTCAAGGGCAGACACGGCCGCCGAGATCAGGCGATTTCTCCTGAAACCGCAGGCTGCGGGCGTAGGTGCTTCCCGTAACGATCAGACGGCATCAGGCCGGGGCCAGGCTGCGGACGGCTGGAATGAAAGCCATGCCGTTACTTCCACGTCGCCGTCCCCGTCCTTCCCTTCGCCGAACCGTCACGGTGACGCCTCCGCCGTTGCATACGCCCCGGTCGGCTCTGTGGTGGATCGTCTGCGTGACCGTGCTGGTGGCCGTCGTGGTTGCCGTCACGTTGTGGTGGCTTCTGGCCGACCCGGCCGCCTCCGTTCCCGCCCCGAGCCCTGGCGTCGGAGGTGGGGTGGGAAGCGTGCGGGGGGAGATGCTGCGCACCGCGCTGGCCGCCGGGGCCGCGGTCGGGGCGGCGGTCACGCTGATGCTGGCCTTCCGCCGTCAGCACCACCAGGAGGTCACCGCCGCGCACACCACCCACGACGCGACCGAGCGCCGGGTGACCGACCTGTACACGAAGGCGGTCGAGCAGCTCGGTCACGAGGCCGCCGCGGTACGGCTGGGCGGCCTGTACGCGCTGGAGCGCCTGGCCCAAGACAACCCCGGGCACCGGCAGACCATCGTCAACGTCATCTGCGCGTATCTGAGGATGCCGTGGGCGTCGCCCGGCGGTGTCCGGCAGGACCTGGCGCCCGCCGTCCCGCGCGCCGCCATCGCCGGAGCCTCCGCCCCCGCCACCGGACGCGACCCGCACGAGGAACTTCAGGTTCGCCTCACTGCCCAGCGCATCCTGGAAGACCACCTCCACGATGACCGCGCACCGGGTGAGAGCATCGCCGAACCGGCCGGCCCCCGGTTCTGGGAAGGCATGTGCGTCGACCTGACCGGCGCCATCCTCACCAACCTGAACTTCACCTGCTGCCACTCCGCAGGGGCGATCTCTGTCGGGGCGACCTTCACCGGGGGCGCCAGATGCGATGGGGCGACCCTCGGGGACGCCCGATTCGCTAGGGCGACCTTCACCGGGATCGCCAGGTTCTCTAGGGCGTCCTTCAGCGGGAACGCATGGTTCGACGAGGCGACCTTCACCGGCGGTGCCTGATTGTTCGGCGCGACAGCTGTTCCTCTAGAGGGTCATAGGTGGCCGGATGGATGGCGTTTGGAGGTGAGGTCCGGCGGCGAGGGCCGTCTGGTCGAAGACAGCGCGGCTGATGAGCCGGGACCGGTCGACGACGCCTCAGAGGAGAAGGCACGATCGGGCAACGCCTGACTGCGGCTGGTGGATCAGGCAGGGGTGCTACCGCCGTCTGCAGGTGTGTCCTGCTCGTCGGCGCCGAACAGCGTCAGCTGCTCGGCAAGCGGCTCGGCACTGGTGAGTTTCAGGCACCGGCGACAGGTGACCGGCCCGCAGTCTGGGTGGGCGGCGCCCAGGCCCCAGCCGCTGACACCGACCGTGCACGCCGGGCCAGCCACCCGGATCGTCCCGGTGACGGCGTGGTAGGCGCCGCGTTCGCGTTCGGCCGTTACAGGTGGAGAGGGCCTAGGTCGGTGATGACGTCGAGGAACGCGCGGATGACGTCGGATTCGGCGTCGGCGCGCCACACCGGTGCCCAGCGCGAGTCGGGCACGCCCGTGATGGGGATGTAGGCGATGTCGGGGCGGGTGTGGTAGCGCACGGCGTGCGCGTGGACCGGAGCGACGATCTCGCCGTTGGCGACGATGGCGACCAGCTCCATCCAGTCGGCGACCGTCGGTCCGACGCGGATGGGATGCCCGCTCGGGGTTCTGAACGGGACCACCGCGGCGCGCCAGTAGTCGGGGACGTCGGCGGCCAGGGTGGTTTCGGCGGCCAGATCCTCGTACGTGACGGACTCGCGTTGCGCCAGCCGGTGCCGGATCCCGACGGCGAGCACGAACGGCTCGGTGAACATGAGCGGGCCGACGGCCAGGTCGGGTTCGCGGACCGGCAGCCACAGCACCGCGAGGTCGAGGTCGCCACGGCGCAGACCGGCGAACGGCCTGCCGAACGGGATCGAGCGGAGCTGGATCGGATGCTCGGGGTGGCGGGAGGCGAACTCGTCGAAGACCGGGCGCAGGTCGTCGAGCGGGCCTCCGCCGACGATCCCGAGCCGGAGCGGGGTGTCGGCCGCCGCCATCCCGGTGCTGGCCGTAAGGCGGGCGTTGTCCAGGCCCTTGCGCAGAGCCTGGTAGGCCGGTTGCAGGTCGTCGCGCAGGCGGCGGCCGAGCGCGGTCAGCGCCACGTGGTGCGATGAGCGGTCGAACAGCAGCGCCCCGATCTGCCGCTCCTGCTTCTTGACCGACTGGCTGACCCGGGCCGGCGTCAGCCGCAGCCGCTGGGCCGTACGACCGAAATGCAGCTCTTCGGCGAGGGTCAGGAAGATCTCGATGTCGCGCAGTTCCACGGACGTATCTTCCCCGATGGCGGTAAGCATCGCTTAACGCCGGTTGCCGAGTTGAGCGTTGCCGCTGCTGAGCGGGCCGATGATGCTGGCTCTCGCGAAAAGAAGGCGCGCGAGAGGAAAGGCGTGACGATGAGCGACGTCGGTAACGGATTCACCACAGCGGGGATGTCCAGACTGCGCGGCCTGCTGAACCGGTATGTCGAGTCCGGGCAGATTCCCGGCTTGGTGGCCTTGGTGAGCCGGGGTGAGGAGGTCCACGTCGAGGCGGCCGGGACGATGCGGCACGACGGCGGCCCGGCGATGCGCCGGGACACGATCTTCCGGATGGCCTCGACCACGAAGCCGGTGACGATGGCCGCGGCGATGGTGCTGCTGGACGAGTGCCGTATCCGGCTGGACGATCCGGTGCAGGAATGGCTGCCGGAACTGGCCGATCGGCAGGTGCTCGTCCGCCCGGACGGCCCCCTTGACGACACCGTCCCGGCCCATCGCCCGATCACGGTGCGGGACGTGCTGAGCTCGACCTTCGGGCTCGGGATCGACCTGCCGCTGATGGCCGCGCCGATCGGCGCGAAGATTATGGAGGTCGCCTACTACAGTCCGGCGGCCGGGTCCGCGGTCGACCCCGACGCATGGCTCCGGCTCCTCGGCGGGATCCCACTGTCTTACCAGCCGGGACAGCGCTGGCAGTACGAACTCAGCCACGACGTGCTGAGCATGCTCGTCGCCCGGGTGACGGGTCAGACGCTGGGCGATTTCCTGGGCGAGCGGGTCTTCGAGCCGCTGGGCATGCGCGACACCGGATTCTGGGTCGGCGAAGCCACGATCGACCGGCTGCCGCCCTGCTACATGCCCGACCCGGGCACCGGGGAGTTCCACGTGTGGGACGAAGCCGCCGGCGGCAGTTTCAGCAAGCCGCCGATGTTCCATCGTGGCGGCGGAGGGCTGGTGTCCACCGTGGACGACTACCACACCTACTTCCGGATGCTGCTGGCCGGCGGAGTCCATCACGGCCGACGGATCCTGTCGCGTCCCGCGGTGGAGCTGATGACCACCAACCGGCTGGGGGCCGAGGTGCAGGCCCTGCGCCATCAGATGGCTGTCAGCAACGTGCACCTGTCGTACGGGCAGGGGCAGCACGGTGGTTGGGGGTTCGGCATGGCCGTCAGGACGCACCGCGGCGATTACTCGCCGATCGGGCAGTTCGGGTGGGATGGCGGCACCGGGACGTCGGTCTACGCCGACCCGCGCCACGGGGTCACCGGCATCCTGCTGACGCAGGTCGGACTGTCCGTGCCCGCTCCCGCGCGGCTCATCCATGACTTCTGGACCACCGTCTACCAGGCCATCGACGCATAGCCGCGATGCCCGCTTGCGGGCTTCTTCTTGTTGATCATCCCCGTTACGGTTGTGGTGATGTCGACGAGGTTCATTCGCCTCCCGTGACGACGATCCCGCGCAGACCGGGCCCTGCCGCATCCATGCCCGGCTCGCAGGTCGGGATGGGGCAGGTGTTCCTGGGCCGCTCCCCACACGATTCACAAGTCCGCCGCGAAGGTGTGAGGGGCCCTTCGCTCGCTGGTACGCAGGGCCCCGCGTCGGGCGCCGTGCCTCGGAAGGTGGGAAACCTCATCGAGGGTGGGATCGGGCCACGGCACCCGATCCAGAAGCCGGAGACCCGTCGGCGCCGGCCGAGGACTGTGCGGACGTAGCCCCAATTGGCCTGGCGGCGCGTCGGTGGATGCACAGTCGCTGGGCCCGTGACGGCTCAGGCTGGTCAGGTAGGTCTGCGATGTGGGCGACGGAGTCGGCCCAGGACTCCTAAAGCCACGCCCAGGGGCGAAGTAGCGGTCTAACCACAGGTCAGCGGGCTCCCGAAGCTGCGACGAACTGCAAAGCAGGCGGGCCGGTCCAGCTCAGCACGGGTTTCCGTACCGCTCGCCAGGGCCGAGTTTCGGCGGCCCGTCCCGGGTCGGCATCGGGGACCGGATCGGCGAAGCGATCGGAGTCAGAGCCGTGACCTGGAACAATGCGGTTCCGGTGACCGGACACAGAGCCGTAGTCCTGTCCGGTCGGCCTCCCGCTTTGCCCCTGGCCGTAGCTTCGGGAGTCCTGGGCCATGCCGTCTGACCCGCCCTCGCCGACCGGCAGGGATCTCGCAATGGTCGGGCGTTGACTTTGTCGCAAGTTATGACGCACCATCTTGATACAAAGCTTGCGACAAAGGAGGCGCTGTGACCCCCGAACCGTTACCGAACGCCGGCCCGCAGACGCGTGCGACCGATCTGCGACTGGCAGGCGAGTGGCTGGCCATGCACGACCTGGCCGGCACCCGCCCGACCCCACTGCTGGCCAGCCGGCTCGCGGTCCGCAGACGCGCCCGCCTGGCCGCTCAGATCATCCCGGCCGTGCTGATCATCGCGAGCGCGCTCGCCGCCGCTTCCGCCTTCGGCGGCTCCCCGCCGCATCGCCCACTGCCTCTGCTGGCCCTGACCGCGCTGGTGGCCGGGCTGCTACTGGCCCAATCACTGCTCGACCGGTGGGTGCGACGCGTCGACCAGCGGGCGGGCGCGACACTGTCCCGCAGGGCCACCCACCTGATCCAGCCCGGCTGGCGGGCCGTGCTCGGCAGGCCGTACGCCGCCTTCGCGGCCGCCACGTCCGCCGGAACGATGGCGCTGGCCGCAAGCGCCCTGGCCGTTCCCGACCCCACCCTGCGGCAACCGGCCGTCGTCCTGCTGATCGCCCTGCTCGGCGCGACGGCCATCACCGCCATGCAGTTGCGCCACCTGCTCAGGCACCCGGTCGTGGCGCAGGATGAGGAGTCGCTGACCGCCGACGTCATCATGCGCGTCGAGGACGCCCGCGAGCTCACCACGCCGAGCGTGCAGTGGTCGCTGCCCATGGTGCTGCTGTTCGGCACCGCGCCCGGCTGGTGGGGCGCCGCCGCGGTCGCCAACGTGGTCCTGGGCATGGTCGCGTGCATCGCCCTCCGCGTCAGGACGCCGTCGAGCGCGACGGTGGCCCGGCGGGCCATGAGCACCCGATGATCGTCATCGACGCGGCCTCGCCGGTGCCGCCGTTCGAGCAGCTGCGGGCCCAGCTCGCCCGGCAGATCCAGGACCGCACGCTGGCCGTGGGCGCCCGGCTGCCGACCATCCGCCACCTGGCGGCCGATCTCGGCCTGGCCGTCAACACGGTCGGCCGGGCCTACCGGGAGCTGGAGGAGGCGGGGCTGATCGAGACGCGCGGGCGGGCGGGCTCGTTCGTGTCGGCGGCCGGGCAGGAGGGCCGGGAGCGGGCCCGCCGGGCCGCCGCCGAGTACGCGGCCGTGATCGCCAGCGTCGGCCTCGACGCGGGCGAGGCGATCCGCATCGTACAGGCGGCCCTGACGTCCGGCGCGGCGGCACCGGCCTCGTCATGACCGCGACCCGGCCGCAGAGGTCACGTCGCCAGGCACACGACGCCGACGTGGCCCAGGACTCCCGAAGCTACGGCCAGGGGCAAAGCAGGAGGCCGACCGGACAGGACTACGACTCTGCCGGTCACCGGAACCGCGTCGCCCCAGGTCACGGCTCTGACTCCGGTCACTCCGCCGGTCCGGTCCTCGACGCCGGCCCGGGACGGGTCGCCGAGGTCCGGCTCTGACGAGCGGTACGGAAACCCGCGCTGAGCTGGATCAGCCCGTCTACTTTGCGGCTCACCGCAGCTTCGGGAGTCCTGAGCCGTGTGAGCCGTAGGGCAGCGGCAGCACGGTCTCAACGAAAGTGTCATCAGCCCAAAAAGTTTGGAGTTCAGTCTCCGACCTGTCCGGTCGGATCCGGGCCGTCGAGTCCGGCGAGCAGTTCACGCAGCAGGTCGGCGAGGAGTTCACGGCGTTCGGGGGCGAGATGGCCGACGAGACGGTCCTCTGTGAGAAGCAGATCGGCGACGACGCGGTCGAGCAGGGCGCCGCCCGCCTCGGTGAGGGTGACCGCGCGCGCGTGGTAGCCCGACCCCACAGCGGTCCGTTCGACCAGCCCGGCCCTGACCGCCCGCTCCACGCGCTGGGTGATCGCGCCGCGCGTCACCATGCACGCCCCGGCCAGCTCCCCCGGGCTCATCCGGTACGGCGGGCCGGAGCGCCGCAACGTGGACAGCAGGTCCAGCGTCGCGACGTCCACCCCCAGCGCCGCGAGGGTGCGGCGGCGCTGGTCGCCGAAAACCTTGGCGGCCCACCAGACGCGGGTGACGATCCCGATCGACTCCACCGGAACACCCGGCAGTTCGCGCCGCCAGGCGTCCTGGATGGCATCGGCGCCGTCGCGTGGCGGCTCAGCGGCCACGCTCGGCGCCGCCGTTCACCTGGATGATCTGCGCGGTGACGTGCCCGCTGCCGGGCGAGGCGAGCCAGTGCACGGTCTCGGCGATGTCCCCCGGTGTCCCGGCCCTGCCGGTGTGGGTCTGCGTGACGAGCGCCGCGCGGCGTTCCTCGCTCAGGGTGTCGCCGAAGAACTCGGTGTCCTCGACCAGTCCCGGGGCGACCGCGTTCACCGTGACGCCGCGCGGCCCCAGGGCGGCGGCTAGGTCGAATACATACGGGTGCAGGGCCGCCTTCATCGGGCCGTAGGAGGTGCCACCCGAGCCTCGGAAGGCCGCGATCGAGGTGATGAACACGATCCGGCCCGACGGGTTCAGCAGATCGCGGAACGCCTCGGTCGGCAGCACCGCCGTCAGCACGTTGGCCCGGAAGTTGCTCGTCCACCGCTCCGCGACTCCACCGGACCCGCCGTGCCGTTCGATGTTGCCGCCCGCGTTGTTGACCAGCACGTCGATCACGCCGAAGCGCTCGGCCAGGGCGGCGCGCACCCGTGCGACCTCGGCCGGATCGCTCAGGTCGGCCGCCAGCGCTGTGCCGCCGATCTCCTCCGCGGTCTTCTCCAGTACGCCGGCGCGGCGGCCGATGATCAGCACCTGGTCTCCGTCCGCCGCGAAGCGCGCCGCGATCGCCTTGCCGATGCCGGTGCCCCCGCCGGTGACCACGATCACACGTGTCATGCCATCCTCCTCAAGTTTAGGCCTAAAGTCAGATTAGCGGAGGAGGGGCAGTCCGTCGCTGGGTTGCTGTTGCGATTGAACCAAGCCGCCCAGCAGTACCCCGCCCGCCATCACCGATAGCTCTCGGATCGCCGCGCTGTGGCGTCTTCCTGCGCGTATTGGCGCTACTAGGGAGTCGCGCCCGGTGTGGAGGTCACGCGCTCCAGCTTGGTCCAGCCCGTCCAGCCTCGCTGCTTCAGCAGTTCGATCAGCCGGCGCGCCGGCGGCACAGTGGCGAACGCCAGCGTGTCCATCAGCTTGATGAGCGGCAGCTCGATATCGATGTCGTCGACATAGTCCTCGCCCCGCTCGTCGGCCATACGCGTGAGATAGGCGGCCAGCTTGTCGGCCAGCTCGATCAGCCGCGGATCGTCGTCGGCCCGGTCAAGGGCCTGGCCCAGGATGAGATAGAAGTCGACCAGCCGCGGATCGTCGAGCTGCCTCCGCTTGCGTGCCATCCACTCCGGGACTCGCTCGGGTGAGTGCGCGGCCAGCGGGATCCAGCCATCACGCTCGGCCTGAACGATCCGCTCGTCGACCCCGAGCGCCCGCATCCGGTCGAGATACTCGACCACTTCCGGGGGCAGGACCAGGCTGTCCCCGGAGGCGAGCCGGGCGATTCGCTCTCGGTGCCGCCGCCTCTCCCGGATCTCCGCCTGCAGCCGCCTGTCGATGTCCGCGACCGCCGCGGCGAACTCCTCCTGCCCGGCCCGTAGCAGCTCCCGCACCCGCGCCAGCGGAACCCCGGCCTCGGCGAGGGTCCGGATCTTGATCAGTTCGATCACGGCGCCGGCGTCGTATCTGCGGTAACCGGAGTTATCCCGTTCAGGCTCCGGCAGCAGCCCCTTGGCGTGGTAGTGCCGCACCGCACGCACCGTCACCCCCGCGTACGACGCCAGCTCGCCGATGGTCACCATCAGACCAGTCTCCAGGAACCGCTCAAGAGATCGCCCGACCGGATGAGACTGGTGCATCAAGAATGATCTGCGCGATGTGCGGGGCATGGGTGAAGACCAGCTGGTGATCGGTGTCGAGCCAGCTGGTGGCAATGTGCGGATGCTCGCGGACAAGCCGCTCGACGCCGGCACGCCAGTTCTGGTTGAACCGAGGCGCAGGCCCTTCGCCGCTGTCGCCGGCCATCGAGGTCGACATGATCATGCTGATGGGCCGGTCGATGTTCCTGTACCGGTCGAGGATCTCGGACCGGATCACGTCGATCTCGAAGTTCAGGTCGAGAATCTCCTGGGCGCTGAGCAGCACCTGACGCGCGGTGCCCCGTTCGACCTCCTGCTGAGTCGCCAGGTCCTCCCACATGGCGCGGAACGCAGGCAGGGCTGCCTCGGTGATGAACGGTTCGGGCACCGGGTTCGCCCCGTCGATGAGAACAAGCTCGGCGACGGTGTCAGGATGCTCGGAGGCATAGTGCACGGCCAGGTCGGCGCCCAGCGAGTAGCCCACCAGTACGGGCGCTGCTAGGAGGCCGAGGTTTCCCAGCTCCGCCATCACCGCGACGAGATCATTGAGGAAGTCCTCGAAGGAGTACCGGTCGGCGGCCGAGGCGAGGCCATGCCCCCGCAGGTCGAAGGTCACCACGTCGTGATCGCGTCTCAGCAGCTCGATCAGCTCGCGCAGGTGGGCCTGGGTCGAGCTTAGGCCAGGGCACAGGACCAGCGGTCGTCCCTGACCGCCGCGAGACACCGGGATTGTGACGCCGTCGTGGTGGATCGTGAAGCGCCGGATCGTCCTGTCGCCTCTCTCCGCCCGCCCTCCATCATTGTTGTGCTCGTCGTACAGCTCGGCGACCTCGATCGCCTTGGTTTCCGTGGTCATGCCACCATGCTGAAAGCTTGACCCTGCGTCAGGGTCAAGCGGCGTGGCAACATGACGCCCATACATCCGCGATCACCGGCTCGGCTCCTGCCGCAGCCCGCCAAGCCGCCGCCGACTTCCTTGGCTCCGAAACCGCGGTCCTCTTCAAAGCGCTTGTCGGCTATGCCCGGGTCTCTACCTGTGCTCAACGGCTGGACCGGCAGACCCACGCGCTCGAAGCCGCCAGATGCATCCGCATCTTCGCCGACAAGCTGAGCGGCAAGAAACACCGACCGCGAAAAGCTCACCAAGGCCCTGGACCACCTGCGGTCCGGCGACACCCTGGTCGTTCCCTCACTCGACCGGTTCGCCCGCTCCCTGGCCGACCTCATCACGATTGTCACCGAGCCGCGCCGCCTTCCAGTCCCTGAAGGAAGCCCTCAACTCCACCACCCCCGGCGGCCGCCTCGTCTTCCACGTCTTCGCCGCGCTCGCCGAAGTCATCCGCGAGCTCATCGTGGAAGGCACCCATGAGGGTCTGGCCGCCGCCAAGGCTCGCGGCGTCCGACTCGGCCGCCCGCCCACGATGACCCCGAGCAGGTCCGGAACGCCCGCGCCTTGCTCACCCAGCCCGACGCCACCGTCTCCTCGATCGCCCGGCTGCTGAACGTCAGCCGCTCCACGATCTACAAGTACGTGCCCGAACTCGCCACGGGCCGCCCCGCCGCCGAACGGCCAACGGTGCGAGCCGAGTTGGAAGCGGGACATCGATTCCCCAGATCAGCGCCTACTCGGCGGCTAGTGGCGCATTGGTTGACGGCGCCCCGCCTGGGCGGTCCGGCGATCGGGCAGGATCGCCGCCCCTGATCATCGCCGGAAGTTCACATGATCCTGATCCTTTGGACGCTGGCCCCGCCCGGGTGGTTCGGGAAGGTGAAGCTGGTCCACGGATCGATCCCGCCCTCGGGCTGCCACCTTCCGTCCCCGTACCACTGGACACGGTTGTTGCCGGTCCAGACTCAGGACGTTGGTTCCACGACGTCCTCTGTGGTCAGCTGCTGGGGGAAGGTGTCGAGCGGCCCCGGCGGCTGCTTGAGCGTGACACGGTAGTGGCTGCCGAATGTCCGGTTGATCGGCGGTTCCCCGCTCAAGGCGGCGTACGGCCGCTCGTGGTCGTGTACGTACAACCGACCTTCCCGGTCACGTTTGGTGGCATGGGCGGCGTCTGTGCCCACACCGTGGTAGACGCGACCGCCGACGTCCCTCGGGGGGCGGCGCGGTGTTTCGGTACCCCCCACCGGTGGCTGTTCATTGGGATCTCAGGGCTCCCGGACGAGCGGCCATGCGTGGCGTCAACGTGCGAACTTTTCGATGGCCGCCGGGGTGACGGGGGTGAAGAAGTTGACGAGGTTGCCGTCGGGATCGCGGAACAGCAGCGACCGGTTGCCCCAGGGCATCGTGGTGGGCTCAGTGACGAAGTCGGTGACGAAGCCGGTCAGGTTCTGGTGAACACGGTCCACGTCGTCGACGAGGAACTCGGTGATCACGCTGTGATTGTCCGCTGGGCGAGCAGAGCCCAGGGCGAACAGCGGAACGGTGCGGGTGCCGGCGATCGCGAGGGTGGCGGTGGGGGTCTTGAGTTCGGCGAAGTCCTCGGTGGCCCACATCGCCGGCACCTCGGTGGCTCGCTCGTAGAACTCGACGAGGCGTGCGACGTCGCCGGTGATGATGCGGATCGAGACGAAGTCCATGGGATCTCCTTGGCTGTGCTGGAGTCGTGCACTCCGCAGGCTAGGAGAAATAGTGGACAGAATCGGTCCTGTATTCGCATTAGGCTGAGAGCATGCCTCGACCCACCGGCCGCGTGCTGACACTCCTGGAGCTGTTGCAGTCGGGCGGCACCCGGACGGTGGCCGAACTCGCCGACCGGCTCGGCGTTGATGGGCGCACCGTGCGGCGGTATGTGGACCAGCTGATCGACCTGGACGTGCCCGTGGAGTCGGTGCGCGGCCGCTACGGCGGGTACCGGCTCGCCCCCGGGTGCCGTCTGCCTCCGCTCATGCTCAGCGACGACGAGGCGCTGGCCGTACTGCTCGGCTTGGTCGCCGGCCTCCGCACCGGGCTGACGACGACGGAGCGCACAGCAAGCGAGACGGCATCGGCCAAGATCCGGCGGGTCCTGCCCACGCACGTCGCCCGCCGGCTCGACACACTCCTGGAGGCTCTCGCCTTCACGGATCAGCCCGGTGACTTCGACACCCCGGACGCCGGGGTCCTGCTGACCATCGCCGACGCGGTGCGCCACCGCCGACCGGTCTCGATCCGATACACCGATCGCGACGGACGGCGCAGCGAACGCGCGCTGCACGCGTACGGGATCGTCGCCCATTCGGGCCGATGGTACGTCACGGGCAAGGACGCCCGGATCGGTGAGGACCGAACCTTCAGGCTCGATCGCATCGTGGACGCGAGGACCCTGCCCGGCTCGTTCGAAGCGCCCGTGGGGCCCGGTCCTGCACAACGTGTGTTGTCAGGGTTCGCCACGGCTGAGTACCGGTATGCGGTGACCTTGCGGATCCACGGGACAGTTGAGCAGATCCGCGCCCACCTTCCCGCCGGCGTGGCGCGCCTGGAGGAGTACGAGCCCGGGGCAGGCCAGGATCGGGCGACCGAGCGCTGGCTACGTGTCGAGCTGCGGGCGGAGCGGCTGGACTGGTTGCCTCCGGTACTCGCTTCACTCGACCGGCCGTTCGTCATCGAGCGCCCCGATGAACTGCGCGACCTCGTCATCGGGCTCGCCGATCGCCTCGCCTCCCACGCCCGCCAAGCCTGACAGCGAGGAACCGGTGTCATGAGATGGCGCATCAGTCATCGATACGCACGTTGACGGTTCGGGCCGCGACCGGTCGCCGGCCGAACGAAGCAGCCGGGGCGTGACGGCACCGACGCGGGCCGTGACTTACAGGGGTCTTTCCCCTTCGTCTTAGGGTCGCGCATCCAGTAGCGCGTCACGACGCCGAAGTTCCCGCCTCGTCGCCCGTGTGCGCCCACCACAGGTCATGGTTGGGGTCGGACGGGCTCCTCGTGGCGACCACCGTTCGCGCCCGCCCCGAACGATCCACCACCACGGCCTCCACGGCGTGCAGGTAGTCGACCACCGAGCCCAGACGGCGCGAGTGCCGGCCGTAGCCGCCGCCGGCGATGTGGCCGCCGGCCGCCACCCGCCGCACCGGCCTCCGGGGATCGTCACCCCCCAGCCCAGGTGCAGCGTCCGGTACACCTGCATGAACATCGTGCCCGCCTCGATCGCGAACGCGCCGTCCTTCTCCACCTGCTGGGCCGAGTCGACCACGTGGAAGTACTCCGGTCTGGTGTCGAACCGCTGGTTCGTCCGGCGCACGGCTAGATCCTCATAACGTGGGTCATTCGGGGCTATACGGACCGGCCCCAGTTGCTGGGCCCACGTCTTCAACGGCATGCCGAGGCCCAGCGCCGTCGTTCCGCCGAGATTGCCGCTCCGCCCACGAATCCGCGGCGGGTCACCTCACTCATGATCAGCCCCTCCTGCTCGCAACCGAAATCCGTGTGATGGCAACGCTAGAAGCGTGATCGCTGAACGGAGAATCGCCTTGGCACCCGTCTGAGATGGGAGACAGCCCCAGTGAGCCGTCTTCCGGTCGCCGTGCAGGAGCGGCTCCAGTTGCGCGCGTCGCACCGCCCGCTCCTCGACGGCCGGGGTGAGGTGCTCGTCGAAGGATCTGTCCCCGAGCGCCTGGTCGATCTGTCTGGGGCAGCCGAGCCTGCCGCCGCTCAACAGCGCATCGACCGGCTGATCATTTCCCTGCCAGGGCCGTGCCGTTCGTCGTCGGCCCGAATCGGTCCCCGGGCGCCGTCGGCGGGCATTCGATGATCGCCGGGAGCGATACCTGGCCTCGCCCTATAAGGCGTTGTCCAGCGTCAGGGCGAGCTCGGCGATCCGCCACCTACCGCCGGATCGTCGCAGGCCGAACGTGTAGCCCCCGGTCGAGATCATCTGGACGCTCTCGCCGGTGTTCCTCGTCTGCAGCAGATAGGCCCGCACCTCGGCGGTGGCGGCGTCCGTCGTCGTGACCACGACGTCACCCAGGTGGTGCCGCACCCTTCCGGTCTGGGCCGTATGCCCGTCACGGATGAAGTCGAGCACCGCCGCGCGTCCGGCGACCGGGCCGAGCACCCCCTGTCCGGGCATCGTGAAGGTCCAGGTGGTGTCCTCGGTCAGGACCGCTTCCAGTTCGGCCGCATTCAGCTCGTCCAGGGCATGGGCGTAGCGCGCCACCGCCTGCTGGAGGTCGGCGATCACGGGAACACCGTCAGCACGATCTTGCCCTGGATGTGGCCCTGCGCGGCTCGTGTGTGTGCGCTGCCCGCTTCGGAAAGCGGGTAGGTGCTGTCCACCCCGACCTGGAGCTTGCCCTCGTCGAACAGGCGTCCGATCTCGGCGAGCTGGGGGCCGTTGGAACGCACCTGGATGTTCGAGACAGTGATGCCAAGACGCGCCGTCTCTTCCGGATCGTACTGGGCGAAGAACACCGGAAGCATGGTGCCGCCGCGCTTGAGCACGGTCAGGAAACGTGAACTGTCCGGGCCGCCGACGGTGTCGATCACCAAGTCGACGCCGCTGACCACGTCCGCGACCCGCGTCGTGGTGTAGTCGATGAACTCATCGGCGCCGAGCTTGCGCAGGAACTGCTCGTGCCGTCCCGAGGCCACCGCGACGACGTGTGCCCCCTTCCACTTCGCCAACTGCACCGCGAAATGACCCACTCCCCCAGCGGCCCCGTTGACCAGCACGGTCATCCCTGGCGTGATCGCCACCGGCTGGTGCACCTGGCCGGTGAAGGGAGACGGCACGTCGTGGCCGAGCTCGACCAGGTACTGCCAGGCCGTCAGCAGGGCCATCGGCGCACCGGCCGCCTCAACGTAGTCGATACCGGCCGGCTTGTGAGCCAGGTCGGAAGCCGGAGCGGCCACGTACTCGGCGTACGTCCGGCCGCCGAATCCCGGGAACCGCAGCATGCCGAAGACCTCGTCACCGACGGCGAACCCGGACACGTCCGGAGCGACCGCCTGAACCACGCCCGACATGTCCGTTCCGGGGATGAGAGGGAACTCCAGCACCGGCCTCATCTCGGCCGGCATGACCTTCATCCCCTCACGCAGGTACCAGTCCGGCGGGTTGATGCCCGCCGCGTGCACCCGGACGAGCACCTCGCCCGGGCCGATCTCAGGAACCGGCACCTCGTCGTACCGCAGAACTTCCGGCCCGCCCGCCTCGTGGAACTGGATCGCCTTCATCGCGCCTGTCGCTTTCTCAGGGAAACGTTGCTCCTTCAGTCAAGGCCCTGGACGGCATGGCCGTCCAAGACCCCTTCGGCAACCGGTCATTCCGAAACAGCATGACGCGTACCCTGTGACGGTGAACGATCTCGGGCAGGATCTGGAACTGCGGCTGGTGCGCTACTTCACCGTGGTGGCGGCGCACCAGCACTTCGGCCGGGCCGCCGCCGATCTGCACGTAGCCCAGCCGGCGCTGAGCCGCCAGATTCAGCGTCTTGAGAGATATCTCGGCACACGACTACTGGACCGCACCTCCCAGGGCACCCGGCTCACTCCGGCCGGCCAGACATTCCTCCCCCGGGCCCACGCCCTGCTGCAGGCCGCCCGCCAGGCCGAACTGGCCGTGCGTGAACAAGCCCAGACCGAACGAATCACCATCGGTTACGTCGAAGACCTGGTGATCACCACCACCGTACGGGAACTGCGCCACCGTCACCCGGACGCCGAGATCGCCACCCGGCATCTGAGCTGCCGCGACGTCGGCGCACTGTCCGACAGGCGCGTCGACGCCCTGATCGCGCGGACCCCGTTGCCGCTCGCCGCCGACGACGTATTCACCACCCCGCTGTACGAGGAGCCCCGGATGCTCGTGGTCCCCCGCGGCCATCCCTTGGCCGACCGCGCGTCGGTGACCGCGGAAGAACTGGCCGAGGAAGAGACGGCGCCGTGCGCGTTCGAGACCGCGGACTGGACGTCCTACCGGATCCTCGGGGCCGGCGTGCCGCCGATCGAGAGCTACGAGGACAAGCTCGAACTCGTCGCCGGTGGCAGGGCGATCGCCGTCCTACCGGTCGGCGATCGGCGCAGTTCACTGCGTCCCGACCTCGTCACCGTCCCGATCGAGGGTGCTCCCCCCAGCCAGGTTGTCCTGGTCAGCCGCAAGGGCGACCCGAATCCAATGATCAAGAATCTCCGGCTGGCCGCGAAGGCCGTCCTGGCCGCCCCGCCATCCTGACCGGACCAGGCCGGGCGATGGCCGTGGGCGGCAGGTCTATCACGGCCTCCGAGCGCAGGCCCGCCGGTCACGGTGTTCATCGACGCGGCCGGGTCCGAACAGGTAGGGCACCTCCCACGCCAGCCGAGTGAGATCCGCCCGGGCGCCACCGCAGGGCCAAGGCGACGCCGCGCCCGCCGAAGAAGGAGCCAGACGCCTCGGCGGGCAACTGGCGCGGCCCTGGTGCTGCTCCGGGGTCGGGGAACAGCGGGACAGCCATTAGCGGTACCGGTCGGCAACCAGGACAGACCGGACAGAACAAACGTTCTGTCCGGTAAGACCTCACGCTGAGCTACTTTGGGGCTGGTGACACCGACCGGAGCGCCGGGCCCTTAACGGCACCCCAACCTGAGGCAGGTCTCGCCGATCATGACGTGTTCATTCAGATGCCTCATGATCGACGAGACGGCGAGGAGTTGACCAGATCCGACCGATTGACCACCCGCGACCGCTTGCCCCCTTACCCGCAGCTAAGTGCGACGAGCCAAAATAGGGGGCACTTGCAGGTCAGCGTGTGCCTGCCCCGTGGGTAGCGGCCTTCGCCGCTCCACCCGTAGCCGGTTCCTCCCCCAGCACTTTCCGCCAGTCCACAGTCGGCGGAGCGGCGAATAGGCGCTCTGCAAGATCTACAATCACCTTGGCCAAGCGAGGGTCTCCACACTCCACGTCCTCACTCACGTCGTGCGGAAGAGGATCGACATATCGGAAAATGTTGACCTTGCTACCCTGTGCAGTCACAAAAGCGGGGAGCTCGTCCGCCGCCGCTCCGTTGAGGGTGAAGAAAGCATGCCGGACCAGGTTGGGGCCAAATTCCAAGGCACGCTTGATTCGGCGGTGCCGTGGGCCACCGGGGACTCCGTACGCGATCCACATGCGAGGGACTACGTACAGCAGGATGCTGAGAGCATCGAGCAGCTTTACGATCTTGCCGGGAACTTCGGGGAGGGCTGCCAGCCACTCCTGCCGTCGCTCTTCTCGCTCAACCGGATGAACGATGAGATGAGCACTCAGCCCGATGACCTTGCGTGCCAGCCATGGTGCCAGCTCCCCGAACTCGGTCACTAGTAACGGCACCAGGATGGCCATCAGGATCCACACGAGCACGTCCATCACCGCAGGCCTCCCATGCTGCGTATCTCCAGCCGAGGCAAGAGTTGGTGTCGCGCCTTGATCGGGTGGGCTGCGAGAACTTCCGCCGCCCATACGCGCCCTTGGGGCGTCAGTTCGTAGAACCGTCGAGGCGGGCGACCTTCGACGGGGTTGTGGTCCTCCCAATGGCTTGTGGCATGTCCTGCCTCCTGGAAACGGTTGAGCACGTTGTAGGCGCTGCCCGCCGCCAGGCCGGCACGCCGGGCGACGTCGAAACCGTGCACGCTCTGGTCCGCCTCCATCAGTACCCGTAGTACTGCCAACGTCGGTTTGGTGATTCTCTGTATGCTCCGCATGCTCTTATCTTGAATATGACAGGTAGGCGCAGTCAAGTTCCGAAACGAGGGATCCGCCCCTGATGGGGTGCCACCGGAATACGGCGGAGACGGGCCGCTTCGGGACGCTGACCGGACAGAACCTTCGGTCTGTCCCCTATCGATCGCGGCGAAGCCGCAGGCCAGTGCGTTGCCCCTTGACCCGGTCTTGATTCGGTCCCAGCACGTCGGACCTTGTCCACAGCCGAAAACGCAGTCTGGAGGCCGACCCTCCGCCGCAGGCCAGACCCTTGTTACTCCCAGGTACCGCTAATGGCTGTCCCGCTGTTCCTCGACCCCGTGCTCGGCTACGCCACCGCCGCCCGCTCCTCGGAACTGGCCGCGCTGAACATCGGCGACGTCGCCGAGACCGCCGAGGGGCTGGTGGTCACCGTCTACCGGCGCAAGATCAAGAAGTACACCGAGACGGCCGTGCCGTACGGGTCCAACCCGGCCACCTGCCCGGTGCGAGCCACCCGCACCCTGGTCACCGCGCTCGCCGAGCACGACCGCACCAGCCCGTTGCTGGTGCGCATCGACCGGCACGACGGCTGGGCGGATGCTCCCGCGCCCTGCTGGGGTATCTGGAAGATGCCGATCAATGGACCGACAATCCGGTGGTGGGGCTGTAGATGAGTGACGAACCGGACCTGTACGCCGCCCTGGCGACGATCGCCGCGGCGGCGCGGGCCGCCTACGCCGACGGCTCGAACCTGCGGGTCCGGTCGTCAGGCATCGTGCACGAGGTCGCCATGACGAAGTGGTTCGCCGACGAACGCATGCCCGGCCCGGCCTGCATGGTCGGCGTCAGCGGCTGGGACCCCGGCGCGGCCCACCCCGACCGCGGGCCGGTCACCTGCCGCCGATGCCTGAAACTCACCAGCGCCGAGCCGGGCAGCGAGCAGTTGACGCTGTTCGGCACCGACGAGCAGGACGCGTCCGCAGACGGCGGGGGCGGGGCGGCGGAGGCCACAGCTTGATCCGCTGGTTACAGGCAGGGTCGCCCGGTCAAGCCTTCTCGTCTGGCGCGTCAACCGGTCCGGGCTCGTCAACCGCGTCTGCGACCAGATAATCCTCGCCATCGGACGTCACCTCCAGGCGCCATCCATCCGGCCACACGTGACCGTTTACGGGAGCAGCCGTCGCGTCGAAGAATTCGACGCCTTGGGGAAAGGCCGCCATGTGGAACACGGCAACGTCGGTGAAGCCCAGTACGAGCAAGACAGCGCGGCCCGGTGCGAGTAAGACGACCCGCCCGGGCACCAGGTAAGGGTTGGGGCGTACAGGTGTCCCAGGCCGGCGTCGTAGCCCCAGGTGCTGTAGTGATCCCAGCCCGGCATGGTGAACGCCTGGATGGCACCGATTGGCGCATCGGCGGGCTGCGCCGGGGCGGTGGGGGCGCGGTCGCTGTGTTCGAGCACGTCCATCCGGACCGTGTTCTTCATCGTGCACGGCAGGTGCCGAAACTCTTGGGCGCTCATCTTCACCTCGACGGCAAACCTCGGGATGTCGGCGTCGCGCAACTCCAGTCCCATCACCGGCCGCTCCTGGTTCCAGGTGTTGGTGCGTTCGACCAGCAGCAACACGCGTTCGACGGTCGGATCGGCGAGCTGGAGTCCCTGAACGTAGGCGATGGCGTGTTTGCTCACGTGCCCTTCCCTTCGGCCGGCGGACAAACAGGTGGCGCAAAGCGGCCTTCTCGGTGTCGAGATGCGCCTACGACACCACCCCAACAGCAAACGCCCGCTGCCGACCGCGCAGAGGGGTTTTCCTGAGTTTCGCAGCGCTTTACGCACGGGCGCGCGAGCCCCTACCGGCCGACCGGCGTCTGCAGGGTGAGCAGCCCCTCGTCGAAGGCGAGCCGGAGCGCAGATCCCTGCGGATTGGCGTTCCGTGAGGCGTTTCAGTGAGAATGCGGGAATGGATCTTGCGCCCGATCTCTGCGCGCGCGGCAGGAGACAACCACTCGCGCAAAGCCGCGTGTCCGGCGCGCCGGAAGGTGGTGGCGATGGCTGAGTTGATCGATCTGGTGTACACCACTGCCGGCGGCATCGTGGGCGCCGCGGTGACCACGTATCTGTCGCGTAACCATGAGCGGCGCCATCTGCGCGCCGAAGTGCAGCAGCGGCTGCAGCGCGTCGCCGCGGTACGGGCCGGCGTCCGCGACATCGCACCGAGGGGGGCTGGGAACGGGCGAGGGGGTCGGTACGTGGCGGGCAAACGCCTGCTCGTCTCAGACCACTTCAGGCTGTCGGTGCTCCTTGAGGACGGCATGGACGCCGAACGCGCGCTGCGCGAAGCACTCGATGGCCTCGTCGTGAGCGCGCTGTCGGCAGGTGTGCCCCGCAGAGTTCTGGATTTCGCGGGCGGCGGTGAGGAACAGGCGTTCCAGGGCGAGGTCTTACGCCTCATCGACTCTCGCCTCGGCGGCGCCCTGGATGAGGCGAGCCTTGATGCGCTTGTCACTGCTGGCGATGACTACCTGGAGGCGACCACCCAGCTGCTCCTGCAGGCGCTCTGGCACCCATGGCGGAGCCGGCTGCGCATGCGCGCCCGGTTGCGCGCCCTGCGCGCTCAGGCAAAGGCCCTGCACCGGCGTCAGCAGGCTGCCATGGCCATCCTGGCCGGGCCCGAGCACACCCGCGCTCTCGACCAGGCTCTCACGCTCAGCCCTGACCGGGCTTGAGCCCACGACGGTCCCGGTCGCCTGCGGCCGCCGATGCGGTGCGGGCACCGCACGAGGGACTTGCCCGCGGGCGGCACCGACGGCTTGCCTGTGTCCCCGGGCCGGGGCGAGCGCAGGAACGGCGGCGAACGGATGCGGCTACCGGTGAACCGGCGCCTGCACGGTGAGCAGGGCTTCATCGAAGGTGAGCTGGAACAGCTCCTCCAGCCGCACCGTCACCCAATCCTCGCCCGCCGGTGCGGCGCTGGTCTCGGCGTCGACGGCCGTCTCCAGCAGTCCCTGCAGCAGGGCGTGCGCGTGGCCGAGCGGATACCTGTTCACCCCTGCCCTGCGCGTCGTCTTGGTCCACCGGCGCGGCAACTGGAGCATCCCGTCCCGGACTGCTTGCTCCTGGGCGGCCATACCGCCCAGCAACGCTGGCCTTCCTCATCCAGCAGCGCGTCGGCGACCACCGCATCACCCTGGTCGACGCCGCCGCCGTGGCGCGGTTCCCACACATGAAGAACGCGACCGACTGACCACGACGACGATCGGCCTCGGCCAGGAACCAGAGAACCTGGTCGGGGCCGCGTCGACTCCGGCACTCGTCAAGCCGTAGCGTGATCGACCCCTCGTTAAGACCGTGTCCTATGTGGTGAGTCGGACGTTCATCTGCATCTGGGCCGAACGGGCAACCGCGACTGTCATTTCAGGGTGGAGCGCACGGATCCCCTGACCCGCTCGCCGGTGGCGAACAGGCGCGGTCTTCCGAACCGCGCCTGACATGGTGGGGTGGTGAATTGGAACACGCGAGCGCTCGATGTGCTGGCGGTGGGTGAACCCACCCCGCTGATCGACTTGCCGATATCGGCGCCCGGGATCAGGCTGCTGCTGAAGGACGAGTCCGCGCAACCGACGGGGAGCCTGCGGTACCGGCACGCCAGGGCGCTGTTCCGCCGGGCCGTGCTCGACGGTTCGGTCACCGAGGGCGTGACCGTGGTGGAGGCGACCGGCGGCAACGCGGCCGTGGCCCAGGCGTGGTTCGCGCGGCGGCTCGGGCTGCCGTACATCGTGGTCATGCCGGGCGAGCGCAGCCAGGCGCGGGCGCGGGCGGTGGAGGAACTGGGCGGGGAATGCCGATTCGTGACGCCGCCGCCGGCGATCTACGAGGCCGCCCGGGAGATCGACGGGCACTTCCTGGACCAGTTCGGGCGGGCCGCGCCGCACGACCTGGCGGAGGAGCTGTTCGGACAGGTGCGGCCGGACTGGGTGGTGACGGGTGCGAGCACCGGAGCGACCTCGGCCACCCTCGGCCAATGGATCCGGGCCCACGGTGCGGACTGCCGGGTCGCGGTGGCGGATCCCGAGAATTCGGCCTACTTCCCAGGATGGACCCTCGACGTGCCCGACTACGGCACCGGGATGCCCTCGCGGATCGAGGGCATCGGACGCCCACGCGTCGAGCCCGGCTTCCGGCCCGACCTCGTGGACCTGGTCGTCCCCGTGCCCGACGCGGCCGGTCTGGCGGCGGCCCGGCACATCCGCGAGGTGACCGGGCTGCCGGTTGGCGCCTCCTCGGGCACCGCGTTGTGGGCGGCGCTGGAACTGGTGGAGCGCATGCGGGCCAGGGGCGAGACCGGCACGGTGGTGTCGCTGATCGGCGACGCGGCCGATCGGCATCTGGCGACCTGTCATGACGACGGGTGGGCCGCCGGGAAAGGGCTGGACGTCGGACAGCACATGGGCACCCTGAGGCGGCGCACCAGCTTGTGACGCCTCGACGTACGGGGTCTACGGCCTCGCGTAGCCACCGGCGTCGCCCCGGGTACCTGCTGTGACCGGAGGTGCGAGCTGAACTTGACCGATCGGCCTTGCGCCTGCCGAAGTTCCTCCGCACTCCGCCCAACTGATCAACCGGACGCCTCACGGCGTACGCCGAAATCCAGGTGCCCGACGAGTTGGCGATCCGGCACTCTGCCCGCTATGACCTTGAGAACGACGACCGAACCCCCCGCAGGCGTGCTCGCAGCCTTCCGTCTGGCGGGAGCACCCCGCCCGCTTGCTGGTGGCCAGGGGCAGAGCTTCCGCGTCGGGAACGCGGTCTTGAAGCCGGTGGACACCACGGAGGAGGCCGAATGGTGCGCAGAGGTGTTCGCGGGCCTGGCTTCCTCGTCTGAGTTTCGAGTTCCCCGGCCCTGTCGTGCAGATGACGGAAGCTACGTCGTAGCCGGGTGGGCGGCCTTCGAGTTCGTGGACGGCCAAGCGGGGCCGGCCGGCGAGTGGGCGACGCTGATAACCGCCGGCAGGGCCTTTCACCGGGCCTTGCGTCATCTGCCCCGGCCCGGCCTGCTTGACCGGCGCCAGCATCCCTGGGCGGTAGCCGACCGCATCGCGTGGGGCGAGATCAGTTCGGTGACATCGGCTCACACCAACGGGCTGCTGGCGACGTTGCAGGATCTCCAGCGTCCCGTGGACGCGCCCAGCCAACTCGTGCACGGGGACCTTACGGGGAATGTGCTGTTGATGTCCGGGCGACCGCCTGCTGTGATCGACTTCTCGCCGTATTGGCGGCCGGCTGGGTATGCCGAGGCCATCGTCGTCGCCGACGGCCTCCTCTATCACCGTGCGGAGCCTGAACTCGTCGACAGGGTGCTTCCCGGCCGCGATGGGCTCCAGATGCTTGTCAGGGCTCTGACCTTCCGGTTGGCCACCGCGGCCCTCTTCGAAGGCCCGAGCGGGACGCTCCCTCAAGAGGAATTGGCACGCTTCGCACGTGTGACCCGCCTGGTGGCGGAACGGATTCACACAGATCATCACTTCGGCATCGGCCTTCGGGAGCCTGAGTACAGAAATCAGCGGTAGAGGCTGCCACCTGCGGAAACGTGTGATCATGACCAGACGGAACGTTAACTCTGTCCGGTCTTTCAAATCACATCCGTCCAGGTCAATGCTCTGGGACGTCCGAACGCCATGATTCGGCCACTGCCCCACCCTGGTCGTCCACAGCCGTAACCACTCCGGCGGCCACCCGCAGCCCGGGCCCTCTGACCAGCTCGGACGCTCTACTTTGCGTCTGGTGACACCGATCCGAGCGCCGGGCCTGGACGGGTGAGTCCGCGCCGGGGGAACCGACGGGGTACGGCCCGTCTCGGCGACCGCCCCGGGCGCCGGGGCCGAGTACGAGACCTGGCCCGGAGAAGTGTCCGCCCGGCATCCTGTGGCCGTCCGCGGAGGGAGAGAACGGCGTGCCCGGGACTCCGCACATCCGAGTCCCGGGCACGCCGTTTTCAGGGGGCTCAGCCGACGGCGTAGGCGCGGGTGATCGTCTGCGTGACGCCATCGCCGGCGGAGTCTGTCACCGTGGCGCGCAGCGAGACGAATCCCGGCGTGCCGGGGTTCGTCAGAAGGGCCGTCCACCCCGCCCGGGAGGGGATCGCGGGAACCGGACGCCAGGTCGCGCCGTCGTCGAAGGACGCCTCCAGCTTGATCGACCTCACCTCGGCCCCGGGAGCTCCGGGGTTCCTCTCGACCCAGACGGGCAACCGGGTCAGCGACCGCGGCCTGGCCCGGTTGAGGTCGTCGAGGCCGGCCGGCGCGTAGCGTACGGCCATCAGGGGCAGCGGTCGCGGCGTGGCCGTACCGGCCGAGTGGAAGGTCCAGACCGCGTCCACCGCGGTGGACAGCGTCGCGTTCGGCACCTGCCTGCGTGCCGCGGCGGTGAGGGTGTAGGCGGCGGCGTCCGGGGGGAGCTTCGCCGTCAGGCAGTTCCTCACCCGAACCGCGCAGTCCGCCAGGTCGGCCCTGGCGACCACCTTGGTGTCCCGGGTCAGGGTGACGTCGCCGGTGATGGAGGCGTCGGTGCCGGTCCGCCCGGCCACGCCGTCGGTGAACAGACCGCCGGGGAAGAAGGTCAGCTCATCGCCCGTCCGGGCGCCGCCGGAGGTCGCGAACGCGGGACCGGTCACCGCGGGATTCCACAGCTCGCGGTGAGGTCCGCCCGCCGGGTACCGGTCGGTGCCCGTCGTCGAGAGGGTGCCGGACCGCAACTGAGAGTCCCAGACGAACCCGGGGGTGCGGTAGTGGGTCATGGTGCCGGGCAGGTTGACGTCACGCGTCGGATACACGATCGATGAGCCGGACTCGGGGAAGAGGGGGCCCAGGGCGATCTCTCCCTTGGCGGCCACACCGGACGCCCGGTAGGTCGCGGTCACCTTGACGAGGTCACTCGTGCGCGCGGTGTAGGAGGGATCGTCCGGGATGCCGCCGGTGCGATGGTCGACGAGGTCGTAGCGGTACGGACTGGGAACGGTGTCCTTCCTGTGCCATACGGTCCTGGTCCTGTAGCTCAGTCCGGCCTGGCGGCTCGGAAGCACGAAGAAGGACCGGTTGGGGTCGGCCCAGGCGATCCACGCGAAGTTCCAGGACCCGTTGGCCAGGGCGAACTCCAGGACCTGGTCGGGTACGGCGGTCGGCTCGTCCAGCGAGAACCGGACCTGCTTGCCCTGGCGCGCGTCCAGTGCGATCCGCCGGTCGCCGTCGACCTTCACCGGCACGTGCGCGGTCGTGATCGCGATCGTGGACTCGGTCACCACCTCCGCGTAGAGATTCCACTCCCCTTCGGGTAGCCGGACCTTGGCCGCCCCGTCCCTGAAGGGCAGATACTCCTGGGCGCCGGTCTTGAGGTTGTACATGTGCCCCTGGACGACGGCGGAGCCGCCGTCGAGACCGGTCGCGGTGATGGTCACGTCGTGGGACTTCGGCTCCACGTACGCGCCCGCCAGGGTGCGCAGGACGGTGCCGCCCGATGTGGCCGTGATGATTCCGGGGTAGTCTCCCGGCGCCTTCCCCTCGGCGTCGATTGTGAGGGTGAGCGAGGACTCTCCTCCGGCGGGCACCTCAAGCCGCTGGACCGGCAGCTTCAGTACGTCGACGTCGGTGGTGAGGTCCAGGGTGACCGGGACGTCGCCGGAGTTGGCGTAGGTGAGGGTCCTGGTCGTCTTCCGGCTGCCGGACTCCTGCCAGGGGAAGACCACCCAGAGATCGGCCGATGGCGACACGACCGGCTGCGCCAGCGCGCGGACCAGGTCCACCCGCCCGGTGCCCTGCTCATACGGCGTGGCGCCCGCGGTGGGCGCGGCAGTGCCGGTCAGCGCCGCCTTGAGCCGTTCGCCGTTCCAGTCGGGGTGGCGCTGGGCGAGGATCGCGGCGGCCCCCGCCACGTGCGGGGCGGCCATTGAGGTGCCGCTGTGCGCGGCGTAGGGGCCCTCGGCGGTGCCCTCGGCCGCCGCGGCCACGATGTCGACGCCGGGGGCGGTGAGGTCCGGCTTGATCGCGTGGTCGCCCACCCGGGGGCCGCGGCTGGAGAACTCGGCGATCTGGTCCGCCCGATCGACGGCCCCGACGGTCAGGGCCGCCTCAGCACTGCCCGGGCTGCTCACCTTGCCGAGCCTGCCTTCGTTCCCCGCGGACATGACGAACAGCGCGCCGGTCCGGGCCGACAGCGTGTTCACCGCCTGCTCCAGGACGTCGATGTCCGGTGTGTCCTGCCCGCCGATGCTCACGTTGATGATCTTGGCCTTGACCTCGGAGGCGGCCCATTCCATGCCCGCCAGCAGGGCGGAGTCGGTCACCCCGTTCTCGTCCCCCACCTTTCCGAGGGCGATCTTGGCATCCGGCGCCACACCCCGGTACTTCTCGCCCGCCCCCGCGATGATCGAGGCGACGTGCGTGCCGTGGCCCTCGCCGTCTCGCATGTCGGGGGCGTCGCTGAAGTTCCGCGCCTGGGTGACCACGCCCTTCAGGTCCGGATGGTCGGTGTCGTAGCCGCTGTCGAGTACGGCCACCGTGACGCCCTTGCCGGTCAGGCCCTGCTTCCACGCCTCCGGGGCGCCGATCTGCTTGACGCTCCGGTCAAGGCTGAACGAGCGGCGGCCGTCGAGCCAGAGTCTGGTCCTGCCCGCGGCCAGGGCCCGGGGGCCGCCGATCAGGTCCTTCCAGGTCTCGCCGGCGTGTGCCTTGGGGAGGCGCAGGGCCGTCATGCCGAGATCGGCCAGCTGCCTGGTCTGCCGCGCGGCTCGCGGGGCGGGCGCGAGTCCCTGGGCCGACTGCGCGATCACCGGGATGTCGGCCCTGTCCGCGTCGCCGTACCGCCATTCAAGAAGCTGGGTGACGTCGAACAGCCGTTCGTCCAGCACTCCCTCGGCCACCAGCGGCATCGCGTCTGAGGGGAGGACGAAGAGATGGCCGCCGCGGCGCTGTACGGCGTAGCGCACCTTCCTGCCGAGCCCCGGCTCCACCCGGTGACTCCTGCCGGTCACGACGACGCGGTCGCCGGTCACCAGGGTCACGCTGCCGGTCTGCTGTGCCGTCCCCCGCGTCTCCTGTGTCGTCCGCCCTTCTCCTACGACGTTCTCCCCTTGGGGAACGGGATCCTGGACAACCGTGACGCCGACCGCCACGGTCAGAATCGCGGCCATCAAGCCACTGCCCAAGCTCATGCGCACCTCTCGATTCAAAGGAAATGGATCATCCGCTTCCCTTGGGCAGTTGGCCGCATTTGGTTACAGGCCCCCCGGCCGCCGCCGAGCACGTCCGCACCCGGCGCGCCCACGGCGCCGGATCCCGTGGTGGGACAGGGGGTCACGCGAGGTGCCGTTCCGCCGCTCCCGCGTAGGAGCTGAGCGGCCGGATCAGACAGTCGGCTGCCAGCTGCTCGTCGATGTGGGCCATCACGAAGATCGGGGTGAACGTCGGGATATCGGCGTCCTCCAGATATCCCAAGCAGGGCGCGGGAGCCATCAGCCCAGCCGCCGTGGCGACTTGGGCGACGCCGTCGGCCTCACGCAGCGCCCCGTGCACGGCGGCCACGTCGCCGACGTGTCCGGCGCGGGTGGCCTCGACCATGAAGGACATGCCTTTGAGCAGCGTCCGCATCGCCTCGGTGTAGCCGTGGGCGTCGCGGGCCTTGCGGCTTTGGTTCATCGCCGGGCCCAGCGTCGTACGGGTCTGCTCCAGCAGCCGCTCCAGGTCGGGCAGCGCGGTCAAAAGCGCCGCGCTGGGGCGGGGGGTAGTGGGGGGGCACCGGTCGTCTCCTACGGCGGGGGGCGGATACTGGCGGGGGCTACCAGCGTCTGGGCGAAAGTCTCCACCAGGGCGATGCCCGCGGACGGGGGAATCCGGGTTCGCCACCAGATGGCGGAAACGTCAGTCGAGCGGCCAGGAGCATGTGCCGTTCAGTGAATCGGGTGCTGCGCCGGGGCGTCGGCGCGGCTCGCTGGGCGGGCGGGGCGGCAGACCACGGCGGGGTGACCGCGTCGGCGACCTGGCGTGCGAACGCCTCGACGGCAGCCGTACCCGGTCGCACGCCGAGCTGCGCGTCGTGTGGGCCGTGCTCGGCAACGGCGCGGAGGACGCCTTCGAGTGGCCAGGCGTCGGTGGCTTTTGAGCCACACCATCAGGGCCAGCAGATGCGCGTCGGTCGAGGACTTGTCCCGCGCCCACTCGATCTCGTCGTCCGACGGGGTGAACGCGTCGGACAGATCACGCGACGCCCATCCGCTTGAACGTCGGGTAGGCGGTGTGATCGATCGACGTCACCCGCACCTCAAAGATACGACCGACAGGACCCCTATTCGCTCGCTCGGCGCCTCCACCACGGGGATACTGCATGTCGATGATCGAATACGACAGTCCGGTCTCGTTCCGCGGTCAGCTCCAACGGGGACGCGGTGCCGCAGTGCATCGTACGTCGACCGCCCCCGGCGCCGCCGACACGGTGTATGAGTGCGTGATTACGGACACGCGCTGGGACCGACAAGTTGATCAACGCGACAGCTACCTCGCCGGTCTCATCGCTCGGCTCGACCTGCCGCTGGCACCGATCCAACAGCACCTGCTCACGTACGACGGCGAGGACGCTGAACCGGTTGAGCTTGCCTTGCAGGTCCTTGCCCTGCTTCCGATGGTCGGTCGACTCGACGCGGCGGCCGTGCTGCGCGGGTACGCGACCGACGGGCCGCATTGGTCCACGGCGCTGGAGGCGATCGTCGACAGCGGGGCGATGAAGCTTCCCACCATCTGGGACGGGCTCGCTGACGACATCATCGCCAACCGCGACGATGCCCAGCTTGCACAGGCGATCTGGTGCGACACGGAGCCGTGGACAACGTTCGCGCAGTCCCAGCCACGGGTCCGGCGAATCATCGACGAACTCAGGGCCTCCCGTTCACCCGGACCGGCCAGGCGCGACACACGACCCGAAATCGTCGCCATCGACAACGAAGACCTGATCGGGCTTGTCGCTGCCGGCGGCTTCGAGCAGCCGCGGGCGCTGGAGGAACTGGGCAGGCGCGGCGATCGCATCGTCTTCGACTTCGCCGAAGACTCCGGCCTACGCAACGCGGCCGGGTGGCTGCCGGGTATCCCACAGGCGCTCCACCACCTTGGGCCAGACGCGCTGCCACGCGCCCGCACGTGGATCGGCAGCGGCGACGACACACTCGTCGCGTTCGGGGAGCGTGTGGTGGCAGAGGTCGGCGACCGGGGTGATGCGCCGGTGTTGCTGGCCGCGTTGCACCGCACGGTCGTCGCCGGGGAATGGTGCGCTGCCGAGGTTCCAGCACGAGGCCTGGGCCGGTTGGGGATCCATGAAGCCGCGAGCGAGCTCATGGCCGCATGGGAAGGCACAGTTCATTCACTTGCCCGAGAAGCGTTCCTGGACGGGCTTCGGGGATGTGCGCCGCATGAAGCCGAAGCCGTCACGGTCGAGGGATTTGATGATTGCGAGCCAACGGTTCAGCAGCGCGCGTGTGAGGCGGCGCCAGATACGGCCGCAGTCCGCTCGCGTCTGCGGGAGTTGACTGCCGATCCCCTGGCACCTGAGGTTCATGAGGCCGCGAACACGAAACTGCAGTTCCTGGCCATTGATCCCTGAGCTTCTCAACCGCGCAGCATCACCCGACCAGAAACCGGCGTCGACCTGCGGGGAAGCACTACCAAGATCGGGTGCTGCAGTCGAGCGGTACCTGGAAGCCGGTCGTTCGTCCTGGACACCGTCACTCTCCGTCGTTCGCATCCAATGCGAAGGCTGTCCAGCGCCCCAGGTCAGCGTATGGATCCCTACCTTCTCGCCTGTCTCAAACCGCGCTCGGATAGGTAGAGTGCAGTCGGCCGAAACGGCGCGCACAGCAGCCCCTTCGTCGAGTCCGAGCCGTCGGGCGCGAGGGGTCGCCAATTCGCATCTGATGCGATACGCGGCGGTCCCGGAATACGGCGGAAACGGGCTGTGTCCGCCGGAGACCGCAGGTCAGGCGGTGGGAGCGTACACCGGGTTTCGGCTGTGGATGGCGGTGCCCGGTGTGGGACCGGATTGGTTCCCGGTGCGGCCTCACCCCGCTGAGCTGGTCAGACGCCGTTTCAGGAACGGGACAGAACGCAGGTTCTGTCCGGTCAGAGTCCCGGAGTGACTCGTTTCCGCCGTATTCGGCCCAGGACTCCCGAAGCTACGGCCAGGGGCAAAGGAGGAGGCTGACCGGACAGGACTACGACTCTGTCCGGTCAGCGGAACCACATCGTCCCAGGGCACGGCTCTGACTCCGAGCGCCCCGCCAATCCGGTCCCCCCATGCCGCCCCGGGACGGGCCGCCGAAACCCGGCCCCGGCGGGCGGTAATGAAAACCCGCGCTGAGTCGGACTGATCCGCCTGCTTTGCGGCTCGTCGCAGCTTCGGGAGCCCTGGGCCGGAAGGAACGGGGAGGAGGACGGTCAGTGGTGAGCGGGAACGGGAGCGGCGGTGACGGCGCCCTCCCGCACGGGGGCGCGGTGCTCCAGGACGGCGGACCAGACGGCCAGCAGGAGGGCGGACCCGGCGAGCAGCGCGCCGACCCAGTTTGGGGCGGTGTAGCCGAGGCCGGCGGCGATGACCTGGCCGCCGAGCCACGCGGCGAGGGCGTTGCCGAGGTTGAAGGCGCCGATGTTGACGGCGGAGGCCAGGGTGGGCGCGCCGTGCGCCTGGTCGAGCACGCGCTTCTGCAGCGGTGGGACGGTGGCGAAGCCGAGCCCCCCGACGAGCAGGATGGAGACCGCGGCGAGGATCTTGTTGTGTGCGGTGAGGGTGAACAGGGCCAGGACGACGGCGAGTCCGCCGAGGGAGGCGTAGAGCATCGGCATCAGCTTGCGGTCGGCGAATCTGCCGCCGAGCAGGTTGCCGAGGAACATCCCGACGCCGAACAGGACCAGCAGCCAGGTCACCGCGCCGTCGGAGTACCCGGCGACGTGGGTCATCATCGGGGCGATGTAGGTGATCGCCGCGAAGACACCGCCGAAGCCGAGGACGGTCATTGCCATGGCGAGCAGGACCTGGGGGTTGCGGAACGCCGTGAGCTCGCGGCGCAGGTGGGCGCCCTCGGGGCGGGGCAGAGCGGGGACGAGCTTGGCGATGCCGAACAGTCCGACCACGCCGAGCGCGGCGACGACGGCGAAGGTGACGCGCCAGCCGACGGCCTGGCCGATGAAGGTGCCCAGCGGAACGCCGGCGATGTTGGCGACGGTGAGGCCGGTGAACATCGTGGCGATGGCGCCGGCCTTCTTGTCCGGGGCCACGAGGTCGGCGGCGACCACCGAGCCGATGCCGAAAAACGCGCCGTGGGCGAGGGAGGCCACAATGCGGCCGGCGAGCATCACGCCCATGGTCGGTGCCACGGCGGAGAGCAGGTTCCCCACCACGAACAGGCCCATGAGGATCATGAGCATCGTCTTGCGGCTGATCCGGGTGCCGAGCGCCGTCATCAGCGGGGCGCCGATGACGACGCCGATCGCGTAACCGGTGACCAGGAGTCCGGCGGAGGGGATGGACACCCCGTAGTCGTCGGCGATCTCGGGCAGCAGGCCCATGACCACGAACTCGGTCGTACCGATCCCGAAGGCCCCGATGGCCAGGGCTAGGAGCGCGAGAGGCATGGTGTGCCGCCCTCCATACGATTGCTGTTGCGCCTTACGCGCTTAGACAATAATTGCATACGCGGGCTAAGTGCAAATGCGGGTATTTGCTCGTCAACGACGGTGGGCGACGGCGGCGGCGGAACGCGCGTCCGGGTGCGATGAGGGTGATACTTGCATGAGCGGGATACACGTGTTAGCCGATATTGCGTGCAAGGGTTTACCTTGGAGAGCAAGCACCATGGAAGGAGAGTCGCACCCATGACCGCCACGGACCCCGCGCTGACCGCCCTCGCCAACGGCTGGGCCGCCCTCTACCTCCTGGCCGGCCGGATCGAGGCGCACATCGAGCGTGCCCTTCAGGCCAAGCACGACCTGAGCGTGCGTGAGTACTCGCTGCTCGACGTGCTCAGCCGCCAGCACGACGGCGAGGGCGGGCACCTGCAGATGAAGCAGGTCGCCGACGCGGTCGTGCTTAGCCAGAGCGCCACCACCCGCCTCGTCACCCGGCTGGAGGACCGCGGCCTGCTCTCGCGCTACCTCTGCGCGACCGACCGCCGCGGCATCTACACCGACGTGACCGGGTCCGGCCTGGAACTCCTGGAAGCGGCCAGGCCGACCAACGAGGCCGCCCTCCGGGAGGCGCTGGACGAGGCCGCCAAGAACCCCGAGCTGGCCCCGTTGGTCGCCACCGTCGAGGAGATGAACATGTCGCGACGGCTCCCGGAGCCCGCTGCCGCACGCTGAGCACGACGAAGCCCCGGGACCTCGACAAGGCTCGGGGCCTGGGTCGGTGTCACCAGGGGCAAAGTAGCTCAGCGTGAGGTCTGACCAGACAGAACGTAGCTCTGTCGGACCTTCCGAATCACATCCGACCAGATCAGCACTCTAGGACTCCCGAACACTACGATCCGGCCGCTGCCCCGCCCCGGTTGCTCACAGCCGTAACCACCCCGGCGGCCACCCGCCGTCCGAGCCCTCTGACCAGCTCGGACACTCCACTTTGCGTCTGGTGACACCAACCCGGGCGCCGAGCCTCATCGCCAAGCACGGCCGCTGGGCTCCGGCCACCCCGGCCGTGCTGCGCTACATCCGTGCCGTCGACCGCCGGCGCGACAACGCCATGCGCAACGTCGGCCTGTGACTCGTCCTATAGGGCTTCACCGCTCGTGGCCGATTCTCATTGGCCACGAACACGGTCTGGCTGTCGGCGAGACATCGAAGGTCGGGGCATGGCCATTCGTTTGTGGGCTGAGGAACGTGTCACATCTCTGAGCCGGAAGCACTCCCATGGGGCTGGCCATCAATGAGACGTCGCGGGTCACCGAGGCGCCGTTGGTCACGATCCGCAAGGCCCCACAGTCCTGCAGGGCCTCAGGCTCCGTGACACTTTCTCATCCGTCCTCTGGGACGCAGCGCGGTGCGGTGAGGGCGCCAGGCGGCCACCGAGCCTTCAAAAATGCCTCTGAGCTGCGCACTGACACCTCGTGCGGATTCGCACAAACGGACAATCCGCGCCGCAGAAGACCTCCGATCCGCCTACTTGCGGGAATTGTCATTCCCGGTAGTAGTCGATCTGTACCGTCAACGCAACGAAGTGTGATTATTGATTTTGAATTTCTGGAAAACAGAAAATGCTAGCCTGGAGGGGTGAGCGAGAGAGCCGGCGCGGTGACGCCGTGCAAGCACTGTGGGATGCCGATCGAGCAGCGCCAGGGAAGAGGACGGCCCAAGGCCTACTGCCCGCAGGGTGACTGCCAGGCGGCGGCCAAGCGCGAACGGGAGCTGAAACGCGCGACCCCCGGCCTTGAGGGCGCGCTCGCCCGCGCGGAGGAGTTCTACGAGCGGATGGAGAAGGGCATGGCGGCGGCGATCGCGCCGCTGGCGCAGATCCTGGCCGACGAGCTGAGTCCCGCCGGGGTCGAGGCGAAACTGAGCGCGGTGCAGGCCGAGGCCCACACCCGGGTGGCGATCGCGCGCACCGAGCGGGAACAGGCCTTCGAGCAGGTACGGCTGGCCCGCGAGGCCACCGGACACGCCCGCAGGGAGCGGGACACCATGGCCCGCCAGGTCGAGGAGGCGAACGCCGAACGGGACATCGCCTTGGCCGACGCCGAGACCGCCAGGGAACAGGCGCTGGCCGCCCTGCACGAGGCAGCGGCCACCGAACGGCTCGCCAAGCACGCCGAACAGGAGGCCAGACGACGGGCCGACCACGCCGAGGCGGCCAGGGACGCCACGTTGAGGGAGACGGCCGAGCGGATCGAGACGGCCGAGACCGCCGCCGAGCAGGCCCAGGCGCTGGCCGTACAGGAACGAGAGCGGGCGGAACAGGCCCGCGCCGAGCGTGACCAGGCGGAACGGGCGGCGAAGGCCGCGCAGCGGGCGAGGGCGGAGGCCGAGCGGGCCGCCGTCGCCTCCGAGGCCCAGGCCAGAGCGGCCGAAGCCGAACGGGACAGGGCCCAGGCCCGGGCGGACGCCGAGGCTCAGGGCCGGGCACAGGCGCTGGCCGAAGCCGCCGAGGCCCGGGCGCAGGCGGCCCGCGCCGACCGGCAGTCGGCCCAGGCGGACAAACGGGCGGCGCGCCAGGTCACCGAGGCGGAGGAAAGGGCCATGGCGAAGGTCGCGGAGGCGGAGGAACGCGCCGCCGCGCGGATCGCCGAGGCACAGGCGGAGCGGGACAGGGCGCTCATGCAACTGGCCATGGAGCAGGTGAGGCTTTCCGACCTGCGGGAGCAGATGGAGGCTCTGCGCCTGGAGGCCGCCCAGCTCAGGGAACGCGCGGTGACAGCGGAACTCCGCGCCCCCGTCACTCCCCCGGAACCGGCTCCATAGGCGTCGCGACCTGACGTCATCAGTCCGCTACGCGGGCCTCCAGGTACTGACGTGTCCATGTCGGCCCGAAACCAGGCTGGAAGTGGAGAGGCACCATCTCCGAGAGCTGACGAAGATTCGTCCGCGTCTTCCCAAGACCCCGCGACACGGCCGTCCCAGATCCTCGGAGGCCATAACCGGAACGGTCGGACGCCGCGGTTGCCGAGTCTCCGGACGGCCCGTGCTCCACCTGGTTCTCACAGGAGTACACGAGTCGGCCCGCTCCTTCACGGAGGGACGGCCGCCGGTCCTGTCTATGCTCAGGCCCATGGCACTGGAATGGGAACAGATCATCGTCGACTCCGCCGACCCCGTCGCTCTCGGGCGCTGGTGGGCAGAGGCTCTCGGCTGGGTGGTGGTCGACGAATCCGAGGAGATCATCGAGATCCGGCCTGAGCCGGACCGGATGCCGGGGCTGCTCTTCGTACCCGTCCCCGAGGGCAAGACGTCGAAGAACCGGCTCCATCCCGACTTCCGCCCTGACGACCAGGAGGCCGAGGTCGCCCGGCTGCTCTCGCTCGGTGCCCGGCGCGCCAACACCGGGCAGGAGGAGCAGCACTGGGTGACCCTCCTCGACCCGGAGGGCAACGAGTTCTGCGTCCTGAGCGACCGGAAGGGCTGAGCGGAGGCCGGGCGGCTGTCCGGGCCGCGCATCCCGCGCAGCAACACGGACAGAATTGACACGGAAGTGGTCTCCGGCACAGATCGCCGACGTGCTGACCATCCGGTACGCCGCGGGTGGGGCGGCGCAGGACCTCTCGGCCTCGGCGATGCCCAGCGTGCAGGGCGGTGGCGTCCTTCACGATCTGGTCGTACTGCTGGCGGATCAGGTCCCAGTTGATCGTCTTGGTGGACAGCGTCGGCGCCAGGTGGGGCCAGTTCCTGTCCTTGCCGGCCGTCGGCCGGTACGGCTTCGCCGAGCCGATGTTCTTCGGCCTCAGCTTGAAGTCCAGCATGTACGCGAAGGCGAACCCGACGATCAAGGCGCCGTGCGTGTCGGTGTACCGCCGCAACACGCCCTCGATCATCGAGGCGACCTCGGAGGCCGAACAGGACTTCAGCCGGTTGTAAGCTTCCGCACCCTCAGAAGCTTGTTCGCCTCCGCCCACGGGCTTTCCATCTTGGCGGCCTCGGGGAACCGGGCATCCACCTCGAAGAATTTCAAAGGGTGTCGACCAGGGTGACTTCGGTGGTTCTGACGCCGCCGTCGGGCCTGCGGTAGGTGACGGGGACGACGGCTCCCGCGCGCAACACTCCGACACGGGCGGCACTCTGCTCCCTGGCATTGGTGATGACCCTGCCGTCGAAGGAGACGATGACGTCACCGGGCCGGATCCCGGCCTTGTCGGCAGGGCTGCCCGGCACCACGTCGGACACCAGCGCACCGCTGTTGTTGGGGGCGTCCTCACGGACGACGCCGAACAGGCCCTGCTTCCCCTCGGTGATGACCACGTCGAGTGGTTGCCGCTCACCGTCGACGCTCAGGGTTCCGCTGTAACGGGCCCGCTGCATGGGGGCGTTGGCGGCGGCCTGAAGCCAGACCCGTACCGGCACGTTCCAGCGCCAGCGCCCGGGGCCCGTGCGGGCGGTGGCGGTGGAGCCGTCGGTGGCGATCGCCTCCGCGCAGGGCCGGGGGCGGCAGTTCATCTCCAGGCGCGTGATGCGGGTGTGCGGAGGGGCGGTGAAGACGAAGGTGCCCGATGTGGGGCGGGTGCGATGGTCCGGCGGATACGTCACGGGTTCGGCGGCGCCCGGGGCATCGAGTTCAGGCACCTCTTGCTGTGGTTCGACCTGCGCGGAAAGTACTGCCGAGGCCGCTGCCGGTCCGGTGACCGGAAACGCGGACGAGACGGGGGCGAAGACCGTGGCGGTCAGGACGGCCGGCATAAGGCACGCGGTGACCGCGGTGCGCCGGACACGCGGCCGGTGGGCACCGACGGGGTTGCTGAGGTTCACAGGGAACGTCCTTCCTGAAGGCGGCCGGGCAGCGGTGACCGTCGATGGGCGCCGGGGCTGTCCATACGCGCGGAACACAGCGTCCAATACAGTGAGTAGTCATCTCATGGCTGGGAGTGTCCGACAGAGTCGGACCTTACTACAGGGAATCGGACGGCAGGCCGACCGACTCGCGGCTGCCTCCCGCCACACGTGCGCAGGGCAGGGAACGGGCCGCCGGGCCGTGAGCGGCGTCTCGGCGTTTCCCCGGGACTCGTCTCGACGCCCCTGACAGGATGAGGTGACGTTCACGGTCGCGGCGGGAGGGCTGGGCGCGCGATGCTGGGTCGGCTCGCCGGGCAGTTCCGGCTCATCACGCGTTCGTTTCCCGCCGCGCGACGGAGATACGGTGTCGTCCGGACGATGCGGCTGGTCTCGCATGAGCTTCTGTTCGACGTCCGGCACAGGACCGACACCTCTCTGGAGCCGCCCGGCTGCGCGACCGCGCACGAGGGCACCAATCCGCTGCTCTTCGCGGAGATGCTGCGAAACACCCCGTTGGCCACCGACGGGCGGGTGTTCGTGGATTTCGGGGCGGGAAAAGGACGGGTGCTCATGCTCGCCGCGAGACACGGTTTCGCCGCGGCGATCGGGGTGGAATGGTCGCCGGAGCTGTGCGCGATCGCGAACGCGAACATCGCCAGGTTCGGCCGCCGCCGCCCCTGCGCGTTGAGCGTCACGTGCGCGGACGCCGGGTCCTTCGCCGTCCCGACGTCCGTGACCGTCGCCTACTTCTTCCATCCGTTCGGTGCCGAGACCATGCGCGCGGTCGTGGAGCGCATTCTCGAATCGCTCGCCGAGGCTCCCCGGGACTTCTACGTCATGTACCTCAACCCGCGGTACGCCGACATGTTCGTCACCGCTGGATTCGATGAGACCGGCCGGTGGCACGACGCGGTGCTTCTTTCGCGGCCTCGATGAGAGTCCGGGCCACGCGCGAGCGGTACCAGCGGCTGAGGAAGTCGTAGAGGACAAGTTCCTGGGCGCGCGCGGCGGCGGGCAGCATCCGGTTCGCGTGCATGTGCAGGAAGCTGCCGACGAGGGCGGTCGTATGACGGGTGAGCCGGCCGGCCCCCGCGCGCGCCGCCAGGTCGCCGGCGATGGGACGCAACGCCTCGGAGCGTGCCCGGTACAGATGATCCGGTGCGGCCAGGAGCGACTCCAGTCGTGTCCGCTCCCGCCGGTAGCGGGCGCCGAGCCGGTGGGCGAAGGCGGTGTCGGCACCGAATTCGCGGCTGAAACGATCACGCGCCGCCGTACTGACGGAGAGCCGCCCGGCCAGGTCCAGGCCCAGATCGTCGAGCAGCCGGTCGAGACCGACCAGCGCCAGCCGCCAGCGTGCGTCCATGTCGCGGGGAGTCTCCCCGATCACCTTGAGCGCGGCGTCGCTGTCGGCGTGGAACAGCCGCTCGGCCAGAACGATCCCGTCGGCTCCGCCGTAGCGTTCGACCTCGCGTTCGTAGGTGTCCAGTTGGATCCGCCAGAGCGTGCCCTCGGCGTGGAACGGCGCGCAGGCGGCGAGCAGCGCGGGCAGCACCTCGTTCATCAGGCGGCCGGGATCGCCGTGCAGCCGCAGCCGCAGATGCGGGTCGGGATCGGCGTACCGGACGAAGAACCAGCGGTCGACTGAGGCGTCGGACACCGCCGCGCGCACCAGGGACCGCACGACCTGCTGGAGTATGGTGTCGGCACCGACCGGGCCGCTGTACAGCTTGGCGTAGAGCCAGGGCGATCCGGGCGGGAAACTTCGCGTGAGGGGCCTCTCCTGGCGCGCCGGGGCACCGGCAGTGGGCTCGGGAGCGCTCGTGCGCAGGAACGGCACGATGATCTCGTGCGCGAAACGACCCTCCGGTCCCGTGGCGGGCACCTCGTCCGGCCCGAAGAACACTTCCTCAAGCCGCACCGGCCGGTGCTCACGGAACAGATGGACGGCCATGTCGGCGAAGAGCGGGTTGTCCAGGTCGATGGGCAGTCTCCGATCCGCGTCCACGACCGCGACCCATCGCGGCAGGCGAAGCAGGCGTCGCAGATCCTGCACCGCGGCGAAGCGGGCGGCGGCCGTCGGGCCCTCCAGGGACGCCAGTTGCGCGTCCGACAGACGCCAGCGGGCCCGGGACAGCACCAGCCGGTCGGCGGTGACCCTCGGCAGATAGGGCGCGTCGTCCAGGCCTCCGAACGAGAAGGACAGCCCGCCCGCCCTCCCCTGGCGCTGCAGGTGGCACAGGAAGCGATACAAGGCCGGGCTGCCGGCTCCGTCGAAGCGGTGCGCGACCGTGAGCCGGGGCAGAACCTCGCGGCCGAGCGAACGCGAGCGAAGCACCACCCGCTCGCCGGTGACGGAGACCGTGAGGTCGTCGAGGGGCATTCGCCGCTCCGGCGCGGCCGGTCGGCCGAGATAGACGATCTCGTACTCGCGAAGGCGCGGCCGGACCAGGACGTTGCCCACCTTGCCCGGCACGGGATGCACGATCTCCGCGTAGACCGCCTCCGGTCGTAGTGCTTCTTCGGCCCGTAGGTGCCGCTGCAGATGGCGGAGCAACCGGTCGTCACGCCGGCAGAACCGGCCCATCAGCGTTGTTCCGGACAGACCGCCCACCGCGGACAACATGATGCGATAGCGTCCCGCGGCCACCTCGTCCTCGTCGGCCGCGATGATCGTGGCGACGACCCCGAAGGAGTCCGGCAGCGAGGCTGCCTCGCCCGCCTCCTCAAGGGCCCGCACCTCGGCCTCGCCCAGCGACAGCTCCGCCACGCCCGCGCACGCGGCTTCGGTCAGCCAGCGCGTGACAAGCGCGTCCCGCCTGCTGAGCCGAGTGTCCTCGGCCCGGGGAGGAGCCGGGAACGCCAGATCGTCCAGCAGCGGGGCCGGTGCCGCCCCGAACGGGCCGTCAGCGGGGAATCCGACACCGATCTCGTCGTCCAAGGCCTCGCACAGCGGCACCTCGCGCCGGTCGTACCGGTTGAGGAACGCCTCACGGAAGCGGCCCAGAGGGTCGCCGCGCCGCCCCGCGCCGACGCGGCGCAACAGACGCACCCCGCGTTCGATCTCCGCGAGCACGTCTCGTCCCAGTGTCGCCCTGGCGGGCTTCGTGAGATCGACGTGGAAGGAGACCGGGACCTCGGCCAGGGCCGGAAGCGCCGCGGCGACTTCGCGGTAACGCTCCGGATCGGCCCCCGGCGACGACTCGTCCAAACCCGCGAGCATGGTCCGGGCCCGGCGCAGGGCCGAGACGACCGGCCGGGCGCGCTCTCCGCCCGCCCGGTCCAGCCGGTCAAGGAGGTCGTCGACCGGCTCGGGCCCGCTCACCGTGGGACCGAGTTCGCAGACCAGGAGCTGCGCGTCGATCAGCCGGTCCACGAAGTCGAGCGCCTCGTCCCGGCCGACCTCGGGGTCGACGGCGCCGACGGCGCAGGCCAGCTCTCCGGGCAGGGCCCCGCCCGCGGCCCGCTCAAGCACGGCCTCCAGATGGGCCGTCGGTTCGACGGCCACCAGATGGTACGACGTCCCGGCACCGGCAGGGCGCGTCTCGGTGTACCTCAGACGCCCGGCCGCCCGGTAGACGCTGGAGTTCGGCAGATACCTGAGCCTCGGCCGCAGGGCCGGATCCCGCTGCAGGGACTCCGCCAGGGCAGCGAGATATCGGGCGTCCAAACTCGTGTGGCGGCGGTAGGCCTCCCGGCTCGCGAGGCGCAGCCGGGTCTCCTCACCGACCGTCCCGAGCGAGCACCCGGCGAAAAGCCCGAACGGCGTCGGGCGCCCCGCCATGCGCGCGACATACCGAAGAAGACCATGGCCGATCCTGAGCCCGCCCCGCGGGTCACGCGCCCAGCCGTCCAGCCGCCCCTCCAGCGACGGCGAGGCCACCCACAGGGCCTCGCGCACATCGGGCCGCAGGCACAGCGCCCGCAGCCGGTCGAGGGCACGCGCGTGTTCCGCCGTCGCACGCTCGTGCGAGAAACCCGTCTCCACCAGGCCGTCACCGCCCAGCGCGGACAACGCGTCCAGCGGAAGGTACGGTGTGCGGAGCACGAAGAACTCCGCAGGCCGCCAGGCCGGCTCCTCCTCTGCATCCGTCATCCCCGCAGCAGCCGCCTCATCCGGGCCGACCCCCGCCGGAGCAGGAACCGCCACAGCGACGGCGTCATGACGCCCTGCGGAAACGGACGCGGCCAGAAGAAGTTGACGTTCAGCGCCCACGGCGTCACCACCGTCACCTGGTGATACCAGCCGACCGGGATGTAGAGCGACTCCCCCGGCCGCAGAGTGCACTGCCAGCCAGACGCCCGCCGTGCGAGCGGGAACCTGTCGAAGTCCGGAACGTTGGGGTCGAAGCGGCAGTGGGTGATCCGGGGAATGCGGTACACCAGCCGCGACTGCGAGGGCGGGAACAGAACGAAATGCTTGCGACCGATCACCTGGACGTTGCAGTTGGGAGTCACATCGCAGTGCAGTCCGGAGGAGGTGCCCAGGACGCCGCACCACAGATTGGTGTCCACCGGGGAGGCGCGGAACCAGTCCGGGGCCGGCGCGTCGGCGGCGAGCCTCTCTGACAACTGGATCAGCTTCGCGTCGAGGTAATAGGAGTCCTCGAAGCCGCTGGCGGCGACCGCCTTGGTGATGGCGCCGACGTCGGCGTGTCTTTCGGTGACAGGCCGTAGGTCGTGCGCGGTTTCCACCACCCAGTCCAGATAATCACCGAAAGACGTGCGCCCGCCGCGGGCCAGATTCTGGAAAATATTGCTGGGTGGGCCGTTCGTCTCTCGCACGGCGACCTCACGGTGACCTGCCACGGACTTGAGGTAGGCGCTGTTCCAGCTCTTGACGGCCCGCCATCCGGAAACATTGTCCACGACCACCTGAGGAAGGCCGGCGAGGCGTGCCGGCCGGAAGTCACCACGTGAGACACGTGGAACCGGTTTCAGATTCAACGCCGACCCACCGTTTTCGTCTACTTGACCCGCTCGCCCTGAATCTCATGCTCGGAGCCGGCGTCGTCGCACGTCCACAGACTCCATCCCTGCGTGCTCAGGATGGGGTCATTGAGGTTGCGCACCGTCTCCCGGTCCAGTGAGAGTTTCTTCCGCGGCTTTTCCGCTGTTTCTTCCATGAATATCATCCTTTCTTGTTACGACGACCGGAGCCCGTCCCGGGAAAATCCGGGCGTCCGGCTCCGTGTCAATTGCTTACCGGCTCCGCCGGTGCGGTTTTCCTTATGCCCTTCATTTCCTCGTGTTAATTGTGGTGACCGGTAAACAAACGGGCGGCGTTCGCAAACGGTCACCGGCCCCGGGAGCCCTCGAAGGGAGGCCGTTCCCGTCGGGCACCCGACGGCAGGCGGTTGTTCGCCGGAGCCAGGCGGAGGAGCGGGAGGCCGACCGGCGTCTTCGCCGAGGGACCCGACGCGGAGCCGTACGACGACGACCTGCGCGAGCATCGCCGACGCACGGTCCGGTTTACCGTCATCGGCGTACGCCTCAGGGGTCGGTCGTGATGTGCCGGTTCGGCAGACTGCTGGTCATGGCGAGTGAACGGGTGCGCGTCGGTGTCCTCGGCCCCCTGGTGCTGGGCACCCCCTCCGGTCCCGCGCAGGTGGGAGGCGCGCGGCTTCGGGCGTTGCTGGCCCGGCTGGCGCTGGACGCCGGGCGTGCCGTACGGCCCGCGACCCTGACCGAGGCGCTGTGGGGCGAACCGTGGGGTGCGGAGGCGCCGGAGGACCCCCAGCGTGCGCTGCAGTCGCTGGTCTCCCGGCTGCGCCGTGTCCTGGGCGACCCCGGGCTGCTCACCCTGGGGCCCGCCGGATATCGGCTGGCCGTCGAGCCGGAGGCGGTCGACGCCGTCCGGTTCGAACGGCTGGCCCGCGAGGGGCGCGACTCGTACGCGCGGTCCCGACCCGCCGAGGCCGCCGCGACCCTGCGCGAGGCCCTGGAACTGTGGCGCGGTCCCGCTCTGGTGGACGTGCGTGAGGCGCCGTTCGCCGACGCCGAGGCGGAGCGGTTCGAACGGGCCAGGCTGTCCGTCCTGGAGGACCGGATCGAGGCCGACCTCGCGCTGGGTGCGGAGCCCGGCCTTGTCGCCGAGCTTGAGTCGCTGACCGCCGCGCACCCGTTGCGGGAACGGCTGCACGCCCAGCTGATCCGGGCCCTGGCGCTGAACGGCCGGGGCGCCGAGGCCCTTGCCACCTACCAGCGGATCCGTGACCTGCTCGCGGACGGTTTCGGCGGTGATCCGGGACCGCACCTTCAGCAGGCCCACCTGGCGGTGCTGCGCGGCACGTCTCCCGGCCCCCGCCGGTCGCACGGAAACCTGGACGTCCCGCTCACCAGCTTCGTCGGCCGCGACGAGGACGTCCGCCGGGTGGTCGGGTTGCTCGGCCGCGTCCGGCTGGTCACCCTGGTCGGCCCCGGCGGAGCGGGGAAGACCCGGCTGGCCAACGCCGTCGGCCGACGGCTCTCGCCGCCCGGCGGGGTGTGGTTCGTCCCGCTGGCCCCGGTCGCCGCGGACGACGTGCCCCGCGTGGTGCTCGACCTGCTGCGGAGCCGCCGGGAGGGTGTGCCGTCCCGGCCCGTCGCCCGGGAGGACGTCCCGGACCACCTGGCCGAGACGCTCGCGGACGACGACCTGGTGCTGGTGCTGGACAACTGCGAGCACGTGATCGAGGCCGTCGCGACGCTCGCCGGGACCCTGCTCGCCCGCTGTCCGGGCCTGCGGGTGCTGGCCACCGGCAGGCAGCCCCTGCGGATCGACGGTGAGACCCTGCATCCGGTGCTCCCGCTGGAACTCCCCGAACCTGGGGCGAGCCCCGAGCGGGCCCGTGCCTGCGCGGCGGTCCGCCTGTTCCACGACCGGGCCGCCGCGGTCCGGCCGGACTTCGCCCCCGAGGGTGGCGCGCTGACCGCGGTGACCGAGATCTGCCGCCGCTTGGACGGCCTCCCGCTGGCGATCGAACTGGCCGCGGCGCGGTTGCGCGCCCTGCCGGTCGAGGCGGTCGCGGCGCGGCTGGACGACCGCTTCCGGCTGCTCACCGGCGGCAGCCGTACGGCGTTGCCACGGCACAGGACGCTTGGCGCGGCGGTGGCCTGGAGCTGGGATCTGCTCGGCTCCGACGAGCGGACGCTGCTGGAACGGTTGTCGGTCGTGCCCGGCACCTTCGCCGAGGACACGGCGGAGGCCGTCGGCGGGCTGGGTGAGGCGCGGGAGTCGCTGGCGGCGCTGGTCGACAAGTCCCTGCTGCACCCGGTGGAGTCCGCCGACCCGGTCGAGCCGCGCTACCGCGTGCTGGAGACCATCAGGGAGTACGGCCTGGCGCGTCTGGCGGAGCGGGGCGAGGTGGAGGCCATACGGGGGCGGCACGTCGCCTTCCTCCTGCGGACGGCCGAGTCCGCCGACCCACATCTGCGCACCTCAGAGCAGCTTCGCTGGCTGGTACGGCTGTCCGCGGAGCGGGACAACCTGTCGGCCGCGATCCGCTGGGCGGCCGAGTCGGGCGACGCCGGTCTGGCGGTCCGGTTCGGCGTCGCGCTGTGCTGGTTCTGGTTCCTTCGGGACCACCCACCGGAGTCGCTCGACCTGCTCGACCGGGCGCTTCAGGTTCGTGGTCCGGCGGAGCCACAGGCCCGCGCGCTGGTGGTCGTCGCGCACGCGCTGGCCACCGTCGAGGCCGTCGGCGAGCCGGAGGAGGCGAAGGAGGCCTTCGACCGGATCGGGAAGGCGCTCGAAGAGGCCTCCGGCACCCACCCCGTCCTGAGGATGGCCCGGCTGGTGCTCGCCATAGGCGCGGGCGCACCGGACATCCCCGGCTCCCCCGACGAGGAGACCGATCCGTGGAGCCGGTCGCTGACCCTGCTGGTCCGGGGCGTGCTGGCCATGAACACCGGGCGGGCCGTGGAGGCGAGACATCTGTTGTCGCACGCGCTGACCGGTTTCGAGGAGCTCGGTGAGCGGTGGGGGCTGGCGACCACGATGAGCACCCTGAACTCGGCGGCGCAGCGGGCCGGCGAACCGGCCTCGCCCGTGCTGGCCGAGCGGGCCACCCGGCACTTCCGGGAGCTCGGCATGCCCGAGCACACGATGGAGAGTGAGGTCGCCACCGCGCTGCGTCTCGCCCAGACCGGTGACGCGGACGGCGGGCGACGGCTGCTGACGGACCTGCTCGCCCAGGCGGGCCGGGCCGGGTCCGCGGAGTCACAGGCCCAGGTGTGTCTCGGCCTGGCCCGGCTGGAGTGGCAGGCCGGACGGCCGGGGGCCGCCCGCGAACACGCCGAGGCCGGTCTGACCGAGGCTCCGCCCGGCCGGGCGACCCCGCACCTGACCGCGTTACTGCTGGCCGTACTCGCCCAGGTGGACGTCGCGGAGGGGGCGCCCGACGAGGCGGCGCGCCGGCTCGACCACCCGGCGGTGCGCCTGACGCTGGCCTGGCACACACCGGTCGCGGCCTCGATCGCGGTCGCGACCGCCGCGATCGAGCTGTGCCGGAACCGGGCGGAGCGGGCCGGACGGCTGCTCGGGGCCGCCGCCGTACTGCGGGGGCGGGACGATCCCGGTGACGCGGACGTGCGGACGGTCGAGCGGCGGGTCACCGCCGTTCTGGGAGCCGCCGGGTTCACGGCCGCCTACGCCGTGGGCGCGGCGGCCTCACGCGCCGAGGCCGAGCGGCTGGTGTCCTCGGTCGTCACCTCCGCCGGAGTCGGCCGTGCGGGTCAGCCGGTGTGAGCCGGGGCGGCTTTGCCGAACATGGCGCAGATCGCTGCGAGCTGGAACGCCTGGGCCGCCTTGGCGAGCTTCGGGTCGCTCCCGTACTCGGCCCAGGACTCCGCCAGGACGATGAGGGTCGCCGTACGGCCACCGGAGCGGTCGGTGACGTTGGTGGTGAGGTAGCCGGGGATGCCGCCGTCGTGGCCCCAGAACGTGCCGCACGGAGTGGCGCTGGTCTGGACGCCGAGCCCGTAGCCGGCACCGTCCGGTTCCCGGGGGTCGACCGGCACGGTGGCGCGCAACTGCGCGAGCTGGGCGGCGGGCAGCAGCTTGCCGGACATCAGCGCGGTGGAGAAGCGGGCCCAGTCCTGTGCGGTCGAGACCATCGCCCCGGCCGGTCCTCCCCACCCGGGGTCGTTGCCCGAGACGTCCACGTGCCCGTCGTGACGGGTCCCGGCGAAGTTCCTGAGCCCGGCGGGCACCGTCGGCGGCATGTGGGCGGCGTCCGGTTCGTAGCCGCGGGCGTACGGCCCGCGCCAGGTGGAGTCCGTGGCGTAGTAGGTGTGCCTGAGGCCGAGCGGCCGGGCGATCCGGTCCCGGACAAGGTTCGCCAGGCTCGTCCCGGTGACCCGTTCGAGAACGGCGCCGATCGCGGCGTAGTTGGTGTTGCTGTATGACCATTTCGTGCCGGGCGCGAACAGCGGGTCGTGCTTCACGCCCACGGCGAGCAGCTTCTCCGGGGTCCATCGCCGCCGGTCCCTGCCGAGGATCGACGGCCGGAGCGCGGGGTCCTCGGTGTAGTCGAACAGGCCGGCGGTGTGGTTCAGCAGCATGCGCAGCGTGATCGTCCTGCCGTTGGGCACCCTGCCCGGCAGCCACTTCTCCACCGGGTCGGACAGGGCGACCCTGCCCTCGGCGACCAGCTGCAGCACGAGTGTGGCCATCATGGTCTTGGTGTTGGACCCCATCCGGACCTCGTCCCCCGCCTTGAGCAGGTGGTCCTTCCTCGTCCAGGAGGCCTGTTCGGCGATCTCGACCGGTCGGCCGTCGCCGTCGTCGATCCGTGCGATCACGCCGGGCGCTCCGGTGGCGACCAGTTCGCGTGCCAGCCGCCTCAGCTGGGCGCTTCGCGCCTCGTCACCGGTCTGGGAGGCGCTGCTCTGGGTCGCGGCGGCCGGGGACGCCAGGGCCACGGAGTTCACGAACAGGCTCGCCGCCAGCGCGAGCGCGGCGGCCACGCGCGGGCGGCGGCGCCGTACGGCACGGTCGTGCGGGAGGAGATTACGGGGCATCGGACTGTTCCTTTCGAGGATGGACGTCCCCACCCTCGGCCCCTCCGCGCACAGACCGCACTCAGTGCGCTGTCAGCCGTCTGTCACGCCGCCTTCCTCCAGGCCGTCCCCCGGGTTGTCCGTCAGGAGGAAGGGAGCCGTGACCGACCAGAACTCCTCCGGTTTGAGGCTGTGCACGCGGTGCCCGGCGTCCTCGACGATCACCAGGCGGCAGTCGCCGATGGTCTCGCACACCCCGGCCAGCGCGTCCGGCGAGACGTGGCTGCTCGGCCCGCCGCCGACCAGCGGCGTGGACGCGCTGACGGCCTTCAGCTTTTCCCACCAGAGGGGTTGCGGGGTCCTGAACTCCGTGATGAGGCGACCGGTCGGGTACCGGCCGGGCCACGCCCCGCGCAGGGAAGGGGCCTTGAGCCCGCTTTGAGGGTTTCCCTCCAGAAGCCCTGCCATTGTCGTGAAAAGTCTCAAAATAGTGATAAACGATACCGTTTAAGGCATGGTTGCTGATGTCAGGGGCGTCGTGCGTCCCGTGGAGTCCGTCATGGGGCTGTTCCCCTCCCCGCCACGGCTGCTCGCCCTCGGGGAGCCGACCCACGGCGAGGATGTCCTGCTCGATCTGCGCAACGACCTCTTCGAGCGGCTCGTCGAACAGGAGGGTTACCGGACGATCGCGATCGAGAGCGACTGCCTGGCGGGGCTGGTCGTCGACGACTACGTCACCGGGGGCGCGGGCACTCTCGACGAGGTCATGGAACGCGGATTCAGCCACGGCTTCGGCGCGTCCCCGGCCAACCGCGAACTCGTGCGCCGGATGCGCGCCCACAACGAAGACAGGCCCGCCGCCGAACGACTGCGTTTCGCCGGGTTCGACGGCCCGCTGGAGATCAGTGGCGCCGCGAGCCCCCGGCCCGCCCTCACCGCGCTCCACACCTACCTCGCGGCCCGGGTGGACGCCTGCCTGCTCGCCTGCACCGGGGAGACCCTCGACCGGTTGCTCGGCGCCGACGAACGGTGGACCGACCCCGCCGCGATGATGGACCCGTCCCACTCGGTCGGACGGTCCGAGGAGGCCGTACGGCTGCGGCTGCTCGCCGACGACCTGGTCGCGCTGCTCGACGCGCAGACGCCGGACCTGATCGCGACGTCATCGCGGGAGGAGTGGGAGCGGGCGCGTCTGTACGGGCGCACCGCGACCGGCCTGCTGCTCTACCACTCCTGGATGGCCGACACCTCGCCGGGCCGGATGACGAGGCTGATCGGCCTGCGCGACGCGATGATGGCCGCCAACCTCCTCGCTCTCGCCGAACGGGGGCCGGTACTGGTCCACGCCCACAACCGTCATCTCCAGCGGGAGCGGAGCACGATGCGACTGGGTGCCCTGAACCTGGAGTGGTGGAGCGCGGGCGCCCTCGTGAGCGCGCGCCTGGGAGAGGAGTACGCCTTCCTCGCGACGGCTCTCGGCACGCTCCGGCACCGGGGGGTGGGCACCCCTCCTCCGGAGACCGTCGAGGGCCTGCTGTACGGGCTCTCCGAAGAGCGGTCCGTCGTCGGCGCCCGTGACCTGGTCTCCGCCCTCGGGGACACACGGCTCACCCCCCGCGTGTCCCCATATTTCGGTTATTTCCCCCTGGATCCGGCCCATCTGGCGGACAACGACGGGATCGTGTTCGTCAGGGACCTGGGACCTACCGCAACGACGTCGTCGTCAGCTCCGGACACGCCCTGATCTCGGCCTCGGTGAACCGTTCCGTCACCCACAGGCCACGGGAGAACAGCTCGGTCTGGTCGGTGTGGTGCGGCGAGGCCGGGTTGGCCGACAGCGAGTACGTCAGCACGGTACGGGTGCGCGGCCCGGCCGGCGTCAGCTCCACGGCGATCAGGAAGCTGGAGCCGGTGTTCACGTCCGGGTAACGCCCTTGCTCACCCAGCGGGCCGCCGGTGCGAATCCGGTCGAAGCACCCCTCCCCCTCCGTACAGCCCGGCACCGGGACGGCGCCGTAGCGCTGGGCCTGACCCGGCGTGAGCGTCAGCGGGAGGTCGTTGGCGGTGAAGAACCGTACGGCGTCGGCCAGCGCGGTCGCCACCAGCGGGTCGGCGACGTCGAGTCCGCGTGGCGTGGTGAGCGGGTGCGCGGGGTCGAACGGCACCTTCCACCAGCTCTTCCGTGGGTCAGCCGCCTCTGACCGTCTGTGCGGGCGGTTCAGGTTCTGCAGGAACTCACGCCACAGGACGGCACCACGGCTGTCGAGGCGGGCCCGTCCGTCCCAGGCCGCCAGCGTGGCGCAGGCCCGGCGGACGTCGACCTTCCCACCGTCGCTCGCGGTCATCACCGGCCTGACCCGGCACAGTGCGCGCAGGTCCGGGCGGAGCAGTTCGGCGCTCAGGTTGCGCTTGCCGACGGCCGTCCGCTGCAGGGTCTCCAGCGTGAAGCCGGGGGCGCCGAGCCCGTCGCCGCCAGAAAGCCGCTGGGCGACCATGTCGAGGCCGACCCGGGTGCGCAGGTCCCGTTCGGTACGGACGTCACCGTAGACGCGCGGATAGCCGGTGAGCGGGGCCTTCGGATTGGTCAGCCAGGGGCTGGCGTTGGCGTTGGTCACGTAGTCGGCGCGGGTCAGCCTGGGCTGGGCGGCGGGGCCGAAGACGCCCGGTTCGATCGCGTCCGCGTCCCGGCCCCACAGACACGCCGATGTGGAGCCGTCCAGGACGAACGCCTCGGGGTCGTCCCCGGCGCGACAGCGTTCGGCCTGTTCGTCGGTGACGTGCGGCACGACCGAGGCGTCGGCGAAGTACGTCTCACCCCTGGAGTCGGCGGCGAGCGTGTAGACGAAGGGCATGCCCTGGTAGGTGTCCTGTGCCCGGCGCAGTTCGGTGAGGTCGCGGGCGGCGCCCATGGCCAGCCACTCGTCGGCGAAGCGCAGGTTGGCGGCGTTGACGTCGGCCAGGGCGAGAGCCTCCTTCCCGGTCCAGCCGGTGGCCAGCACCGGGCCGTACCTGGAGGTGTACAGGGTGGTGGTGACGGCGCGGGTCCCGCCCCGGGCGTCCCGGACGGTGACCGACACCTCCTGCCTGCCCATCGGCTCCGGCCGCCCGTCGACCAGGTAGGAGGTGCGCAGGCCCGGAGCCAGTTCGAGCCGGTACAGCGTGAACCGCTGGGCGTGGGAGACGGTGTGCGTCCAGGCCACGGTGGCGTTGTGGCCGATCTGGACCATGGGCGTGCCGTACAGGCTGCCGCCCGACACGTCGAGCACACCCGGGATGGTCAGGTGGACCTGGTAGAAACGGCGGCTGCCGTTCCACGGGAAGTGGGGGTCGCCCAGCAGCATGCCGACGCCGTCACGGGTGGCCTCGCGCCCGATGGCGTAGGCGTTGCTGCCGGGGGCGGACGGCCCTCTCCTGACCGGCCGGTCCTCTCCCTGCTCCGACGTCCGTCCCGAGGCGGCGATGGCCTCCTTGAACGAGGAGCCGCCGCCCAGCCGGGCGAGGTCGAGCAGGTTCGTCCAGACATCTGTGGCCGTGATGGGCCCGACCCATTCCTTGCCCCGGCAGGTGGGGTCGGGCAGCCGGTCCACACCCGTCTCGCCCAGGTACCGGTTGAACCCGGCGACGTAACCGTCCACGAGGGCGCGCAGCTCGGCTCCGGGGCCGTGCGGCGCGGGCCGGGCGAGTATCCGGCGTAACGTGCCCGACGCCTGGATCCCCTTGTAGTACACGTCGCTGGCCAGGTTGGAGACCGGGTCGATCGGGTCGTCGGACATCGCCTCCGCGCCGAAGTACCGCGAGCGTTCGCCGCGCAGGGTGAGCACCCACGAGGCCATGACGCACAGGTTGTCCTGCGCGAAGGCGTAGCCGTGGCCGTAGCCGAGACCGCCGTGGTCATTCGCCTGGATGTGCGGGATGCCGTACTCGGTACGCCTGATGTCGGCGGAGTAGCGGCCCTCCTCCGCCCGCACCGGCGCGGGCACCGCCACGAGAAGCGCACCGGTCAGCGCTGCCAGGAGCGGTACGGCCAGCCGCCGGACACGTGTGATGATCATCGGGGGTCCTGTTCGAAGTGGGCGTTGTCGGGCGCGGTCACACGCTTGAGCAGTGGCAGGCCGGCGAGGATCACCAGCAGGGCGGCCAGCAGACCGCCGCCGACGGTCAGGAAGTAGGCGGGGCCCGGCAGCGCCACCGACACGTTCCTGATCGCCAGCCGGTCGATCAACGGCTTGGCCACACCGAGGCCCGCGGCGGCGGCCACCAGGGCGGCCAGTACCACGGGGGCCGCCGTCTCCAGCAGCACCACCCTGGACAGGGTCCGTGTCGGCGTGCCGCCCAGCCGCAGCAGGGTGAACGGCTGCCTGCGCTCGACCACCCCTCCCGCGACCGAGACCAGCAGACCGCATCCCGCCACCAGCAGGGTCAGCGAGACGACGGCCAGCGCGGCGCGTTCCGCCTGTTCCAGCAGCACCGCGCGGGCCTGGGCGACCTCGGCGAACGTCTGCGGCGTCTCGGTACTGCCGGAGGCGGCGACGTACGGGGTGAGCAGCGTGCGGACTCGTTCACGGACGGCCGGGTCCTCCACGCGGACCAGTACCGCCGCCAGGGGAAGGCCCGCGGAGGCGGCGGAGGTGTCGGGGTTGTCGGTGTCCACGATCGGCAGGTGACGATCGACGGCGAGCATGTTGTCGCCGGTCAGCAGCCGGTTGAAGTCGGCCTTCACCTCGCGGACGCCGGGGGCGCACCGGCCGAGCGCCGGGAAAGCGGTCAGGGCGTCGCAGCCGACCACGTGCCCGAGCAGGAAGTCGGGCCGGCAACCGGGCCCCGGGTCGCACGGCGGCGGCCCGTCCGGTCCGGGCGGCGCGTCGGTCCTGCGGTAGACCGGCAGCACGGTGACGCCGGGCTGGGCGCGTATCCCGGCCAGCAGCCCGGCCGCCGTGTCCGGCGGCAGCGGCAGGCCGTCGGCGGCCTCGCCGTACCCGAAGGAGGCCCGCATGACCTCGTTCAGCGTGCCGCCTCCCGCCGCCTTCTGGCCGGAGACGACCGCGGGGACGACACCGGCGACGGCCGTGCCGATGAAGACAGCCAGCACGATGCCGTTCACCGACCGGAAGGCCCCCTTCGGGTCGGCCGCCAGTCGTCGCGCGGCCAGCAGTGTCGCCGCTCCCGAGGTGACACGGGCGGTCAGTCGCGCGGCCAGCAGCGTCAGCCACGGCCCGGCGACCACGAGGCCGACCATGGTCAGCGCCAGGCCCACGTCGACGAGCACCGTGTCCGGGTCCCCGCCCTTGGCGAACACCGGGCCCGCGAACAGCCCCAGCCCGGCCGGCAGCGGAAGCGTCCGCCACCATCCCGGGGCGGAGGCCCGCACCCGGCGCGCCGTACCGAGCGGGGTGATCCGCACCCGGCGCAGCGACCACAGGGCGGCGCCGACGGCGGCGAGCGGCACACCGACGAGCACGGCGGCGTACTGCGGCCCGGTCGGCGCGACCGTTTCGGGGAAGAAACGGGAACCGGTGACCGTGACGCCCGCCAGGACCGGCCGCACCACCTGGAAGAGAAGGACGCCGGCGATCGCACCCGCCGCCGCGCCGAGCGCCGCGTCCGCCGACGCGATCGCGTTGATCTGCCGCGCGGTGGCGCCCGCCAGCCTGATCGCCGCGAAACGCGCCTCACGACGGGCCGCGGCCAGGCGGGTGGCGGTGCCGATGAGGACGAGCAGCGGGAGGATCAGGCCGACCGCGGCGATGCCGAAGCCGTGCTCGTACAGGGCGGTGGTCTCGTCGTCGGCGGGGGTGGTGGCGACGGTGTCGACGGCCGTGGTTCCGGCCATGGCGGCCAGTTCCGCCGGGGTACGGCCCACGACGACGACCAGGTCGTCGGGGCCGGACAGCGCCGCCGGTCCGATCAGGCCCGCTCGGGCGCCCGGGAAGCGGTCGGCGAGCTGCTCGCGCGGTACGGCGTCGACCAGTTCGGCGAGCGCGGGTGAGAGGTGGTACCGCCCGGCTGCGGGCAGGGCGGTGAGGCCGGGCACGGTCGGCGTGGCCGTTCCCCGGTCGAGGACGGCGACGTCGAGCCGTTTGATCGGGCGGCCCGCGTAGACGTCCCGGCGGTGGTTCCACAGCACGGCGCCCGGGGTGGCGCCCAGCGCCCAGCCGCCTGGCGCAGAGCCGGTCGTGCACTCCCAGCACGGGCGGTTCGCGGTGGTCCTGAAGGCGTTGAACAGCGCCACTGTGCCCAGCAGCACCGTCACCCCCATCGCGACGGCGACGGTGACGAGCGCCAGCCTGACGGCGGCCTGCCCGCCGCCGCGCAGCGACAGCCGCAGGCCGAGCAGGAACGTCATCGGACGGCCTCGCTCGCGTAGGGGTCGGTGACCTTGCCGTCGCGCACCACGACCTCCCGGTCCGCGCAGGCGGCGACCCGGGCGTCGTGGGTGACCACGATCACGGTCACGCCCTCCTCACGGGCCAGGCCGACGAGCAGTTCCATGACCTGCTCGCCGGAGAGGGAGTCGAGCGCGCCGGTCGGCTCGTCCGCGAAGATCACCTTGGGCCGCGTCACCAGGGCCCTGGCGATCGCCACCCGTTGTGCCTGCCCTCCGGACAGTTCACCGGTGCGCCGCTCCCCCAGGTCGTCCAGTTTCAGCCGCAGCAGCGCCTCCCCCGCCCGCCGGTAGGCCTGTTTGCGCCGGGTTCCGCCGAGCAGCAGCGGCAGCGCGACGTTGTCGGCCACCGTGAGCTCCGGCACGAGCTGGCCGAACTGGAAGACGAAGCCGAACGCCGTACGGCGCAGCTCGGAACGTCTGGCGTCGTTGAGGAGGTCCAGCCTCCGCCCGTCGAACCAGACCTCTCCCGTGTCGGGGGTGAGGATGCCCGCCAGGCAGTGTAGAAGGGTGGATTTTCCAGAACCGCTCGGTCCCATGATCGCCAGGATCTCCCCCTCCGCCACGGACAGGCTCGCCGCGCGCAGCGCCGGTGTCCGGCCGTGGGCACGGTCCACGGAACGGGCTTCGAGCAGTGGGCCTGGAACGGGAACGGCGTCGATGACGGCGGTCATGCGTTGCGCACCGTTTCCGCCAGCGCGCCGAGCCGGGCCGTGGTCACGTCGATCCAGCGCAGGTCGGCCTCAAGGTGGAACAGGGCGTGGTCGGCCAGCAGGGTGTCCACGAGGGCGTCACCGCGTTTGATCTCCGACAGTTCGCGCATGCGCCGCATGTGCGTGGCGCGCTGGGCGTCGAGGTAGCCCTGCGCGTCCTGGCCGAGCAGCAGGGCCAGCACGACCTTCGTGAACAGGACGGTCTGCAGGAACGGCTCGGCCGCCACCGGTTCGGCGAGCCACACCGCCACCTCCTGGCTGCCGAGCGGGGTGATCGCGTAACGCTTGCGGTCGGGGCCGTCACCCGGCTCGCTCTGACCGGCCGTGACCTTGCCGTCCCTGGCCAGGCGGCCGAGCGTCGAGTAGACCTGCCCGAAGGGCAACGGCTTGCCCCTGCCGAAGTAGGTGTCGTAGGCGCGTTTCAGGTCGTATCCGTAGCTGGGCTCACGATCCAGCAGGCCCAGGAGGGCCAGGGGGACTGTCATGGAGCCTGACTATATACCGGGGGTATATACGCGGTGCATAAGGAAACGCGGGCGGGGTCGACAGGTCAGCAGGACTGGAGGGCGGGGAGGCGGCCCTCGAAGAAGGCGGCCGGGGTGACGCCCATCAACGTACGGAACTCGGCCGTCATGTGGGACTGGTCGTAGTAACCGGTGGCCGCGGCCAGGCGGGCCCAGCGGGGACCGTCGGCACAGGCCAGGGAGAGGGCCGCACGGAGGCGTTCGATGCGTTCGAAGTGTTTGGGTGACAGGCCGACCGCGTCGGCGAACAGGTCGCGCAGGTGCCGTTCGCTGACGGCGAGGTGACGGGCGATGACGGGCAGCGGTTCGTGCCGTCCACCCCTGCGGCCGCGCAGCGCCCGGGCCGCGGCCCGGACCAGCGCGCCCCGCGCCCCGTCCCCCGGTGCCCGGGCGGACAGCGCCGCCTCCAGATGCCCGAGCACGAGGCCGTCGTCACCGGCCGCCTCCGTCAGCGCCTCCTGCAGCCGGTCGGCGGAGGCGCCCCACAGTTCCCCGAGGCCGACCACCCGGTCCACGACCTCGCTCACCGGGACGCCGAGCAACGGCCGGGCGGCACCGGGACGCAGCCGCAACCGCAGGCCGTACGGGATGTCCTTGCCCGCGTGATACGAGGCGCGGGTACGCGGGCCGACCACGAGCAGGTCGCCGCGCCCCGCCGGGGTCGTCCGGAAGACCAGGGAGGTGTCGGTTTCGGGGACGTGCACGAGCGGAAGCCGCCCTCCCCGTACGGAATCGCCCGCCCGCAGCGCGCTCACCGCCCTGACCAGCGACCGCAGGCCGTACGGCACGGCCATCGGGACCTCGATGCTCACCACCTCACGCTAGCCGGGGCGCAGGGCGGGCAGGCGTGCCGAAAATTCCTATAAGGGCTGGTGGGCGGGGCGCCAGGGTTGGCGCATGATTCTTGTCACGGGTGCCACGGGCACGGTCGGCGGTGAGGTGGTCCGGTTGCTGGCGGGCCGGGGAGAACGCGTCCTGGCGATGACGCGGGAACCGGCGAAGGTCGAGGAGTCGCCAGGGGTGGAGGTCGTCCGGGGGGATTTCGACGATCCGGCGTCACTGGCCGGGGCGGCGCGCGGTGCCGACGCGTTGTTCCTGCTCAGCGCCCCCGGCCCGTGGGTCGCCCGGCACGACGAGGCGATGGTCGCGGCGGCGCGGGCCGAGGGGGTGCGGAAGGTGGTGAAGGTCTCGGCCATCGGCACGGGAGAGGAACGCGAAGGTGTCACGGTAGGAGACTGGCATCTGGCCGGGGAGCGGGCGCTGCGCTCGGGTGAGCTGGACTGGACGATCCTGCGGCCGTCGAGCTTCGCCTCCAACGCCCTGGGCTGGGCTCCCCAGGTCCTGCGGGGGCAGCCGGTGCCGAACACGATGGGCGACGGCAGGCAGGGGGTCGTCGACCCGCGGGACGTGGCCGAGGTGGCGGTGACGGCGCTGACGTCCGAGGAGCACGTACGGGCCGTCCTCACACTGACCGGGCCGGAACTGCTCAGCGTCCCGGACATGGCGAAGGTACTGGGCGAGACGCTCGGGCGGACCGTCGAGACGGTCGAGGTGCCGCTGGAGGTCTACCGCGAGAGCCTGATCGCCGCCGGAGTGGATCCCGGGTTCGCGGACATCGCGGTCGACGGCTCCCGGACGGTGGCGCGGGGCGGCAACGCCCGGCTCACCGGTGACGTCGAGCGGGTGCTGGGCCGCGCGCCCCGCACGTTCGCCACCTGGGCGGCCGACCACCGGGCCGCCTTCGTCTCCGGCTGAACCCGGGGTCCGGTCACGCCGTCTCGGCGCTGAGGGTCGGCGCCACGGGCCTGCGGGCCGCCAGGCGCGCGGGCAGCGCGGTGAGCGCCGCCGTCGCCAGGAGGGTCGCGAGCGCGGCGCCCACCATCCAGAGGAAGGGGGTCTCCACCGCGTTCCTGGCGGTGAAGAGGGAGAGCATGCCGATGCTCAGGGGAACGCCGACGACGGCACCGGGCAGGCCGGGCAGGAGCTGGGCGGCGGACAACCCCATGGAGATCTGCCCCGGGGTGGCGCCGAGTGTGCGTGCGACGGCCATGTTCGCCCGGGCCTCCAGGGCGGTGGTCCAAGTGAACGTGATGGTGTTCACGACGGCGAGGGTGATCAGCAGGGTGGTGACGAGGAGCATCAGCCTGCGGTCGTGCTCGCCCCGCAGGTTGGGCAGGACGGAGGAGCCGTCCAGGCCGTAGCCCCTCTCCGGCTGGGCGTTGAGGGTCAGCACGGCGACGATCGCGATCACCGTGGTGGCGGTCGAGCACGCCTGCAGCACGGCACGGCCAGGCCTGCGGGCGGTCAGCCGTACCCCGAGCAGCAGCGGGGTGGGCAGCAGCGCCGACAACGCGGTGATCCAGGGGCGGCGGCGGGGCTGGTGCGCGGTGGCGGACAGCGCCGTGACCGTCGCCGTGCGCATGGCCCGCAGTGTGGGGCCCAGCGTGGACAGCACCGCCACCACCACGGCGAGGACCGTCGCCGTGGCGACGGTGCCGCCGGTCAGCCCGGCGGTGCCGATCCTGCTGGCGGTGGGACTGGCGACGGCGGGCACCGTCAGGCGGGCGATCGCCAGCCCCAGCGTGTCACCGGCCAGCGCCAGCACCAGATACTCGGTGAGCAGGACGGTCGCGATCAGTCCCGGGGTGGCGCCGACGGCCTTGAGCAGCCCCGCCCGGCGTGTCTGCTCGACGGCGCGTCCCGCGGCCAGCGCCGCCACCCCGGTGACGGCCAGGAAGCTGAGCAGCCAGCCGCCGAAAACCAGGATCGGCTGGCTGTTCCTGAGGATCACCATGTCCTGTTCGGCTTTGAACTGCCAGGAGTGGAAGTTGACCCTGGCGGTGGAGACGGAGTGAGCGTCGCGGAAGGCCTCGGTCGCGGCGGGGTCACGAAGTTTGAGGTCCAGGGCCAGGGTCACCGGGAGATCGTGGGACGACGCCAGCGCCCGGGCGTCGGAGCGGGTCATCCAGGCCAGGCCGCTGTAGTCGCTGGGGCCGCCGTACGGGCCGATCTGCGCGGCCCAGGGGTAGATGGAGGTGGCCGAGGTCACGGCGATCCCGACAACGGGGTACGGCCGGCCCGCGATGGTGACGCGGTCGCCGACGCCGACGCCGAGCGCGGTGGCGAAGCCGCGTTCCAGGACCGTGCCGCCCGGGCGTACCCACCGCCCCGAGGTCACCAGCGGCCGGTCGAGTGCCCCGGGGGTCTCGGCGAAGCCGTGCACCACCACCGGGGACGACGTGGAGCCGCGCACGGTGAGGTCGGCGTAGACGATGCGGTAGGGGCCGTGGTGGGCGACGACTTCCGGAGCCTCCGCCAACGAGGTCAGGGCCGAGGTCACCTCGGGGCCCGTCTCACCGGAGAGCGCCACCACGTCCGGTCCCGCGCTGGCCTCCCGGGTCTGCTCGTACAGCGCGTCGCTCACCTCGCGCAGGGACAGGCCAAGCGCCATCGTGGCGGTGGCCACCGTGACCGCGAGCAGGAGCATCGCGGCCTGAACCCTGTGCCTGCGCAGGTCGGCCAACACCAGACGCACGACGAGTACGGCGGAGCCCACGACGTTCAGTCCCCCAGTCCGATCAGCCCGCCGAGTCCGCGCGGGTGGGAGGCGGCCAGCCGGGTGTCGTCGACGAACATCCCGTCGCGCATCGAGACCAGCCGGTCCGCCGTGGCCGCGACCCGTTCGTCATGGGTGACGATCACGAGGGTCTGTCCCGCGGAACGCAGCTCCTCGAAGATTCTCAGCACGTCGAGGGTCGCCGCGGTGTCGAGGTTGCCGGTCGGCTCGTCGGCCAGGACGACCAACGGCTCGTTGGCCAGCGCGCGGGCGATGGCGACCCGCTGACGCTGCCCGCCCGACAGCTGGGACGGCAGGTGCCGGGCGCGGTCGGCGAGCCCGACCCGTTCCAGCAGCAGGTTCGCGCACCGCCTGGCCTGGCGGCGTGAGCGTCCGGCCAATAGCGCGGGCAGCTCCACGTTCTCGGCCGCGGACAACTCCTCCACCAGGTGGAAGGCCTGGAAGACGAACCCCACAGAACGGCGCCGCATGCGCGCCAGCGCTCGCTCGCTCAGCGTGTCGACGCGTCGCCCGGCCACCCACACCTCTCCGCCGGTGGGCCGTTCCAGGCCTCCCAGCAGGTGAAGAAGAGTGGACTTGCCACAGCCGCTCGGCCCCATCACCGTGAGCGTCTGCCCCTGGGGCACCTCCAGGTCGACCTCGTCCACCGCGCGGACCCGGCTCTGCCCCTGACCGTGGGTCTTCACCAGGCCACGGGCCCGGACCACGACGTCTGACACGTTCATCCACCCTCGGCTTCGTCATCGGCCCCGGACCAGGCCCGTTCGCAGGCGTCCAGCCAGCGCAGGTCGGCCCGTAACCGCAGCACGACCCCCTCCAGCAGCAGGCCGGCACCCGATCCCGCCGGTTCGGCCAGCGTCGCCTGTTGCACCTCACGCAGACGGCGCAGCAACTCGCGGCGCTGCGCCGCCACCAGCTCGACCGGGTCGGCCAGCCGGGCCGCCGCGGCGGCGGCGAGCTTGAGGTGGAACTCCGCCAGGTCGGGTTTCGGCCAGCCCACCTCGGTCAGCCAGGCGGCCACCCGCCGCTGCCCGGCCGGTGTCAGCGCGTAGACCTTGCGCTCGGGCCGTTCGGGAAGCCCAGCCGCCCGCTCGCAGACGACGAGTCCCGCCTTCTCCAGCCTGGTCAGGGTCACGTAGATCTGACCGGAGTTCATCGACTCGCCCAGCGGGCCGAGACACTGCCGCAGCCGGGCACGCAGGTGGTACCCGTGTGATGGTTCCTTGGCGAGCATCGCCAGCACCGCGTCCTGCACTCCACCCCCTGACGGTTGGCAAATAGATAGCGGTTACCTATAGAAGATGTCAAAAGCCCCTGCACGGGCGGGGCGTGCGGGCACCGTCAGGGGTTCGCGTAGCGGGCGGCCATGGTGGGGAACGGCGAGTTCGGCGGCGAGTGAGAGCCGTTCCGGCGTGCCGTCGGTGACGACCCGGGCGAGGTCGTCGTCGAGTGCGCGCAGGACCAGGGACTCCTTGGTCGGGAAGTAGTCGAACAGCGTCGCCTTGACGACCCCGGCCGCCTCGGCGGCCTCGTTGACGGTTACCTCGTCGAACCCCCGCTCGGCGAACAGCCGCATCGCCGCGTCCGCGATGTGGGCCCTGCGCCGGGCTCGTTTCTCCTCTGCGATCACAGCGGACAGGGCACATGGACCGCGTCCATAGATGAACCCGATCCAAAACTATCCGTCGAGCGAGGACTCGGCCCCGTGGGCCTGCCCGCGCCGGGCGCGGATCTCCGCGGCCCCGGAACCACGACCAACTGTCTGGCGGCCTCTTACCGGAGCCCCGTGTCCTCAGGGGCGACGGTCGAGGTGGACGGTGGTGACCGGGGCGAGCACGGCGTCCATCCGGGCGACGAGGCCGGAGTCCAGGGTGACGCCGGACGCCGCCGCGTTCTCGATGAGCTGGTCGGGACGGGATGCGCCGACGATCGCGGCGGCGACGTCGCGGTTGCGCAGCACCCACGCCACCGCCAGCTGCGCCATGGTGAGCCCGGCCTCGCGCGCGAGCGGGCGAAGCAACCGCACCCGCTCCAGGACGTCGTCGCGCAGGTAGCCCTGGATGTTCAGGGCGCCGCCACCGGTGTGGTCGGACGCCCGGCTTCCGTGGGGAGCCACGCCACCGGGTGCGTACTTGCCGGTCAGCACGCCCTGGGCGATCGGCGACCAGACCACCTGCCCCATACCGAGCTCGCGGCAGACCGGCAGGACCTCGGCCTCGACGACCCGCCACAGCGCCGAGTACTCGGGCTGGTTGGCCACCAGCGGCACACCGAGTTCGCGGGCGTGGACATGCGCGGCCCGGATCTGATCGGCCGTCCATTCGGATACGCCTATATATAGTGCTTTGCCGGACCGAACCACATCGGCGAACGCCTTCATGGTCTCCCGTAATGGAGTGTGGTGGTCGAAACGGTGCGCCTGGTAGAGGTCGATGTGATCCGTTCGCAGACGGCGCAGCGACCGTTCGACCGACGTGATGATGTGTTTACGGCTCAGGCCTCTGTCGTTGGCGCCGCGCCCGGTCGGGAAGTAGACCTTGGTGAATATTTCGAGTCCTTCACGACGTTCACCGGCCAAGGCCCGTCCCAGCACCGTTTCCGCACGTCCGCCGGCATACGCGTCGGCGGTGTCGAAGGTGGTGACGCCGACGTCCAGCGCGGCGCGCACGCAGGCGATCGCCGTTTCCTCATCGACCTGTGAGCCATGGGTGAGGAAGTTGCCGTAGGCGATTTCACTGACCACGAGGCCGCTGCGCCCAAGCCGCCGGAATTTCACGCCGACGACCGCCCGCTGAGGTTAACCATTTATGAATCATCTTTCGTTGAAAGATATTCGGCAACTGGTAAACTGTCGACCCATGTCTGCCGCAGCGAAATCGGGGTCCCGCGCCACTTCCGCCATCCTCAGTGACGCCTCTGAAATTCTGCTGGCGTTGTCCAACGACCGGCGGTTGGCCATCGTCAACACGGTCGTGACGATGAACAAGGAGTCCGGTGCGGTGCGGCTGGCGGAGCTGGCCCGCGCTCTGGAGCTGGACGTCAGGAGCCTGTCCCGCGACGTGATGCGGCTGGTCGAGGCCGGCGTGCTGCGTCGCGAGGGTGACGCGCTGATCGCCGACATCGCCTCGCTGGGGCGGGTCGGCGACTCGGTGGTGGAGATGACCGCGCTGTGCCAGGCGATCCCACCGGAGTCGCCGCTGCGCCGCTACCTCGCCCACGGCCGCATCGTCGACCTGCCGAAGCGCTCCGAAGACCTCGATGTGATCGCCAGGGTCCTCGCCGGCCTCCTGCCCGAGGACCAGACCCTGACCGAGGGCGAGGTCAACGCGATCCTCTCCCACGCGGGCGACGACGTCGCGCGGCTGCGGCGGCTGCTGGCGGATCTCGGCCTCGTCGAGCGGTCCGGATCGGCGGAGTACCGGCGCCCCGCCGCGGCGCCGGCCAGGGCGTTGTGACCGGGCGCACCGCCTCCGTCCCGGTCTTCGACTTCGATCGGCTACCACCGGGCTGGGGGCACGACCCGTGCGTCCTGCGTGGCCTCGACGGCATCGACGCGGTCGACACCTACGGCATCCTGCGCGGCATCGGCACCGCCGTGCGCGCCGGGACCCACCGCCGGCCCGACGACGTCAAGGTCTTCACCGTGCCGCGGGTGGCGGCGGAGCTCGGCGACTGCCTCCCCGGTCCCGGCGAGTCCGAGTTCGGCCCCTACGCGCGACGGGTGTCACAGTCGTTGAACGTCGGCTGGAGCGTGGTGGCCAACTCGGCACAGTCGCACTCCACCGGCCTGTACCGGTTCGCCCGTGACGTGTTCGTCCGGCTGCGCGGCACCGAGCGCGGACTTCCCGCGGGCGTCTCGGACTGTTTCATCGTCGCCGGCTCGTACGCGTCGGGGCCGACCCGCATCCACAAGGACACCGCCGACGTCTTCCTGTACGTGGCCGAAGGCGTCAAGACGATGTTGCTGTGGCCGTTCGAGACGCTCGTCGGCCACGCGCCGGACGGTTGCGACCCGGAGCACGAGTACGTCGCGCTCGGCATCGGGCCCGAGGCCGTCGGCACGCCGCCGCTGCGGCTGACCGGCGTACCGGGCGACGTGCTCTACTGGCCGGCGTCCTACTGGCACTGCGGCGAGTCCGACGGACGGCCGTCGCTGAGCCTGCATCTCGCGACGCACAACTTCCGCGACATGGGGCCGGTGTGGGCCGGCGCCTTCGCCCGCGCCGGGCTCGGCGCGCCGACACCGCGATGGAGCACCACGGAACACGAACTGGCCGCGGAAGCGCTGACGTTCGGGCACGCCGCCGCCGCGGCCGCCACCTCCGCCGTGCACCAGTGGGGCCTGACGCGGCACAGCACGGCCAACTTCGAGATCCTCCCCGACCTCCCTCAGCGCACACCGCCCGACTGGCGGCGCGCGACGGGCGTGCGCGCGGCGCAGCGTACACCCGTCTCCTGGGCGACCGACGCCGCGGACCAGAGAACGGTGATCGTGGCGGTCAACGGCCGCTCGTTCCGCATCCCGCCGCGACAGCCGTTGGTTTCCCTGCTCACCGCGCTGGGCGACCTGGCCGTGGGCGCGGCCCTGAGCCTCGACGCGTGGCGGGGGAAGGACGGGCTGCCGGCCGACGTGGTCGCGGTGCTCGACGTCGCCTACGCCGCCGGGGCGGTGGACGCCTGCTGAACGTCCGGCCGCACCGGCACGACCAGGGTGGTGGCGAGCGGCTCGGCGTACACGCCGGGCACCGCCGCATCCACCTCAGTGAAGGTCACATCCCGCAGCGCCGCCGACAGGGCCGTCCACAGATCCACCGGCAGGCCGGAACGTTGCGCCTCTCCGTGCGCGAGCAGCAGGGAGTTCGTCGACGCGAGACGGCGCAGCACCTGGGTCCGTACGATGCGCCTGGCGTCCTCGACCGGGCGTGCCGAGGAACGCGCCGCGTCCGCGTGCGCCGCGTGAATCAGTGACACCACGCGGTCGGCCGTCGCCGCGTCCGGTGCGGCGAGCATGACGAACTCGCCGCGGGTGAGGTCCGTCACGCAGTCCCACAGGTAGCTCACCGCCGCACGGGACCGTATGACGTCGTCGAGCTCCGAGTGGTACGGCCCGAACGCCGCCTGGTTGGCGATGAGGGTCGCGGCGAGCTCCCGTACCGTGCGGACCGGCGGAATCGCACGCCGGACCTGCAGATAGGCCAGATCCGCGCGTGGTGAACCGACCTCAAGCCACGCCGGTGGCCTGCGGGGCCGGTGCAGGCCGAGCGCCGGGTCCTCGCCCGACGCCAGGGTGCCCGGCCCGAGCGCCGCGGTGACGGCCACGCCGACCGGCACAACCTCCGCGGGCTCCTCAAGCAGCCGCCGGGCGGCGCGCACGACGTCGGCGACGAGCCGCCCGGCGTGGATCCGGTCGGGGTTTCCCGGCCGGGCGAAGAGCGTGGCCAAGGTGGCGAGGCGGTGCGACGTTTCGACGAACGCTGCGGCGGCCCGCTCCAGCGCACGCCCGGCCCGCTCGTCGAACACCGGGGCCGCCCGCACGACGTCGTGCAGGCGCGCCGCCTGTTCCCAGACACATGCCGGGTCGAGCTTCGGCATCGTCACGTCCACGCCGATGACACGGCCGTGATCGACGAGCGGGGCGGCCTCACCGAGGCGGGCGCCGAAGGCCCAGACCCGTGGGAGGGTCAGCGCGTCGTGGACGAGCTGGACCACGGGCTCGTCCGGTGGGGGGCCGTCTGCGCGCAGGTGCAGGCGTGGCTGCGGGTCGCCGGTGTGCACGTACCGCACGCTGCGGTCGCCGTCGCGGCGCTCCCAGGCCGTCACCGCCGCGACCCGGCGCGCGCGCGGAAGTCCGCGTGCGGGCTTTCGGCGAGCAGCTCGGCGAAGTCCCGCATCGTGTCCGTGGACGCCTCGCGGACCGCGTGCCGTACCGCGTCGTGACCGGTCGCCGGGCCGATCAGGTCGATCGCGTCGATGGCGGCCTGGTCGGCGGCCTCGATCCGGGTCGCGTCGGTGGTGGCGCGCACCGCGTCGAACTGTGCCAGGTCGCCGCGCAGCAACGGGAGCAGGTGATCGTGGACGAGATCCGGAGCGGGTCCGTCCGCCAGGCCGGCGGCTACCGCGAACAGGTGGCCGCCGCGCACCGCCGCCGCGCCGAACGGGGAGACGACCCGTCCCGACACCCATCGCAGTCCGGCCGGTGGCGGGCATCGCTCGATCAGGCCGATGGCGAGCCAGGCCGCCGCCGCGACGTCCACGGTGGGCGGAAGAAGCCAGGCGGTGGCGCTCGCCTCGACGTCGTCGGTGGCGGCGGTCCAGCCGCCGGCCAGTGCCGGCGCCGGCGCCGACACCGTTCCGTCCTGGTCAGGCGGTACGACGAAGGCGGCCAGCAGGTCCTCGGGCGACGGCAGGGGCGACGCCTGCGGTCCCGCGACGCACACGGCGAGGCGGCGCCCGGTCAGGAAGGAGGTGATGTCGTCGAACCGCAGGCCGTCGGTGTCGACGGCGACAGGATCGAAGCCGGGGTCGCCGCGCAACGCCCGGGCGATGTCGCGGCGCGGAAACCCGAAGACCCGCCGTTCCCGTCCGGTGCGCCGCTCCAGCGCGATGAGCCTCAGCGAGGCCGCGACGCGCGGCGCCATCGCGTCGGGCAGTGCGGCGCGGCAGTGCAACAGCCGTTGCGCCAGGGCGGAGACGACCGCCGGAACCTCCTCCGGCGGGCACACGTGGTGCAGCACGACGGCGTGCTCACGGGTCTCCCCCCACTCGACGGTCGGCGCATCGAGCTCGTGCGCGAACCACACGTGTTCGAAGAGGTGGGCGAGGCCCGCACCGGACACCGGGTCGTCGAGGTAACCGCGGGCTACCACCACGCAGATCGCGCTGTACGGGCTGTCGGGGACCACGCGCACCGCGGCGCCGACGTCGCCACGGCGCGAGGAGGAGATCAATTGAGATCTCCCGGGAGCGCGGCGGCGCCGTCCTGCGGCACGGTCGCGCGCCGGGCGGCCATGAGCACGAGGCCGACGGCGGCCGCCGCGACCGTGACCACGCCGGAGACGATGAACGTGGCGCGGGGGTTGCCCGCGGCGAAGACGCCGCCGAGCACGAAACCGACCAGGAAGAACGAGTTGACGATAGAACCCGCCGCGGCGTGCGCGCGGCCCAGCAGCTCGTTCGGGGTGCGGATCTGCACCGCCGTACGCATGCCCATGTTCTGGTAGGCGTTGGCCGCGCCCGCCGCGAGCGCCGCGACGACCGCGAGCACGACGGCGTTGACGAGTCCGTACGCGAGGATCGCCACGCCCATGGCGGCGGCGCCGACCAGCACGACACGTTCGGGAGTCCGGAACTCGCGACGGGACCCGAGGGCCGCGCCGACCAGGGCGCCGACGCCCCACGCCGCGGTCAGCACACCCAGGGCCGTGGCGCCCGAGTGCAGGGGGCCCTTGACGAGGAACACCAGCGCCACGTTGACCATCGAGCTGGCCGAAACGGTGATGACCACGATGGGCAGGATGGTGCGCAGGTCGCTCTGGCGGGCCAGGAACCTGATGCCGTCGGTCGCGCCCGTCCACCACACCCGGCCGTCGTCGTCGACCGGGCGGCGCACCTTGATGAGCACGATCGCGGCCGCGGCGAGGGCGAAGGACACGGCGTCGACCAGCAGCGCCGGACGGAGCCCGATGCTCGCCACCAGCACACCACCGACGACCGGCCCGGCGAGCGTGGACGCCGAGCGGCTGACCTCCAGCAGCCCGTTCGCCCGGGTCGGGAAGGCCTCGCCGGCCAGCAGCGGGATCAGCACGATCGCCGCCGGGGTGGAAACGGCCGCGCACAGGCCGACCAGCGTCGAGCCACCGAGCAGGACGGCCGTGTTCGGCCAGGCGCTCATGGCCAGCACGACGACGGCCTGAATCCCGGACACCAGGGCGAGCATCCGCCCGGCGTCACGCCGGTCGAGCAGCTGGCCGGCCAGCGGCGCGAGCAGTACGGCGGGCACCAGTTGCAGCACCAGCAGCGCGGCGACGAGGAAGGACCGCCCGGTCTCGGCGAGGTGGAACATGACCGCGATGGCGGCGATCTCGTCGCCGACGGCCGAGACGAACACCGCGACGAGGAAGACAGCGGCGGCCCCTCGGCGGACCTGAGTGACATCGGTGGACATGGTGGTGTGGTTCATCCCTTGCGGCCGGTGAGAATGTAGTCGGCGTCGGTGCCGTGGGCGTGCAGCGTGTCGAGCCCCGCGTCCGCGAACATCTCGGCGAGCGCGGCGATCGGGCGCAACCGCCGCAGCTGTGTCCCGTGTTGTGTCCGCCGTACGGTTCCGTCGGGGCCGACGATCCGGATGACCCGTTCGATCCGCAGGCACCGGCCGTCGGCGTCGGGCGTCCGTCGCTCCTCGACCTGCGCGAGTGTGGCCTCGGCGACCGGCACGTCGGGGCGCCGGATCCAGCCGGTGCCGTCGCGCAGCGCGTCCTCACCGGCCGAACCGGCGAGCGCGAGGACGCCGCCGGGCTTGAGCGCGGCGGCGTAGCTGCGCACCGCGGTCATGGCGAGGGCGTCGTCCACGATGAAGCTGAACGCGTTGAGCGGGCAGAAGATCACCGCGTACCCGCGCAGCGACGCGTCGAGCGGCGCGAAGCTGCCGCGATGCACCACCGGGCGCAGCCCGAGGCGGCCCGCCTCGGTGACGCACACGTCGGTCATCTCGTCGGAGATCTCCAGCCCCTCGACGTCGTGCCCGGCGGCGAGCAGGCGCAGCATCAGGCGTCCGGTGCCGCTGCCCAGCTCCAGGGCCGGGCCGTCGGCGCCGGCGACCAGTTGGGTGAACACGTCGTCCTCGACAAAGCGTTGGTCGGCGATGGCGTTGGCGTACACGGTCCCGAGGAGGCCATCGTAGAAGCTCGTCGTCGTCATGGCTCAGATCCGGAACGCGTTGTCGGGCAGCCGTGCCGCCGCCGCGTCGGGTGTCCACCGCGCGTACCGCCGGTGCACCGCGTCGAGATGCCCCCGGTACAGGTCGATCATCTGCCGCAGGATGACGAACAGATGCTCAACGACGGCCGGTGTGAGGTGACGCTCCTCCGACAGCAGCAACGCGGGCAGCCCGGCGTGGTCGCCCTCGACGTCGTCGTCCTCGTGCGCGCGGAACACCTTGATCAGGCGGTCCGGCACGCCGTGGTCACGGGCGAGCAGGTCCAGCACGTCGTCGCCCGACCGCGTCCCGCCGGACCGCGGCGCCGGAACCTCGGGCAGGACGAGCGCGGCCGCGAACTGCGCCACGCCCTGCCAGGCGAAGGCGCCGTAGGCGTGGCTGTAGGCCATCGTCTCGACGGCCTCCGGAGCCCGGCGCAGGACGTCGACGTCGAGACCGGCGAATGCGAAGCCGCTCAGCAGCAGCTCGCCGTGACCGGACTCCGAGTCGCGGAAATCCTCCAGCGCCGCGCGCTGGGCGCCGGTCATGTCGTGCCGGAACACCGGCTCGCTGGACCAGCGGGCGCTCCGCACGACGAAGTAGGTCTCCACGAGGAATCCGAGCGCGAGCCCCGGGTTCGGGCCCTCGGCCAGGGCGCGCAGCAGGGGCGCGTCGCGGACCGCGGCCGGGAACCGGCGGCGGAACACGTCGAGCAGCCTGCACGCCACGTACGTCCCGGGCACGTGCTCCTGCCGGGCGGCGTCGGGGTCGACCAGCAGGCCGGTGCTGAACAGCCGCTGGACGGCCGCGCGCGCCTCACGTTCGCCGCATCCGAGCCAGCCGCCCACCTCGGACAGCAGCTGCTGCGGCGGCACGCCGTGCGCCAGCCGCGTAAGGTCCGGGGTTTCGGCGGTGCGCGCCGGGAACTCGGCGCGGTACGTGCCGTCCTCGATGCGCACCACGCCGTCGTCGACGGTCAGGGACGCGCGGTCGCTGAACCGCGGGCGTACCGCGAAATCAATGACGTCTGGCATCGGTCCTACCTTTCAGCGGGTTTCACGAAGACACGGCCCTGGGTGTCGATGCGGTGCAGCAGCACCCGATGGTCCAGCCCGGCGAGGTACTCATCGGTGGCTCGCGTGGCGCCGCTCAACTTGCCGTAGTCGTCGACGATGACCACCCCGTGGGGTACCACTCTCGGGTACAGCTCACGCAGCTCGTGCAGGGTCGACTCGTACTGGTCCGTGTCCAGGCGCAGCAGCGCGATGCGGTCCGGCGCGTGCCCGGGGACGGTGTCCTGGACGAACCCGGTCACACAGTGCACACGCTCGCCCGGGTACCCCGCCGTGGTGATCCGTTTGTGGATCTCGGCGGCGGAGGTGCCGGATGACATGTGCTCCGGCGTCGCGGCCTCGGCGCCGGCCGTCTGATCCCCCGCCCCGACCATGCCGTCGTGCCCACCGGCCGGTTCCCAGGCCCAGTCGAAGGTGTCGAACAGGTACAGGTCGCGGTCCTCGACGTGGTGGTTGAGCAGGGCCAGCGCGGCCAGCAGCATGCTGCCGCCCCGCCAGACGCCGCACTCCACCACGGCGCCCGGGATGGCGTTGCCGGCGATGTGTCCCACCGCCGACCACAGGGCGTACTGCGCGGCGGCCGAGGTGAGGGTGAGGTCCTCACACTGCCGGGCGGCCTGGAGGAAGTCGTGGTCGTGGTCGAGGTCGGGAGCGGCGGACACGACCTTCGCGATTTCGGCGTGTACGTCACGCAGGGCGACGCCCGGTTCGTCGGCCACGACACGGGCCCCGCGCAGATGCCCGAGCAGGGCGGCGGCCGAGTGCCGGTCGAGCCCGGTCAGAGGGGCGAGCGCCTCGGGCAGGTCCTGCGCCGCCGTGCCGCGCGCGATCTCCGCCAGCACGACGAGGACACCCGGATCGACCTGCCAGAGGGTGAACGGCCGGTCGACGTGGCCGAGGACGAGCCGGCCGTCCTTGACGGCCACGAACGCCCCGTCTGTCAGCTTCATGACGTCGTCCTTTCCTGGTCCAGTGCGCCGCGCCGGACCAGTTCCCGCATGAGCGTCGCGGCTTCGGCGAGGCCCGGCGGGCCACCGGAGGCGCGCATCGTCTCGCTCCATCCGGCGAGGGTCCGCGTCGTACCCGGCTCCAGCGTGGCCAGGAATCCGTCGAGCCATCCGCCGCCGCGCACACGCATGACGTGCCCGTTGGCCGCCAGATAGGTCGTGTCGTCGACGACCAGCGTCGCCACGGCCGACACGTCCGGGACCGTGAGCAGGTCGGCGGCCGCGAGGCCGGGGCACGGCCGCGGCGGCGGCACCACCTCGAAGTTCGACGCGGTCCTGCGCCGCAACCGGCTGAGGCGCGTCTGCAGGTCCAGGCCGGTGCCTTCGAGGACGCGGGTCAGGGCCTTGCGCACGGCCGCCTCGACGGCGTCGGCCCGGTCGGTGCCCTCCTCCCCCGGTGTGCCGCCCAGGAACCGGGCGACGCCCAGGTCGGCCTCGGCCTGCTTGCGCAGCCGCCGCAGCACCGTGGCGAGCCGGTCGTCCCACTGGTAGTACGCCATGTGCAGGGACACCGTCGCCTCCCCGTCGGAGGTCGCGCAGTGCCAGCGGTCCGACGGCCAGTACATGACGGTGCCCGCGCCGCCCTCGACCACGGTGGCCGTGTCGCGATGGTCCTCGACGCGCACCGACGCGGGCAGGTTCACCTGACGCTGGGTCGCCTCGGCACCCGCGGCGTGGCCGAACACCTCGAAGGGCCATGTGTAGTAGCGCTTGGTGCCGCTGATGACGTGGGTGAAGACGCCTGCGGTGTCCTTGTGGATCAGTGTCGGCGCGGTGCCGTACGCGGAGGCGATGAGGTGGCAGTCGACCCCACCGGCCACCTCCGAACCGGTCGCGGCGATGACGGCGTCGGCCTGGCGGCGCAGGACGCGCCAGAAGTCCCAGTCGAACTGCTGGAGCGAGTTGACGGTCAACGCGAAGGACCGCACCTGACCGCGGAGACGGTCGGCGTATCCGGCGAAGCCGCTGTCCAGCCCGCGGCCGGGCAGGTACGGGTCGAGCTGGGTGGGGTTGACGATGTTGTCGTCGGTGAAGAGCCGTACGTCCTGCGGGTCGGGCAGCGTCGTACGGGTGGCGGCGGCGGTGCACGCGAGTGTGAACAGCCGCTCCTCGGTGAAGGCGCCGGTGTCCCAGGGCGGGTCGATCACGCCGGGCCCGCTCTCCCACAACGTGGTGATGTCCGGTCGCCCGCTCATCGCAGCGACCGCCGGGCGTGCTCGATGTAGGGGGCGACGCGGGGGTCCCGGGCGCTGAGCGACTCGCCGTGGTCGCGGACGAACCGGTCGGGATCGGTGACGCCCTCGTCCTTGAGGAAGGCGGCCAGTTCTCCGCCCTCTGCGCCCGCCCACAGCAGGCCGGCCAGCAGCTGCGCGTCGACACCGGGGGCGAACAAACGGGAGAAGATCTTCCGGCGGCGGAACTCGGGCACCGTCGGGGCGAGCCTGGCGAGGTCGTCGTCGGCGCGGGCCGCGGCGGCCCGTTCCAGCAGCGCCGACACCTCGTCGGGCGGGTTGTCGCTCAGCTCGTCGAGCACGTGGATGAGATGGATCGGGTCCACCACGGTCATCGCCTGTTCCAGCGTTCGCAGGTACAGCCGCCGGTTCGCGCGGCGCAGCATGCCGAGCCCGTCGATCCATCGCTGGACGTTGGACGTGCGGTGGAAGGCGGCGGGCAGGTATCCGATGCCGGGACCGACGAACTCGTGCGGCCGGTGCGCGGGACCGCCCGCCTCGGGTTGGGCGGGCGCGCGTCGCACCGCCACCGTCACCGACGGCTTCTCGATCCAGTAGAGCTCGTGGACGAGGGTCGGCAGGATCGGCGAGACCGACGCGGCGCGCATCATGGTGCGGCTGGTCGCCGACAGTGTCGCGGACGTGACACCGTCACCGAGCGCGTCGAGTGCGGAGAAGTCGTACTCAAGGTGGACACGGCGGCCGCTGAGCGCCAGGAACGCGCCGGACGACACGTGCTTGTGCAGGGTGGAGGAGTTCTGCAGCCAGTACAGGACGTCGACCCGGATCGTCTCGGTCCTGACCACGGTGATGCAGGCGTTGCCGAAGTAGTTCTCCCATGACTGGTCCGGCCAGCCTCGCGGGTCCGCCAGCAGTTCCGCGAGGAGCAGGCCCGGGTCCACCCGGGCGAGTGCCGTCGAGCCCGCGAGGGCGGCGGCCAGCGCGTGCGCAGAACGGTCGTCGTCGGCCGTTTCCGTCTGTTCCTCGACGGCGGTCAGAGCGTCCTGAAGTTCACGGAACGCGTCGATGGTGCTCACTTCGGCTCCTTGTCGTCGTCGGCCGGTCAGGTCGGTATGCCGTGCCGCCACGGCGCGTCGGTGGGCAACCGGGCCCCGCCGCGGCTGGCCGAGGCGTACGGCACGGTCGCCGCCCCCGGTACCAGCACCCGCACCACGGTCCAGTCGGGGCCGCGCAGCGGCAGCCGGACGACGATCGGTCCGCGGTCCGCGGCGGCGAGCCGGCGCACCAGGTGCTCCAGCTGTCCGGGCGCGTCGTGGTACGGCATCTCGGGTACGGCGTGCGGGCGCTGGGAGTCCAGGTACCGGCGGCACTCGTCGATGACGGACGGGCGCCGCCACCGCGCGTGCACGGTGCTCGTCGCGGCGCCCGCGCGATGCGCGCGCACGCCCTCGTGGTACACCTGGCAGAGCTCCAGCATCGCCGAGTCGACGGCCTCGTCGAACGTCAGGCCGGATCCGCTGGAGCGCACGAGCAGCCCGGTGTGCGGATCGTGGTGGAAGGCGTGCACGTCGGGCATGAGGTATTCCCGGTTCGGCCAGTGCAGGACCCAGAGGTCGCCGCGGAAGGCGCCGGTCAGGCGGAGGCGGCGCAGGGAGGCCGCGGTGTCCAGCCGGTACGCGGGCCGCAGCCCGGTGAAGTGGTGGTAGAGGCTGTCGCGCTCAAGCACCTCGCGCAGGCCGCGCAGGGTCGCGTCCGCGACGTCCGGTGCCGCCGCGAGACCGGTCGTGCCGCCGTAGGTGGGCCGGTCGGCACCGACGTAGGGGAACGTGACCAGGGCCTTGGGCACCGCGACGGTGGTGTGGTCGGTCAGATCCGTGCCGTCGACGTAGTCGGCCGTGGGCGCCGGACCGCGGTCCCAGACGTCGCCGTACGGATGGAACTGCGCCAGGTCGACCCTGCGTGACGTCTTGGCCGCCGGTGGCAGGCTCCAGTTGGCCTCGTAGGCCGTGTAGCGTTCGACGGCCTCCCCTACCGCGCCGGTCACCGCGGCCTGTGGATCGGTTCCCTTGCCGCTGTTTCCCTCCAGGTGGTCCTGACCGGAGGCGGGGGTCCGGCAGGTGGCGATGCGGCTGCCCGCGACCGCTCCTGGCCCGCTCTTCAGCCCGCGCACCATCCCGAACGTCCACGCCTGTGTGTCCGGCACGTTGCGGAACGCGGTACGGCGCAGGGCGGCGGGGGTGGCGAAGGAGACCCGCCTCCCGGAGTCGGCGAGGACGGCGTCGTCCGCGGTGTGGCGGGTCGCGGCCAGCACGGCGCGGACCAGGCCGTCCGGGTCGACGCGCAACCGCCACAGCGTCGTGGAGGGCCGGTCGTGCAGGCCGAGTTCGGCGAGCCGGTGCTCGAAGGCCCAGCGCCGGTCCGGTCCCGGCCCGGACAGCGACCCGGACAGCGGCCCCGACAGCGGCCCGGGGCCGGTCACGTACAGGCCCTCGAAGGACTCGCCCACGCGCAGGAGCCGACCCGCGCGCAGCGTGCGGGCCAGTGCGTCGTGGTCGGCCTGGCGATGCGTGACGATCAGGACGAGCGTCTCGGGGAGCGACGGACGCCCGATCACCCACCGGGCCTGACCGGCGGCGGTCAGACGGCGGGCCAGCTCCGCGCACGCGCGGGCCGGCACGTCGGCGCCGCGCACGAGCACTCCCGTCACCGGTGCGCCGGGCCCGGAAACGTCCGGGCCGAAATCGCCCGCTTCCAAATCACCGGAAAGCGCGAGAGGCTCGATGAAACCAGCTTCCACCGCATTGTCCACACCCATGGCCTGCGCAATTGTGGACGCGTCGATCATATCGGTCGCAAGGCGGACCAATGAAAGTTTCGGTCCCAGGAGGAATGCACTCGCCCCTTGGGCGGCGGTGACCACCCAAGGGGCGAGACCATAGGCGAAATCGCTGCTTTCGGACGCCACAGAATGTGATCCAGAGGCAGCCGGATACGAATTCGCCATGCGCGACGTCAGTAGGACTTCGGCTGCAGAATGATCGGGTTGCTGTCGAGTTCCATCATTTCGACAGTGAACTGGACGTGCTCCTCGCCTGCGGCGGGGAGCTCAGACTCGGAAGCCAGGTTCTCAGCCATGCGTACCTCTTTCGAGGGTCGACGACGATTCTGACAAAAGTTAACAGGCGCAGACAACATAATCAATGGTGCGGGTGGCGGGAATGGACGGCCGCTGTTATGGTCGGATTTCGGCGGCGGCAAATCAAGCGCCCGGACGTTGACATGTCTTCTGAGGGGTCGTTGCATGGTCACTCACGCCAGCGTGCCGGATCTCTGGGCATTGGACCGGATCGAAGAGGTCGCGTCGCCCTATCACGACTGGGTGCCGCAGGATGAGCCGGTCCTGTCCGAGAACGTCGTGCTGAGGGCCGAAGCCGACGGCGTCGAGATCGTCCGCGCCGGGGCCGTCGCCGGCCGGATCCGGGGCGTGTCATGGTCGGCCGCGTTCGCCGAGTACCTCGCCGCGCGGCCGCCGCTCACTGCGGGCGACCTGGCACGGAAACTGTCCATCCCCTTCCCCCAGCTGGCCGATGCGCTCATGACACTGGAACGGTTCGGCGTCGTACGCACCGCGCTGGCCGAACGCTGCTCCCGGGGAGGTGCCTGATGGATGTCGATCCGTTCGCGCCGCGGGTCTTCGACGACGTGCTGCCCCCGGCACTGCTCGAAGCGCTCAGCGCCGCGGCCGCCGCGTTGCCCAACCGCACGCTGTCCTTCTGGACCGGCCTCGACGCGCCCGGGCCACCGCTGATCGCGGCCGTCCTGCGCCACCTGAAGGCACTGGTCGGGCTCCCGCAGCTCGACCGGTCCGGCGCCGGGGTCGAGTGGTGGGTCCGCCGAGCCCCCGCCTATCACTTCCAGCCCTGGCACGTGGACAAGGACGAGGCTCTGTTCATGCGCGACGGCGTCGTCCGGCCGCCGACGGCAGCCAGTGTCTTCTACCTCGGCGACGCGGGCGGTGCGACCATCTTCTCCTCCCAGGTCTGCGACCAGGAGGGCACGGCCCTCGTCCCGCGCCGCCTCGAACGCGCGTGGACCATCGCGCCACGCCGCAACCGGTTCGTGGTCGCCCGGGGCGACGCCGTCCACGCGGTGCTGCCCAGCCGCGACCACGCGCAGCGGGTCCGCACCAGCGTGCCGATCAACTGGTGGTCAGCTCCGATGGTCGGCAACGAGCGGCTGGCGACCGAGGCCTCCGACCACGAGGCCCTGGCACGGCTGACCGACGCGCCGATGCCGGCTGAGCCGTCGAAACCGGTGCGGGTGCCGCTGCGCACGTGGTACGCCGCGGATCTTCCCCGCCCGGTCGAGCAGCGCTGGCCCGCGTGGAAGGCCGAGCCTCAGGCCTGAACGGCCCGCCGTCGCCCAGAAGCCGTCGCCGGCGAAGGCGGAGGTTCCGTGGAACGAATCCCGTTCCACGAGGTCATGGACGCCCGACGACGAGCTTGAGGGAGCCGAGGAACTCGCGCTGCTCACGCAGGTGGCCGAAGCGCTCGTCCCAGGCGCCGCTTTCGAGGTCGCGCCGCAGCCGATCGACGGTACGGGCCTGAACGGCGTCGTCGACGAAGCCCCACGCCGACTGCGAAGCCCGGACCTCGGCGTCGAGGAAGCGTTCGGGGCGGGCGTAGTAGGCCTCGGCGAAACCGTCGACGCAGTCGAGCGGGATCGCGACCGGCAGCACCTCGGCACGGCTCCCGATGTGGGAGGCGATCAGGTCGATCGGCGGGTAACGCCGGTGCTCCACGGCGATGATCTCGGGGGCGTACTCGGCGAGCCAGTACAGGCCGAGAAGGTCGCGGTCGAAGGTCAGGACGACGACCGGGCCCCGGCTGACCCGGCGCAGCTCGCGCAGGCCCTGCCCGAGGTCGCTCCACTGGTGAACGGTGACGGTGGCCATGGCCGCGTCGAAGGCGCCGTCGTCGAAGGGCAGTCGCTCGGCCGCGGCGTTCACCGCGGGGGCCAGGTGGCGGGGCCGCTGGGCGCGCATCATGGCCGACGGCTCGACCGCCACGACGTGCCGGTCCGGCGGCTCGTAGGAGCCGGCGCCCGCGCCGACGTTGACGACGGTCCTGGCCTGCCCGAGCGCGGCGTGGACGTGGGCGGCGATACGGGGGTCCGTACGGCGCTGCCCGGCGTAGCCGTGGCCGTGACGCTCGTAGTCGAAGTCCCCGGCGGGAATGGTGGTCAAGAGACCTCCTGTGAGGAGCGGGTGACGACGGCCCGGACGGAGCACGGCCCCTGACACGCCCCGGGGGGGGTGGTTTCGCCACGTGAGGACCGGCGCCGGGCACTCTCTTCGAGGAGCATCGCATCCGCCGCCCCGCCGCCGCACGGCGGCCCCGGAGAAGTCCTCGTTCAATCAAATGGTTGACTATCGTGATCCACATGGCCTCGTCGAGGAAGCCCTCTCCGGACGGGCGCGCGCGGACGGCGGAGGAGACATGAGAACGCCTCCTCGCCGCGGCCGTCGCCGAGTTCGGCGCCAAGGGCTACGCCGGAGCCCGTACGGCGTGCATCGCCGCGCGGGCCGGGGTCAACCAGCAACTCATCTCCTACCACTTCGGCGGCAAGCAGGGGCTGCTCGACGAGCTCCGGTGCCGGAGGGAGGAGATCCAGGCGACGATCGTCCCGCCGGGGGCCTCGTTCGCCGGACGGATCCGCGCCTACCTCGACGCGACGTTCGACCGGCCCGACTGGGCCAGGTTCGTGGCCTGGCAGGCGCTGGGCGACTGCCCGTTCGCCGACGCCGAGGAGGAACGGCTGCGGGCGGAACAGCAGCGGGAGAAGACGGTCACGGCGGTGGCCGAGGCCAGAAGACGGCAGGAGAACGGTGAGGTCCGCGCCGGGACCGACCCGGCGTTCGCGCTCCTGGCCGCCTACGCGATCACGCTCGCGCCCGTCACGATGCCGCAGCTCGTCGAGGACGTCCTCGGTGGCGACCCGCTGTCGCCGGAGACCCGGCGGATCCTTCGTACCCAGCTCGTCAGGCTGCTCACCGATGAGCAGACCGAGGAAGACGAATAGGAGAACCCACACGATGGTCACCGTTGTCTTCGGCGCCAGGGGAAGTGTCGGCCGCCACGTCGCCGCGGGTCTGGCCGCGTTGGACGTGCCGGTCCGGCTGACGAGCAGAACCCCGGACGGCTCCCACGTGGCGGCGGATCTGGACGCGCCGCACACCCTGCCCACCGCGCTGGAGGGCGCCTCGCAGGTCTTCCTCTACGCCAGGTCAGAGGGCGTCGACGGGTTCGTGACGGCCGCGCGTTCGGCCGGGGTGCGGCACGTGGTGCTGCTCTCCTCCGCCGCGGTCGTGCAACCCGGTTCCGCCCACAACCCGATAGCTCGCGAGCACCGGGCCGTGGAGTCGGCCCTTGAGGAGTCCGGGATCTCGTGGACCTTCGTCCGCCCGGGGATGTTCGCGACCAACACCCGCTGGTGGTGGACGGAGCCGATCAAGAAGGGCGAGGCCGTGCGGCTGCCGTACCCGGACTCGATGATCGCCCCGGTCGGTGAACGGGACATGGCGGCGGTCGCGGTACGGGCGCTGACCGAGCAGGGGCACGGGCGGCAGGCCTACACGCTGTACGGCCCGCAGGCGCTCACCCTGCGCGAACAGGTCGGGCACATCGGCGCGGCCATCGGCAGGGAGATCCCGGTCGAGGTGGTGACGCCCGAGGAGGCGCGGGCCGATCTGAGCGAGAAGATCCCCCGGATGGGGGTCGAGGCGATCATGCGTGCCTGGGAGGCGGGCACCAGGGCCGTCCCGGAGACCTCGATCATCGTCGAGAGACTCACCGGGAGGCCCGCCCAGACGTTCGCCGAGTGGGCCCGGGAGCACGCCGACGACTTCCGTCCTTGACGGGGCCGACGGGGCGGGGCGTCGGTCGCGGTGTGAACGTCCTCGGCGCCGACGGTCATGGACCGGTTCTGTGAGCCGTTGTTCACTGAGCGCACCGGCCTCACGAGAGGAACAACGATGCACTGGACGCGAATGGCGGCGATCGCCGCGTTGAGCGTGGCGGCAGCGATTCCGGCGACACCGGCGGGAGCCGTCACCGGCCCGCCCCCGGCCGGGGCCTCCGGCGCCCTGGCCTACCCCACCGCCAACGTGTGGGTCAGCCCCACAAGCTGGAGCGGTGACTGCTCACGCGGGCACACCTTCACCTTCACCGGCCAGATCTCGGTGCTGCTCACCCCGGAAACGGTCCGTTACCGCTGGATCCGCAGCGACAACGCCTCCGCTCCGATACAGGAGGTGTACTTCGGCCTCGGCCAGACGACCAGGTCGGTCAGCACGACCTGGCTGATCGGCGCGCCGGGGACCCACTCGGAGGCGATCGAGATCCTCTCCCCCACCCACTCCTATTCCAACTGGGCGTCCTTCAACCTGCGGTGCACGAACACGCCCGGGTGACACCCCGCTGAGAGAACGTCCCGGCTGGGATCGGCGGACTGCGGCCACTACGGTCGGAGCGCGAGGCCCCCGTACGTCCGATCCCGCCGGAGGTCTCCCATGGCTCGCACCGGACAGCAACGGCTGGCGCGGCGCCTGGGACCGGCCGACGCGGTGGTCGTCGCCGGTTGCGCGGTGCTGGCCGCGGGGGCCGTCGTGTACGGCCTGCGCAGAACGCTCGCTCCTCGTTCCCCGTGACTCACCGGGCGTCCTGGGGCGCGCGCCGCAGGAACGTCTCGATCCGGTCGAGCGCGCCCGCCCACGCCTCTCTGGCGAAGAAGTCACGGGTCTCCTCGGTCGGGAAGCCGGACTGGACGACGGTCATCAAGGTCTGGCCGTCCGCCTGCTCGGCGAAGGTGACCTCGACGTGCGTCGTCAGGGTCGCGCCGTCGGGCGAGCTGCCGGTCACCTCCGACACCAGCCGGTTCGGACGCTCGACCACCAGGAAGGTCTGCCGTTCGCGGAACAGGTTGTCCTCGTCCGGCCCCCACGCGGCGGTCTGCACGCCGCCGACGCGCAGGTCCACCTCGATCTCGACGACGCCGGGGCGCTCGTCGAGGATGGAGAACCAGATCTTCTGCTTGTCCGCGTCGGTGTAGGCGTCGAAGACCTCCTCGGGGGTGGCGGGGAGCACCCGGGTGATCCGGAGCTGGGAGGCGTCGTTCATCGCTCGGTGCCTTTCCTCAGGGTGAAATAGATGTCCAGGCCGTCCATGCGGCGTTCCCAGAGCCGCTGGTAGCGGCCGATCCAGGCCGTCACGTCGGTGAGGCGCTCCGGTCCGAGGCGGCACTGCCGTACTCTGCCGACCTTCTCGGTGGCGACCAGGCCCGCCTCTTCGAGGACCTTGACGTGTTTGGCCAGCCCGGTGACCGTGATCCCCGCGCGTTCGGCCAGTTCGGAGACCGTGGCGGGTCCCTCGCCGAGCCGGACGAGGATGTCGCGGCGCGTCCCGTCGGAGAGCGCCGCGAACACCTGGTCGAGAACCTCTCGCTGAACCATGTGGTTCACCATACCATCAATGAACCACATGGTTCAACGTCTGGCGCGGAACCACGCCTTGTACATCCGGGCCGGCGGTTCATCAGCCGCCGCCCCTCCGGGCACCGGCCCGTCCCGACGGTGCCGCGACCGCTTCAGCAGGCAGGTCGACACGGCGTCGCCGCCGGTCATGAGGCCGCTCCTGTTTCCCGGTGCTCTGGCCGTACGGCTAGAGGTTCAGCAGGTGAGCGGTCAGGTCGTACAGGCGGCGGGCGGCGTCCGGGTCGAGCGAAGGTAGCGCGGGATCGAGCGGGCGGCGGCGGTCGTAGGCCAGCAGCCCACCTCCGCCCGGCGGGTCGTCCATCAGCTCGATGATCGGCGCGATGGCCTTCTCGACCGGCTGGGCGGCGATCCTGGCCAGCAGTTTGACGGCCGCCTTGGCCGGCTGCCCGAGGCTGTCGGTGCCGCTGTCGGTGAAGCCCGGATGGTGCAGCAGATAGCGGACGCGGCCGTCCGGGTGGTTGGCGGCGTAGGCGACACCCAGGAGGTCCGTGGCCCGCCCGCCCTGCAGCAGGGCCCTGATTCCGCCGTAGCCACGCCGGAGCGACAGGTCGTCCCAGTGGACCTGTCCCTTGGTGATACCGACCCCGCAGACGTTCACGATCATCGGGCTCTCGCCACGTTCGAGCAGGCCGGTCAGGCCGTAGGCGAGCAGGAAGCGGCTGACGTAGTAGAGGGCGAAGGTGGACTCGTAGCCGTCGGCGGTCTCGGTCCTCCGGGGGAAGTGACGGATCGCGGTGGACACCAGACCGTCCAGTACGTCGTACCGCTCCCCGACCTCCTTGATCACCCGGGCGTTCTCCGCGACCGAGGTCAGGTCGGCCCGCAGGAAGGTCGCCCGTTCTCCCGCGCCCAGCCCGGCGGCCTCTTCGAGGAAACGCCGCCCCCTGGCCGGATCGCTGCCCACGGCCGTCACCCGGTCGCCCCGGCGCAGGAAGTGTAAGGCCAGTCCTCTCCCCATCCCGCTCGTTCCCCCCGCAACCACATATGTCCGCATATTTCCCCCCTCAAGTCATCGAACGCTGACTTGAGGGAACGTAGCACGGGCCCCACGTAGAATGTCAACGGTCGATGACACAGGGAGGGGCCCGCGTTGCGGAAGAGAGACAGGGAGGCCACCCGGGCACGTCTGCTGGAGGCCGCCAGACTGCGTTTCGCCCGCGACGGCTACGACGCCACCAGCGTCCGTGACATCGCCGGAGACTCCGACGTCGACGCCACCCTGATCTTCCGCTACTTCGGCTCGAAGAAGCGGCTCTTCGAGGAGGCCACCGCCGCCGACCTCGCCGCCGACCTGCTCGACGGGCCGAACGAGGAACTGGTCGCCCGCATGGTGCGCACGGTCGTCGACCAGGACTGGACGGAGTACGGCGGCGAGCACCCCCTGGTCGCCCTGCTGCGCTCCTCCGCCCACGAGGACACCCGGCGGCACCTCCGCGAGGAGGTCTGCCACACCTACGTCAACGCCCTGCGGGACCTGGCCGAGGGCGACGACGCCGAGTTGCGGGCCGAACTGCTCAGCGCCTGGCTGGTCGGCATCGGCATCCTGCGCTCGGTCGTGGCCACCCCCGCCCTGGCCAGGGCGCGGACCGCCGACCTGGCCCCGCACGTCGCGGCCGTCGCCACGGGCCTGCTGGGCCGTCCCATGTCCGGAGCCGTGGACCGGCCGGAGGCCTGACGCGGGCCCATCGCCGGTCCCGGCGCAGGACCCCCTCGCACGGAACGGGGAGAGCGGGCCTGAAATCCCCGGCAGCGGCGACGGCCTGCGCGACGGACGCCGTCGGCATGACGTCCCCGTAGGGCACGCCGGGCACCCGGACCGGCTCGCGTTCCATAGGCTCCCGGTGCTCGGCGGCAGGGCGCGTGAGATCGGCGATCACGGCTCGCCGCGTCCGGTGAAACGGCACCGTCCGGCCCAAGGTGGCACGCGCAGGATGCCGTTGACATGACACCACCCAGAAACATAAGAAGTGTCCACTTTTATGACCGACACGCCGAAGAAGGCTGACATGTAGCCCACTTAAGGCTTCTAGCGTGTTTCGGGAAAGCTGCCGCATACAGGAGAAACGTCCCGTTGAAAGAGCGGGCCACCAAGGGTGTGGATTTCAAAACCCGAGCTTGATCAAGGTTCGCGAGAAAAACTCACATTTACCGAACGGTAATAACTTCCAGAACATTATCCCGCCTCGGTCACAATGTGTAACCGCACCATCCGCGCCTATCGCTCGACTTGCATCACTCCCGCCATTAATGATTAGGTCTGCTGCATGAAGGGCGTGCCAACGTGTGCGGCGGACGGAATTCGGGACGGATTGCTTTTGCGCCGGCTACAGGACCTCACCAGGTCCTGAGAACCGGCGGAACCGCCGGACCGACCAGTACCGGTCGAACGGGTAAAACAGGGGAAAGCGAAAGTTTTTCGGGTTCTCCCATGCCGTCGATTGGGGTTCTCCCTCCGCGTTGGACCGTTCTACCCCCGGGACGGACCTGCGAAGACATGAATGACTCCGCGCGCCCTCGGGCACCGGAGTTCCTTTGCTGCTCGATGCACCACCGTAGAAAACGCATTTTCCGCGAGAATCCCACGCGTCCGAAGAAGAGTTCGAGCCGCCATTTTCGAATTCCTATCGAGATGTAAGAGTTCTCGACGCCGGATCATTTGGAGCATCATTCGTGACGAGTTCACTTTCCGATGTCCAGAGTTCCTTTCCCGAGCCGACGACCGGTGAGGACCTCTGGCACTCCGCATCGGGCCTCACCGCGGCCTTCGACCCGGGACGTTTCCACGAAGGCGCTCTGGACATCGTCGACCGCCTGACGGCCTATCTGGGCGACCGGTCGGTCCGGGGACTCGACCTCATCGACCCGCAGGTGCTGCTCAAGGCCGCACGGGAACTGATGACCCCCGAACGGCAGCGCGTCGCCGACTTCGACGCCGACCGGGTGAAGCAGATCGTCGACCTGTACACCGAGACCGGGATCCCGGTCCACTCCCCCGGCTACATGGGGCGGCAGTTCTCCGGCGTGGTGCCGCTGGCCGGTCTCATCGACCTGGTCGGCTCGGTGGTCAACCAGCCCTCCTCCTTCTACGAGGCCGGGCAGCTCCCCAACGTCGCCGAGCGGCTCATGGCCGAGGAGCTCAACCGGTTCATCGGCTGGGACCGCGACCGGTTCGCCATGGTGACGACGTCGGGGGGCTCCCTGGCCAACCTGACCGCGCTGCTGGCCGCCCGCAACCACGCCTTCCCGCAGATCTGGACGCGCGGCGCCGGTGGCGCGCCGGGCCTGCCGGCCATCGCGATCAGCGAGGAGGCCCACTACAGCGTGACCCGGGCGGCCGGGGTGCTGGGCATCGGTGAAGGACAGATCATCCGGCTGCCGGTCGACCAGGCGGGACGAATCCGCCCCGACCTGGCGGGGTCGGTGCTGGACGAGGCGAAACGACGCGGCCTGCGGCCGTTCTGCCTGGTGGCCTCGGCCGGAACCACGTCGCTCGGCGCCTTCGACCCGCTGGAGGACCTCGCCGCCCTGGCGCGCCGCCACGGGCTCTGGCTCCACGTGGACGGGGCGCACGGGGCGAGCCTGTTGCTGTCGGAGCAGCACCGGGACAAGCTGCGCGGCATCGAACTGGCCGACTCCCTGACCTGGGACGCCCACAAGATGCTGTTCATGCCGGCGCCGTGCACGCTGCTGTTCTACCGGGACCGTACGGCGGCGCGCGGAGCGTTCCAGCAGCGCGCCAGCTATGTCTTCGACGAGGAACCGGACATATACAGCGCCTACGACAGCGCGGACAAGAACTTCGAGTGCACCAAGCGCCCGATGATCATGCCGCTCTGGACGGTCTGGTCGGTCTACGGCCCGGCGCTGTTCGAGCAGAAGATCGACCGGCTGTGCGAGGTGACCCGGCAGGCGCACCGGATGATCGCCGCCGAGCCGGACTTCGCCGTGGCGCACGAGCCGGAGTCCAACATCCTGTGCTTCCGGTATCTGCCGGACGGGATGGAACCGGCGGCCGCGCACCGGTTGCAGCTGGAGATCCGCAACCGGATACGGGGCGGCGGGCGCTTCTTCATCTCCAAGGTCGACATCCAGGGGACGGCGGCGCTGCGGGTGGTGGTGATGAACCACCTGATCGACGCCGATCACCTGGCCATGCTCATCGCCGAGATCAGGGACATCGGGCAACGGGTGCTGCGCGCGAGCGCCACGGCCCGGCACGACCAGCGGAACGGGAGTCAATCATGACAATTACGGATTTTGACATCGCCGCCTCGGCACGGCTGGCGGCACAGCTGATCCCCGAGGAGGAGCTACGGCCCCGCTCGGTCGATGACGTCACCCGGCTGACGTCGTTCGCGGAGAGGCTGGACGAGTGCGGGCGGCTCACCGGCGTCCCGTACTGCGAGTCCCCGCTCGACCTGCAGAACGCGCTGGTGTTCCGCCGCCTGCAGCAGCTCGTCGGCATCAGCCTGCTCAACCCGCTGTGGCGCGAGCGGCTGCACTACTTCGGCATCCGCGACGTCCCCGCCGACATGACCGAGTGGGAGCGGATCCCCCTGTCGGACAAGATCGTGCAGCGGGACATGTTCATGGGCCCGCGGGCCGGGATGGTCGTGCCGCTCGACCGGGGCGGGTTCGAGGTCGTGGCCAGCGGCGGCACCGGCGACGGCACGCCCCTGGAGATCGTGTACTCCCTGCGGGAGCTGCGCGACACCTACCGCATCTCCGGGGCGTTCATGGGCGCCTACCAGCTCAACCGCTACCTGCGCGGTCCCGCGCCGCGCTGGCTGTTCACCACCCTGGCCGACTACCAGATGTGGAGCAGCGGGACCATGGTCGGCGGCGTCCTGGCGAGCGTCCCCGGGGTCAACTACATCGGCGCGGGACCGGTCAGCGCGCCGGTGCTGGAGCACATGTTCTCCTACCCCGGCCACAAGGCCCTGATGGGCATCACCGCCGGCATCGCGCTCCTGCCCGAACTGGGCGCGGGCCTGTCCCCGCAGGCCAGGGCCGACTTCCGGGTCGCCATGTACGGCAGCGGCTCCCTGCCGCAGCGCAAGCGTGACGAGTTGCAGGCGTTCTTCCCCAACGTGTCGATCCTCAGCTACTTCGCCGCGACCCAGGCCGAGTGCATCGGGCTCCAGCTCGACCACACCTCGCCCGCGCTGTCCGCCGTACCCGGGCTGCACCTGGTGGAGATCGTGGACGAGCACGGCCGCGCCGTCGCCGAGGGCGAGGAGGGCGAGCTGGTCGTCACCCGGCTGCACGCCGACGAGGCGCCGCTGCTGCGTCTCAAGCTCGGGGACCGGATGATCCGCCGACCCGCCCTGGACGGCCCCGGGCTGCGCACCGAGAGGTTCGAGTTCGCCGGACGCACCGCCGACGTGCTGCACCTCAACGACAGCCAGTACTCGGCGACGCTGGCCTACGCGGCCCTGCGCACGCGGCTGCGCTCGGCGACCGGCGTCGACCTGGACCTGATCGCGCACGAGCTCCAGTTCCACAACCACCGTGAGGACCGGACCCTCACCCTGCTCGCGGCGGTGGACGACCCCGACGGTACGACCGCGGCCGTCGAGCGGGCGCTGGGCGCGAGCGGGACGCGGCGGCTGTTCCTCCAGGCGCTGCCCGCCTCCCTGTCGCTCTTCAACGACCGGGAGGCCAACGCGGCGGCCATCGAGCAGACCGGCTACGGCTTCCGCCTGGTGTTCGTACCGCCCGCGTCGCCGCAGATCGAACGGACCACCGTCGGCAAGACGCCCCTGGTCAGAGACCGGGGCTGAGCGCCTGGCCGTCCAGGTGCCCGAATGACACCCGACACGGGAGGACAGATGAAGGAAAAGGTCAACATCGTCGTGATGGTCGACGCCGTCGGGGCGTTGTCCGACCGGACGCTGCACAACGGCAATCTCTCGCTGGTCGACGACAGTACGGCCGGGAGCCAGCACCAGGGGACTCCCGACCTCGTCACGGCGGTGGTCCCGGGACAGGTCGTCCACTGGACGCCCATCCACGTGGACGTGCAGACCCCGGTCGAGATCCAGTCCATCGAGTTCCTGTCCGGCGCGGTCGCCCCGCTCCCGGACGAAACGACCGGTCAGGCCGCGCAGCCGTACCCGGTGGAGTCCGCCGTCGTGCCCGCCCTGGGCGTCGACGCCACGGCCTCCAACGGGCACGACAACCACGACCTGCTGGTGTGGGAGGGCGTCGTGCCCTACGACATGGTGCCCGGTGTGCCCTACCGGTACCGGCTCTCCCTCAAGCTCCACGAAGGACCCAACAGCGTGCTGTACGTCGACTCACCCGCGCTGCTGCGCGTGTGAACCCTGTTCCGCGAAAGGCGGTCTCATGGCCCAGCAACACGGGATCATCGTGCTCTTCGATGTCGAGAACGCGCTGAAGACGCGCTCGCTCGACGGGAACACGTACTGGTTCGACAACATGAAGTTCATCGGTTCCACCGGAGTGGGAACCGAACAGCTTGAAACGATCGTGCCCGGCACCTACTTCCTCGACGGGTCGCAGGCGACCGAGCAGGTGCTGAACTGGCTGCCCGCGGCGCTGGGGGCGATCCCCCCGACGGTGCCGCGCAACTACCTGGCCGAGCAGGAGCGCGCCGACGACCGGCGCACGCTGGAGGAGCTCGCCGCGCTCAGCGGCGAGGGCGGCGTGAGCGAGGCCGACCTCAAGCGGCTGCAGCAGCGGGTCGGCAAGCGCGCAGGCCGGCAAAGCGGGCGCGGGCTCACCGCGGCCAAGCTGCTGGACGTCACCGGCAAGACCACCAGCGGCGCCGACGCCTACAACTACCCGGCCCCGGTGATCACCGACATCACCGGCCCGGCCGTCACCGAGAAGATCATCTACCCGGCCCAGTACGGCTCGCCCGACATGGTCTACGACGGCTGGTACTGGGCCGCGACCGTGGACACGAGCAGGCCCGGCGTCTACTCGTACACCGTGCACGTCCAGCTGCACGAGCTGGTCGAGCGCAACGACGAGCTGGTCTGGGAGTCCGTCGACCTGACCTGCACGTCAAGCCTGAAGATCATCAGCGATCCGAAGCGCAACGGGTTCACCGGCGCCGGACTGGGCGTGCTTCCGCTGCCGCCCGTCCCGGCCGTCGGCTGACCCGGACCGAGCCGGAACGTCTTCGAAACGGAGGAGCCGCATGCCCCCGAGAACCAGACAGTCCCAGCGCCGGCCCGCCCGGCCCGTGACGATCACCGCGGTGGTCGACCCCGTGGCCGCGCTCGCGTCGGAGAACCTGGACGACAACCTCTACCTCTACGACACCAACAGGGCCGCCGGGTCGACCGGGTTCGGCACCCCCGGGCTGCGCAGCCTGGTGCACAAGGGTGACACCCTGTTGTGGAACGTGCTCCCGCTTGAGTGCGAGACCTACGTGTCCCTCACCGACATCGAGATCGACCCGCGGATCGCCGAGCCCGTGCGGAAGGTGTACCCCGGAACCGACATCGTGTTCTGGACCGCCGAGGTCAAGCAGGACATCACCGAACCGGTCCCCTACCGGCTCTCCTTCCTGCTCGGCACCGTCAGCACGCCGTTCACTCCGACCGCCAGGCCCGTCCTGGCCGGTCCCGCCCCAGAGGGAAGGTAAGGCCGATGACCCAGGCGTACGCGGCCACGGACTTCGCCGACCGCGGCCAGCTCAACTCCGTCCAGCTGAACGTGGTGACCCTCGTCGACATGGAGAGGGCCGCCGCGACGAAGTCCCTGGACGGCTGCCTCTACATGATGGACAACAGCGTCGGCGGCGTCGGCCAGGGTGGTGACCACCTGGAGACCATCTGCAAGCAGGGCCAGGTGATCAACTGGATCATCCGCCCGATCGACATGCACCGCCGTCCCGACGGCACCTGGCCCCCGATGCCGAAGATCAACAACCTGGTCTTCCTCGACGTCGAGAAGGGTGACGAGGACGACGTCGCCGAACGCCGGATCATGACCGAGCTGAAGGTCTACGGCGGTCCCGACCGGATGCGCGACGAGTACACCGCCGTCTACTACTACTGGGCCGGGGCGGTGATGAGCGACGCCAAGCCGGGGCTCTACCGCTACCGGTTCGTCCTGGAGCTGGAGAAGGAACACGGCACCGACAAGCTGTACCTGAACTCGGTCAACTACCCCGCCCTGCGGGTGCTGCCCGTCTGACGGCCCTCCGGGACCGTGAGACCGTGCCGGCCCCGGCCGGCACGGAGCATCGGGGGTGCGCCCTCGGCGGGGGCGCGCCCTTCGAGCCCGGGCGGACTCATCCCCAGACCGCCCGGGCGGCTCCTCCACAACGGCGTGGCGGAGCCGGAGAACCCGTTCAGAACCGCACGAGCATCGACCGCATGTGAACGATCTCGGCGGTTCTGGCCGTGGTGATCGAGGAGGCCAGGGCCTTGGCCTTCGGCGACAACCCGTCCCGCTGCTCGATCCCGGCCAGGGCGATCTCATCGCTGTGGTGGCGGATCATCAGGTTCAGGAACATCCGGTCGAAGTCCGCCCCGGACGTCCTGCTCAGCGCCTCCAGGTCGGAGGGGTCCATCACGTACGGTCCCCGGTCCGCGCCGGGTCCGACGTCCTCGTCTCCACGGCACCTCACGTCGCCGTTGCCCGGGCTCATGCACGGATCGGGGGGCGGGACCTGGTCCCCCCAGCCTTTCAGCCAGGCGGTCAGCTGGTCGATCTCGGCCTTCTGGGCCCGTCCGATCCGTTCGGCCGTCGCCCTGACCTCGGGGTCCGCCGCGCGTGCCGCGGCCATCTCGGTCATGATCAGCGTCTGCCGGTGGTGCTGGATCATCCGCTGGGCGAAGAACACGTCCTGGGCGTTGTGCTCCTCAAGGACATCGGTGAACACGAGGGCGGGCGCGCCCGCAGGCGGCCCCACGGTGAGGACGACACCGGGGGCGCAGGCCGTCAGGACGGTCCCGGCGCCCAGGGCCGCGGCCACGAGGGCCACCCGGCGGTCGGGAGTTCTTCGTGTACCCATGGCATATCCCCCTGCGAGGGTTCTCACGTCCTGTGCGAAGCCGCACGTGGGGCGGACTCGCGATCTCCGGCCCTTCCGGGAGCCCTTCCCGGGAAGGGGGTCACGACCACCGGGCAGGCGGCGTGGTGCAGCAGCGAGTGGCTCACCGAGCCGAGCAGCAACCCCTTCAGGTCGCCGCGTCCGCGTGATCCGACCACCAGCAGGTCGGCCTCCAGTGACGCCTCCCGCAGCGCCTCGACCGGATGGCCGTACTCCAGCCACTCGACAACCTTGACGTCCGGGTGACGTTCGCCCTGGCCCGCCAGGGCCTCGGCCAGCGCGCGCCGTTCCCGCTGGGCCGCCTCCTCGGCGTCGGCGAGCGCGAACGGCCCGCAGCCCACGATGGGCCGGCTCCAGGCGTGCACCGCATGCAGCTCCGCGCCCCTGGTCTCGGCCTCGGCGAAGGCGAAGGCCACGGCGTCCGCCCCCGCCGGGGAGCCGTCGACGCCGACGACCACCCGTCCGCGCGGCTGGACGGGCGCACGCCGTACGACGGCCACGGGGCAGGGCGCGTGCCCGGCGACCCCCAGCGCGACCGAGCCCAGCAGCATGCCCTCGAATCCGCCGAGCCCGTGGCTGCCGACGACCAGCAGCCCGGCGTCCGCCGCCGCCTCGATCAGGGCCCGTCTGGGGTCGCCACCGGGCAGCAGCTCCGACGTCACCTCCACGTCGCCGCCCGCCTCGCGGATCCGGCCGAGCGCGTCTTCCAGCGTGGACTCGGCGCCCTCGCGCATCCACCGGCCGACCTCGGCGTGCGGGGTGCCCTCACCCGCCTCCAAGGGCCAGGAGGGCATGACGTGCACGACCCGCAGGCCGGTACGGCGCAGCCCGGCCTCCCGTACGGCCCAGCTCACGGCTTCGAGCGCGGATCGTGACCCGTCGACTCCCACCAGGATCAATGGTCTCTCCTCACACGTGCGGATGGGTCTTCGGGGTTCAGGAACGGACGACCGCGACCGGGCAGCGCGCGTGGTGCAGCACTCCCCTGCTGACCGATCCCAGCAGCGCGGCGGCGACGGCCCTCCTGCCGTGCGAGCCGACCACGACCAGGTCCGCCGTGGCCGAGGCGTCGACGAGGGCGTCGACGGGGTGGGCGCTCTGGACGTCCTCCAGCACGGTCACCTCGGGGAACTTCTCCTGCCAGGCGCCGACCCGGTCCTTGACGACCCGGAACTGCGCGCGGCGGATCTCATCCATGTCGTAGACGATCTCCGGCGCGAAGGCGTGCACCGGAAGCTGCCAGGCGTGTACGGCGCGCAGCGGGCCACCGCGCAGCGCGGCCTGCTCGAAGGCGAAGGCCAGCGCGGGCTCGCAGTGCGGATCGTCGTCGACGCCGACGACGACCTCGCGGCGCGCCCCACCGCCGGGGTGGACGACGACCACCGGGCCGTGGGCGTGCACGGCCACCCGGGTGCTCACCGAACCGAGCAGGGCCCCGGTGAAACCGCCGAGCCCCCTGCTGCCGAGCACGATCTCCACCGCGCCCGCGGCCTGTTCCGTCAGGGACCGGACGAGGTCACCCTCGATCAGCTCGGTGCCCACCTCCACCGACGGCTGGCGTTCGCGCGCCTCCCGTTCGGCCTCCTCCAGGATCTTCCTGCCGCTCAGGACCAGGGGTCCCGGCCATTCGAGGGTGGAGAAACGGGGGATGTCATAGGGGCCGCGTTCCACGACGTGCACGATCCGCAGCGGCACGTGCCTGCGGAAGGCGTCGTCGGCGGCCCATGCGACCGCGTCCTTCGCCCCCGCCGAGCCGTCGGCCGCGACGACGACGTCACGGATACCCCTGGCCGGGAAGTCTGTCATCTCGTCCTCCTCATGGGCGTGCGGATCCCTGCCTCAGGTCAAGTCTCTGCCGGGGGAACGGGACCCCCCAGAGGCGGCGGACCCGTCCGTCCCGGGACTTTGGACCCGGCCGGGCCTTCGGCGGGTGGGCACGTGGGGAGGCGACGGCCTCAGGGGCGGACCACGGCGACCGGGCAGCGGGCGTGCTGGAGCACGTCCCGGCTGACGGATCCCAGCACCACCGAGCCGACCGCGCCCAGTCCCCGGGAGCCGACGACCAGCAGGGCCGCCTGGCCGGAGACGTCCGTCAGGGCCGAGACCGGATGGCCGTAGGTCACCTCCTCGACGACCTCGATCCCGGGATACATCTCCCGCCACGGGGCCAGCCGTTCCGCGACCACCCGCTGCTGTTCCCGCTGGATCCCGGTGACGTCGTGGGCGCTGTCCGGCATGACGGTGCGCAGCGGCACGTGCCAGGCGCACAGCGCCCGCAGGACGGCGCCGCGCAGCCGGGCCTGCTCGAAGGCGAATCCGAGGGCCGCCGCGCCGTCGGTTGAGCCGTCGACGCCGACGACGACCTCCTCGCCGGGGCCGTCCTGCCCGGCCCTGACGACCACGACGGCGCCCCTGACGTGCCCGGCCAGCCGCAGGACCGTCGAGCCGAGCAGCGCGCCGGCGAAACCGCCCGTCCCCCGGCCGCCGATGACGAGCTCGGTCGCGGTGGCGGCCCGCTCACGCAGGACGTCGGCGGGCGTTCCCCCGGCCAGCTCGGTGGTCACGTCGATGCCCGGCGTGCGTTCCGTCGCGGCCTGCGCCGCCTCGGTGAGCACCCGGTCACCGGCCTCGGCCATCGCGTCCTGCCACCCCTGCGGGGGAAACGCCGAGATCCCGTACGGCCAGCGTTCGACGACGTGCACGATCAGCACGGGCAGCGCCCTGCGGGCCGCGTCGGCGGCGGCCCATCGCACGGCGGCCGTGGCCGACGGTGAGCCGTCGGTCGCGACGACGACGGGTGCGGTGGGTTCGGGCATGCTCTTCCCCCTTCGTGCGGGCCGGTCCGCCCCGGGTGCCGCTCAGAGGCGGGCCGAGGAGGCGCTCAGCACGTCGTCGCGGTCGTAGGCGATGTCGGCCTCGACGTCGACGACCCCCTCGATCCTGCGGCCCGCCTCCACGAGCGCGGCGATCTGCGAGCGTCTGGCCACACGTCCCTCGACGCGGACCACGGACCCCTCGATCGTGATCGTCAGGCCACCCGTGTTCAGCCCCAGATCGGCGACGGCGTCGGCCATCTCCGTCAGGATGTCGGCGGCGGGCCTGATGAAGACCTTCAGCAGGTCGGCCTGGTGCACGGTCCCGGCGATCTTCCCGCTGGCGGCGTCGACCACCGGCAGCTGCTTGATCCGGTTGGCGTGCATCAGCCGGGCCGCCTCCCGCACCGGGGTCTGGCGGGTGACGGTCAGCGCGGGCCTGCTCATGAGCTCCCCTGCGGTCCTGCCCGGCTTCTCGCGAACGTCCTCCCCGCTCGGCGGCCCGCTCTGGGCGGCGATCTCCTTCAGCAGCAGATCGGCCTCGGACACCACCCCGACGGGGCGCCCCTCGGCGTCGATCACCGCGACGGCCCCCACCTTGAAGCGGCGCATCGTCGCGACCAGCTCGGCGAACGTCGCCTCGGGGCGGACCGCGATGGCCACCAGCCCCATGACGTCCATCACCCGCACCGTCATGACCTGTCTCCCCTTCCTGCCATGCTCCCCCGTACCCAGGGAACGGCCGGGCACGTGTGTTCCTTCCCCGGTCTCCCCGGCCTCACCAGGGCCGGGACGACCGCGACAGGGCTCGGCGCCGTGCCGCGGGAGCGCCCCGTCCGTCCCGGAGAGGCCGGTGCCGACGACGACATCGTGGTCTCCGGCCATCGTGGTCACCTCCCTCTTCATGGTCGGCGCAGGACCGTGGGAAGCGGCAGGGCGGAAAGTCCCACCCCGCCGGGACCTTCCGCCTGCTTGCCCGGCTCCCGGCCCCCGCCGCCGGTTCCCGTGGGACGTTCGCCCCTACCCCGCAGGTCGGAGGACCGGGGAGCATCTAGGAAGGGGAACACGCGAGCGTGGCACGGACGGAGCAAGGTAATGACCATGACAGAGCCCGTCGTCGCCGGCGTCGACGGTTCCGAGGCCTCTCTCGACGCGACGGCCTGGGCGGCCACGGCGGCCGCGTTGCGGCGGGCGCCGTTGCGCCTGGTGCACGTCACCCTGCGCTGGGCCTACGACGTCCCGCTCGTCCCGCAGCCCGCGCACTGGGGGCCCGCGTCGCGGGCCGCCTGCCGTGAACTGCTCGCCCGGGCCGCCGAACGGGCGCGCGCCGAGGCTCCCTCCACCGAGATCACCACCGAGGTCCTCGACGGCGCCGCCGCGGAGGCGATCGCCGCCGCCGCCGGGACCGCGCAGCTCGTCGTGGTCGGCGGCCGGGGACGCGGCGGGTTCACCGGGCTGCTGCTCGGCTCGGTCAGCCGTGACCTCGCCGTCCGCTGCCCCTGCCCGCTGGTGGTCGTGCGCCCGCGCGAGGAGGGAGGAGGGGAGGTCGTCGTCGGCGCGACCGGGGAACCCGGGCAGGAGCACATCCTGCGCTTCGCCTTCGAGGAGGCGCTGCTGCGCCGCCTGCCGCTGCGGGCCGTACACGCCTGGACCCACCCGGTGGCCGCGTTCCCCGGTGACATGCAGCCGCTGGTCTACGACGTCGAGGGCGTCGGCCGCGAGGAGGAACGGCTGCTGGCCGAGTCGCTGGCGGGCTGGCGGGAGAGGTTCCCCGACGTCCCCCTCGTCGAACAGGTGGTGCACGGGCACCCGGCCGGAGTGCTCGCCGAGGCCTCGGCCACCGCGGAGCTGGTCGTCGTGGGCGCCCCGGGGCGGGTCGCGCTCCTCGGCTCGACCGTCCACTCCCTGCTCGGCCACGCCCGCGGGCCCGTGGCCGTCGTCCCCCGTCCGCCAGGCCACCGGCCGCCTGGTACGGCGCCGCCGGCATGACCGGTTTGGGATCTTCCCGATAATTGGCCATCTCATGACCGGGACTCGGCCGGATGAGATGGCCGCCCCACACACCGCACATGTTACTCTCTGTCACGATCTGATTACCTTGCGGTGCAACGGGAGTCCATGTGAAGGTCGCCTGCGTCGGCGGTGGACCCGCCAGCCTGTACTTCTCGATCCTGATGAAGCTGGTTGACCCGTCTCACGACATCACCATCTACGAGCGCAACCCCGCCGGTTCGACGCACGGCTGGGGCGTGACCTACCTGGACGAGCTCTTCGGCGACCTGCACAACGTGGACCCCGAGTCGGCGCGCGTCATCGGTGAGAACTCCGTCCGCTGGGACACCGAGGTCGCGTACTTCGACGGCCACACGACGGTGGCGTCGCAGCCCGGGACCAACGGCTACGGCATCGGCAGGCAGCGGATGCTCGACATCCTCACCGAACGCGCCTGCTCCCTCGGCGTCCACGTCGAGTTCGAACGGGAGATCGCCGCCGAGGAGGAGGTCGCCGACGCCGACCTGGTCGTGGCGGGCGACGGCGTCAACAGCGTGATGCGTGAACGCCACGCCGACCACTTCGGCACCAAGGTCGAGACGGGACGCAACGTCTACATGTGGCTCGGCACGACCAAGGTCTTCGAGACCTTCGTCTTCGCCTTCGTGGAGACCGCGCACGGCTGGATCTGGTGCTACGGCTACCGGTTCGACCGCGGCCACAGCACCTGCGTCGTGGAGTGCTCCCCCGAGACCTGGCGGGGGCTCGGCCTCGACCAGACGAACGAGGCCGACAGCCTCGCCGTACTGGAGAAGCTGTTCGCCGACACCCTGGACGGGCACCCGCTGGTCGGCCGTTCCCAGCCAGGCGGCACCGCGCACTGGCTGAACTTCCGCACCCTGACCAACAGGAGGTGGCAGCGCGGCAACCTCGTCCTGGTCGGGGACGCCGCGCACACCACGCACTACTCCATCGGCGCGGGCACCGCCCTGGCGCTGGGGGACGCCGCCTTCCTGGTCAGGGCGTTGCACAGCGGGTTGCCGCTGCAGCCCGCCCTGGTCCGCTACGAACGTGAGCGCAAGGCCGTGATCCTCCCCGCCCAGCGCACGGCCCGCCGCAGCGCCCGGTGGTACGAGAACCTGCCGCGCTACATCGGCCTGCCCCCGGAGCAGGCGTTCACGCTGCTGTGCCAGCGGCAGTCCGCGCTGCTCCCGTACGTCCCGCCCCGGCTGTACTACCGGGTCGGCCATCTGGCCGAACTGGCCGGCCGGGCCCTCGCGCGGGTACGGCCGGAGCCCGCCGAGGAGTCCGGCCTGCCACACAGCCCGGCGCGTGACCTGGCGCACGGCCCGGGAGACGACGCCGGGCATCCACACCGCTGAGGCGCCTCCCGTACGCCCGGGGACGCGTTAACCGTTCGCGTCCCCGGGGAAGCCCGGCTACCATGGCCGGACGCGAGGTTTCGCGAATTCCGTGACAAAGACCGAAAGAGTGGACATGGCAGGGGACGACGACATCTCCGGGTGATACCCGGGATGGCAGGCCGCGAGCAGGAGCGCGTGATGCGCCGCCGTGGTCGTGCCGTCGTTTCCTTCGTTCCCCTTTTCTCCCGCCACAGGGCGGCACGGTACGCCCTGCGCACATCTGAGGTCTTCGTCATGTCCGACGCGTCGTTCATCGTCTTTTCCAGCGTCTCCTTCTCCTGGCCCGACGACACCCCGCTCTTCGAGGACCTGTCCTTCACCGTGGGCGGCGGCCGTACGGGACTCGTCGCGCCCAACGGCGCGGGCAAGAGCACGCTGCTCAAGCTCGTCGCGGGTGAGCACCGGCCGGCCCGCGGCAGCGTGTCCGTCGAGGGCGTGCTCGGCTACCTCCCGCAGAACCTGCCCCTGACCGGCGGCCTTACCGTGGCCGAGGTCCTGGGCATCGCCCCGGTGATCAGGGCGCTGGACGCCATCGAGTCCGGCGACACGAGCGAGGAGCACTTCACCACCGTCGGCAACGACTGGGACATCGAGGAACGCACCCGCGCCCAGCTCGACCGGCTCGGTCTCGGCGACATCCCCTTCACCCGGCGCCTGGGCACCCTCAGCGGTGGCCAGATCGTCTCCCTGGGCCTGGCGGCGCAGCTGCTCAGGCAGCCGGACGTCCTGCTGCTGGACGAGCCGACCAACAACCTCGACCTCGACACGCGCCACCGGCTCTACGGCGTGATCGAGAACTGGAACGGCTGCCTGCTGCTGGTCAGCCACGACCGGGCGCTGCTGGACCGCATGGACCGCATCGCCGAACTCGACCGGGGCGAGATCCGCTTCTACGGCGGCGACTTCACCGCCTACGAGGAGGCCGTACGGGCCGCCCAGCAGGTCGCGGAGAAGAACATCCGCACCGCCGAGCAGGAGGTCAAGCGGGAGAAGCGGGAGATGCAGCAGGCCAGGGAGCGGGCCGAACGCCGGGCGGGCAACGCCGCCCGCAACCTCAAGAGCGCCGGGCTGCCGAAGATCTTCGCCGGGACGATGAAGCGTAACGCCCAGGAGTCGGCGGCACGCTCCCAGGAGACGCACGCCGCGCGGGTCGGCGACGCCAAGGCCCGCCTGGACGAGGCGGGCCGTGCCCTGCGCGACGAGCAGAGGATCACACTGGAGCTGCCCGGGACCGACGTCCCGGCGGGCCGCACCGTCTTCCTCGGCGAGCGGATGCAGGTCCGTTACGGCGAGCGCCCCGTGTTCGCCGGCCACGGCCTGGACCTGACCGTCCGCGGCCCGGAGCGGATCGCCCTGACCGGCCCCAACGGCACCGGAAAGTCCACCCTGCTACGTGTGGTCAACGGCGACCTGGAGCCGGAGGGCGGCACGGTCAGGCGGGCCGAGGGCCGCATCGCCTACCTGTCCCAGCGGCTCGACCTGCTGGACCCGGACCTGACCGTGGCCGAGAACCTGGCCGCCTCCGCGCCCGGCATGCCGCAGGCCGAGCGGATGAACCTGCTGGCCCGCTTCCTGTTCCGCGGTGCCCGCGCCCACCTGCCCGCCGGGGTGCTGTCCGGCGGTGAGCTGCTGCGCGCCACCCTGGCCTGCGTCCTGTACGCCGAACCGGCCCCCCAGTTGTTGCTGCTGGACGAGCCGACCAACAACCTCGACCTGGTCAGCGTCGGTCAGCTTGAGGCTGCGCTCAACGCCTACCGGGGGGCGTTCGTGGTGGTCAGCCACGACGAACGGTTCCTGGCCGAGGTCGGGGTCGGCCGCTGGCTGCGCCTGTCCGAGGGGCGGCTGACCGAGACGGCCCCACCGGCGGTGTGAGCACCGCCTCAGGGCTCGCGTTCCTCCAGGTGCTCAAGCACCGGGGGAACCGGCCCGGGGTGCAGCACGGCCAGGCGTTCGGTGGCGCGGGTCAGCGCCACGTACAGGTCGTTGAGACCGTGCGAGGAGCCGTCGAGCACGGCCTGCGGGTCGGCCAGCACCACCGAGTCGAACTCAAGCCCCTTGGACTGGCGGGCCGTCAGCACCACGACGCGTCGTTCCAGGTCGGGCTCACGCCCCCAGGAGGCGTCGGGGACGGCGGCGCGGACGGCCTCGGCCAGCCGTGCCAGGTCCTCGCGTGGCGTGATCACCGCGACGCTCCCCGTCCCTGCCGCCGCCTCCCGCGCCGCCAGGCCGGCCAGCCTGGCGGGCAGGTCGGCCGCCTCGGCCCGGGCGCGCCACGGCCGGACACCGCCCGCGCGTACGGCGCGCGCCGGTTCGAGATCGGGATGGATCGCCGTGAGCACCCGGTCCGAGGCGGACATGACCTCGGCCGAGGTCCGGTAGTTGACGGTGAGCCGCTCAAGCCGCCAGCGCGTCCCGAAGAACGGCTCCAGCGCCTGCGTCCAGGAGCGCGCGCCCGCCGTCTGACCGCTCTGGGCCATGTCGCCGACCACAGTGAACGAACGGGTCGGGCAGCGCCGTACCAGCAGGCGCCAGGCCATGGGCGGGACCTCCTGGGCCTCGTCGACGATCACGTGGCCGAAGGCCCACGTCCGGTCGGCGGCGGCCCGTTCGGCGACCGTGCGCAGATCCTGTCCTTCATGGCGGCCGGCGAACAACTCGGCGTCCAGCAGGTCGGCGGCACTGAGGAGTTCGGCCTCGTCGTCGTTCTCGTCCTCGCCGGAGCGCGAGCCGCGCGCGATGTCCAGGACGCCCTGGGCGTACTCGATCTGCCTGGCGCGCTCCCTGGCCTGCCTGGCCCGTTCGGCGCGGCGGTCCTCACCGAGCAGTTCGGCCGCCTCGTCGAGCAGCGGCACGTCGGCCGGGGTCCAGCCGCCGCCGGGTTCGCGCAGCAGCAGTTCCCGTTCGGCGGGCGTCAGCTGCGGCGCGGCCTCGGCCAGCCCCCTGGGGTCGGCGAACAGTTCCTCAAGCAGCCGCTGCGGGGTCAGCGCGGGCCACAGCCACTCCAGCAGCGCGCGCACCTGCGGATCGTACGGCAGCGCCTTCAGCCAGGCCCGTTCCGCCTCCTCGAACTCGGCGTGCTCCCGCTCGTGCCGGTCGACCGGCGGCGCGTCCTGCCCGAAGAGCCCGGCCAGGTCCTTGGCCACGGCCTGTTCCAGCGCGGCGGAGTCGATCCGGCCCGCCAGGTCGGCCTCGATCTGCTCCTCCATCCCGGCGACCACGCCCGCCATGCGGCGGGCCAGCTCCTCGATGACGATCCGGCAGAAGACGGGCCTGGCGAGGTTGTGCGGCAGCCCGTCGGCACGGGCCCGTTCGGCCGCGTCGATCAGCAGCTCCGGCTCCAGGCTCAGCGGCTCGCCCTCGACGATCACCTCGACGGGCCCGCCCACCTCCGCCTGGCGTGCCCGTACGGCGGCGGCCAGCACCTCGGCCATCACCAGCCGTCCCTTGACCTCGGCGACCGCGGCGTCCTCCCGTTCGAGGGCCGTGACGCCGGGGAACAGCTCCCCCACCGTGGACAGCAGCACACTGGTCTCCCCCAGGCCGGGCAGGACCTGGCTGATGTAGCTGAGGAACACCGGGTTCGGGCCGACCACCAGCACTCCGCGCTCGTCCAGCCGGGGGTGGCTGTAGAGCAGGTAGGCGGCGCGGTGCAGGGCGACGACGGTCTTGCCGGTGCCGGGGCCTCCCTGCACGACCATCACCCCGGCGTGCGGGGAGCGGATGATCCGGTCCTGCTCGGTCTGGAGGGTGGCCACGACGTCGCGCATGCGGCCGGTCCGTTCGGCCCGCAGCGCCGCCAGCAGCGCGGCCTCCCCGCACAGCTCCATGTCCGCCGGGGCGGGGGCGGTGCCGTCCAGCAGCTCGTCGTCGACCCGGACCACCCTGCGCTCCCGGGTGTGCAGGTGGCGGCGCAGCCGTACACCCTGGGGGGCGGCGGCGGTCGCGGTGTAGAAGGCGCGCGCGGCGGGCGCCCGCCAGTCGATCAGGAGCGGCTCCTCGTCTTCCTCGGCGCCGCGCACCCCGATGCGGCCCAGGTAGCGGCGGCCGCCGTCGACCGAGTCGAGCCTGCCGAAGCACAGTCCGTGCTCGGCCGCGTCGAAGGCGGCCAGCCTCCGGTTCAGACGGCCGACCGCCGCGCCGCGTTCGGCCTGGGCCTGGGCCGTCTCCGCCGGTTCGCGCAGCACCTCGGCCAGTTCCCGCGCGAGTTTCTCACGGTGGATGTCGACCTGGGAGTGCAGCATGGCCAGGTAGGCCTGCTCGCGTTCGATCTCTGACTGCTCTGACTGCACCGGCACGGAAGAGGACAAGACTGCTCCAAGGCCAGGGGACGGGGTTCGGCACCGGGGAATCCTCGGGGTGCGCCCCACAGGTTCGCACGCTTCAGCCATAAATGCGAGCCGCGGGGAACCCCGTCGATCGCCTTGAGAGGGAGGCGGCTGTGGCCTGGGCGGCGACGTCCGTGGCGGAGGTTCCGCTTCCCGCGCCAAAAGCAGGGAAAACGCAATTCAAAGCCACCCAGAAAAGGCCGGTTAACATTATACCACGCAATTAACACCGCTTACGGTTTTTGCGCTTCCAGGAAAAGCGCAGAACACATTGCCGCTTTTCGAATTCCCAGCCGCTCCCCGAACGCGACCGCCGGCGGCGGCGCGGACCCTGCCAACGGTTGGGGGGGTCCGCGTCGTCGTCCCGGCGGCCGGTGCGCTCGTACGGTTCCGACCGTGGCCGCCAGGCCACCTCCGTACCGTTACGACGAGGAAGAGTCGTGCCTCTCTTGTCTTCCATGGCCCCGTTGGCCCCGTTGCGCCGTACGGCCGCGGCCCTCGCGCTCACCGGAACCTGCCTGGCCGTCCCGCAGGCCACCCACGCCCGCCGGGCTCCCCTGCCGGCCCCGCGCTGACCATGGCCCTCCAGCGGACACGCGGGTGGCCACCGGGGAGGTCCCGCCCCGGCCCCGCTGGGCTGATCCGATTGCCACGGTGACCGCCGGAGACCTCTCACGGGGCGCGTGACGCTCACGTGTCAGGCGAGATCCCTAGACTCAAAATCGACTGAGTCATTACGAACGGGGAATCGCAGTGATCGATCGTCTTTCGCGTGCTTTAGCGGGGTTTTTGGTGTTATCGGCCCTCGGAGCGTGCTCGGCACCGGTTGCGGACCCGGTGCTGAAGGACCCGGCCCAGTGGCCGCTGGCCAAGCTGAAGCGCCTGCCCGACGACGGGGAACTGCCCGAGGGGGCGGACCGGGTACTGGCGCGGATCAAGGTCGGCTCCCACAAGCTGACCGCGTGGATCCATCCCTCAGGCCAGTGCGGGCTGGCCGGCTCCAGCAAGGACATGGAAGCCGACTGGAGCATGAGCAGCGACATGACCAGGTCCTCCAGGGATCTGATGCGGGAGGAGGGATTCTCCGGGCCGCTTGAACCTGCGACGACCGTCTCCACCGAGAGCACCTTCATCCTGGTCTGCACCCCCACCAGGATGCTGATCACCGTCAAGGGGCAGACGTCGAAACCCTCCGTCGAGGGCAACGCGTCCGCGCAGATCTACGGCGGCGGCCTCAACGCCGTCGTCGGCCCGCCGGAGGTCAGGAAGGAGTCACTGCCCGGAGCGACCGTGACCTCCGGCGGATAGACGTCAGCGGGCCGGGACCCGGGGAAGCACCGGTACCAGGCGGAACATGCCCGTCATGAGCTCCGGTGGCTCCTGGTGCTCGGGGAGGAGTCCCGCCACGGCCCGCAGCACGTCGGTGACGGTCACCATCCCCGCGAGCCTGGCCGAGTCGTTCAGGACCGGGATCGCGTTCACCCCGGCGCCGACCATGGCCGCGGCGGCGTCGGCCAGGCTCGCGCCGAGTGTGGTGCGCGGGCAGCGGCGCCCGGCCACCAGGGCGCGGACGTGGACGTGTGACTGCTCCATCGGGCCGCCGGACCAGTGGGCGGCCAGGTCCTCGCGGGTCAGCACGCCGTACAGGCGGCCGGTGTCGTCGACGACCGGCAGGTGGTGGACGTCGGCGCGGCGCATGATCTCCCAGGCCAGCAGGGGCGACTCGTCCGGCGGGACGGCGACGAGCGTGCGGCTCATGATCTGCGCGACGGTCAGGACGGCGATGTCGTTCATGCCTCACCCCTGGGACGTACGACGGCGACGGGGCAGCGGGCGTGGTGCAGCACGCCGTGGCTGACCGAGCCCAGCACGGCCGCGCCGACCCTGCCCAGCCCGCGTGAGCCGACGACGAGCAGGTCGGCCGTCTGCGACGCCTCGCACAGGACGGCGACCGGGTGCCCGATGACCACCGTCCGCCTGACCTCGACCTGCGGGTAGCGTTCCCGCCACGGTTCCAGCGTCTCGGCGGCCACGCGTTTCTCGGTGACGAAGGCGTCGTCGATCAGCGAGGTGTAGGCCTCGGCGTACGGCCCCAGGACGGGGGTCTGGACCGTGTGGACGACGTGCAGGACGGCCTTGCGCATCACGGCCTCCTCGAAGGCGTACCGGAAGACCGCCTCCGGCGCCGGGGGGCCGTCGAGGCCGACGACGATCTCGTCGTGGACGTGCCTGCGGGGTTTCCTGACCACGACGACCGGGGCGGCGACGTGACCGGCCAGGGCGAGCGAGACCGACCCGAGCAGCAGTCCGGTGAACCCGCCGAGTCCCCGGCTGCCCACCACGACCTCCTCGGCGTCCTCGGCCTCGCGCCGCAGGACCTCGCCGGCCTTGCCCCGCTCGCGCACGGTCTCGATCTGCAGGCCGGGGGCGTGCGAGCGGGCCTGGGCGAGCGCCGTGTCGAGGATCTCCTGGCAGTACTCGGTCATCGAGTCGCGGAATCCGGGCGGGGTCTGCAGCGGGATGTCGTAGATCCAGGGCGCGCACACGTGAACGATCCGCAGCGGGCGTCCGCGGCGCACGGCGTCGTCGGCGGCCCACTCGACCGCGGCCTGTGAGGCGGGCGAGCCGTCCACGCCCACCACTACATGTGCTGTCATGTCTCCTCCTCGGTTCCCTCCTCCATCCGACCGCTTCGGCCCCGGTGGGCGCAGCGGCCGAAAGACCCGACCGTGAGGGACTTCCGGCCCGCCGGCGCCGCAGGGCCCCGCGGCTCACCCGAAGCCGACGCGGTCCAGCCAGAAGTCGAGCAGCCGCTCGTCGCCGAGGATCTCGACGCCGCCGCCTCGGGCGGGGCGGCGGCGGTAGACGACCAGCAGCAGGGCGGTCAGCGGGCCGTGCAGGGTGACGGCCGCCGCCCCGCGACCCCTGCGGCAGGTGACGGTGTCGCCGGTGAGGTCGACCAGCCACTCCGTCCCGGCAGACGGCCCGGTGTCGGTGGCGTGCAGGCCGATGGTGCGGCCGGGGCCGAGCAGTTCGCGCTGCCTGGGGTTGACGTCGAGCATCTGCGGCAGGGACGCCAGTTCCATCCACTCGTCGAGGGCGTCGACGACGACCTCCCGCCCGGCGGTGAAGTCCCGCCCGGCGGCCAGGGCGGCGTCGGCCCGGTGCACGAGGGTCTCGTGAGCGAAGCGGCGGGCCCAGAATCCCGAGGTCTCCATCTCTACGGGCACCCATGTCCGCGCGTCGGGCCCGGCCTCGCGCAGGGTGTCGGCCAGCAGCCGCGCGCCCTCGGCGAGCCAGGCGTCGATCTCCGCGGGGTCCTGTCCGGTGTCGGCGGGCAGGTCACGCAGCTCCGTGTCCGGAGGTGGCGTGGTGGCCCTGGTGCGCACGATCGTCTCGGCCCAGCGGTGGCCGTACCCGACGTGCCGCAGCAGCTGGGCGAGGTTCCAGTCGGGACAGGAGGGCACGGCGGCCGCCAGGTCCGCCCCCGCCACGACCGCCCTGAGCTGGTCGGTCTGCGCGACGATCTCGGCGCAGTGGCGGTCGTGGCCCAGCGGGACCGGTTCGTGGACGGCGGTGCCGCCCAAGGGGGTCGGCTTGTTCATGGGTGTCGCTTTCTGGTCGCCTGCGGTGGGCCGTCCGGACGCCCGTGCCGCGATCCTTATCGGCACTCTGTGCGTCCGTTCGGTGACGCAAAGCTATCGACCGTGCCGCCATGACGGCCCGCACCCACGTCACGGCGGCGCGGCGCGGCCGTCGCGACGGTGGTGCTCAGAAAGCAGGGAAGGCCGGGCCCCCGGGACAGAACGGCTCCCCGGCGCCCCGGAAGGCCGCCGACGCGCGGGCCAGCGCACCGGGCCGCAACTCCTCGACGCGCCCGGCGCGGGCCAGTGTCTCCAGGGTCGTCCCGCCGAGGAAGGCCGCGCCCAGCTCGGCGGGGGTGAGGCGCAGGTCGGGGGCGGCGGCCGTACGCTCGCAGCCCGCCGTCCCGGTCTCGGCCCACAGCCGCAGACGGCCTGTGTTCCACGGGCAGAAGTCGTCGCGCACGTCCAGCACCACCTCAAGCGGCAGGGCGTAACGCCGTCCGGCCAGCGCCCGGGCGACGTCGACGAGCCGCACCCAGAGCCGGTCCACCTCGTGCGCGCGCACGGCGCGGGGGTCGGCCAGCAGGTACGGCAGGGCCTCGTCGGCCGCCCCCTCGTACTCGATCCACGGCACCAGGTCGATCCCGGCCAGGAAACGCCACAGCGCGGCGTAGGCCTGGCGGGTGACCGCGGCGAGTTCCACGACCTGTACGGCGCGCCCGCCGTCGCCGTGCCCGTCCTTGATCCGGTAGAGGGCGTATCCGTCGGCCCGGCCGCCGCTTTCGCGGTGCACGGCGTGACGCAGGGCGGTGGCGCCCTCCCGGTCCTGCGGGCCGTCCGCCAGCCGTATGTCCCAGCAGTTGCCGGGGCGGTCGGGCCAGCCGACGGCGCCGGGGCGGACGCGCTCGTAGACCTCCTCGACCAGGGGCCGCGCCTCGTCCCGTTCCAGCAGCCGGATCCGCCCGTCCCCGAAGTCGGTGCCCGGCAGGAAGGCCATGGAGCGTTTCTCGCAGCGCAGCAGGGCTCCGCGTGAGGCCGGGCCGTAGCCGTACCGGCCGTAGATCGGGGCCTCCGAGGGGCGCAGCGCGGCGATCGGCTCGCCGCCGCCCTCGTACAGGTCGGTGAGCTGCCTGCGCATCAGGCAGGTCAGGACGCCGCGCCTGCGGTGGGTGGGGGTCACGCCGACCCAGGTGATCCCGGCCGTCGGCAGCACGGCTCCGGGAACGGTCAGCACACGGGTGCAGGCCGCGGTGCCGCCGATGATCCGGCCCTCGTCGAAGGCGGCGAGGGTGCGTTCCAGCTCGGTCGCGGACCGTTCGACGGCGAGGTCCTCCTCGGTCCGGTCCTCACCGTAGGTGTCGGAGACGACCCGGGCCCAGGTCTCGAACTCCTCGCCGGTGACGGGACGGATCGGGTAGGTGTCGGACACCGGACCTGTCTAACGGATCGGGGCGCCGCGGCGCGACCGCTTTTCCCGGGGTACGGCCTCAGGGTGTCCCGGCGGGGCCGGCCAGGCCGTACAGCAGCAGGTCGGTGAGGGTGTCGACGACCGTGTCGTCGCCGACGGGCTCGGCGCGGGTGAGCATCGAGTATCCGAGCATGCCGAGCATGGCGCCCATCGCCGCCGCGACCAGCTCGGGGTCGCCGGGCAGCCGGTGGCCGCGTTCGCGCAGATACTCCAGGTGGTGGCGGAAGACAGCCGTCTCGGAGATCAGGTCGTCCCATGCCCGGCCGTCGCCGGGACCCGCGCCGACGCGGGACTGGAACAGGGCCACCATGACGGCCCGATGCTCGCGGAAGACGCTCCAGGCGATCCGCAGGTGCTCGCGCAGCTGGTCGCGGTCGGTCAGGTCGTGCTCGCGCGGATGGCCGGCGCGCGCCACCTCCCGGTCGGCGCTGTCCTCCATCTCGGCCAGCAGTGCCCCGAGCAACTCCTCCCGGTCGGCGAAGTGCTCGTAGAAGGAGCCGGCCGAGCGTCCCGCCGCCGCCGCGATGTCGGTGATCTTGGTGTTGAGGAAGCCGCGCTCGGCGAACAGTCTCCTGGCGGCCTCAAGCAGCGCCGCCCTCGTCTCGGCCGCCTTCGCCTTGCGCACACCCGCCACCGTCACGCTCCGCCGTCTTCCCGCCCGCCCTCTCCGGGCGGGGTTGACAGCGGTCATCCTACCGAACACACTTTCACCAAATTCAGATTCAGTGAATCAAAGTTCAGTGAATGAGCATTCGGAGGTTGACGATGCGTGTCATCGTGATCGGAGCGGGCGTCGCGGGCTCCGCCGCCGCCCTGGCCCTGCGTCACATCGGCGCCGAGGTGACCGTGTACGAGGCCTACGCCGACCCCGCGGGCGACGTCGGCTCCTTCATCAGCCTGGCCGCCAACGGGCTGCGCGGCCTGGAGGCCCTCGGCTGCCTGCCCCGGGTCCAGCGCCTGGGTGTCGCCCTGCCCCGCCAGCGCATGTGGTCGGCCTCGGGCAGGCTCCTCGGCGACGTCCCCCGGGGCCGTCGCGGCGACGACCCGCTGCACAGCGTCACCCTGATGCGCGGCGCCCTGGTGGAGGCCCTGCGCGCCGCGGCCGCCGAGGCGGGCGCGGAGATCGTCACCGGGGAGCGCCTGACCGGCGTCACCGAGGCCCCCGGGGCCGTCACCGCCGGTTTCCTCGACGGCCGCCGCGACAGCGCCGACCTGCTCGTGGCCGCCGACGGCATCTGGTCGCTCGTGCGCGGCGTCCTGGACCCGGCCGCGCCGCGCCCGCGCTACGCCGGCCTGTACTGCGTGTCCGGTGTCTCCGCCGACGCGCGGGGCCTGGGTGTCGAGCCCGGCGTCTTCAACATGACCTTCGCCCGCAACGGGGCCTTCATCCACCTGGCCGCGGGCGACGGCACGGTGTGGTGGTCGGCCCAGATCGCCGACCCGCGACAGCCCCGCCTCGACGACGCCGCCGAAGCCGGCGCCGGATGGCTACGTGAGACCGCCGCGCTGTACCGGCGCGAGCCGGTCCCCTCGGCGGTCCTGGCCGCCGCCGTCGGCACCCACCCCACCGTGCTCATGCACGCCCTCGGCCCGGTCCCCACCTGGCACGGCGGCCGCAGCGTCCTCATCGGCGACGCCGCCCACCCGGTGGGCGCGGGCCAGGGGGCCTCCATGGCCGTCGAGGACGCCCTGGTCCTGGCCGCCGCGCTGCGCGGCCGGGCCCCGTCGGACGTTCCCGGGGCCCTGGCCCGCTACGACGCCGCCCGCAGGCCCCGCGTCACCAGGCTCCTGGGCGCGGCCAAGGACAACCGCGAGGCCAAGAAGGCCGGCCCCGTGGCCCGCCGGGCGCAGGCCGCCGCCATGCGCCTGTTCCTGCCGCTGTTCTACGACAGGAGCACCGCCTGGCTCCACGGCCACGACCCCGCCGTCGTCGTCGGGTGAACGCCGCGTCAGGACGGGGAAGGACGGTGCCGAGGGTCGTCTCGCGGAACCGGCGACCGGGGGTTCGTCTTCGGATGCCGCGCCGGTCAGCCGAGGCCGGCGTCGTGGACGAGGATGGCCGCCTGCACCCGGTTGGCCAGGCCCAGCTTGGCCAGCACCCGGCTGACGTGCGCCTTCACCGTCGCCTCCGTCAGCCGTAGCTCCCGCCCGATCTCGGCGTTCGACAGGCCGCGCGCCACCGCCCTGATCACGTCCTCCTCCCTGGCGGTCAACGCCGCGAGCCGCCCGCGCGCGGACTCGGCCCGCGAGGGAGCCCTGTCGACGAACGAGCCGATCAGCCGCTTGATGACCGTGGGGGACAACATGGCCTGCCCCGCCGCGACCGTACGGACGGCGGCCGCCAGATCACGCGGCGGGGTGTCCTTGAGCAGGAAGCCGACGGCGCCCAGCCGAAGCGCCTCGTGGACGTGGTCGTCCAGGTCGAACGTGGTGAGCATGATCACCTTGGGCGCCTCGGGGGCGGCGAGCACACGGGCGGCGGCGCTCAGCCCGTCGGTGCCCGGCATGCGCACGTCCATCAGGACGACGTGCGGCCTGAGCCGGGCCGCGGCGCCCACGGCCTCGTCACCGTCACAGGCCTCGCCGACGACCGCCATGTCGCCCGCCGCCTCAAGTATCATCCGCAGCCCGGCCCTGACCAGTGCCTCGTCGTCGGCGATCAGCACGCGGATCATGCCGTGGGGATCCCGGCCAGCACCTGGAAGCCGCCCTGCGCCCGCGGCCCCGCCTCCAGCCTGCCGCCGACCAGTTCGACGCGTTCACGCAGCCCGACCAGGCCCCATCCGGAGCCGGGCAGGCCGCCGTCCGCCGTGGAGGGCCGGTTGCGGACGAGGACCTCCAGCTCGGTGGCCCGGTAGTGGAGGTGAACCTCGGTCTCGGCGCCGCCCGCGTGCTTGTGCACGTTGGTCAGCGCCTCCTGGACCACCCGGTAGGCGGTGCGCTCGGCGGTCGGCGCAAGCGGGCGTGCCTCGCCCTCGTCGTGGCGGCTGACCACGATGCCCAGGGCCCGCGACTGGTCGAGCAGCCGGTCCAGGTCGGCCAGCGTGGGCTGCGGGCCGCGTACCGGATCGGATGAGCGCAGCACGCCGAGCACCTCCCGCAGGTTCGTCAGCGCCTGCCTGCCCACTCCGCCGATCAGCGCGGCGGCCTCCGCCGTACGGGCGTCCGGGGCGTTGACCTCCAGCGCGCCCGCGTGCAGGACCATCAGGGAGACCCGGTGGGCGACCACGTCGTGCATCTCCCGCGCGATGCGGGCCCGCTCCTGGTCGCGTGCCTGGCCGGCGCGGAGCACCTGCTCGCGCAGCAGTTGCTCGGACTGCTCACGCATCGCGTCGAACACCTGCCGCCTGGCGCGCACCCACAGCCCGGCGAACAGCGGCAGCCCCACCATGGCGCCGCCCAGGACCAGCACGTTGACGACCGTGCCCGCGACCAGCGCCCGATACCCCTCGCTCCGGTGCGACACGAACCCGCCCAGCGCCTGCAGTGCGACCGCGCCACCGGCGTAGAGCCACAGGCCGCGGCGGCCGAGCCGCGTGCCCGCGTAGTACGAGGCGGCGACGGCGGCGGGCCACATCACCAGCCACGCGTAGGACAGCGCGCCCGCCGCGGCCAGCGGCCACAGCCACCGCCTGGCGAAGGCCGCGGCCACACCGCAGCACGCCGCCACGGCCGTGAGCACCGGCACGGGAAGCGCCGAGCGCACCCCCATCGAACCGGCCGTCGCCGCCATGGACAGCAGGAACACCGCCACGCCGAGCGCCCAGGGCGCGGCCCGGTCGACGATCCTCGATGCCCGGTCAATCATGGTGAGAGGCTACAAGCCCGCCCGGACGGGACACCCCCTACGAAAGTCGCAGACGCCGTGTGACGTTCGCCGGGGACCGTACGGCGGGGCCGCGCGGCACGGTTGACCGCATGAAGAAGATGCTGGCCGCGAGCGTGCTCGCGTTCTCCGTTTCACCGGCGCCCCTGAGCGCGCCCCCGGCCGGGGCTCCCACGCCCGTGACGGCCCCGCCCTCGGCCGCCTCCCCGGTGCCCGCCTCCCCGGTGCCCGCCTCCCCGGTGCCCGCCTCCCCGGTGCCCGCTCTCCCGGCGCCGACCGGCGCCTATCCGGTGGGCGAGACGAACCTGCACCTGATCGACTCCAGCCGCCCCGACCCCTGGGTCACCGGCCGGGACGTACGCGAACTGATGGTCTCCGTCTGGTACCCGGCGCGCAGGGGCGGCGGCAGGCTCGCCCCCTACGTCACGCCGCGGGAATCGGAACTGATCATCAGGGCGGTGCCGCAGCTCGACGGCGTACCGGCCGACACCCTCGCCAGGACCACCACACACGCCCGCGCCGACGCCCCGGCGCTGAGACGCAAGAGCGGATGGCCTCTGGTGGTCCTGTCGCCCGGCATGTCGCTGCCCCGCGCGACGATGACGTCGCTGGCAGAGGAGTTCGCCAGCCGTGGCTACCTGGTGGCCGGGATCGAGCACACCTACGAGTCGGTGGCCACCACGTTCCCCGACGGGCGGACCGTCACCTTCGAGGCCGGCAAGGCCGGGCAGACCGCCGAGACCGGCGCCAAGGTGGCCCGGGTCAGGGCCGCCGACACCGAGTTCGTCCTGGACCGGCTGAGCAGGAGCAAACGCTGGAACCGGCTGATCGACGAGCGGAACATCGCGATGGTGGGGCACTCGGCCGGCGGCCAGAGCGCCGCCCACCTGCTTGCCGTCTCCAGGCGGATCAAGGCCGCGGTCAACCTCGACGGCACCTACAACCCCAGGACGCCGGCCCGGCCGCTGGACAAGCCCTTCATGATGGTCGGCAACCCGAGGCACCAGCCGCGAGCGGGCGGCCGGGACTCCTCATGGGAGGAGTTCTGGCCGCACGTGACCGGCGGCTGGAAGCGCTGGCTGACCGTGACCGGCGCCGAGCACATGAGCTTCGCCGACTACGCGGTGCTCCAGCCGCAGCTCGGGCTGCCCGGGGCCGCCCTCGACGGCGAACGCGCCGTCACGATCACCCGGAGGTACGTCACCGCCTTCCTCGACCTGCACCTCAAGGGCAGGCGCCAGCCCTTGCTGGACAGGCCGTCGGGAGATTTTCCCGAGGTGAGGATCTGGTAGACGGCCCGGTGCCCCGAGACCACACCGGACGGGCCGATAGCCGAAAGTAGCCGGTCGGATACAGACGGCGAACAGCCGTTTACTGCAGGATCCCAAGCGGCAACACCAGCCCCACCGGGAACATCTCAAGGAAAGCGGTTCACATGCGCATCGGCAGCAGGATCGTCACCTTCACGGTCACCGTCGTCAGCACCGGCGGCCTGACCCTGGCCGCCCTGACCACCCCGGCCCTGGCCGCCCCCGCCCCCCACACTCAGGCCGCCGTCGGCGGCGGGTACTGGGCACGCGGATGCGACGCGGGACGAGCGTGCATCGAGCTCTCGGGCGGACGCCAGGGCGCGGGCGGGTCGTGGTGGAACGTGGACGGCTGCGGCTATCACACGATCAATGACCACTACAGGCGGGGCAGCGCCCACGGAAACGGTTTCGACGTCATCTACGCGGACCAGAGATGGGACCGCGTGCAGCCCTGGTCCAGCCGGCCACTGGACCCCGGCAACCTCGTCACGGGCGTCAACGTCCTCTGCTGAGCCACAAGCCGTCCGGGGCTCGGATCACATGGCCGAGCCCCGGGGGCGCAACCTGGCCGGTCGGCGGTCAGCGTCTCCGTCGAGCGGGGCGAGATCAACCGATCTAATAACATAACGGGCGAAATGCACTGATCACCGCAATCTATGCGTGCCGCCTGGGCGAGAGACTCCACCGGCACATGCCCGGGAAAGCGAGCGCACCCATGAACGTCAACGGCTTCACGGCCCCCGGCTACGAAGGCGTCGCCGAGGCCTTCACCCGTAACTTCACCGGTTCCGCCGAGGTGGGCGCCGCGTTCGCCGCCTACCACGACGGGCGGCTCGTCGCCGACCTGTGGGGCGGCAGCGCCGACCCGGACAGCGGCGCCCCCTGGCGGCGCGACACCCTGCAGCTGGTGTTCTCCGGAGCCAAGGGGCTCATCGCCGCCTGCGTGCTCCTGCTGGCCGAGCGCGGGCGGCTCGACCTCGACGCCCCCGCCGCCCGCTACTGGCCCGAGTTCGCCGCCGCGGGCAAGGCCGCCATCACGGTCACCCAGATCATGTCGCACCAGGCCAGGCTCCCCGGCGTCCGGGAGAGCTTCACCACCGGCCAGTTCCTGGACCCGGTCTTCATGGCCTCCCTGCTGGCCGCCCAGGAGCCGCTCACCGACCCCCGTGCCGCCTTCGTCTACCACCCCCTGACCTACGGCTGGCTCGCCGCCGAGCTCATCCGCCGCGTCGACGGCCGCAGCGCGGGCACCTTCTTCGCCGAGGAGTTCGCCCGCCCCCTGGACCTCGACGTCTGGATCGGCGTGCCCCGCGAGCACCACCACCGGGTGGCCACCACGCACGTCGCCCCCGGCTTCGTCTTCGCCGACCCCGACGCGCCCCCGACCGGAGACCCGCTGCGCGACCTGGCCCGCAACCCCATCTCCGTTCCCGACGCCCCCGCCCTGTGGAACAGTGCCGGCTTCCGGGCCGCCGAGCTGCCCGGGGCGGGCGCCCACGGCACCGCCCGTTCCCTCGCCCGCTTCTACGCCTGTATGGCGCGCGGCGGCGAACTGGACGGCATCCGCGTCCTGAAGGAGACCACCCTCAAAAACGGCCGCAGGCTGCTCAGGCACGGCATCGAGCCCCTCTGGAACAGCCCCATGGCCTACGGGACCGGCTTCGAGCTGCAGACCGCAGCGGCGATCTTCGGCCCGGCACCGGACGCCTTCGGGCACGCCGGCATGGGGGGCTCGCGCCACGCCGCCTGGCCGGCCGAACGCGTCGGGTTCTCCTACGCCACCAACCAGCTCCGGTCGGCGCCCAGCCCCGACCGGCGTCCGCTGCGGCTGCTCGACGCCCTGCACGCCGCCGCGAACTCCCCCGCCGATCCCGCCGGTCGTTGAGCGGCCCGGCCCGGGCCCTTCGCCGGGTCGGCTAAGGTGCCCTGAGGCGACATCTCACAGGGGAGAACACAGCACGTTGTCCGGCGACCACGCTCATCCCAGCCCTACGACCCCGACCGACCCGCGTGATCTGCGCGCCGACTGCGCGAGCTGTTTCGCCCTGTGCTGCACCGTCCCGGCCTTCTCCGCCTCCTCCGACTTCGCCATCGACAAGCCCGCGCACCAGCCCTGCCCCAACCTCGGCGCCGACTTCCGCTGCGGCATCCACTCCTCCCTGCGCCGGCGGGGTTTCGCGGGCTGCACGGTCTACGACTGCTTCGGCGCCGGGCAGCGGGTCTCCCAGGTGACCTTCGGCGGGCGTGACTGGCGTTCCTCCCCCGGTACGGCCAGGCGGATGTTCGAGGTCTTCCCCGTCATGCGTGACCTGCACGAACTGCTGTGGTACCTGACGCAGGCCCTCGCGCTCCCCGGCACCGCCCCCGTCCGCGACGCGCTCACCGAGGCGCGGGCCGCCCTCGAAGCGCTCACCCGGGAGTCTCCGGAGGTCCTCGCGCGGACCGACGTCATGGCGCGGCGCACGCAGGTCAACCCCCTCCTGCAGCGGGCCAGTGAGCTCGCCCGCGCGAACGTCCCCGGCCCCCGCAGGGACCGCAGGGGCGCCGACCTCATCGGCGCGAAACTCAAAGGGGCCGACCTCAGGGGCGCCAACCTGCGCGGCGCCTACCTCATCGGCGCCGACCTGCGCGGCGCGAACCTGACCATGGCCGACCTCACCGGGGCCGACACTCGCGGCGCCGACCTGCGCGGCGCCGACCTCGCCGGGAGCATCTTCCTCACCCAGGCCCAGCTCGACGCCGCCAAGGGCGACGCGGCCACCGGCGTCCCCGCCTCCCTCACCCGTCCCGCCCACTGGTGAGGACCTCCCCCCGGGGGAACAGCGCCCGTACCTGCCCGCGCAGCCAGGCGTGCGCCGGATCGGCGTCGTGACGCCGGTGCCAGGCCTGTGAGACGGCCATCTCCGGCAGGTCGAGCGGGATCGGGAAGGTGACCAGCCCCAGGGCGTCGATCATGGGCGCCGACATGCGGGCGGGCGCCATGCCGACCAGGTCGGACCCGCGTACGGCCAGCAGGACGGCGGTGAACGTCGGCACCGACCCGACGATCCGCCGCCGCAGCCCCCGCTCGGCCAGCGCCGTGTCGACGGGCCCCGCCGTACGGCCCCGGCGGGAGGAGACGACGTGCTCGGCGGCGGCGAAGCGCTCCGGGGTCACCGGGGAGCCGAGCAGCCGGTGGCCCGGCCGTACGACGCCCACCCCGTGGTCGTCGACCAGCGGCTCGACACGCGTCTCCGGTGAGGGGTCGGAGATCACCGCGATCTCCAGGTCGGCCGTCCCCTCGCGCAGCGCCCGCTGGTCGCCGTGCCCCTCCGGGACGAACCGCAGCCGGATCCCCGGCGCGGCGGCGCCGACGCAGGCCAGCAGGGGGGCGCAGACGGTGGTGGCCACCGCGTCCGACAGCAGGACGACGAAGTCGCGCCTGAGGGTGGCCGGTTCGAAGACGGCGGGTGTGAACACCCGCCGCGCCCCCTCGACGAGGCCGCGCACCTCGGCCCGCACGGCCAGCGCGCGCGGTGTGGGAACCATCCGCTGACCGGACCTGACCAGGACGGGGTCGCCCATCGCCTGGCGGATCCGGCCCAGGGTGCGGCTCATGGCCGGTTCGGACAGTCCCAGCCGCAGGGCGGCCCCGGAGACGCTGCACTCCTCAAGCAGGGCGTCCAGGGCGATGAGAAGGTCCAGACTTGGTTGCGTTTGGCGCATATATCTCATGATAAATATGCATTTGAGGTTAGGTATGGGTCTTTTTACCGTGGCCTCGTGAATCGAACCTCCATCGTGATGTGCGCCGCGTCGGTCCTCGTGGTCTCCCTCGTCGCCGCGGTGAATCTCGCCCTGCCCGCCCTGACCGGTGCCCTGCACCCCACCGAGAGTCAGCTCGTCTGGATCGTCGACGCCTACGTCCTGGTCTTCGCCTGCTTACTGATCCCGATGGGGGCGGCCGGGGACCGTCTCGGCGGCAAGGGCGTGCTGCTGACGGGCCTGGCCGTCTTCGCCGCCGGGAGCCTCGCCGCCGCCCTCGCCCCGCACACCGGTGCCCTGATCGCCGCCCGCGCGCTCAGCGGAGCGGGCGCCGCCATGATCATGCCCGCCTCGTTGTCCATCACCGTGGCCTCCCACCCGCCGCAGCGGCGGGCCCACGCCGTCGGCCTCTGGAGCGCCGCGAGCGGCGCCGCCGGGGTCGTCGGCAACGTCGGTGGCGGGCTGATCATCCAATACCTGCCCTGGCAGGCTCTCTTCGCCGTCCCCGCCCTGCTCGCGCTGCTGCTGGCCGGGGTCACCGGCCTGCTCGTCCCGCGTCAGCCCCGCCGTGCGGCCGCCGTCGACCCGGTGGGCACCGGCCTGCTCGTCCTGGGCTGCCTGGCCCTGGTCTTCGCCATCATCGAGGGCCCGGAGGCGGGCTGGACGTCCGCCGTCGTCCTGGGCGCCTTCGCGACCGCCGCCGTCGTGCTCACGGGATTCGTCCTGCACCAGCTGCGGATCCCCCGCCCGCTGCTGGACCCCCGGCTCTTCGCCCGGCGCGAGCTGCGGGCCGGGGCCCTCGGCGTGAGTGTGCTGTTCTTCGGGCTCTTCGCCCTGTTCTTCGTCAACGCCCGCTTCCTGCAGGAGGAGCGCGGCCTGTCACCGATGGTGACGGGCCTGGCCATCCTGCCCCTCGTGATCCCCATGGTCGCGCTGTCCGGGCGGCGGGCGCCGACGCTGCCCGCCGTGGCCGGCGGCCTGGCGTCCGTGGTGGCCGGGCTGGGGTGGCTGGCCTGGGCGACGACCCTGCCCTACCCCCTCTACGCCGCCGGGCTGGTCCTGGTGGGCGCGGGCATGGGGCTGGCCCTGCCCGCGCTGTCCACCCAGATCATGGCCGGGCTGCCCGCGGGGCGGGCCGGGCTCGGCTCCGGGCTCAACAGCGCGGCGCGTGAACTCGGCAGCGCCGTGGGCGTGGCGGTCATGGGCACCGCGCTGGCCACCTCGGGCCTGCGGGCGGGCCTGGTGACCGTGGCACTGTGCGTCGCGGCGGGCGCGGCGCCCGTGGTGGGCTGGCTCAGGGCGGGCACGCGCGCGCTCAGCGCCCCAGCAGGTGGTCCACTTCGGCGGTGAAGAGCAGGCCGGGATCGAACCCCATCCCCGCGAAGTGCCCGGCCAGTTCCAGGGACAGGACGCCGTGCAGCCGGGTCCACAGGACCAAGGCCCGGTGCAGGACGGCGGGCGGGGCGGGGTGAGCACCGGCCCATCCGCGGTGGCCGGCCAGGTGCTCCTCCAACGGCGCCGCCGGGCCGTCCGGCACGGACTCCGCGCAGGCGTCGAGCAGCATTCCCATGATCTGCGATGAGATGACCGTGATGTCGCCGGGCGCGTGGTAGCCGGGCACGGGGGTGCCGTAGATGAGCAGGTAACGCTGGGGGTCGGCGAGCGCCCAGCCGCGGACGGCGTGCGCCAGCGCCTCCAGCCCGGCCCCCGCCTCGGAGAGCGGGCGCAGGGTGTCGGCCAGGCTCCGGTAGGCGTCGCCGACGAGCTCGGTGATCAGCTCGTCACGGCCGGCGTAGTAGCGGTAGAGGGCGGGCCCGCTCATGCCCATCCGTTTGGCGATGGCGTTGAGCGAGAGCGCGGAGGCCCCCGCCGTGGCGATCTGCTCCCACGCGCACTCCTTGATCTCCGCGCGCACCTGGGCGCGGTAGCGCTCCCTGGGGCTCTTCGCGTCCGTCTCCGCCAAGGCCTCCGCCTTTCCGCCCCACCGACAGGGCTACACCATCAAGGGATAGTTAGAACTTATCACGAATCCCGTTGACACCCTCCTCGCGGCTTGGTTATAACTTCTAACGAAAGCACGTACCTCTATCCGGTTCGGAGGAACCCGTGTCCCGCGCTCTCGCCGTCCTCGCCGTCCCGCTCACCGTCACCTTCCTGCTGGCGGGCGGCGCCCCCGCCGTGGCCGCCCAGCCAGGCCCCGCCCCCCACTGCCGGGGAGAGGGCCTCGACCCCGCCGCCCGCATCCGCCACCAGGCCGACATCCTCATCAAGGCACCCCTGAGCAGGGTCTTCGCCCTCCAGGCCGACGTGGAGCGCTGGCCCGGCTGGCAGGCCCCCGTCCTCACCGCCGAACGCCTCGACCCCGGCCCCCTGCGCGCGGGCTCGCGTTTCCGGTGGACCACCCCGGCCCCCGCCACCGCCTCGACCCCGGCCACCGTCCTGCGCATCACCTCCACCGTCCGGCGGATCCAGCGCGACACCTGCATCCTGTGGAGCGGGCCCGCCGTCGGCGACGGCGTGCGCATCGACCGCGGCACCCACCTGTGGACCTTCACCAGGGTCAAGGGAGGCGTCCGCGTCCACACCGAGGAGACCTGGACCGGCCCCCAGGTCGAAGCCGACGTCCCCACCTCGACCGCGATCCTCGGCGCGGGCCTGCAAGCCTGGCTGCGCGACCTGAAGACCACCGCGGAGAGGCACCGGGTCACCCCGCCCAGTCCCATCCGGTGATCGCCGAACGCATCAGGCGCGCCGCGCCCGACAGATGACCGTCGGCCGCCCAGAACAACGTGAGCGTGCGGCGGCAGTCGGGGCTGTCGACCGCGATCCACACCAGCGGCACACTCCACACGGCCCTCCGCGCGAAAGCCGGGACGAGCCCCACGCCGAGCCCCGCGCCGATCAGATCCGCGATCGCGCCGGACTCGTCCGCCTCACAGGCCACCCTCGGCGTGAGCCCCCTGGCCGCGAAGAGCCGCTCCAGCAGCCGCCGCTGCCAGTGCCCACCGCGGGCGGCCACGAAGGACTCCCCGGCGAGCTCCTCGATCCCGACCGAGGCGCGCCCCGCCAGCCGATGGCCGGACGGCACCGCCAGCCCGACCTCCTCCTCCAGCAGACGGGCCGACTCCAGCCCGTCGGCGTGGATCGGCTGCGAGGCCACACACAGGTCGACCTCCCGGGCCCGCAGATGGCGCCCCATGTCCTCGGCCGGCATCCAGCGAAGCTCGGTCTCGACGCGAGGATGGGCCCGCTTGTAGGCCGCCAGCGGACCGGTGAGGGTCAGGAACGTCTCCGACGCCAGCCGTACGGCGCCCAGACCCTCACCGGCCGCCTCGGCCACCGCCCGCCTGCCCGCCTCCAGCTCGCCCAGGCACCGCTCGGCGTACCCGCGGAAAAGCCTGCCCGCGTCGTTCAGCCGGAGCCTGCCGCTGCGATCGAACAACGACGCGCCCAGCTCTCCCTCCAGCCGGGCGATCGTCCGGCTCAGCGACGGCTGGGCGACGCGGAGCTCCTCCGCCGCCCGGCTCAGGTGCTCAAGCCGCGCCACCACCAGGAACTGCCTGAGCGCGTTCAGCTCCATCATGCCCCCCAAGGCATAACACCATAGCAATATTGATCTTGGACAGGATAACCCGCAGCCCATAGTTTCGGGGGCGCCAAGACCCCCGCGAACAGAACGAGAAAAACCCCATGACCGAAACCGTGCCTCGGACGACCCCCACGGGGTGGGCACTGCGCGTCCTCGCCGGCGCGCACACCGTGGCGATCATCGGCCAGCCGGTGTTCGCCGGAACCTACCTCACCGGCGACTACGACAGCCTCCACCTGCACGCCATCGGCGCCGACGTCGTCACCTCCATCGGCTACCTGCAGATGATCGCCGCGCTCACGGCCTGGATACGGCTGCGCCGGGCCTGGCCCTTCCTCGCCACCACGGCGGTGGTCGCCGCCGAAACCGTCCAGTACCTCGCCGGGCTCGACGGCGCGCTGTGGCTCCACATCCCCCTGGGGGTCATCACCGTCACCGCGCTCACCGTCCTGTTCGTCGCCCTGTGGCTGCGCCCCCTCACCGGCCCCCGGCCACGGACCGTCCGCCATGCCTGACGACATCACCCGGCGGCGGCTCCTGGGCATCGGCGGGACCCTCGGCCTCGCCGCCGCCGCCGGACTGGCGACCTCGGCCGCCCTCGCCCGCCGCCCCGCCGTCACCGGCACCGAACTGCGCAGCGCCCTGCCGCTGCCGCCGCCCTTCCGGGTGCCCCTGCCCGTCCCCGCCACGCTGGCCCCGGCAGGCGCCTCCGGCGGCACCGACCATTACGAGATCACCCAGCGCGAGACGACCGCGGAGATCCTCCCCGGCGTCAGGACCCCGCTGTGGACCTACGAGGGCACCTTCCCCGGCCCCACCATCGAGTCACGCCGCGGCCGCCCCGTCACCGTGACCCACCACAACGCCCTGCCCGTACCGACCGTCGTCCACCTCCACGGCGGGCGGACCGCCCCGGAGTCCGACGGATACCCCACCGACCTCGTCCTGCCGGCGCACTGGCCGCAGACCACGCACGCCGCGCACGACGCGGGCGCCCACACCATGCACGACCCGCGGGCGGCCGTCACCAGGCTGAGCCGGGACTACACCTTCCCCCTCGACCAGCGCCCCGCCCTCCTGTGGTACCACGACCACCGCATGGACTTCACCGCCCCGGCCATCTGGCGCGGCCTCGCCGGGCTGCACATCATCCGCGACGACGCCGAGGACGACCTCGGCCTGCCCTCCGGAGCCCGCGAACTCCCCCTCATGATCACCGACCGCGCCTTCTCCGCCGACGGCACCCTCACCTACCCCTCCCTCGATCCCACCCTCCGCCTGCGGCCCGGCGTACGGGACCCCTATCTCGCCGGAGTCCTCGGCGACGTCATCCTTGTCAACGGCGCCCCCTGGCCCGTCCACGAAACCGACACCGCCCGCCACCGCCTGCGCGTCCTGAACGCCTCCAACGCCCGCCACTACGAACTCGAAGCCGTCACCGACACCGGGCGCCGCCTCCCCCTCGTCCAGATCGGCGCCGACCAGGGACTGCTCGCCGCCCCCGTCACCCATCACGCCCTTCCCGTCGCCCCGGCCGAACGCTACGACGTCGTCGTCGACTTCACCGGCCTGCCGGTCGGCAGCCGCGTCAGACTTCTCAACCGCCTCGGCACCGGCCGCACCCGCGACGTCATGGCCTTCCACATCACCCGCGCCACGACCGACGACAGCCGCCTCCCCCCGGTCCTGTCCACCGACCTGCCGTCCTGGCGCCCCTCGGACGCCGCCGTGACCCGCGAGTTCTCCTTCCGCGCCGGGCGGACGCACGGCGGGCACGGGTGGCTCATCGGCGGCCTCCCCTTCGACCCCGCCCGCTCCGACGTCACCGTCCGCCTCGGCGACGTCGAGATCTGGCGGCTGATCGCCGATGTCCACCACCCCGTCCACCTCCACCTGGTCGGCTTCCGGGTGCTCTCACGCAACGGCCGCCCGCCGCTGCCCCACGACGCGGGCCTCAAGGACACCGTCTCCCTGCGCCCCGGCGAGGCGGTGGAGATCATCACCCGCTTCGACGGCTACCGGGGCCGCTACCTCTTCCACTGCCACAACGCCGAACACGAGGACATGGCGATGATGGCCAACCTCGAAATCGTCTGACCCGCGCGCAGGCCGCGGGCGTGACTATCGTTGCGAGGTGAACACCCCCGCGGCCGAGACCGACGTCGACGACGACCTGGTCCGCCGCCTGATCCGCCTGCAGCACCCGGACCTGGAGGGCCCGCTGACCCTCGTCGCCAACGGCTGGGACAACGTCGTCTACCGCCTCGGGGAGGGCCTGTCCGTACGGCTGCCGCGCCGCCGGGCCGCCGCCGGCGACCACGTCCTCCACCAGGTGACTCTCCCCTAGGAATCGAGCCTCACCGGCTCACCGCGGGGGACGACGCCCTGCGCGGATACACGGCCGATACACGGCCGCGCGGTCACCGATACGAGGCCGCTGCGGCGTGGAGATCTTCGCCCCCCAGGGTGGGCGGCGTGCGCCCGAAGGCGTGCCCCGCGCGTTCGGAGGCGCGGGCAGGACCGTCGAAAGGTTCGACCGTGTTCAGCATCCGTGCACTACCGGGCAAACGCCTGACACCCGTGGCGATCGCGTGCCTGACCGGCCTGGCGAGCCTCGCAACCGCCGGCGCGGCCGGCGCCCACGCCGCCGAAGGACCTCTGACCTGGCGGAAATGCGCCCAGGCGGCCAAGAACTGGCCCGTCGCCGGCGACACCAGGACCGAATGCTCCACGCTGACGGTTCCCATGGACTACGCCAACCCGCAGGGCCGGAAGATAAAGATCGCCGTGAGCAGGATCAAGGCCACCGACCCGGGCAGGCGCCGCGGTGTGCTGGTCATCAGTCCCGGCGGCCCCGGCGTCACCAACATCGACGCGCCGGCGACGTACGCCGCCGGCGGGCTCGGCACGCTGGCCGCCGACCACGACCTGATCGGGTTCGACCCCAGAGGCGTCGGCTACAGCGACAAGATCAAATGTGACTGGGGGGACCCGCCGTCCGCCACGTCCGCCACCTCCCCCAAGGCGCAGGCGAGGGCCGCGTTCGACCAGGACGCCGCGTACAACAAGCGGTGCGCCGCCAAGGACCCCGGCTTCGTCCGGCAGCTGACCACCACGAACATAGCGCGCGACGTCGACGCGATCCGCGCGGCCCTCGGCGAATCGAAGATCAACTTCTACGGGGTGTCCTTCGGCACCGCGGTGGGCCTGAACTACCGGTCACTGTTCGACGACAGGGTGAACGCGATGTGGGTGGACTCGGTGATGCCGCCCGTCATCGACCTGGCCGCCATGGACGCCTCGGCGGACGCGCTCAACGAGAGACGCTTCACCGCGTTCGTCCCGTGGCTGGCCCGGCACGACACCGAGTACCACTTCGGGACGACCGACGCCATGGTCCGCAAGACCATATTCACGCTGCGTGACAAACTCCACCGCAAACCCCGCAAAATAGATGAAAACACCGTGATCAACGGTGAATGGGTCAGCCAACTCCTCGGAGGAGGACCGGGAAGCTGGGTCTCCTCCGCCAGAGACCTGGCCACCGTCCGTGAAGGCGGCGTCCCGCTGTCCGCGTCCCCCGGCCCGGGACCCGCGAAGACGTTCGGCTTCGACGACACCTCCCTGGGCCTGAACCTCATCCAGTACCAGGCGATCTTCTGCAACGAAGGCGTCGGCGGCCGCGACTTCGAACAGATGTGGGCGGCCGCGCAGGCCAGGAAGACCACCTTCCCCGCGACCGGCGGCTACTTCGAACGCAGCGGCTGGTGCGGGCAGTGGCCATGGCCCGCACGCCCGTGGAAACCCGTCAGGGGAACCAGCCCGCTGCAACTGTCCGGCCACCTCGACGAGGACGTCACACCGTACGCGTGGGCGGTTGAGGCGTGGAAAGCCGTCGGCGGGACACTGCTGACCGTCCAGGACGGCGCGCACGCCTCACTGCGCCGGCTGCCCTGCGCCTCGAAGGTGATCGACTTCTTCCGCACCGGCCGCACCGCCACGGGCACCTGTCCCGGCGCGTGACGACCGCGACCCCTCCCACGAACGGACCCACGATGCGCACGTTCCGGCGAATCGGCGCGACACTGAGCGCCATCCTCCTCAGCCTCACCCTGCCGACGCCCTCCGCCCAGGCGGCGGCCACGGACTTCACCGGCACCGCCGTCGCAGGCGGCTGCTCGGGATCACTGGTACGGGCCCCGGCCACCACGGCCGACGACAAAGCCCTCGTCCTGACCAACGGGCACTGCTACGAGGGCGCGTGGCCGGTGCCGGACGAGGCCCTGGTGGACCAGCCGTCCCATCTCCTGATCGACCTGCTCGGCCGCGAAGGCGAACCGGCGGTCACCCTGCACGCGGCCAGAGCCGTCTACGTGACCATGACCGGCACCGACATCGCGCTGTACCGGCTGGAGACCACCTACCGGCAACTGGAACGCGACCACCGCCTCCGGCCGCTCACGATGTCGACGGACCGTCCCGCACCGGGCACGGACATCCGGGTGATCTCCGCAGGCACGAAGAAGATCTTCTCGTGCAAAATCGACACGCTGGTCTACCGGGTGCTGGAGGTGGGCTACATGACCAAGGACGTCATCCGTTACACCCCGCGGTGCGACACCGGCCCCGGCACCTCCGGATCCCCGATCGTCGACGCCGGAAGCGGCAAGGTCGTCGGCATCAACAACACCAGCAACCGCGACGGCCGCCGATGCACGCTGGACAACCCCTGCGAGATGAACCGCGACGGCGCCGTCAGCGTGCGCAAGGGCGCCTCCTACGGAACCCAGACCTACCAGCTCGCCGCCTGCGTGGCAGCGGGCAACGAACTCGACCTGGAACGCCCCGGCTGCACGCTGCCCAGGCCGGGCACGCGATCCGCGGATCCCCACACGGCTCCGGACGCCTGACGGGCCGCGGAGCGGCCACGAGCGACCCACGACGTGGCCCTGGCGCGGCCCTGATGCGGCCCTGATGCGGCCCTTGGCCGGCCGGACGGCCAAGGGCCGCGCACCCGAAGCGCGCAGAGACGACGACGGCGGCGCCGGAAGAAACCGGTCAGGCCCGGCGGTCAGCCTGTTCGCTGAAGCAGGAGAGTGACGAAGCCCAGAACCCCCCGGTAACCGTGCAGCCACATGGCGCGATGCTCCAGGGCGGCCGCCCGGACCGCTTCGGCGTCCGGGCCGGGGTTCTCATTGGCCCAGCGCAGCAACGTCCCCGTCCAGGACCACTCGTAGTCATCCCATTCCGACAGGTCGCTGGTGTACGCGTAAACCGTGTCGAAACCAGCGGACTCGGCGGCGGCGACCGTACCCGGCAGGTCGAAATACTCCGACGGCTCCGCACCCAGCCGGGCGAGCGCCTCCGGCGTCGGCGCGCACTCCCAGAACCCCTCACCGACGAGCGCCAGCCCGTTCGGCCGCAGATAGCGCCGAACACGTTCGACGGCCGGGCCAAGACCCCCGAACGCGTGCGTCGCCCCGACGCAGATCACCAGGTCGTAGCGCTCGGCCACCGGGAAATCCGCAGCCGGCCTCTCGTGCAGCCGGACACGCTCCCAGACGCCCTGGACCTCGGCGTGCCCCTCGGCCGCCTTGAGCGCGTCGGCGGAGATGTCGACGCCGTCGGCGGTCGCGTCCTCGTAGAGTGCGAGCGCACGCAACGTCCACGCCGCCTCGCCGCAGCCGAGGTCCAGGATCCTCGCCCCCTCGGGCAACCGGGCCCGGCGCAACAGCCGGGTCACCTGCGCGCCGGAGACCGGCGCGGCGATGGGGTGGTCACGATGAGCGAGATGACTGATGAGCTGACGTTCCATGGCACCAATCTGTCCCATCCCCCACAGACGAGACCACACATTTCCGGCCCGACCCCGGAGGACACCGGCCGGAGGCGGCACTCGAAACACTTCAGAAGACCGCGAACCTCCGGCCCGCCCGCCGCATCCAATCCGTACGTGAACACAATCACGAAGGCACTCACGATCGCCGCCCTGTCCGCGACCTCCGCCGCGACGCTGCTCACCGGCCCCTCCGCCCACGCCGCCGCGGGGAACACCACCGCCTGCCCCACCCCGAGCAAGGCGGAGATCAAACGCTCCCACGACTCCAGGATCGACAAACCCGCCAGAGGCGCGGGAGCCATCAAGGGCGTGCGCATCGGCTACATCCCCAAAGGCTTCACCTACGGCGGAGTGGTGGCCGGCAGGCACAACGGCGTCACCGAATACGGCTACCAGTGGGGAGACAACCGGGCCAACGCCGACCCCAAGCAGCGCAGCCTGTGGGTACGCGTGCTCTGCTGGCCGGACGCCAGGAGACTCACCGACCTGAAGCGCCTCCCCGTGACCTACGGAACCTTCACCGAAGACGCGAAGACCACGACGATCGGCGGCCGTCGAGCACTGACGAAGCAAGGCGACGGCGCGCTCGGCGACGGGCGGTACGTCGGCTGGATCGAACGAGAAGGAACCGTCATCACCGTGATGGCCAGCACACCGCTCGTCCCCGACCTCAAAAAGATCGTCGCCGGCGTCCGCCTCCCCTGACGCGGTGACCGGCTCACCGGCCGGCTTGGAGGAAGCGCTGGCCGCCGTCCTGACGACGATGCCGACCGGCGCGATCCGCCGGCCCCGTTCGAGCCGCACCTGGGAGCACCGGAAACCCCTCGCCTGCGGCGCACGCCGACCGGCGCCCCGCACGGCCGGAGCGATCTCATCGTCCGCCGATGCCGTGCCGCCGCACTCGGCGTCGGCCAGGACGAGGCCGTGCCTTTGGAGACGAGCGCGCCGGGCGCGCTCTCGCCACCGGCTGCCGAGTCCCCAGGCGAGCCGGTCCGCACCGCCGTACGGGCTCTCCTGGCCCGTCACCGAACACCGATCGGGGGTGCTCGCGCATCGCGCCGGGATCCCTGCCAAGGCCGCTCGCCTGGGGCTCACGGCGCCCGGCGTCCGCTCACACGTCGGGATAGGCCATGAACACGGTGTTGACGGTGCGGGCGTCCTCGTCCGGCTCCTCGCCCGAGTACTTCATCAGCAGCGCCACGTACTCCTCGAAGAACGCCTCCAGCCGGCCCAGCGACACGCGGATGCTCCCCCGCGAGTAAGGGAACGCGTCGTCCCAGCCATCCTGGCCTGAGGTGTCGGCCAGAGCCTGCTGGAACTGCTGGATGTCGGCGGCGAACGCCCGCGTGTTCATCTCGTCCAGCACGGCACGCGTCTTGGCGTCCTGCCGGCTGCGCCGGGGGAACCGGAAGTCGGCCATGACGAAGCGCCACCACCGCTCCCGCCCGTGCCCCCTTGCCGGCGCCTCCTCGACGAAGCCGTGTTTGGCCAGCTCACGCAGGTGGTAACTGGTGGCACCGGTGTTGAGGTCGAGCTCGCGGGCGAGCGTGGCCGACGTCGCGGGCCCGTGCTTGTAGAGGTGGTCGAGGATGCGCCGCCGCCGGGGGTGCGTGAGCGACGTCAGAGCCTCCAGGTCGGTGACCTCATGACGCGCGGGCTCTCCAACCATGGTCGACAAACTAGCTGTGCACAATCCGTTGTGCAACTTTCGCCGCCCTGACCTGGCCGGACGTCCCCAACAGTGCACAACCCGTTTGCACAATCCATTGTGCACAGTCATTGTGTACTCATGAACCTCGCCTGGAAGGCCCTCCTTGCGGCCGGAGCGACCCTGACCGCCCTGCTGCCCACCCCCGCGGCGCACACCCGCTCATGCGCAGAAGCGACAACCCCCTGCCACGGCGAACTCCGCGTCCCCCTCGACTGGTCGAACCCCGGCGCGGAGAAGATCTCCGTCGCCTACCTGTGGATCCCCCGCGGCGACCGCAGCCGCCCACCCCTGACCACCGCGATCGCCAACGGCGGCGGCCCCGGACCACTCGACCCCTCCTACGCCGGGCTCGCCAAGACACTGCTCGGACCGCTGTCCGACCGGGTCGACATCCTCATGGTCGAACCACGCGGATTCGGCGAATCCTCGCCGCTGTCATGCCGCGGGCTCGACATCACCCGGCCGAACACGATCGAAGCGTGCGCGCACCAGATCGGCGACAGGGGCGGATTCTTCACCTCCGGCCAGGCCGCCGCCGACCTCGACGCCGTCAGAGCCGCACTCGGCGTCCGCGACGTCACCTTCGTCGGATCCTCCTACGGCACACTGCTCGGACAGGCCTACGCCACCCGCTTCCCCAAGCACCTGCGCGCCATGTTCCTCGAAAGCGTCATCGGCACCGGCGAGGACGGCTACGCCGAACAGGGCTTCCGCAACCAGCAGAAACTGGGCCTCAAAGCCCTGCGAAACGCGTGCCGCCGCTCACCCGCCTGCGCCAGGCACAACCCCGACCCGGCCGCCCTGTGGGACGAACTACTGAAACGACTCCGCGCCCAGCCCGACCCGAAGCTACCCATCGGCCAGACCGGCCACCTGCTCACCGCCGCCGCCAACCCCGACGCCAGATCCACCCTGGCCGCGGCGAACGCCTACCTCAAAGACGACCCGGCCCCACTGCGCCGCCTGATGAACCGCGCCACACCGCCCCCGCCCGACAGATCCCCCGCACCGGCCCTGTTCACCTACTACTGCGGCGACACCGGATTTCCCTTCGACCGCGACGCCCCCACCGCCGAACGCCTCCGGCAACTCAACGCCTACGCGCGACGCCACCACCTCTACGCGCCCTACCGGCCCTCCGAAGTCACCGGACCGGTCGCCGACTGGACGCGACAGTGCGCCCACTGGCCCACCCCACGCCAGAGCCCGCCGGTCACCGGCAACCGGCCGAACGTCCCCGTCCTGGCGATCAGCGGCCAGTTCGACTCCGACACCTCCCCGCTCGACGCCACCTCCGTGGCCGCCCGCCACCCCAGGGGACACGCCTACACCGTGCCCTTCGGAGGCCACGGCCAGCTGTTCGGATCCAACCCGCTCGGCGCATGCCTGCAGGGCGTCCTACGCTCCTTCATCGCCGACCCCACCACGCCGGCGCACCCTGACTGCACCGCGGAGAACTACCGGCTGCTCGGCGACTTCCCCACACAGGCACGCGAGCTGGCCATGCCGTACGGCCACGAACTGAGCGACAGGCGACGCCGGACCGTGGCAGCGGCCTTCGCGACAGCCGCCGACGCGATCGCACCCCTCAACCCGACCTCCCTCACCCCTGCGCCCCAAACCGAACCCGGCCTGCGCGGCGGCCGCATCCTGCGAACCGAAGGCGGGCCGACCACCCTCCACCAGGTCCGGTACGTCAAGGACGTCCAGGTCTCCGGAACCATCCGCCTCAACCCGAAAACCGCAACCGCGGCCCTCACCACCGCGTCCGGGAACCGCCTGTCGCTGAGCTGGCGGCCCTTCCGCGCAGAAAACCAGACCGAAGTCCACGGCGAACTCGACAACGAACCGTTCACCGTGCGAATCCCCACCCGGTAACCCCCTCACCCTGCCACTCCACGACAGGTGCAAGAACGCACGAAGCCGCCGCCCAAGACCACGGCCACGGGGGCCGGGCAGCATATCGGGGTGCCGGAGCGCGAGACGCCATCCGATGAGGGCGCCGTCGTCCTGGACATAGAGGGCGTAGCGGTCAAGGCCCAGATGTTCGAGCAGTCCGGAGGTGAGTTCGGCGAGGGCGTCGAAGGTGTAGGCGAACTCCCCCGCGAAAGGGGAGACCGAGTGGCCGAGGCCGAGGTGGTCCGGCGCGATGACATGGTAACGGTCGGCCAGCAGCGGGATGAGTTCGCGGAACACGAACGAGCTGGCAGGGTAGCCGTGCAGCAGGACGATCGCGGGGGCGTCTGCGGGGCCGGCCCGGCTGTTGGGACAGGCTCAGTGCGACGGTGATGCTCCTGGACGACCGCGACGACCTGGCCACCGTCCCGGCGGTCCTTCATCGTGCGACTACGATCACCAGGTGACGTACGCGGGAAATTGGGACCATCTGGAACCGGCTACCAAAGAGGCCTACCAGCGCTTCGACGCCCTCACCGAGCAGGGCCTCGACCCCGGCCCTGACACCGACTGGCGCCTCTACGGCACCTACGCCCACACCAAGCTCTGGCTCAGCCCGCAGGGCGGCCACGACTACGACGAGCGCGTCCTGCGCCTGGTCCGCACCGTGGCCGCGCGCGCCGTCGACTGGACTCCCGGCGACGCCTGGAACCTGGCCGAACGCGCCGGATACTGGGCCCGCCAAGGCCACACCCGCCACGAGGAGCTCTATCGGATCCCGCTGTCGGCCGCCCACCTGCTCCATCCGCAACAGCGCCGCGACCTGTTCGGCCACCTGACAGACCTCGGAGAGCTCCAGCCGCTCCTGGAGAGCCTGCTCACCGAAGACGGCCCAGACGGTGCGGTCAGGAACGTGATCGGGGAGGCCGACCCCTTCGCCACGATACTGGCCGAGGAGTACGGCCTCCGCCTGGCCGGAATGCTGCCGCTGCTACGTCACTGGGCCACCGCTGACACACCGGCCCCAGGCGACGGCTGGTTGCGGGTCGTCTGCGACCTGCTCACTCCTGAGGCCGTCACCCTGGTCCACGAGCTGGTCACCCGCCTGGCCGCCTACCGGGGCGGCCCGTTCGTCTGCCATCACGCCGACATCAGCTGGAGCGAGGACCGCTTCCTGAAGGGCCAGACCGTTTCGATGGCGCGCGGCCTGATCTGGACCTGCGAGGTCATTGACGAACCCTGGGTCCCGTCGCTGCTCGCCGACGCCGCCGTCACCTGCGGCACCGGCCACGACGGCCCCGGCTCCAGCTGCCGCAGCGAGACCGTCGCCAACGGGGCTGTCGGCGTGCTGGCCCGCCGGGGCGGGCCCGAGACAGTCACACCGCTGGCGCTCATTCAGGCGCGGGTGCGGGCGGCGTCCGTACAGGAGAACGCCACTCGCGCACTCGATGCGCTCGCCGACGCGGCGGCGCTGACCCGCGACCAGTTCCTCGACCGCGCTCTGCCCGCCACCGCCGCCACGCCCAGAGAGGTCGAGCAGGCGCACACGGCCGCGCGCCACCGCCTGGAGCAGGCGCTCATCCACCAGCGTGAATGGACCTGGCGTGAGGTCGGTGAACATCTCCTCGACCACCCCGTCACCGGCCCCGACGCACGCACCCTGGTGTGGCGGACCCCCGGCGGCCCCTCTGGCCTGCCCGTCAGAACCGTCGACGGCTGGGAACTGGCCGGGTACCACCCCGAGGGCCCTGTCACGTTGTGGCACCCGGCCGACGCAAGCGCCGAGGAGGTGAGTGCGTGGCGCGAGACGGGTCTGGCGCAGCCGTTCGAACAAGTCCTCCGCGAGGTGTACGTGAAAGAGCCGGACCGTGTCGCCGGTCACGTCGTGCGTTACGACCTGGCCCGGACGGAACTGATCCGGCACGGATGGACCGGCGTGTCGATCGGCTACTGGGAGCACGACTGTCACGAGGGGCAGGGCGAGGTGGTGCGCGACCTCGCGGGCTGGCAGGCCCGCTGGCTCCTGCGCGTCGTCGAGGGCATGTCCGACGAGGGCTGGGACCTGGACGCGCTGTGCGCGACCAACCCGATGACCTTCCACCGCGACGGCCAGAAGGTGCCCGCGGCGTCGGTGCCGCCACGGGTGCGGTCGGAGATCCTCCGGGAGGCCGACCTCACAGTCGCCGCCGCTTCGGCCGGCCCGGACGCCCAGCACCTGGTTGATTATTACGACGGATATTGGCACTAGAAGTCATGCGGCACCAACACGACGGGCACGTCGTCCAGCCACCTGGCCAGGCGCCCGGGCTGTCGAAGTCGTCGAGCAACCACACGCCCCACTAGCGCCAGGGCATGTGCTGAAGGCACCAGGTATTGCCGTCCGGGTCGGCGAAGTACGCGTAGAGCACGCCGCCGGAGTCCTCGATCTCGCTGATCTCGACGCCACGCCCGAGGAGTTGAGCGCGCGATGCCTCGATGTCGGCCACCACGAGGTGCAGACCGCGCAGAGTTCCTGGGGGCATGTCGAGTGTGGACAGGCCTTCGGTGAGCGTGATCGAGCATGCCGAACCGGGAGGAGTGAGCTGGACGACGCGGACACCGGGCTTGGGGTTGACGTCGACGTCGAGACGGAACCCGAGCTGGTCCTGGTAGAAGGCCTTGGCCCGTTCGATGTCGGTGGTCGGCACCGGCACGAGTTCCAGCAGCAGCGTGCCAGGGGGCACAGGCGGGTTGCCGGAGTCCTCGGGAACTTCCCCGAGGTCGGTCGGGATCTCGGTGACTGGTGCGGATGCGTCGGTCATGGATGGTGCCTTTCGTCAGGGGAGGTGTGGTGGCAGTGTGGCGAGTACAGCGGCGAGGCGGTCGTATCCTTCGCCGGCGCCGCGTTGCATGGAGCTGCGCACGACCATGTCGCGAATTTCGGGCGAGGAGTACTGCGCGGTGACGGTCATGGTGGTGTGTCCGTCTGTCTCGTCCAGAACGGTGGTGACCAGTGCCGCGCCGTCGGCCCAGTCACGGTGGATCTCGGTCTGTGTGAGGCGCACAGGCGGCACGACCTCACGGAACAGCCCGTGTAGTTCCATCTCGGAGCCACCCGGCCCTGTTGAGACGAACCGCCAGACACCGCCTGGGCGTAGGTCGACCTCGCAAACGGTGAGCTGCCAGCCGCGGGCGCCGTACCAGCGGCGGAGCAGTTCCGGCTCGGTGAGCGCGGCGAAGACCAGCGGCGCGGGAGCGGCGAAGGTCCGGGTGAGGACGAGGCCGGTGGCCCCGGACGCGACGACGTGCAGCCCGAGGCCGGGGTGGGGGGAGGTCACGTTTTGCCGTCCTGCAGGTCGTCCAGCAAGGCATCCAGTCGCTGATAGCTCGCTTCCCAGTAGTCGCGGTAGTCGGCCAGCCAGTCCGTGGCCGTCTTGAGCGGCTCGGCCACCAGCCGGCATGGCCGGCGTTGTGCGTCGCGGCCGCGGCTGATCAGGCCCGCCCGTTCGAGCACGCGCAGATGTTTGGAGACGGCGGGCTGACTCATCGCGAACGGCGCGGCCAGCTCGGTGACCGTGGCGTCACCCGCCGCGAGCCGGGCCAGGATGGCCCGGCGGGTGGGGTCGGCGAGCGCCGCGAACGTCGCGTCCAGCCTGTCGCTTGCAACCATTTCCATAACCCTCCGGTTCCATAACCTGATGGTTTTATATGTGCTAGCGTCCAGCTTTGTCAAAGTCGCAGACGCTCTGGGGGGCAACCATGGGAAAGGTCTTCACACAGGCGTCGGTCTCGCTGGACGGGTACATCTCCGGCCCCGGCCAGTCGGGCTTCGACAAGCTGTTCGCCTGGTGCACGGCAGGCCCCGTGGCCACGCCAACGGCCGATCCGGACCGGCTGACCTACCGCACCTCCGAGGCAACGGCCCGCTACCTGCGCCGACTCCAGGAGACGCTCGGAGCCTGTGTCATCGGCCGGAACCTGTTCGACCTCACCGCGGGCTGGAACGGGCGGCACCCGGGCGGCGTACCGGTGTTTGTTGTCAGCCACCGCCCACCACCGTCCAACTGGACGGCGACGACACCGTTCACGTTCGTCGGCGACGGCGTGGAGAACGCGATCGCGCGAGCCCGCGAGGTGGCCGGGCGTTGCGACGTCGGCGTCGGTCCCGGCGGCACCGCGGCCGACGCGCTGAAGGCCGGCCTGCTCGACGAGTTGCGGCTGGACGTCGTGCCGGTGGTACTCGGCGGCGGCACGCCTGTGCTGGCCGGGCTCAACGCCACAGCACCGATCAGCTTCGAGCAGGCGGAGATCATCGAGGGAATCGGTGTGACTCACATGATCTATCGCCGCACGCCCCGGACACCGGCGTAATGCAAGAGATCCGCCTCTGTCGCCGACCGCCAACCGACCCGCCCCAGCGACCGATCACATAGGCCCCCCGCTCAGGCCCATGCCACCAGCCGCAAAGCAACGCCGCACAACCGATCATGCGTGCCTTGACCCGGCAAGGCGGCAGAGCGCCATGCCACACCAGCGAGCAAAGGACGGGACAGCCGGCCCGAACTCCACCACGCCGTCCCAGCCGCCGCACAACTCCTTCCGCTCCAGCAGGCCGGTCACGGCGTCGATGACCCGACGGCACATCTCACCCCGCGGAACCGACGATCACCGCGCCGAGGCGAGCCGTGGATACGCCATACCCTCGGGAGTACCCACCCGGCAGCAGAGAAGGCTCCGATCCCCGCCCACCCCGCCAGGACATCGGCCACCGACCCGAACAGAGCCGGGACACAGGTCTCACAGGCCCGCGTCCTCACGCATGTCGAAGGCGTCGCGGGCGTGTTCGATGGCGGGCATGTGCTCCGACGCCCAGGCCAGCAGGACGTCGATGGGCTGCCGCAAGGTCTTGCCGAGCGGTGTGATCCGATACACGATAGCCACCGGCCGCGTGGAGAGAACCTCACGTTCGATCACCCCATTACGCTCCAGGCGGCGAAGAGTCGTGGTCAGCGACTTCTGCGTGACCGCGGGCATGGCCCGGCGCAGCTGGTTGAAGCGGCAGGGGCGTTCACAGAGCTCGTTGAGCACACCGAGGGACCACTTGTCGAGCACCTGATCGAGGAGTTCGCGGTGCGGGGCGTCGATGCGGAGCTCGCCGTCGGTATCCATGGTGAAACCTGGTCTCGTTGAAGTGCCTTTCTCCTACTAGGTAGCTTACAGATACCTACATTGACAAGGAGAAACAGCCATGACCATCAAGCACTTCACCCCAGAAGGCCTGCTCCAGCCCACCCCCTACCACCATGTCGCCGTCGGCACGGGCACCACACACGTCCATGTCAGCGGGCAGGTCGCCCGACAGGCCGACGGAACCCCGGTGGCCCCCGGCGATCTGGCCGGACAGGTCGCACAGGCCCTGCGCAACACCGCCGCCGGCCTGACCGGCGCAGGCGCCTCGTTCGCGGACGTGTTGCGCCTGACGTTCTATGTGACCCGGTGGAGCCCGGAGAAGATCGGCGACCTCATGGCCGGAGTCGAGACCGTCGCCGAGGAGATCGGCCTTCGGCTCCCCATGCCCCCGGCCTCCCTCATCGGCGTCGACCACCTCTTCGAGCCGGACGTCCTCGTCGAGGTCGAGGCGACCGCACTGCTCGACTGATCCGGCGCACGCAGCCGTGCCCGGCCACCGCACGGCCACGCACGGCACGAACCGGTCAACATGGCGTTCAGCGGCCGATGCTCTCCAGGTCCGCCACATCCTCACCGGAGAGGGAGAGCCCGGCACCGACGATGTTCTCCCTCAGATGGGCTGCCGATGATGTGCCGGGGATGAGCAGGATGTTCGGTGAGCGCTGCAACAGCCAGGCCAACGCGACCGACATCGGCGTCGCCCCAAGCCGCGCCGCGACCCTCCAGAGCGCATCGGACTGTAGCGGCGTGAAGCCCCCCAGCGGGAAGAACGGCACGTAGGCAATGCCGGCGGCGGCGAGCCTGTCGATGAGGTCGTCGTCGTGGCGGTGGGCGAGGTTGTACATGTTCTGCACACAGACGATTCGAGCGATACCGCGGGCCTCGGCGACCTGCTCGGTGGTGACGTTGCTGACCCCGAGGTGACGGATCAGACCCTCTCGCTGGAGTTCGACGAGCGTCGCGAACGCCTCGGCGAGCGAACCAGGCTTAGGGCCTTCGGCATCACCCATGCGCATGTTGACCAAGTCGAGGGTCTCGGCCCCGAGAGACCGGAGGTTCTCATGGACCTGCTTGCGCAGATCTTCGGGCCGCCGGGCCGTGGGCCAGCCGCCTTGCGCGTCTCGGTTCGCCCCCACCTTGGTGGCTATGAACAACGACTCCGGGTAGGGATGCAGCGCCTCACGGATCAGTTCGTTGGTGACGCGCGGTCCGTACGCGCCGCTGGTGTCAACGTGGGTGATACCGGCCGCGACGGCCGCGCGCAATACCGCCAGGGCGCCATCGTGGTCGGCGGGAGGCCCCATGACCCCCGGGCCGGCGAGTTGCATCGCGCCGTAACCGAACCGGGTGATGGTCGCGTTGCCCAGTGTCCAGGTGCCGCCGGGAAGTGATGCGGTCGCCGCGTTCATCGTTGTGCCTTTCGCTTATCGCCGTGGGTGGCGTTTTCAACCCTCCGGACGAGTATTGGAGAGCTACTTCCCATAGGAAAGTAGGCACCCTGAAGTGCGTAACTCTCCCAAAGGCGAAAGGGCGAGATCGACGAAGCCGACGAAGGCCGCCCAGAGAGCGCGGGCCAAGATGGAGTACAACGCGTTCCTGGCCGCGCGCCCCAAGGCCAGAAGCCGCAGCCGGTCGTCATCGGCCGCAGCCGACTCATCGCCGACACCGGAATGAGCGCGTTCCTACGCTTCTACCGGGCCGACCAGTCCCGCAACCGGTCGAGCGGGGCAAACGCGGGGCTCAGGCTCGCCATCGCCCGCTCCCTCGCCCGCACGCACGCACGGCGGCGACGTCGAGCCCCGGCGAAGGCGCCCGCTTCCGCCTCACCCTGCCCCTCCGCACGGTCAGGACCCCTCTCCCCGTAAGGAACGCCCCGGCGGACAGCACCTACCCCGAGACGAAGCACCGTCAGGGTCGAGGACCGCATCGCGCCAGCCCTCGGGCACCACGTGCTCCAACGGCACCACCTCGACGGCCGCGTAGAAGTCGGCGTCAGAGCCGTCGTAACGCCGCAGCAGGCCCAGAGCGTCCATCACCGGCTTGAAGGTGTCGTTACCGGAGCGGAACCGCACTGCCTTGAGCAGCTTGGGCAGGCCGCGCCGGTAGTGGTGGGACTAGGAGCCACGCAGCTTGGTCCACACCCGGGTGCGCAGCTCCTCCTCGTTCGCCTTGGCCTCGGCGATGGTGAAGTTCCGCTCGAACATCGCCTCGGCCGCGCCCAGCACGCGTTCGATCCGGAATGTCTTCAGCGACTCGATCCGGTCTTCGCGGCAGCGCGCCAGCAGCGCGCCGCGCAGCCGATCCCGCGACACCTCCGCCGGGCAGATCTTGGCGGCCAGCCAGTCGGCGAGCTTGTCCTCACCGCCGACGGTCGGCTCGCGGAAGTCGTGAAACTTCCTGATCTGCGCCCGGTGACACTCGATCGTGCGCCCGGACCAGTCGTAGGCGGCGAACAACGCCGCGTCCACCTTGACCTGTCCCGCCATGAACTCCACCGCCGGGCGAGGCAGGCCCTCCCGGCGCGGGAACCTTGCCTCAAGCTCGAAGAACTTCAGCATCAGGCCGAAGCCGAACCGAGTCGCCCCGGACTCGTTCGCCAGTAGCGCGAACTCCTCCATATCCAGCGTCCAGCACTCGATCAGGTCCTCGACCTCCCATTCGCGTCGCATGTCCCGCACCCCTTCTCCCGAACCTCCAACGAAGACCAGGAGAAACATGGTTTGTAACCACCCGACTACCGACTGATATGTCGTACCCGTGATGGCGACACAACGCGCCAGAGATATAACGCTTTGCCACTTTGCGGCCAGACCCACGAAGGAATCCATGGCCAAATCCCATAACGCCAGTTACTTTGCGGCTGGTGACACAGACCCGAGCGGGGGCCACCGAGGGCGAGAAGCGGAAGCCCACCAACTAACCGATCGGGGCACCCTGCCCGACCATCCGCACCAGGCTGCTGGCGGAGGTGACGGCGGGCGGCACTCCGAAATCCTCAGCACACCGCCCGGTTCGATGACAGCGGGCAGGTGCGGCACCGGTGCACCGCTTGCCAGACCTGCCCACTGTCGAACCCGCCGAGAGTTGACGCACCCCGACAACTCCGGCCGAGCACCGGGCCGGCTCCTTGCCGCTCACCCGGCCGCGCCACAGGACGGGCAGCAGGACGCGGGCCGCGTAGGCGGAGGCCCGGTCAGCCGCGTCGGCGCAGTTCGGCGTTGATGCGCAGGGCCTCGGCGAGCTGATCTTCCAAGATGATGATGCGGCAGGCGGCCTCCAGAGCGGTGCCCTGGTCGACCAATTCCCGGGCGCGGGCGGCCAGGCGCAGCTGGTAGCGCGAGTAACGGCGGTGACCGCCCTCGGAGCGCTGCGGCTCGATCAGCCTGGCGGCGCCCAGACTGCGCAGGAACGCCGGGGTGACGCCGAGGACCTCCGCGGCCCGCCCCATGCTGTAGGCGGGGTAATCCTCATCGTCGAGTTTCCGGCCGGGCCTGTCACCGGCCTCATCGGGGAGCGTCTGAGCCGCCTCCGTCTCCGCCTTCTCGGCGGTGTCCCGGGGGTGAGAGCCCGGGGATGTGACTGCTTGATCCATACAACCTTCCCTAACGCGGACGAGGGCCCCGGCGCCATGATGCGCCGGGGCCCAGAGGTTCAACACCATCTACCGGCCTTATGGCCGATTCACTGCTTCCGCACTGACCGCCCGCAAAGGCAGGGGTGCGGGGATCGCGTAAGCGTAACCGTAAACCACCGTCCAATCCGTGGAGGTGCGGTACCCGTGCGGCGAACTTCAGCCGACGACGGGCGATCCTGATGGCGTTCAACACTCCCTTCGGTATCTCTACTTCGACTTCATCTGTCACTACTTCGGCAGCGCGTCCACGGCAAGGACCCTTCGATCCTGCTGGCCCCGGCACGTCCGACCTTCTGCCCGTCCACCTACGTCATCTCCTGCTATCCACGTCCGTCCGGGCAGTTCGTCGTGATGCCTACCCACTGCTCTGCCCTCGTGGATCCGTTCCTTGCGATGCCAGAAATCCTAGCCCCCCTTACGGCAGATGTCTATTCTGGCCACTACAGATTTTCGGTAGTGGCGAAGCCAGGACGAGCTCCCACATCGAAAGGGACAGGTCGGCAACAGCCCGGTCGATGCTGTCGCACAGCTCAACGCACACCAGCAGGCCGGTTTGGTCCAGCAGATACCACAGCCCATGAAGCAGACCCACAAGCGACGGACGACCGGTGGCCATGCCCTCGACGCGTCGCCGCAGGCGAGCCAGGAACCCCACGCGGTGGAGTCGCAGAAGAGCCATCATCAGGAGCCCAGGCAACCGACACCACCCAACCGCCCTGACTCAATCGAACTGACACCGCCTCAGCAGAAGGCGGTGAACATGGGGCGCGGCTCAGCGAAGGTGTGGCCAACCTCGGCTTCAGCGGCAGCGCACTGCCGGACCCGTTCACCGCCCACGCCATGCAGGGCACTCCCACGGACATGATCAGCGCCAAGACCCGCCGCACACGGCCTCCTCGAGGCCATCCGCGAGAGACACCCACAAACACCACCCTGTACCCAATCCAGGAGGACACCCCAGGCCCCCTCGCACCCGACTTCGACAGCGAGACCTGCGATTCAAGACCACCGGCGATCCAGCCGAACACGCCGCCGACCGACTCACGCCCAACATCATCCGCGACCCAATCACCAAATCCTCGAACAACGCACGGCCGACGACCCAAACCTGCACTACGGCCGCGACCTATATGGCGAACGGACCACGCCGACCCCGCCGGACACCACCACATCGGCGAGAACTTCGCGCCCCGAGGCAGGGGCCGGCGCACGGTTCCGGCAGCCCGGACAGCCGATTCGAGCAGTTACCTGCGAAACGCCGAACCACACCCCAGGGCCGCTTGGGTCTCCTTGAGGGGGGTCTTTAGTCCTTTGTTGTTTTTGATCTTGAGGCCCAAGCGGGCGCCTTTACAATGTAGATCATTAACTTCAAAGAATGGGCCCCCGCCGGAGTGCACACCCGTTTACGCTGGAGGTGAACGAATGTGCACCTCCTGTCCCCCTTCCCATGGAGAGTCGCAGTGCCCCCTCAGCCAGCCGAGGCGCCTCATCCGCGCCTCCTCGTCGCCGTCCTGGCCTTCTGCGGCGTGGTCGTGGCCGTCATGCAGACACTCGTCATCCCTCTCCTGCCGCACGTCCCCGCGCTCACTGGGAGCACCCCGACCGCCGCGAGCTGGCTGGTCACCATAACCCTGCTCAGCGGCGCCGTCTGCACCCCCGTTCTCGGACGGATCGGCGACATGTACGGCAAACGCAAGGTCCTGCTGGCCTCCCTCGGCCTGCTGACCATGGGATCGGTGCTGTGCGCCGCCAGCTCCCAGATCGGCGTGCTCATCGCGGGCCGCGCCCTGCAGGGAGCCGCGCTCGCCGTCATGCCGCTCGGCGTCAGCATCATGCGGGACGAGCTCGCACCCGGCCGGCTGCTCTCCGCGGTGGCCCTGATGAGCTCCACCCTGGGCATCGGCGCCGCCATCGGGCTCCCCCTCGCCGCACTGGTCGTCGAGAACGCCGACTGGCACACCATGTTCTGGGTCTCGGTGGGTCTGGGTCTGCTCGACATCGCACTGGTGCTGCGCTACGTGCCCGAGTCACCGCTGCGCGCCGGCGGCCGGCCCGACGTCCTGGGCGTGCTCGGCCTCTCCACCTCCCTGGTCAGCCTGCTGCTGGCGGTGACCCAGGGCGGCGACTGGGGCTGGACCTCCACTCCCACCCTCGCCCTGCTGGCCGCCGCCGTACTGATCGGGCTGCTCTGGGGAGCCCACGAACTGCGCGCCCCCTCCCCCATGGTCGACCTGCGGGTCTCCGCGCGGCCCGCGGTGCTGCTGACGAACCTCGCCGCCCTGCTGATCGGCTTCGCCTTCTACGCCAACTCGCTGGCCACCGCGCAACTGGTGCAGGAGCCCACGAACACCGGGTACGGCCTGGGCGCCTCCATCGTCGTCAGCGGCCTGTGCCTGCTGCCCGGCGGTGTCGCGATGGTGTTCCTGTCCCCCGTCTCCGCCAGGATTTCGGCCGCCTACGGCCCCAAGGTCACCCTGGCGGTCGCCTCCGCATGCATGGCCGCCGGATACATGGTGCGTTTCTTCACCAGCCACCAGCTGTGGACGATCGTCCTCGGCGCGACCGTGGTGTCCGCAGGCACCGCCATCGCCTACTCCGCCCTGCCCGCGCTCGTGATGCGCGCGGTGCCGGTGAGCGAGACCGGCGCGGCCAACGGCCTCAACACACTGATGAGGTCGATCGGCCAGGCGGCGTGCAGCGCGGTCGTCGCCGCGGTCCTCGCCCACGTCACCTTCCAGGTCGCGGGCCGTACCGTGCCGACCCTGGGCGCCTACCTGACGGTCTTCGTCATCGCCGGGGCCGCCGCGCTCCTCGCTCTGGCCGTCACTCTGTGTCTACCGGGCGGACAGGCTCCGGCCCCGTATACCGTCGGGCAGGACCGTACGGCGGGCGCAGCCGAGCGCCCACCGGCGGCGCTCGCCCAGGAGAGCAGCCCATGAGCGTGCACACCACCGGAAGGCAGACCGAGGAATCCCGGGACACCGGAACCCGCAGCGGCCGGGACGCGATCCTGCGCGCCGCCCGGCGGGCCTTCACCCTGCGCCCGTACGCCGAGGTGACCTTACGCGGCATCGCCACGGACGCGGGGGTGAGCGCCTCGCTCATCGTCAAGCACTTCGGCAGCAAGGAACAGCTCTTCAACACCGTCGCCGACTTCGGTCCCGACACCGACGAGCTCTTCGCGGCCCCCCTTGAGGCGCTCGGCAGGCACATGGTGCTGACACTGGTGCGCAGCCGCCGCGAATTCCAGCGGGATCCGATGCTGCGTGTCGTGTTCTCCCTGGGCAACACCGATGAGCGTTCCCTGCTGCGGGACCGCTTCCACGAGCAGGTCACCGCGCGGCTGACCACGCTGCTCCCCGGCCAGGACAACGCCCTGCGGGCGGAACTGGTCGCGGGCCAGTTGCTCGGGCTCGGAGCCACCCTCGCGCTGCACCCCTCGGGCGCAGCAGCGCAGGCCGACGCCGAAGGCATCGCCGACCTCTACGCACCCGCGCTGCAACGCCTGATCACCGGCTGATCCGGCCCGCTGATAGCTTTAGGGCGTAAGGAGACGGGAGGGAGCCACAGGTGGTCGTCTTCGCGGGCCAGGGCGACGCGCGCCGTTCCATGGCTCTGCTGTGGCGTTCCGCCGGTTCCGCCGAGGAGTCCCGGCCCGGTCCGAAACCGGGACTCAGCGTCGATCTGATCGTGGACACGGCGATCGCCCTCGCCGACGCCGAAGGCATGGCGGCGCTGTCCATGCGGGCGGTCGGCGAACGGCTCGGACGTTCGGGAATGGCCCTCTACACCTACGTCCCCAGCAAGGGCGAGCTCGTCGACCTGATGTACGACCGGGTCCTGGGCGAGCTGCCGACCGGCTACGGGCACGAGGAGGGCTGGCGGGCGGCCCTGACGGTGTGGGCCCGCGACACCTGGGAGTTCTACCTGCGCCATCCCTGGGTGCTCCAGGTGTCGCAGGCCAGGCCCGTGCTCGGTCCCAACGAGTACCTCAGCCTTGAGACGCTGGTGCGCATTCTGCGTGAGACCGGCCTCGACGCCCCCCGGATCCGGGGGATCGTCGGCACGCTGTTCCACTTCCTGCGCGGTTCGGCGGGGACGGTCTCCGAGGTACGGCAGGCCCCCGCCGCCACCGGCGTCTCCGACGAGGAGTGGTGGCTCGTCCGTTCGGCCACGCTGCTGGAGATCGCCCCCGGCCTGACCGAACGGTTCCCCGCCGTGGCCTGGCTCGAAGGCGCGACGGCCGCCACCTCCTCGCAGGACGACGGTCTGCCCTACCTCGAACGTGAGGCCAGGAAGAGCTTCGAGACCGGCCTGGCCGTACTCCTCGACGGCATCGAGGCGACCGTCGCGGGCTGACACCGCTGTTCCGGCAGCACGTCCAGCCCTATGGCGAGGTACCGCTGGACGTCGCCAAGCGCCTGTTCCTGGAGAGCCGCAGGAGGGCGCCGGCCGCCGGGATGCCGGTCAGGCGGCAGCCGGTCGCTCACGTCCTGGCGCGACGGCGGTTCGTGCTGATCACCACTGCCGCCACGGCCGTTCTCGCACCTGCTCTGTTTCGCCGTGGTGGCAAGCGGCGCGACCGGCGGGCTCAGTTCCAGGTCGCCCGCTTGAGAATCGTGCCGAGCCGGCTGTCGCTCCACCGGTCGAAGATGAGGATCTTCGACGTGGGCAGGTACCAGATCCGCTCCTGGTAGGAGACGCCGGTCCTCTTGGCCGACTGCGTCGTGCAGCCGACGCGCCAGACGCGGTAGGTGGCCTGGTGTCCCGCGCCCACCGGGCGGAGGGCACGTGCGACGAGCTTTCCGGGGAAGTCCTCCACGTAGCGCTTGTCGGGTGCGCAGGCCGAGAGCCCGTTACCCGGGTGGTATTGCTCCTTGGGATCGTAGGGGTTGCCGTGGCGGCCCAGGGAGATGCCCTCCGGCCCGACGAGGTAGAACCCGCGGCACTCGACGGCGAGCCGGTCGCAGCCGCCGGTCTTGACGTGGATGCCCCACATGTCTTCTTTTCCGACTTTCCAGGTCTTGGGAATCTGGAGCGTCATGCCGCGGAAGGTCAGCGGCTTGGTCGCCGCGCTCTGCGCGGGCGCGCCGGTGAACAGGAGAGAGGCGGTCACAACCAGGGTCGTCAACATGATCCAAGGCTAGGGAAGCCCGCTTGTGGCTCGGCTGCAACGCGCTTGTAGCGCGCTCGAACGGCCACGCTGGGCTCCCGGCACCGTTCCTTCCGGGCCCTCCGGTCGTTCGCCGGAGGTGAGCGCGTTTCGAGGGAAGCCCTGAAGAGCCTGCGCATCGGGCTGACCGGCCCCGACCTGTTCGCTGTCCTCGGCTCCCTGCCCGGCTGGCTGGTGCCGCCCGGGCCGCCGAGCGAGTTCTCGGTGGACGACCGGCCCGCCGAGGTGCGTGAGCGGTGGCCGGCCGGTGTCGATCCGCTCATCGCTCACCGCGGCTTCGGCCCCGACAACGGCATCCGCGAGGCCGCGGTCGAAAGCGGCTACCGGGAGGCGTGCCCCGGGGCGGACCGCAACTACCTCGGCACTCCGGCCGGCATCCGAAACCACCGCAGGAAGGCCCGGCACCAGGACCGTTTCGCCGTGGAGACCGCCGGGCGGGCTTCGGCTCACCCGGCGGTGCCGTGATCGACAACGTCCTGCACCGGCTTACCGCCAACGGCTATCCGATTGATCCAGACGCCCCGGTCAAAGGCCCTTCAAGACACGCTCAAGTGCCGACCGGCCTGCGGGCCCCCAGTTCGGCTTGCCGCCGGGCAGGCCACGGTCCCCGTTCTGGCCCATCAGCATCAAAAACAGGCCCTTCATCGCGGCCAGCCCCCGCGCCCGTCGGATCGTCGCCTCATCCGCCTGTGCGTAGCCGTTGAAGAACCGTGAGGCACCCCCTGTGGGGAGCAGCACCCAGGCGGCCGCAAGGTCCCACGCCGGGTCGCCGGCGAACACGTCGCCAAAGTCGACGACGCCCGCCAGTGTGCCGTCCGCCACGACGACGTTCGCGGGATGCAGGTCACCGTGCACCCACACCCGCGGGCCCTCCCACTCGGGAGCCGCGACCGCGTCGTCCCACACGGCCCGGATGTCGTCCTCGGCAAAACGCCCGAGATCCACGGTCCGCAGGAAGTACTCGAAGCCGTCCGTGCACTCCTTGGGATGGCCACCACGGTCCGAGGCGTCCGGCGCGTCGGCGGGCGCCTCCACATGCAGCGCCTTGAGGAAGGCCGCCAGCATGTCGGCCGCGTGGTCCCCGCGGGTGATTGAGCCGTGGTCCAGCGGTGTGCCTTCAACCCATGTCATGACGGTCCAGATCTTGGGGAAGCGTTCGGACGGTGCACCGCTCCGCACCGGGGTCGGGATCGGAAGCGGCAGCCGCGAGGCCAGCACCGGCAGCCAGCGCCGCTCCTTGAGCTGCGGATCGGGGCCGTTGTCCATCCGCTGCATCCGGACGACCAACTCGTCTCCCAGGCGCCACATCTGGTTGCCCCAGCCGCCCGCCACCTCGCGGATAGGCAGCTCGGCCAGATCCGGGTGCTGTTCCCGCAGTAGGTCACGGACCAGATCTTCGCTGATCTCAATCTCGGATTCGATCATGCGAAGTCACAGTACTTGAGGTAGGCGGAGCCAGCCCTGCCTTGGGAGGATCCGGCTCCCGGTTCGATCCCCCAGGTTCTCGTGGTGCCCGGTGGTCCCGGGCACGCACCGACTCAAGGGGGTCGCGCCTTCCACGGCTTCGGGGATCAATCAGGACGTGGTTAGCGATAAGCCCCTGATGATCAGGTCGCGGCCGTGATGCGGGTGGCGTAGACCCGGCGGGCCTTGCGCTCGGCGGAGCTGGCGGATTCGGTGGCGAGGGCGGCGGCCTGCTGCAGCGCGGTGCGGTGGAGTTCGAGCGGCGCGGTGATCCGGAGGGAGTGGCCCTGGCCGCGGCGGATGGTCCGGCCGGAGGAGAGCGCGCTGCGTCGACACAACGAAAGGCCACCGGGCGGGAACCCGGCAGCCTTCGGAGTGGTCGGGATGGTCAGCACGCCGCTGCGGCGGCCTTGCCCGTGGCCGCCCACCGAGCTGGGCTCTGATTTCTGCGAGGCTGTGCGACCTCGCCAGTCTCACGGCCCGGCTCCTTCCCAATGAGTCACGTCAAAGGCCGCTGTTGCGTAATCGTAATACGAGCCAAACTCGTTATTAGTCACAGAAAGATTGAAGCCCCGCGAAACATTACGAGGGACGGTGCGGCTCGGAGACAGTTCCTCATCGTCGAGGTCGTCGTTGTTGCAGCTCGCCCCTTCGTAAAGTTGCAGCCATGGCCGGGCGGAAACCACTTCGGTGCCAAGCAGCCGCAGCGTGATGCTTAGCTGGCCCCTGGTTTCACCACCTGCGCACGTCCAGACAAACACATGCGCTGTACGACCGTTGTGTGTAAGGATGCGGTTTGCCTTGATTCTCAGAGTGCTGCTCGTACTGCTCCCGAAGAGTCCACCGTGGTCGTACACGTGTAGGGTTCCTCTGACCCAGACAGTGTGAGTGGGGACTGCCGCAGCGGGCTGCGTCATACCCGCGAACGGGATGGGAGTCAGCAGAACCGCAGCCGCCGTGAGATATGCGAATTTCATCTTTGAACCTCGCTGACGCGAGCACTGCTTACCGTGGACAGCAGCAGGTGTGTGCACTATTACTGGCGAGCGGAGCGGCTCCCGCATTTGGGGCCTTGCTTCAAGCCTCTTATTTATTCTCCCACTACTGCCATCTCGCTGCAAGAGGACACCAGCGCTGCGATCGGCCGGTACCAGCCCGTCGCCATCCCCCGGTTGGGCAGCGCCGAGGACCGTGCCGAGGCATACCGCCGACTACGGTCCAGGACCGTACCACCCGAACAAGTCCGTGGCCGTGCGCCGCTCTGCGCTGCTGCAGGGAATGCGTTCCCGCATGGCGGTGCCGATCTTCTCCGCGCCGCCACGCGGGCGGGTAACACGTCCGTGGCGGGGCCGGGGTGGGCGCGCTCGACGTGGGGTCGCGCATCTCGGTCAGGGCCTCGTACCAGTCGTCGAAGCTGCCGCTGGCATCGACTTCGTGCTGCAGCACGTCGTTCTCCGCGATGGCGTAGCCGGAGGACACTGTGCAACCGGGCTGGACAATGGGCTTCCCCTATCCCTCGTCGTCTTCGTGGTTCCCGGGCGTCGGCCGGGTCGCGCAGCGGCCGCAGGCCGCCGCCGGCCGGGCCGGAGTGCCGGAAGCTGTAGCGGCCCAGCACATTCAAGTTGGCGTGCTTGAGCGGGGAGAGCCGGGCGAGGTCCTCGTCCAGGACGTCGTGCTCGCGCTGGTCGGCGGGCAGGGAGCGCAGCTGCTCGACGGCGGCGTCCAGGTAGCGGGTGGTCCACAGCACCGCGGCGTTGAGGACCAGGCCGAGCGCGCCGAGCTGGTCCTCCTGGCCGTCGCGGTACGCCTGCATGATCTGGCCGCGCTTGCCGTGGCAGATGTCGCGGGCGAGCTTGTGGCGGGACTCCTGGACGGTGAGCTGGCGGTTCATCTGGCGCCGGTAGGTGTCGTCCACCGGGTCGACCACCCGCAGCAGGTGCAGCGTCTTGGCGATCCGCCCGTACTCCATGAACGCCTGCCCGAGCGGGGTCGGGCGGCCTTCGCGGCCGAACATCCGCAGCAGGTCGTAGGCGCGGACCTGGCCGGTCACCAGGGAGCCGGCCACCCGCAGCATGTCCGGTCAGTGCGTGGCCACCTTGCCCAGGTTGACCTTGTTGCGGGCCAGCGGCTCCAGCGGCCCGTACCCGTCCGGCCAGGTGCTCGGCCACCGGCTCCTCAAGGCTCAGCCCGTGCAGCACGTCCGCCTGGACCGCCTCCCACTGCGCGCCGTCCAGTAGGCGCGCCCGCGGATCGGCCCAGCGGTTGGACGGGGAGGCGAACACGTCCCGGCGCCCGAGCGCCTTGTGCAGCTGTTCCAGCACGCACACCGCGTAGGCGTCCCGGTCCACCGCCCCCGGCGGCAGGTCGGGGTTGGAGAACACCGCCTTTTTCCAGGCCGGCGGCACCAGCTTCTGGTCGATCTCCCGGGGCAGCAGCGGCTTGGCCTTCACCTTGCGCCGCGCCAGCGCCGGGAGGCGCTTCACGGCCTCCAGCACCCGCTTGCCGCCGGAGGCCGCCCCGAGCGCGCTCGACTCGCCGAGCAGCGACAGGAACGGGCGCACCGTGCTGTAGCGGCCGGCCAGCTGGCGGCGCATCTCCGCCTCGGACTCGTCGTCGCCCGGCGGCAGCAGCTCGTCCAGCAGCCGCACCGCCGCCTCGACCTCGGCGCGCGGCCCGACCTCGGTCTCCAGTGCCAGGAAGAGCGCCGCCGCGTCCAGGTCGGCGCCAGCCTCGGCGACCAGGTCCAGCTGCTCGGACCACAGCCGGTACACCGCCTGCACCGTGCGCGACGCCTTCGCCAGCCGGGGCCGGAACGCCAGCCACTCCTTGTCCGTGGCCCGCTTCGCCACGTTCAGCAGCTTCACCTGCATCAGCAGCGCGAACACGTCCAGCGCGTCGTCGATCGCCGACGCCTCCAAGTGCCGCACCACAGAGGTCAGCAGCGCGGTGCGCCGCGGCTCCCGGGCTCGTTCCAGGATCGGCGCCTTCGAGCCCAGCCCGACCCGGGCCAGCGTCGCCAGCCGGTTCGGCGGCACCTTGTCCAACTTCACCCGGCCCAGATGGAAGGCGGAGATCTCGTCCACCCGCTCCAGCGCCTTCGCCATGCTCGTGCCGGTCGTTCGTGTCGGCGGCCGGCGCAGCCGCTCCAGCTCCGAGATCCGCTTGCCCTCCGGCACCTGCAGCAGCGCCACCAGTTCCGCGGGCAGCGAGCGGTCCGCCCGCCGGGCGGCGTTGGCCACCGTGGCGTGCAGCCGCCGCTCCGCGACCGTGCGGACCTCCGCGACCTGCCGCACCAGCGCCGACACCCCGGGCAGCAGCACCCGGTTGCGCCGCAGCCACCCCACCGCCTGGTTGAACAGCGCCACCGGCCCCTCGGCGTGCGTCCAGGCCCGCCCGTGCAGGAAGGTGCGGAACCGCCTGCCCCACGCCGCGTCCTCGAACTGGTGGTAGCCGTAGGCGTCCCGGATCTCCCAGGCGTGCTCGTACGCCGTCATCTGCCGTTCGGTGTACCGCTTCACCACCGAGGGGTCCTCCACGCCCAGGTGCTCGGCCACGTACGCGACCACCGACCACGGCATGTCCAGCGGGTCCTCCAGGAAGAGCCCCAGGTACCGGACCGTGCACATCTGCAGCGCGAAGCCCAGACGGTTGTGATCACCCCGCCGTTTCCCGATCAGCCGCCGGTCCACGTCATCGAGGTAGAAGAACCTCTCCATCTCCGGGCGCGTCGGCTCTTCAACGAACCGTCCGTACGCCCCGGCCTGCTCATCCGTCAGGAACTCCATCGGCACGGGGCGGACGGTATCCGCCAGCCGATCACCTCATGCGATCTTCGGCCGAAGTCGAGCGGTCCGGAGGATCACTGTGCTAGTGAGCAAGATCGTTCCTTACCGCTAACCACGTCCTGATTGATCCCCGAGGCCGTTCCAGCCCAATGCCCCCGAGCCCGCCTTTCGCCGCCGCAGCGGTGGCGAAGGGCGGCATCCTCGTCGGCTCTCCGTCGGTGACGGGGAAGCCGTCGGCGGCCGGCTGCTTGCCGATCGTCCGGGGCCGGTCATCAGCTTAAGGATCTTGGCACCTGACATCCGTGAGTGTCACCGCATGCCGGGCACCGCGGAGAGAACGACGGACCGGACAGGCACCTTGACATGCCGATCACGCCAGCTAAGTTCCCCGATAAGGAAACTTTCCTAACAGTACGAGGTATCGACCTCGCGGAAGGAGCCAGCGCGTGAAAGTAAGACGTGCCGCCGCCACCCTCTCCGGCGGCGCTCTCATCGCCGCTGCCGTCGTCACCGGCGTTGCCACGCCCGCCCATGCCCTGCCCGACTCCTGTTCGATCTCCTACGGGAGCGACGGGTCCATCAGCTCCTACTGTTCCACCGGTACCGGCTACCACCAGATCGTTGTGTCTTACTGCTTCGTCAACCCGTGGGTCAACTACTGTGGCTCGGACTCGGGGCAGAAAGCCCCCGTCGGCGCCACCTCCACCGTCAGGCCTCCCGGCGGCGGGGCGATCAGAGGCGTGACCGTCTTGAAGTCAGAAAGCTGAACAGGCCCCACCGATCTCCAAGGAGGCGGACGGGGCTCGCGTGTGGATCAAGTGTCATCGCCGTGGCACCGGCGCCTCCGCCAGGTGACCGAACACGTCCGTGATCAGCCGTCAGGAGCGGTATCGGCCGGTGTCCCGGTTCCGCCGACGACCGAGGCGGCGCGCCCGACGAAGTGCGCGCCGCTGTCACGTACACCGCCGGCTCCTGCCAGGCCGGAACCGGTCTTTCCCGAGTACCACGGCAACCCCCTCCAGCGGTGGGCGAACACGCCGTGATGAGACGGCGGCCGCGGAGCCCCGGCTGCGGTCAGACGTCCCCGAACATGCGGTTCCTGTCGCTCTTCGGAACATCAAGAGCACGAAGTGCCCGGTTCAGGGAGCCTTCCTCAAAACCGAAATGAGCCTTCATCGCGGCCTTGATGTCGTTGATCTGCCGGAAGAGCCGCTGTGGTGACGACTGTGAATCGTCGAGGCTCGCCTGGAAGTCGGCGAGCAGGCGTGCGAGGACCTCATGCTCACGCCCCAGGCGGGCGATCGTGGGCTCCAGCTCGGGCATCTGCTGCAGCAAGGCCGGGAAGAAGTCGCTGTCCTCGCTGCGGTGATGGCTGCCCAGGGCGGAGCAGAAGGTGTAGCAGAAGTCGCGGAGCTCGGGTTTGAGGCTCTGGGCGCGTTCGCCGGAGCGGATGGCCCTGCGGGCGTCCTCCAGCGCCTTTTCCAGGCGGTGGTGGACGTCCTGTAACTCCCGATGCCAGGCGAAGACGCGGTTGCGCAGCATGACGGCCCTCAGCGGAAGTCGTCGGCGTGCTCGTCGGCCCACCGCGCGAAACTCCGGGCGGGCAGCCCGGTGAGTTGCTCGACGACGGGCGACACGGTGGCGGGCGTTCCGACGGTGGCAGCCCACATGGTCAGGAGTTCGTCGACGACAGAGCCCGGCATGCCGTAGCGGGACATCCGCTCGCGGGCCTGGTCCGGTGTCTCCTCGACGAGGGCGAGCTCACGGCCCAGCGCGCGGGCGAGGACGCCGACCTGCTCGCGGAAGGTCAGCCACTGCGGCCCGGTGAGCGAATACCGCCGGCCCGCGTGTCCACCCCTGAGCACGATCGCGGCGACGGCGGCGAGGTCGGCCTCGTGGACGGGAGCGGTCGCCGCGTCCGGGTACGGGACACGGACCGCGCCCTGGTACCGGATCATGTCGCCCCAGTGCCGCAGCGCGTTGGAGGCGTACGCGTTGGGCCGCAGATGGGTCCATTCCAGCCCGGCGTCGGTGAACGGCCGCTCGACGTCGGCGGGGTCGTCGTCGAGCCCGGAGACCACCACGACCCGCCTGACCCCGGCGCGTACGGCGGACGCGGCGAACCCGCCGGCCGCCCGCCCGGCGGAGAACAGGTACACCGCTTCCACGCCGGTCAACGCCCGCGCCAGCGACGCCGGCTCGCCCAGCTCACCGCCGACCACCTGAACGCCGTGCGGCAGGTTCGCGGTCTCGGGACGGCGGCTGAGGGCGCGCACCTCCGCGCCGTCCCCGCGCAGCGTGGTGAGGAGGTGCCGCCCCACCGGACCGGTCGCTCCGGTCACCAGAATCATTCCTGCCGTCCTTCCGTCGTCGGCGCTTGGCCGCGGTCGTTCGCGGCGAGCAGTTTCGGCAGCTGCTCCAGCAGGCTCTCGTGCCAGGCGATCTCGGCCCGCAGGCGTGCCGTGGTGTGGTCGAAGGTCATCGGCTCCAGCCCGCGCAGGTACGGCTCGGCCTGCTCTCGCTGGTGCCGCCAGGCCGTCAGCCGGGCGACCAGCGCCTCACGCCGGTCGCCGATCAGTGCCCGCAGCTTCTCCTCGGTGAGGTCGTCGGCGTAGTGCAACGCGAGATCCACCGGGTCGGGCCGCAGCCGTACCTCACGCAGTGTCCGGTCGCGCAGTGCGATGAACTCCTCGCGCCCGGCCGCGGTGAGCGCGTACACCGTCCGCGCCGGGCCCGCCGCCTGCTCGGTGCGGACCACCTCGATCGCGCCCTCGGCGACCAGCCGGTGCAACGCCCCGTACAGGGACCCCACCTTGACGTCGGTCCACAGTTCGGTGCGGTCCAGTTGCGCCTGCCTGCGGATCTGATGCCCGTGCATCGGACCGCGCAGCAGGGCGCCGAGCACGAACATGCGCGTGTCGCTCACCCGACTACTCAAACACGAGTAGTCTCAACTAGTCAAACGCGAGTAGTCGTGCCCGCTCAGGCCCCGGCACCGGCCGCAAAGCCGGGACGGCACAGCGGAGACGGACCGCGAACCGACCTTCGCCGAGAAGGCCGGCACCCGCGTCGAGGTGCGGCCGGAGTCCGCCAAGCCGTCGGGCCATACCCGCACCGGCGGCCCGGCCCGCCGGACGGCGCCCGCCCGACCGGTACACCGGCGGCTGGAGCCAGGGCCAAGTCCGTCCCCGTCGTCGCGTTCACCCGGAACGGGCGACGAGCCCCGAGGGTGGCCCGCGCCTGCCACAGGCCATCTCCAGGACCTCCCCGACCTGCCGTTTCACCCTTCCCACCGATCTCGGCCCAATCTATGCACTTGCTGTTGCACGCACCGCGTGCATAATGAGTGCACGAGTGTACCGGCCGACGTGCCGTGTCCCGCCAGGTCGGTGCGGAGCTCATCCGAGGAAGACGAAAGGTCACATGTCATGACGAACCTGCTGGATCCCGCAAAGCTGAACACCGCCATCGAGAACGTCCACCGGGCCGGGGTTCCGGGCGTGTTCGCCGAGGTGCGCGCCGAGGACCAGGTCTGGCGCGGCGCCGCCGGGGTCGCCGACCTCGCCGTCGGCCGCCCTGTCACCGCCGACATGCGGCACCGTGTCGGCAGCGTCACCAAGACCTTCACCGCCGCCGCGGTCCTGCAGCAGGTCGAGAGCGGTCGGATAGGACTCGACGCACCGATCAGGCGCTACCTTCCGAAACTGGTCCCGGGCTCACGAGGTGATGCGATCACGGTCCGGATGCTGATCAACCACACCAGCGGCCTCGCCGAATACCTCCCCTACGCCTATCCCTCCCTCGGGCCGTTTCCCGCCCTCGCGGACACCAGGCCCCAGAGCCTGGACGACCACCGGTTCACCCGGTTCGATCCCGTCGAACTGATCGAGATGGGGGTCGCCGCGCCCGCCTTCAGCGCCCCGGGCGGCACGCCGGGGCTGTACTCCAACACCAACTACCTGCTCCTCGGCCAACTCCTGGAACAGGTGACCGGCACCACGGCCGAGAAGTACATCACTCAGAACGTCGTCGAACGCGCCGGACTCCAGGACACCGGGTTTCCCGACGGACCGCACCTCGGCGGGCCGCACTCGCAGATGTACGAGGCGTGGTTCGGCCTGATCGACCCACCGCGGGACTTCAGCGTCTTTGACATGTCATATGCGGGTGTGGCGGGTTCGCTGGTGTCGACCGTGGCGGATCTCAACCGCTTCTTCGGCCTGCTGTTCGACGGCGAGATCGTCAGCCGGTCGTCGCTGGTGCAGATGCGACGCACCGTCACGGTCATCTCCCAGGAGGGCAAGACGATCGAGTACGGCCTCGGGATGTATCCGATGAAGGCCCCCGGCGGCACCACCTTCTGGGGCGGCGGCGGCACGGTCTGGGGCGCCGGAACGATCTCCATGACCAGCCCCGACTCCAAGCGGCAGATGTCCGTCGCGATCAACCTGCAGAGGTGGAGCAGGCTCGACTCCTCGGGCAAGCCGCGGCCCCACGCCATCGACGACGCGCTCACGGCCCTGTACGGCCTGGCGATGAACGGCTGACCGGGCCGGAGAACGCCGCTTTCACCGCGGCACGTCCCACACGGTGACACCGACGAAGGCATGCCGCTGCCTCGCCCGCCCCGGCCCGCACCGAGCCGTGGAGACGGCGGTCGGCACGCCCGCACTGCTCCGCGAGACGAACGGCCGCGCAGGCGGAAGGGCCCTCTTCGGCCGACAGGGGCCCGCAGAGAAGACAGGAGAACGATGACCACGACCGACCTCGCGCCGACGAGGGAGCAGCACCCACCCTCACCGGACGCCGACGACACGGGGGAACAGTCCGTTGCGGGACTGCTGCGCCCCTACCGATGGAGCTTCACCGCCGTTGTCATCCTGCAGGTGATCGGCGCCGTCGCGGGGCTGGCACCGCTGCTGGCGGTCGTCGAACTGGGGCGCGCCCTGCTGGCGTCTGGCCCGATCGATCACGATCGTGTCTGGTTCGTCGTGATCGCCGGTGCGGCCGGCTTGCTTGTCCGGCTGCTGTTCACGGCCGCGTCGTCCGGAATCGGGCACCTGCTCGACGGTCAGGTGCAACTGGCCCTGCGCCGGCACCTGGCGGAGCGGCTGGGACGTGTGCCGATCGGCTGGTTCTCCCGGCGCCGGACCGGCGAGCTGACCAAGGTGGTGGGCCAGGACGTCAGTGCCGTGCACCCGTTCATCGCCCACTCCCCCGGCGAACTCGTCGCCGCGTTCGTGGTGCCGCTGCTCTCGCTGGTCTACCTGTTCACCGTCGACTGGCGGCTCACGTTGATCACGCTGATCCCGGTGGTGCTGGCCCTGGCGCACGTCCCGCTGATGATGACCCCGGCCCGGCTGCGCGAGGAGAGGCGGTTCGACGCGGCCATGGGACGGATCGCCGATTCCGTCGTCGAGTTCGTCCAGGGCATCTCCGTGGTCAAGGCGTTCGGCGGTTCCGGGCGCGCCCACCGCAGGTTCCGCACGGCCACCGACGATTTCGTCGACGTCTACCACCGCTTCGTGCGCGGCCTCTCGGTGATCGCCGCCGGAATGCAGCTGGTGCTGTCACCGCCGTTCGTACTGCTGGTCGTCCTGATCGGCGGCACCGTCCTGATCACGACCGGTGGCCTGCCCCCGGCCGACCTGCTGCCCTTCCTGCTGCTGGGACTGGGGCTGACCGCTCCGGTTGCGGCCCTCATCGCCCACAGCTTCGACGACCTGCAGGCCGCCAGGCGCGCGGTCGGCCGGATTCGGGACGTGCTTGAGGTTGCGCCGCTGCCCGAGCCCGCGCGCCCGATCGCGCCACAGGGCCACCGGGTGGAACTGCGGAGCGTCCGCTTCGGCTACGAAGACGATCGCGAGGTGCTGCGCGGGATCGACCTGGTCCTCGAACCGGGCACGGTCACCGCGATCGTCGGGCCCTCGGGCGGCGGCAAGTCCACGCTGGTCCGGTTGCTGCCGCGCTTCTTCGACCCGGCCCACGGTTCGATCACCCTGGGCGGCGTCGATCTGCGCCGGCTCAGCAGCCATGACCTCTACCGGACGGTCTCCTTCGTCTTCCAGGACGTGCGCCTGCTGCGCGCGTCGGTCGCCGACAACATCATGCTCGCCGTACCGCACGCCGATCTCGACGAGGTGGTGCGCGCCGCCCGGACGGCGAACATCCATGATCGGATCCTTGAGCTGCCGCACGGCTACGACACGGTGATCGGGCAGGAGGCCGGGCTGTCGGGTGGCGAGGCGCAGCGGATCGCGCTCGCCCGCGCGCTGCTCGCCGACACGCCCGTCCTGGTGCTGGACGAGGCGACCGCGTTCGCCGACCCGCAGACCGAGCAGGCGGTACGGCAGGCGCTGAGGGCGCTGGAGGGCGATCGCACGATCCTGGTCATCGCCCACCGCCTTGAGACGGTCGCCGACGCCGACACCGTCGTGATGCTGGACAACGGGTCGATCGTCGAGCAGGGCAGGCCCGCCGACCTCCTGGCGGCGAACGGGAGATTCGCCGCCTTCTGGCGATCCAGGGAGTACCGATGATCCGCATGCTGCTGCACGTCCTGGGCCATGATCACGCCCGGCCGGTGCGTCGCACCGTGGCCTTGATGACGACGACCGCGATCGTCGAGGGTTTGTCCTACGCCCTGCTGGTTCCCGTGCTGCGGGCCCTGTTCGGCGGCGCCCCCGCGGACGCGCTGCCGTGGCTGATCGCGTTCGGCGGCGCGGTCGTGATCTACGCGGTGCTGCGCTATGTCAGCGATCTGCTGGGTTTCCGCGCCGGAATCACGCTGTTGCGCGGGATGTATCACCGCCTCGGCGATCACCTGGCCCGGCTGCCCCTCGGCTGGTACAACGCCGGCCGGGTCGGGGAGGTGTCCGTCCTGGCCGGCCAGGGCGTGCTGGAGACGATGGGCGCGATCGCGCACCTGCTGGCGCCCTACATCTCCGCCCTCGTCACCCCCGTGACGATCGTCGGCGTGATGCTCGCCTTCAACTGGCAGCTGGGGCTGGCCGCGCTGGCCGCCGTGCCGTTCGTGGCGGCGATCCAGATCTGGACCGGCCGCTCGATGGCCGCGGACGACGCAGGCCGCCACGAACGTGACGCCGAGGCCACCGGGCGGGTCGTCGAGTTCCTTCAGGCTCAGCCGGTGCTGCGCGCCGGCGGGCGGAGCGTCCAACGCTTCGCGTTGCTCGACGACGCGCTGCGGGAACTTCAGCGCGCTTCCCGCCGTACCGTGTTGTCGGTACTGCCCGGCATGATCGGCTTGACGCTCGTGGTGCAGGCGATGTTCACCGTGTTGCTTGTTCTGGGCGCCTACCTCGCGCTCGGCGGGAGCATCGGTGTCGCGGAGGTGCTGACGATCCTGGTGCTGGCCGCCCGCTGCGCCGATCCGGTCCTGTCGCTGGCCGACATCGGTGGCAAGCTCCGCGCCGCACGCTCCGAACTGGCCAGACTCGACGCGGTCCTGCGCACCGAGCCGCTGCCGGAGGCACCGCAGCCGATCCAGCCGGTGGGTCACGGTTTGGAGGTGGAGTCCGTCGCCTTCCAGCATGGTGACCGCACGGTGTTCGACGACCTGTCGTTGACGGTGCCCGAGGGGCAGCGGCTCGCCGTGGTCGGCCCCTCAGGCGCGGGCAAGAGCACGCTGCTGCAGTTGCTCGCACGGTTCCACGACGTGGACGCGGGCGCGGTGCGCGTAGGAGGGGTGGACGTGCGCGCCATCGACACCGAGGTGTTGACGGCGCGGATCGCCATCGTCTTCCAGGACGTCCACCTCTTCGACGGCACGATTGAGGACAACGTACGGCTGGGCCGCCCCGAGGCCACAGAGGCCGAGCTGCGGACGGCGGCGAGCGCCGCGCGGCTGGACGAGGTGATCAACCGGCTGCCCGGCGGATGGGCGGCGAAGGTCGGCGAAGGCGGCGCGCTGCTGTCGGGAGGCGAACGTCAGCGTGTCTCGATCGCTCGCGCGCTGCTGAAGGACGCGCCCATCGTGCTCCTGGACGAGGTGACCTCCGCCCTGGACCCGGTGAACGAGGCGGCCGTCCACGAGGGCATCGAACGCCTGATGGCCGGCCGGACGGTCGTGATGGTCGCTCATCGGATGCGAACCGTCCGGCGTGCCGACCGCATCGCCTTCCTCGACGGAGGCCGGATCGTGGAGGAGGGAGGCCACGACGAACTGCTCCGCCGCGCCGGCCGCTACGCCGACTTCTGGGGTGCCTCCCTGACACCGGCGGACCACGACTGAGCCGGGCCCGTTCCGGGCGGTCGGCTGGACCGACGACCGCCCGGAACCACCCACGCGTCAGAGCCGAGCCGCGCGCGAGGGCCGGCGTGCGGCGATCGCCGCCCCCAGGGTGAAGGCGGCGTATCCACAGGTCACGGCCAAACCTGCCCATGGCGGGAGTGGGTAGTGGCCCCCCAGCGGTGACGGGTCCACGTCCACATGCGCGAACGTGGGGACGCTCTGTGTGATCGCGAACCCGGCGGCAGGGGTGATCGTCAGCAGCCACGGCGCCACACCAGCGGCCGCCAGCAGGTGGGGCACGACGACAAGCGCGACGGCCAGCCCGACGGCGACGACAGCCCGCCTGACCAGCGCGGCCAGGCCCAGAGCCAGCACGCAGGCGGCCGCGGTCAGCGCCGCGTAGCCGACGATCACCCGTAGTTCGGTACCCAGGGTGATCGGCTGGACCGGGTTCTGGTTGGCGCGCAACATCGCCAGACCGGCAGGGACCACGACTCCCGAGGCCGCCAGCCCCGTCACGAACGCGGCCACGCCGACCACCGCGGCCCTGGCCGCCAGCGGCCGCGCCGGATACGGCTCGACCGGCGGGCCGTTCCCGATCGGTCCGCTCCGGTGTCCCGCCGGGAGGAACATGACCGCCGCCACGAGCATCGGGACCAGTCCCACGGCCCCGCCGATCAGCATGAGGTCGGCGCGCAGACCGCCCTCCATCGTGGCGGGCCCGATGTCACCGCCCCCGGTCACGATGAGCTTGTCGCCGGACTCGACGACCCCGCCCGGGTGATGGGGGGTCCTGCCGTCGGACTCCATGACGACGCCGACGTCGTCGTGACGCCACGAACCGTTCGCGCCCTGCAGCGTGATCCGGTCGAAGGTCGCGGTGGCCTGGGCGAAGGCCTGCGCCATATCCCACAGGGCGCCTGGCGAGGCGGCGAACAGCCCGATCTCGACCGCCTCCGGCAGCCCGGTCAGCGTGACCGTGCCGACCTCGGTCCACGTCCTGCCGTCGTCCGACTCGTAGCCGGTGACGGTGTCGCCCGACCTGGTCAGCCGTAGCCACTGCGGGCCGTTGTGAGGACCGCCGGGCACGTCGTGGACGTAGTTGTACTGCATCCGCACGCCGTGATCTCCGGTGAGCATGACGGCGGCATACGGCGTGCCCTGTTCGAGGCTCTGCCTGACCAGGAGGCCGGCCTTCGCCCACGGCACCACCCCCTCCTTGACGTTGCGCGCCCCGGGTACGGCGTCCGGCAGCCGGATCAGCCCGGTCATGTCCGATACCCGGGCGGTGACGCCGCCGTTCCCCTTGAGCGTCTGGTGCACGAAGTAGTACTTGTCCATCACCGCCGTGCCGTCGGGTCCCACCAGGGGCGCGGGGCAGGGGCCCTCGCCCTTCCCGGTCACGCAGGTGCTGCGGGCGCCTGCGGCGATCAGCAGCCCGAGCGAAACGGTGACCAGCACGGAGGCCACCATGGCGAGCACCCGGCCTCGCGCGGAGCGGAACCTCGTCCACTCCGCGCGCAGCGTCCGAAGGAAACCGGCCCGCCGGACGGATCGGTGGGGCGTGAATGAACTCATGCCGACGGTTGTACGCGGCACCCGGTTCCAGCCAGGTCGCAGCCGCTGCGACCTGGCTGCGACCGGGGATCTGGCATCGTTGACCCATGCCTTCCCGACCCGGCGGCCGGACCGGCCGTCCTGCCCGCGCGACGAGCGGCGGTGAGCGGTGAGAGTCCTCGTCGTCGAGGACTTCGAGATCCTCGCCCGCTCCATCGGAACCGGGCTGCGCCGCGAGGGCATGGCCGTCGACGTCGTCCTGGACGGAACCACCGCCCTTGAGCGCCTGGCCGCCACCCGCTACGACGTGGTGCTCCTCGACCGCGACCTGCCCGGCGTCCACGGGGACGAGATCTGCAGGCGACTCGCCCACAGCCGCTGTGCGACCCGTGTACTGATGCTCACCGCCTCCGGCACGGTCGAGGACCGTGTCGACGGGCTGGGTCTCGGCGCCGACGACTACCTGCCCAAACCGTTCGCGTTCACCGAACTGGTCGCCCGCGTCCGTGCCCTGGCCCGCCGTGCCACCCCGCCGCTGCCGCCGACCCTGGCATGTGGGGACATCACCCTCGATCCGGCCCGCCGTGCCGTGTTCCGGGCCGGTCGGCGCCTTGAGCTGAGCCCCAGAGAGTTCGCCCTGCTCGAATGCCTGCTCGCCGTACCCGGCCTGGTCGTCTCCGCCGAGGAACTCCTTGAGCGCGTCTGGGACGAGGCCGCCGATCCCTTCAGCAGCGCCGTCAAGCACACCGTGCACCGGCTACGGGCCAAGCTCGGCGACCCGCCCGTGATCGAGACCGTCCGCGAAGGCGGCTACCGCATCGGACCGTCATGACCCGCCTGCGGCTCGCCGGAAGGTCCTTGCAGACGCGGCTCGCGCTCGCCTACGCGGCGGGCGTCTACGCCGCCGGAGTCCTCGTGCTCCTGTTCGTCGCCGTCCCGCTCGCCAGCGTCGACGCGGCCACGTCCGCAGGCCGTCCTTCGCCGGGTGCGATCGCCGAAGCCGGGCCATGGATCGGCCCTCCCCGACTTCTCACGGGATCCGCCGTCGCCCTGGCCCTTCTGATTCCCGTCGCCCTGGTCCTCGGCTGGTTCGTCTCCGGCCGGTTCCTGCGTCCGCTGCGCGCCATCACCGCCACCGCCAAAATCATCTCCGCCGGCGACCTCCACCGGCGCCTTGACCTCGGCGAGCCCATGGACGAGCTGACCGAACTCGGCCACACCCTCGACGACCTGTTCGCCCGCCTTCAGGCCTCCTTCGACGCCCAGCGCCACTTCGTCGCCAACGCCTCCCACGAGCTGCGCACCCCGCTCGCCGGCCTGCGCACCCTCCTTGAAGTCGCCCTCGCCGACACCGACGCCGACACCGACACCCTGCGCTCGGCCTGCCAGGAGGCCCTCGCCCTCGGCGGACACCAGGAGCGGCTCGTCCAGGCACTGCTCGCCCTGGCCACCGGCGAGCGCGGCGTCACCCGCCGGGACGCCCTCGATCTTGCCCACATCGTCGAAGGAGTGCTCGCCTCCCGCCGTCACCAGGTCGCGGAGAAGGGCGTCGACCTCACCGAACACCTGTCGCCCGCGGTGACGGCCGGGGACCCGGGACTGATCGAAAGCCTCGTCGCCAACCTCATCGACAACGCCATCCGCCACAACCTCCCGGACGGGCACGTGAGGGTCGCCACTCAGTCCTCCGGCACCCAGGTGGCCCTTACGGTCACCAACAGCGGACCGGTCATACCCGGCGACCAGGTCCAGCGCCTCTTTCAACCCTTCCAGAGACTGGCACCCGATCGTCACGGCCACCACGACGGCCACGGCCTTGGCCTCGCCATTGTCAACGCCGTCGCCCAGGCGCACCGCGCCACCCTCATCGCCGGCGCACGCCCCGAAGGCGGCTTGTCCATCACCGTCTGGTTCGCCTCCGAAGCCCATCCGAACCATCCCTGACGTCGGGGAACGACCACGCGAGGGCGGCCGTTCATGCGCCGGACCAGAAGGCGGTGAGCAGCGCGTTGAGCCGCTCCGGCGCCTCGACGTGCGGGTAGTGGGCGCTGCCCGGCACCTGCTCGTGCCGTGCTCCGATCCGCTCGGCGGTGACGCGCGCGCAGGCCATGAGAGGGACACCGCCGCGCTCCCGGTACGGCCCGAGGGCCTCCTCCCAGGTGCCCGAGACGACCAGCTTGGGGAAGGCCGCCGCCCGCAGCGCCGGCAGCGGGAGACCCGCCTCCCAGCAGACGCGTTCGCGCAGCGCCGTGGCGGCCGCGCGCAACCGCCGATCGCCTGTCTCCGGCTCCGGCGTGCCGGCCGAGTCGGCGGCGGTCCGCAGCCACTCCTCGGGCGTGAGGTCGGGAAGGTCGGCGTAGGCGGCGCGGTTGGCGCGCAGCGCCTCGGCCACGGCGGGGTGGTCGGCGGCCGCCTGGTAGCAGCCTGGCTCGACCAGGGTGAGCGAGCGCACCGCCTCCGGCCTGCGCGCCGCCGCGATCATGGCTCCGACGGCGCCGTAGGAGTGGCCGACCAGGTGCGCGCCCGCGCCGAGGAGTTCGGCGACGTCGTCGGCGTCGGCCAGGTAGTCGCCGGGGAACCTGTCCCCGGCGTCCGGGCTGCCGCCGTAACCCCGGCGGTCCATCAGGAGCAGCCGGAACCGGCCGGCCAGCGGGCGTTGCGCCGCGAAACCGTACACCGGGTCGTCGCCCCAGCTCGTGGAGCCGTGCACGAGGACCGCAGGCGGCCCGGACTCAGGGCCGAGCACGCTCATGTGCACCTCACCCGTCAGCGGGCCGTTCGCGCGGAACAGCGGGGTGGGAGCGGACATCCGACTCCTCCTTAAACATCGTTTAACAGTATTGAACGTTGTATAAGGGAATCGGAAGGCGACGTCAAGGCGGGTAGGGTGATCGCGTGCCGTCGTCAGAGTCCTCCGGCGGGTCCGTGTGGCTGCGTCCCGAGCGGCCGCCGCGCGACCGCCAGCTCACCCGCGAGCGGATCGTCGACGTGGCGGTCGCCGTCCTCGACGCCGAAGGCCACCGCGGCCTGTCGATGCGTCGCGTCGCCACCGCCCTCGGAGTGACCGCCGGGTCGCTGTACTGGTATGTCCACACCAAGGACGACCTGCTGGAACTGGCCCTCGACCGCGTACTGGCCGAGGTGAGCGCCGGCCCCGGCACGTCCGGCTGGCGGGACGGCCTGGCGACGCTGGCCCGCAGCAACCGCGCCATGCTGCTGCGCCACCGGTGGGCCCTGTCCGAACTGACCGTCAGGCCCAACCTCGGCCCGAACGCGCTCGCCCTGGCCGAGACCGGGCTGCGCCTGCTGGAGCACGCCGGGTTCACCGGCTCCGACCTCGACGCCGCCATGGCCGCCGTCAACGACCACGTGGTCGGCGCGGTCATCGCGGAGGTCGCCTGGCGCGACACGCTGGCCCGCATGAGCGGGACCGGGTCCGAATGGGACGAACGGGCGGCCGAGTATCTACGCCAGGTCGCCGAACGCCACCCGACGCTGGCCGGCCGGATGGCCACCACGGGTGAGATCGACGTCGAGCATGAGAGCGAGCGGCGCTTCGCGTTCGGCCTCGGCTGCCTCCTGGACGGCCTCGCCACCCGGTGCGCGGCCCCGTCCCCGTCATAGCGCCGGCGACGTACGGCACCGCGACGGCTCGCGCGCGAGGGCGCCTGGGCGAGCCGTCGGCCGCGTCCCCGGCGGCGTGGGCCGCGGCGGGCGCCGCCGTCCTGAGGTTGCACGACACGCCGTCGCCGCCCAGGCTCGGCCGAGCGGACCGGGGCTGCGGGACCAGCTCGGCTTCGGAAACCGACACCTGCTCATTGGTCAGGAATGGTGGGGAATCCCGGCGCGAGACGCGGTGGAGCTGTGGGATCGTGGGGGCTTTGACGCCACATCCTGCCCGCCGTACCCGGGGATTTGTCATGGAATTTCGGATTATGGGGGCATTGTCGATACGTGACGGCGCAGAGGATCGCACTCCCACCGCTCCGAAGCACCGTGACCTGCTGGCGATGTTCGCGCTCAACGCCCGCCGACCGCTCACCGTCGAGCGGCTGCGACAGCTGCTGTGGCCGCTGGAGGAGGGTGACCGGTCGGACTCGCTGATCCGCGGCTACGTCGGCCGGCTCAGGCAGCTGATCGGCCAGGACGTCATCACCACCGTGTCCGGCACGTACACGCTGGCCATCGACGACGACCAGCTCGACGTCGGCCGCTTCCGTCGGCTCATACAGGAAGGGCTGTCCGGGCGCGACAGCGGGAAGCTGCGGGAGGCGCTGGACCTGTGGCGCGGACCGGTTCTGGCGGACGTGGACCCTGACGCGCGGCGCTGGGCCGAGACCGGGCGGCTGCGCGAGGAGCTCGAAGAGCTTCGCCTGCTCGCCCTGGAGCGCCGGATCGAGCTCGACCTGGACGCGGGCCGGCACCGCGAGCTGTTGTCCGAGGTGCGGATGCTGGTCGCGCAGCACCCGCTCTGGCAGCGTTTCCGCGGCCAGTTCATGCTGGCGCTCTATCGCAGCGGGCGGCGCGTGGAGGCGCTGGCCGCGTACACGGCGCTGCGCGACGAGCTCGACGGCGGGCACGCCATCGAGCCCGACCCCGAGCTGCAGCTTCTCTACCACCGCATGCTGCACGACGATGTCATGCTGCACGTCTCCGCGGGCCCGCCGGTGCTGTTGCCGCGGGACGTCGCCCACTTCACCGGCCGCGCCGACCTGCTCGATCAGGTGTTCTCCGGCCTGGTCGTCGTGCACGGCCCGGCCGGGGTGGGCAAGTCGGCACTCGCCGTACACGCCGCCTGGCGGCACAGGGAGCGTTTCCCCGACGGGATCCTGTACGCGGACCTGCGCGAGACCACCCGGCCCGGCGCGATCCTGGAGGACTTCCTGCGCTGGCTCGGCTGCCCGGCCCAGGCGGTACCGGCGTCGGAGGGCCGGCGGCAGCGGCTGCTGCGCACCTACACCGCCAACCGCCGCATGCTCGTCGTGCTGGACGACGCCACCGACGAGTCCCAGGTACGGCCGCTGCTCACCTCATGCCCCACCGTGATCACCAGCCGGTCGGCGCTCGGCGGGCTGACCGGCGCCGTACGGCTGCCGCTGGGCGTCCTGGACGACGGCGAGGCCCGTGACCTGCTCGTCAGGCTCATCGGCGAGGAGCGGGCGGACGACGGCGGGGTGCGGGAGCTGATGCGGTTCTGCGGCGGGCTGCCCATCGCGTTGCGCATCGCCGGATCCCGCCTGGCCACCAGACCGGGCTGGACCCCTGGTTACCTCGCGGGCCTGCTGGAGGACGAGCGCGTGCGGCTGGACCGTCTTCACTCGGGCGACCAGACGATCCGCAGCGTGTACGCGGTCGGCTACGAGGGCCTGCCCATGCCGGCGCGCCGAATGACGCGACTGCTGGGCGCGCTGTCGGCCCCCGACGTCGCCGACTGGGCCGTCCAGGTCTTCGGCGACCAGGCCGACGCGCTCGTGGACGCCGGCCTGCTGGAGGCGCACACCGTGGACGTGGCGGGCCAGGTCCGTTACCGCATGCACGACCTGACCCGGCTCTACGCCCGCGAACGGCTGGTAGAGGAGGAGGGCGTGCATGCGGTACGGGAGGCGCTCGCGCGGCTCCAGGCCGTCGTGATCGCCCGGGTGCAGGCGTCCCGGTTCCCGCTGGTCTCCGGTGAGCCGAGCATGCGCGGCTTCGTGACCGGGGACATCAAGGAGTCGGTCGAGTGGCTCGTCGCCGAGCGCGCGTTCCTCGCCGCCCTCGTCGGTGATCTGTACGGGGCCGGCCTCGACGAGGGCGCGTGGCGGCTCGCACATCTGCTGGGCCCGTTCCTGGAACGGCGGCGCTTCCTGGACGACTGGCGGCCGGTCGCCGAGACCGGCCTCGCGGCGGCACGGCGCACGGGTGACGCCCGCGCCGAGGCCCTGCTCCTGCGCGACCAGGGCGACCTGTACCGGGCCGAGGGCCGGTGGGCGGAGGCGCTGGACCTGCTCACCCGGGCGCTCGGGGTGTTCACGGGTCCCGGTACGTCCAGCGGCAAGGAAGCCGCGCAGGTCCGGCGCAGGATCGGCCAGGTTCACCTGGAACAGGGCCACCTGGACGAGGCGGAACGCCAGCTGACCTCCTCTCTGCGCGCCTTCGGCGGCGGGAGGGCCGGCGCCGAGGCGCAGCAGGCGCTTGGCGCGGTGCTGCGGCGGGCAGGCCGCCCCGGCGAGGCGGCCGACCGGCTCACCGCCGCCGCGGGCCTCTTCGATGACCGGGGCGACCGGCACCGGCACGCCGACACCCTGCTGGAGCTGGCCGAGGCACGGCTGGCGCAGCGGCGGGTGCCCGACGCCAGGGACTGCGCGCAGCGGGCCAGGTCCATCGCCGTACGGCTCGGCGACCGGCTGCTGGACGCGCACGCGCTGCTGGCGCTGGCCCGGGTCAACCGGGCTGAGGGCGACCGCGAGGCGGCGCGCAAACTGGCCGAGGACGCGTTCAAGATCTTCGACGGCATCGCCGACGAACCCGGCAGGGCGACCGCGCTGGACCTCCTCGCCGCCCTGATCTAGCGACCTGCTCTGACGGCTCAGCACCGCCCCTGTTGGCTTCCTGTCGTCAGTCCAGAGGAAGGACGCGCTCGTCGCGTTGGACGCGGGAGCTCGGCCCGGACGCCTCGAACTTGACTGAGCGGATCAGTACCGTATGGAGCATGGTTGCCCCTCTTGCCCCTGAGGATCCTCCGCGTCTGGGTGAGTTCGAGCTGCTGGGCCGCCTCGGGGAGGGCGGACAGGGAATCGTCTACCTGGCCCGCGACCCGGTCGGGCAGCGGGTGGCGGTGAAGGTGCTGATCAGGGCCGACGCCGAGGCCCGGGCCCGTCTGGCCCGCGAGCTGGCGGCGGTGGAGAGCGTGGCGCCCTTCTGCACCGCCCGCGTGCTCACTGCCGTGCCGGACGGGCCGCGGCCGTACGTGGTGAGCGAGTTCGTGGACGGGCCGACGCTGGCGGAACGGGTGCACGAACACGGCCCCCTGCGCGGCGGCGAGCTGGAACGGCTGGCCGTCGGCACCACGACGGCCCTGGCCGCCATCCACGCGGCCGGCGTCGTGCACCGCGACTTCAAACCGAGCAACGTGCTGCTCGGCCCGGACGGTCCCCGGGTGGTCGACTTCGGCATCGCCCGCGCGGACGGTGTCACCACTATGACCAGCGGGCTCATCGGCACCCCCGCCTACCTCGCGCCCGAACAGCTGGGCGGCTCCCCCGCCTCACCCGCCTCGGACGTCTTCGCCTGGGCGGGCACCATGATCTTCGCCGCCACCGGCACCTCCCCGTTCGCCGCCGCGAGCGTCGCGGACGTGCTGAACCGCATCGTCACCCACGAACCGGATCTGTCAGCGGTCCCGCCGCCGTTGCGCGACTCGGTCGCCGCCGCCTTGGAGAAGGACCCTTCGCACCGGCCGAAGGCGGGCGAGCTGCTGTCCCGCCTGATCGACCCGGTCTCCGGCGGCCGCGGCAGGTCGATCGTGGAACTCACCAGCCTGGGCAGCCGCCTCGCCGCAGAACCGGCCGGCGATCGGGGAACGCCGGACCCGGCCGGCGGCCGGGATCCTGCCGGGACGGCCGGTCATGAGGACACCGCGGGACCCACCGGGGAACCCACGGCTCCGCCCTCGGCGCGGGCCCCGGTGTTCATCGGGTGGGCCGCCGGGCGGGGCCGCCGTAGGGCGCTCGCCGTGGCGGCGGCACTGGTCGCGGTCGTGGTGGGGGCGCTCACCTGGTTACGGCCGTTCGGCGGGGCGGGGTCCCAGGCGTCCTCAGGCACCGGCGGGCCGGGCACCTCGCCCGCCTCCGCTCCCACCTCTGGGCCCCCGTCTGCCTCGCCGTCGAGCTCAGGAGGGGTCTCGCCCAGCGGGTCGGCGAGTCCGGGTGCGTCGGTGGCCCCGGGCGGGGGGCTGCGGGTGTCCGACACGTTCGGACGCACGGTCAGCACCGGATTCGGCACGACGGACGACGGGAAGCGTCACTGGTCGGTCGGCGTTCCGGAGAGCGACTACTCGGTGGACGGTGGGAAGGGCCGGATCACGACGTCCTCCGGAACCGGCTCCAGCGCCTACCTGGACGGGGTGAAGGAGACCGGAACCGACCTCGGCTTCACCTTCGCCGGCGACAGGCCCCCCACCGGGGGCGGGATCTACGTGACCGCCGTGGGGCGCAGGGTCCCGGCGGTGGGGAGTTACCGGGCGCACGTGAGCCTGCGGCCCAACGGCAAGGTCCTGCTCCAGCTGATCCGCTACGAGGCGGGCCGCGGTGAGATCGACCTCGCACAGCCGCTGTGGGTCCCCCGGCTGACAGCGGGCGCGGGCATCGCGATGCGAGTACGCGTCCAGGTCACCGGCACGTCGCCGACCACGATCCGCGGCAAGGTCTGGGCCGTCGGCGCGGCCGAGCCGGACTGGCTGCTCTCCGTCACGGACGCGACCTCCGGGCTCCAGGTCCCGGGTGGGGCCGGCCTGCTGACCTTCTTGTCTCGTAAGGCCACCGACACCTCCGTCACGGTGACGGTGGACGACTTCGCCCTGACCGCGATACCGGGGTGACCTCCTGGGACGTGACCGACCGAGCAGGACGTCGAGGGCCTCGACGTCCGCCTGTTCCCGTTCGTGCCGTCCACGATGCCGGGTGACCCGGAAACCGGGAGGTGAGCGTCTCCGGTGGGCGCGGGTCAGGAAGGGCGGCTGACGGCGGTGATGCCGGCGAGGATGAGGTCGATGCCCGTGAGGAACTGCTCCCGGTCGTTGTGCCCGCGCATCTGGTCGGCGATGTCGTGGAGGAACGGGTGGTCACCGGCGTCGAGGCTCTTCCACGCCTTGGACACGGAGTCGAGGAATTCGGCGCGCCGCGCACCGGCCCGCGGGACCCCGACGTCGTCCGCGGCGTCGGAGGGCTGGGCGTTCTGGCTGGTGGCGCCAAGGATGTAGTGCACCAGCGTCGAGGTCGTGGCGAACCAGTCGCTCCGTGGAACGCCCAGCGTGCGCACGCACCCGCCGATGCTCTCGAAGATCCGGGGTGTCACCGTTCCCCAGGGGTTGCGGGTGACCTGCACGGCGAGCTGGACGGCGAGCCAGGGGTGTTCGGCGACCGCGTCGTACAGGCCGAGGGCGGCGGCGCGGAGCCGCTCGCGGCCGGTGTCCTCGGTCCCGGGATCCGTCGCGGACTCCTGCGGGGCGGGAAGGGCGGCGACGACGACGCTCTCGGTCGCGGCCTGCAGCAACTCGCCCATGTTTCCGACGTGGTGGTAGATGGCCCCGGATCCGGTGGACAGGCGCTCCGACAGCGCGCGGACCGTCAGAGCCCCGGCCCCCGCCGTGTCCAGCAGCCCGACCGCCGCCTCGATGATGCGCTCGCGCGAGAGCACCTGCCTGCGCCTTCGTGACTGGGGTGTCGGTGTGGTCATGCCCTCATCCTGTCAGTTTTGGTGCGGCGCTCCAAAATGGAGTACGGTTCCAAAATTGGAGCGTTGCTCCAAACTTGTGGCTTCGAGCTTCGCGGAGCACGGTCCCGGCCCGTCGAGCCCCGGCCGATCCGGAAACTCGCGACTGGAGGAGAACCGACATGCGCGACGTGGTGATCGTGGGGGCCGGGCCGGTCGGCCTGTTCCTCGCCGGTGAACTCGCCCTGGCCGACTGCTCGGTCCTGGTACTGGAGAAGAGCCCACAGGCCGCCTCGCCGTACTGGGCGCTCCCGCTGGGGATGCGGGGCCTGAACGCCGGGTCCGTCGAGGCGTTCCACCGCCGAGGGATGCTCACCGCCCTCCTGGACGCCTCACGCGTCGACGCGCGGCAGGTCGGCGCGCGCGAGGTGTCCGCCCCGCGCGACGTGAGCCATTTCGCGGGCCTGCGCCTGGACGCCGCCGACGTCGATACCGGTGCCCTCCCGCCCCGGCTGCCCGGCCCCGCGTCGGAAGGGATCATGACCAGTCTCGAAGCGGTCACCGGCGTCCTGGAGGAGCGGGCGGTCGCGCTCGGCGCGCGGATCGTGCGCGACGCCCCGTTCGAGGCCGTCGACCAGGACGGTGACGGCGTCCTGGCCCGGGCCGGCGGGCGTGAGTACCGGGCGCGCCGGCTCGTGGGATGCGACGGCGGACGCAGCGCGGTGCGCCGCCTGGCAGGCTTCGACTTCGTCGGCACCGAGCCGCTGTTCACCGGCTACGTCGCCCACGTCACCTTCGAGGACCCGGACAAGCTGCGCCCGGGTTTCAACTCGACGCCGACCGGCATGTACCTGCGCACACCCTTCGAAGGGCACCTGGGCATGATGGACTTCGACGGCGGCGCCTTCGACCGCTCCCGGCCGCTGACCCGCGACCACCTCCAGACGGTCCTGCGCCGCGTCTCCGGCACCGACGTGACGATCGACGAGGTCCACCTCGCCTCCAGTTTCACCGACCGCGCCATGCAGACCAGCGGCTACCGCAACGGCCGCGTCCTGCTCGCCGGTGACGCCGCCCACATCCACTCCCCGCTCGGCGGTCAAGGACTCAACCTCGGCATCGGCGACGCCATGAACCTCGGCTGGAAGCTCGCCGCCACCCTCCACGGCACCGCCCCCGAGAACCTGCTCGACACCTACACCGCCGAACGCCACCCCGTCGGCGCCGCCGTCCTCGACTGGTCGCGCGCCCAGGTCGCCACGATGAACCCCGGCCCCAACACCCCGGCCCTGCGCCGGCTCGTCCACGACCTGCTGCGCACCGCCGACGGCACCACCCATGTCTTCCGCGCCACCTCCGGGCTCGCCCACCGCTACGACCTGGGCGGCGACCAGCCGGTCGTCGGCTTCACCGCCCCGGACTTCCGCTTCCGCGACGGCACCCACCTTGGAGACCTGCTGCGTGAAGGCCAGGGCGTCGCCGTCGACCTCACCGCCGCGCAGAGCCTGCGGGAGACCACGGCCGGCTGGCAGGGCCGCGTCCGCCACGCCCCCGGCCCGGTCGCCGACGACCTCGGACTCGGCGCCCTGCTGATCCGGCCCGACGGCGTCGTGGCCTGGGCCGAGGGCCCCGACCCCGACCCCGAGGCGTTCCGGCGCGCCGCCACCCGCTGGTTCGGCGCCCCCACCGCCTGAGCGGCACGCGCCGGCACCCGTACTGGTCCGCCGCCTCCACGACGAGGCCTGGTGTCCCGTTGCCCCGGCCTCCTCCCCGGATTTACGCATTCCGATATAGGCATATGATGATGGTCATGGCACGAGCAGCGACGACGTCGGACGTCTTCAACGCGATCGCCGAACCGCAGCGCCGGGAGATCCTGGCGCTGCTGCGGGCGGGCGAGCGGCCGGTGACCGAGCTGGCCCAGGAGCTGGGGATGACCCAGCCGCAGGCGTCCAAACACCTGCGGGTGCTCCGGGAGGTCGGGCTGGTGCGGGATCGCAGGGCGGGCAAACAGCGCCTGTACGGCCTCGACGCCCGGGGGCTGCGACCGGTCCACGAGTGGACCGGCGGGTTCGAACGGTTCTGGAACGAGAGCTTCGACCGGCTGGACACCTACGTGCAGGACCTCAAGCAGGCAATTCAGGAAGGAGACAACCGATGAGCGAGACGGGGCGGGGAGCGCCGGAGCGGTCCGCCACGGCCGACCGCGAGATTGTGATCTCCCGGGTCATCGACGCCCCCGGGAGCTGGTGTTCGAGGCGGAGCAACCAGGGCAGCCGGTTCACCGCAGGTCAAACAATCTGACATCCAAATGTAACGGGCCGAATATGATTCCCCCATGAGTCAAGGCAGCGCACGCAGGGACGACGGCGGCCGCGGGGACGCCGTGGACGCCGCCCTCGCCCAGTGGCGGCACGAGCGCCCCGACCTGGACCTGGCCGCGATGGGCATCTTCGGCAGGCTCACCCGGCTTTCCCGCCTTATCGTCCCCGCGGTCGAGGAGGCCTCCGCCCGGTACGGCATGCGCCGCGGGGAGTTCGACGTGCTCGCCTCGCTGAGACGCTCCGGCCCGCCGTACACACTGACCCCCTCCGAGCTCTCCTCGGCGCTGATGATCTCGCGGGCCGGTATGACCAACCGGCTCGACCGGCTCGAACAGGCGGGGCTGATCGAGCGCACCCTCGCCCCCGACGACCGCAGGAGCGTGCGGGTCACGCTCACCCCGAAGGGTCGTGAGACCGCGGACGCCGCGCTCACCGAGCACGTGGCCAGCCTCACCCTGCTGCTGTCCGGGCTCACCGCCGAGGAGCGCAGGGTCCTCGACCGGACCATGCGCGTCCTGCTGCGCAGCGTCGGCAGGTCCGCCGCACGGGGCCGGGCCGCCAGGAGCCGTCAGACCGGTCCCGGGCCCCGTCCCCGCACGTGAGACGGTGAAACCGTTCCAGGGCTGACGGTCACCCCCGGTGGCGCCGTGTCGGAGCGTCCCGCGCGGCGAGGCCGTCCGCCGTGGACGCGAACCGGTGATGCCGGGTCGGCGCCGTGCGGAGAAGGGCGTCAGGGCTGGAGGATCCGCCGGAGCAGGGTGGCGTAGCCGCGGGGGTGCGCGGTGTTGCCGTTGTGCCCGCCGGGGAAGCGGACGACCTGGGTGCCGAGGAGGGCGGCCAGCGCCTCGGCGCACCGGTAGTCGAAGACGTGGTGCGGGGTGGTGGCTCCGACGGCCGGGACGATCCGGGTCCGGGTGTGGGCGATGCGGGCGACCGGGAGGGTGTCGGTGATGACGGCCGAGAAGTCGTGCCGGATGAAGTAGTCGAAGTTGGCGATCCGGTTCGGCGTCATCGGCTGCGGGGTGAGGCCGGGCTCGGCGTCGGGGTTGGCCGGGTCGATGCCCAGGACGTCGGCGATGGCCTTGAACGCGGCGGTCAGGCCCTCGCGCTCGTAGAGCGCCTGGACCTCGGCCAGTTCGCGCTCGTGCCGGGCCCGCCGGTCGTCTGGGAGCAGACGGGGCGCGACCGGCTCGTGGGCGACGAGTGTGCCGATCTGATCCGGGTGCCTGACCGCCACGTGCAGGCCGATGACCGCGCCCAGGCTGCAGCCGAGCATCCGGACGGGCTGGTCGGTGAGCTCGGCGAGCAGCCGGTGCACGTCGTCGGCGTGCTCGGCCATCGTCGCGCCGCGCGCCGGTTCGTCGAGCGCGCTACGGGACAGACCACGCCGATCGTAGGTCACCACGGTGAAATCGCCGGCGAGGTGCTCCACCAGGTCGACGGTGCGGTCGGCGTCGCCCTCGCCGCTTTGCGAGATCAGCAGCATCGGGCCGGTTCCACGCACCTGGTAGTGCAGGGTGGCGCCGGGAACACGCAGCTCGCTCATGTGAGGGGTCCTTTCGGATGGTTCGTATGGCTTGTTCGCCAGGAGTCGACCATAAAGCATCAACCTTGATACATCAAAATTGATGCATCAAGGTTGATGTATCGTCTACCGGGTGAATGGAATCGAGCTGTTCGTGCTGGGCCGTACCTTGATGAAGCTCGGTGAGCGGGCGCTTCCGGCCGAGGAGGTCGGCGACCACGCGGCGAGCACCCGTACGGTCCTGATCGTGGTCAACGACCTGCGGGACCACCCGGGTAGCGCGGTGGGTGAGATCGCCGTCCGCACCGGCCTGCCGCAGAGCGCCGTCTCGGCCGCGGTCGCCCGGCTGCGCGAGGCGGGAGCGGTCGTCACCGAGCCCGACCCGCGCGACCGCCGCCGTTCCCTGGTCCACCCACGTGTGTCGGAGCGCGTCCAGGAGGTACGCGCCGTCTCCGTCGACGCCACCCTCGCCGAGGTCCTCCCCGACGACACCGCCCTGGCCGAAGTGTGTTCAGCCCTGGAGACCCTGGCCCGCCATCTCACCCCCCGGAGCCCTGACAGGTGACCCTGGGCGAGGAGCCGCGTCTCGCCCGTACGGCCGAGCGGAGCCGGTTCGGTGCCGCGCCGTGCCGGCGGGCCGGACGTCGGGGTTGTTCACCGGGCGGGGAGCTCCCGCTTCCTCACCGGCCGCGTCAGCGGTGCGGCTCAGAACCGGTTTCTGAGGCGGTCGAGGACGTTCGGCCTCCGGAGGCCGTGCTGCCCCGGCGGGCGCTCAGGAGAGAGCGGCCGCAGCGTGGGCCAGCGATCGAGCATGCGGTCGCGCATCATCGCCGTGAGGTCGCCGACACCGGCCAGGGCGGTGTCCGCGGTGACCTCACCGACGACGCCGAGGCGGTGGAGCAGCCGTTGCCGGGCGGTGGCCGTACCCCAGGTCCAGTCGTCCTTGACGAGCGCGGCCAGGTGGTCGGTCCCGTCACGGCGGGCCCGTTCGACGAGCGCGTCTCCCCGCAGCAGCCACCCGACGCACGCGTCGGCCAGGTCGCCCCGGGGCCCGGTGCCCGTGGCGGTGTTCCAGGCGGCGCGATAGGCCTCCTCGGCGCGACGCAGCAGCGGCCCGGGCAGGGCGGTGACGCACCAGCAGGTCGGGAAGGCGACGCGCAGATAGGCCAGTTCGACCAGGCCGTTCCCCAGGGCGGCCTGCTCGAAGTCGACGAAACGTGTTCCGCCGCCGGTGTACAGGTCGTTACCTGGACAGGGGTCTCCGTGCAGCAGGGCGTGGCCCGTCTCCCGCCCCAGCCGGTCGAGCACGCCGTCGAGCTCCGCCCTGACGGTCGGCGCGACCGCGACGCCGAGCCGAGCAGCCAGCCGGAGGAAGGCGTCCAGGACGTCGGGGCCGGGCGGGGACCAGCGGGGCAGCGCCCCGGCGTCACCGACGTCCGTCGTCGCGTGCAACCGGGCCAGCGCGGTCGCGTAGCCGACCGCCCAGTCGGCGGGCGGTTCACCGGAGTCGAGCCACTCCATGACCATGATCCGGTGGCCGGGGTCGGCGCCGAACAGTACGGGCGCCAGGGGCGGATCGGCCCGTGCGGCCAGCCGCAGCGCGGTCACCTCGCGGCGGAAGCGCTCGTCGGCGTCCGCACCGCCGACGATCTGCTTGATCGCCACGGCGGTCCCGCCCATGTCGGCGCGCCACACCCGTGAGCGCGGGCTGCTGACCAGGCGGCGCGGCCGGGTCACGGGGCCGTGGTGGGAGACCGCGTCACCGGCCAGGGAGGCGATCGTGCCGCGTACGATCTTCATTCCGCGAGGATACGTTCCCTCGGGACGCGCCGCCCGGCCCGATGACCGTGGCGTCCCCCGCGGGAAACGCCTCGGCGACGGCGTCACGACCGGCTCCATGCGGGCTTCCCGGCCCGCCGCGGGGCGGGCCGGTGTCACCCGGTGTGCACGGTCGTACGGCCGGCGGATACGACATGTCACGCACCAGAACCAGGGTGATGTCAAAGCCGTAAAGGAATCTTGTTAACCGACCCGGCGCCACCGATATTGCGGATGTCTCTCTCGACCCCCCGGAGGCTCCGCGTGCCACAGGCAGTGCCACAGTTACGAGCAGTCCTCATCGCCCTGGCGGTGGTCGCGGCGGGCGTCACGCCCGCCAACGCGGCCCCGACCGTCCCCACCGGCACCTCTCCCGCCATCACCGTCGAGCGGGGGCGGAGCCAGCCGGTCTTCTCCTACGCCGACGCCGTCCGCGAGCACGTCTACGTCGAGTCGGGTGCCGACAGCGACGCCGACGGCCGCCCCGACCGCATCCGCGTCGACATCATCAGGCCGAGGGAGTCGGGCCCGAGGCTCAAGGTCCCGGTGATCATCGACGAGAGCCCGTACTACGACAACGCGGGCCGGGGCAACGAGGGCGAGCGGAAGGTCTACGACGCCACCGGAAATATCACGAAATTCCCCCTCTTCTATGACAACTACTTCGTCCCACGTGGCTACGCCGTCCTCAACGTCGACATGAACGGAACCACCAGGTCCGACGGCTGCCCCGACGGCGGCGGCCGGGCCGACGTGCTGGGCGGCAAGGCCGTGGTGGACTGGCTGAACGGCCGCGCCGTCGCCCGCCGGGAGGACGGCACCCCCGTCGCCGCGGACTGGACCACCGGCAAGTCCGGGATGATCGGCAAGTCCTACGACGGCACACTGGCCAACGCCGTCGCGGCGACCGGGGTCCGGGGGCTGGAGACCATCGTCCCGATCTCGGCGATCAGCTCCTGGTACAGGTACCAGCGATCCAACGGGGTGGTCTACAACTACGACTACATGTCCTGGCTGGCCTCCTACGTCGACACCGACCCGGACGCCAAGTGCGCCGCGGCTCGGGCGCGGATGGACGCCGAGGACGGCGACGCGACCGGCGACTACAACCCCTTCTGGGCCGAGCGCGACTATCTCGCGGGCTCCCTCGCCGACGTCTCCAAGGTGCGCGCCAGCGTCTTCGCCGTGCACACCGTCAACGACCTCAACGTCAGGCCGGACAACTTCTCCACCTGGTGGCGGGCCCTCGCGGCGCGGAACGTGCCCCGCAAGATCTGGGTCGGGCAGTACCAACACGTCGACCCCTTCGACTTCGCCGGACGCCGTGACGTCTGGGTCGACACCCTGCACCAGTGGTTCGACCACTGGCTGCTCGGCGTGGACAACGGCGTCATGCGCCGTCCCCGCGCCGACGTGCAGGTCGGCGTCGATCGCTGGATCACCCAGCGTGACTGGCCGGAGCCGTTGTCCCTCAAGGTCCCCTTCCATCCGGCGGCCGACGGCTCGCTCGGCCTCGTCCCCGCGCGCAGGGGGCAGACGGCCTCCTTCACCGACCTGCGCCAGTCCGAGGAGACGATGGTCGCCGACGTCGGCACCGGGGCACCGGGCAGAGTGGCCTTCACCACCGGGAGCCTGCCCCTGGACCTGCGCCTGTCCGGGACGCCCGTCGTCGACCTGCGGGTAGCGCTCGACCGGCCGACCTCGAACCTGACCGCGCTCCTGGTCGACTTCGGGGAGGACACCCGGGTCGACTGGCGCCGTGGCCAGGGCATCTCCACCCTTCCCGAGGAGAGCTGCCACGGCGAGAGCACGGCCGCCGACGACGCCTGCTACCGGAAGGTCGCCACCAACCTGGCCACCCGCCCGCTGGAGATCGTCGCCCGCGGCTGGATCGACGTGCAGAACCGCGACTCCCTCAGCGCGCCCACTCCCCTGCCGCCCGGCACGTACGGCAGGGTCCGCTGGGAGACCCTGCCGCAGGAGTACACCTTCAAGAAGGGCCACCGGCTGGGCTTCGTGATCGCGGGCACGGACGCCACCTACAGCTCGGAGAGCCCGACCGGGGCGGTTGTCACCGTCGACCTGGCCAGGAGCAAGGTGGTGCTCCCGCTGGCGGTCGGCGCGCTGCACATCGGTGACGTGCCCAAGGAACTGGGCCCCTGGCGCGGCCCCGGCAGGGTGACCCTGCCGGTTCCCGAGCCGAACTTCTCCTGACCCTCCCGGGGAGGGGCGCTCGCCGCCCCTCCCCTGACCGGCACGAACGGGAACACCCCACCCCATATTGCACCGACCGATGCAAAACGGGTAGCGTGCTCTCATGGCGAGGCCGAGATCATTCGACGAGGACCGGGTCCTGGACACCGCGATGCGCACGTTCTGGGCGAACGGCTACGAGTCGACCTCGACCAGAGACCTGTGCGAAGCGCTCGGCCTGGACCGCAGCAGCGTGTACAACGCCTTCGTCAACAAGCGTGAGCTGTTCAAGCGCGCGCTGACCCGTTACATGGACGCCACCACCGCCGACCAGCTGCGGATCCTCGACAGTCACGAACTGCCGGCGATCGAGCGGATCCGCGCACTGTTCGCCGGGATCCTCAGGACGGAGGCGGAGAACCGGCGCGACGGCCACGGCCTCGGCTGCCTGACCGTCAACACCACGATGGAGCTCGCAGGCCGCGACCCGGAGATCGCCCTGATGCTCGGCCGCGACACCGAGCGGCGGATCGCCGACCTGAGCGCCGTCATCGAGAGCGGGCAGCGCGCGGGCGACATCGGCTCCACCCGCGATCCCACCGAACTCGCCAGGTTCGTCAACGCCGTGATCGCCGGGATCCGGGTGGCCGCCCAGGGGGGCGCCGACGACGCCACCGTCGCGGCCATCGCGGCCACGGCCATGGACGCCCTGGCCTGACCCCCGCCTTTTCACGCCCAAGTTCTACACCGATCGGTGCAAAAAGGAGCTCCCCTTGCCCAGAGCCGTCTACGTCCTGGCCATCGGCATCTTCGCCATGGTGACCAGCGAGTTCGCCGTCGGAGGCCTGATGCCCGAGATGGCGGGCGGACTCGGCGTGACCATCTCCCAGATCGGCTATCTGATCACCGCCTTCGCGGTGGCCATGTCGGTCGGCGGACCGCTGATGACCGTCGCACTGGTACGGATACGCCCGAAACCCGCGCTCATACTGCTGTTCGCCGTCTTTCTGGCGGGCAACGTGCTCGCGGCCGTCGCGCCCTCCTACCCGATCATGATCGTCGCGCGCGTCGTCACCGGTGTCGCCTCCCAGGCCTTCTTCGGGGTCGCCATCTCGGTCGCGGTCCGGCTGAGCCGCCCGGAGGTGCGCGGCCGTGCCCTCGCCGTCGTCCTGAACGGGTTGATGCTCGGCACCCTGCTCGGGCTGCCGCTGTCCACGCTGATCGGCGGCCGGCTCGGCTGGCGCGCCGCCTTCTGGGCCGTCGGCGCCCTGACCGTCGTCGCCGCACTCGCCACGACGGCGGGCGTCCCCCGGCTCGGGCGTGCCGACGGTGGCGGCCTCAGGCGGGAGATGGCGGTCTTCAGGAACGGCCGGCTGTGGCTGGCGCTGTCGACCAGCACCCTCATCATCGGCGCGACCTTCGCCGCCTTCAGCTATCTCAGCCCGATCCTCACCCAGGTCACCGGGTTCGCCTCGGAGACCGTTCCCCTCCTGCTCGTCGCGTACGGCGCGGCCACCGTGGCCGGCAATCACGTCGTCGGGCGCCTGGCCGACAGGCACACCGTCGGCGTCCTGCTGTCCGGGCTGGTTCTCAACACGGTCTTCCTGGCCGGGTTCGCGGCGTTCGCCCACCTCAGCGTTCCCGCGGTGATCGCCATGCTGGGCGTCGGGCTGGTCGGAGTGACCATGAACCCGGCGATGGCCGTACGCGTCCAGCGGGTGGGCAACCCTGGGCCGCTGGTCAACACCGTCCACGCCTCCTTCATCACCCTCGGGGTGATCATCGGCTCCTCGGCCGGTGGGCTGGTCATCGACGGCTTCGGGCTGCGCGCCCCCCTCTGGCTGGGCGCCGGGCTGGCCGTGCTCGGGGTGGTGTCCCTCCTGCCCGAGCTCGGCCGTACCAGGGGGCGGTCGCCGGCGGAGAGCCTCGCCCAGGAGCGCGCCGGAGCCGCCGCCACCTGCTGACACGCCGTCCAGGCCGGACCGGGAGAACGGCCCCCTTCAGACCCGGGCGCCACGGACGTCGCCAGCACGGCGCCGCACGGTTCGCCCGGCCTTCCGGGGGCCGTCCGGGATCAGCAGGCGCCGAGGTCGGCCCACACCCACCAGGCGTTGGCCGGGTCCTCAAGCTGGGTCCACCACCGGGCCTGGTAGATGTGCCCCTTGCGGGAGACCCTGTCGCCCTGGCTGTAGCTGTCACGGCCACGCCAGACGGGCGAGGTGCACGCGGGCGGGTACGGCCCGCCGGTCGTCGCGGGCAGCTCGAACCCCCAGCCGGCCTGCTGCCACTGCGGGATCAGCTGCCCGTAGGCGGCCACGGTCGCCGAGCGGTCGCCACCGCCGTCGTGGGAGAGCGAGACGGCCGTCGGGTAGATCTGCGAGCTCAGCCGCTGGACGAGCACGTCCGCCGGGGAACCGTCCCAGTCGGAGGGGTCCATCGTCCAGGCCAGGGCCGACATGCCGAGGGAGGCCGCGACCTGCGGCGAGGCACCCCAGGCGGCGTAGGGGGCCCTGAAGTACCTGATGGGCAGGTTGGGGTCGCCCGCCGCCGTGCGGATCGCGTCGTTGGTCGCGGTCAGGTCGGCGCGGATCGCCTCGGGGGTCCAGCCGGCGAGCGAGTCGTGGTTGACGGTGTGGTTGCAGACGGCGTGACCGTCGGCGACGATGCGGCGCACCAGCTCGGGGTGCGCCTTGACCTGGTTTCCGAGCAGGCAGAAGGTGGCGCGGATCTGCCTGCTCCGCAGCAGGTCGAGGACCTTGGGGGTCCAGTCGGGAGAGGGGCCGTCGTCGAAGGTGAGGGCGACGACCTTGCCGCCGTTACGGGTGGCGTAGACGATGTCGCCGGTCGGCCCGTCCGCCAGGGCGGGGGTGGCGGTGGCCATCGCCGCCGTTAACGCCACGATCATGCTCAGGACACGCGAACGCAGTCGCATAGGGGGCCTTTCGATGGGGGGAGGTCGAGGCGCCTTACTGGAAACCTTCTTTACCATAAGAGTGATCAAGGCAACAGTCCCGGAAGTTCAGGCTCCTCGTACGGCTTCGCCGAGCCAGCGGCGGGCCACGGCGAAGAGCAGGGAGGGCGGTACGGTCCCCGCCCCGAGCCCCACCTCGACCAGCAGGTCGAACACCTCCCGCCGCCGGGCGGCGACACCGATCGCGGCGTCGATGAACCGGGGGGAACGAGCGGCCAGGGCGAGCGCGTCGGTGGTCCTCAGATGCCGCCCGAGCGCCCTGCCCAGTTCTCCCCGGTACCGGGGCAGCGGGTCGTCCGGCGCCTGCGTCGCGGCCTCGCCCGCGAGCCTGCCCGACAGCAGGGCGTAGTAGATGCCCTCCCCGGTCAGCGGGTTGATCAGCCCGGCCGCGTCGCCGGCGAGCATCACCCTGCCCGCCCCGGCCCCCGGCCTGCCCGGGGACAGGGGGAGGTGGTGGGCCCGCAGGTCGCGGGCGGGCAGGTGGGGCAGCAGTTCGGCGAGCCTGTCGTGCAGGACCCGGCGTCCGGGCAGGCCGGTCGCCCGCAGCCGGGGAAGCAGCATCCCGAAGCCGACGTTGGCGCTGCCGTCCCCGACGGGGAACGACCAGGCGTAGGCGGGCCATCCCTCCCCCTGCATGACGATGCGCTGGACGTCGTCGTCCAGGGGCACGTCCGCGTAACCGCGCACGGCGATCGCGGTGTGCCTGCCCGGGGAGGCCGGCATGCCGATGAGGCGCCGTACGACGGAGTTGGCCCCGTCGGCGCCGACGACGGCACGGGCCGTCACGGTGCCGTCGAGGACGACGTGCCCGTGCCGTACGGCCAGGGCGCGGACCCGGTGGCGCCGGACCTCCACGCCCCGTTCCCTGGCGGCCTCCACCAGGCGGGCGTCGAAGACCGCGCGGGGGACGACGTGGTTCGGTCTGGCGACCGTGGCGTCGACCCGCGCTCCCCCGGGCGAGACGATCGACAGGCGTCGCGTCGGCCGATGGTCGGCGATCAGGTCCGGCAGGCCCAGCAGGGCGAGTTCGTCGTGCCCGTGGGCGGCGATGCCGTCACCGCACGCCTTGTCGCGGGGGAAGTCGGCCTTGTCGAGCAGCAGCACCCGGGCGTCAGGACGGAGTTGCCTGGCCCGCAGGGCGGCGGCGGATCCGGCGGGACCACCGCCGACGACCACAAGATCCCATATGTCGTCCACGCCGATGAGCCTCCCACCGTACGGCCCGGCGAAACCCCTCGGCGCCTCCCTCCCGGCCCGGAAACCGGCCGCCGGGAAACCCGCGGCCGGTCATCGGAATTCCATTGTTTCGGTTGGAATCGGCCTTTCACCTCATCGGTGTCTCACAGCATCGGAAAGGCGGCGAAGACCGTCTCCGGCGTCAAGAGGGAATTCTCCTTGACGCCGGAGACGCCCCCCGGAGAACGGATGGCGTACGGCCTGGAGGCCGTCTCCCCCTGCCCGGCGGACGGCCGTGTGGCCTCAACCGGCCGGAGGGGCATCCGGGATGTGCGGAGAGTTCGGGCGGGATCAGCCGCCGCCACCTCCGCCACCTCCACCACCGCCGCCACCACCGCCTCCGCCGCCGCCTCCGCCGCCGCCACCACCTCCGCCGCCGCCGCCTCCACCGCCGCTGTGGTTACCGCCGCCGCCACCTCCGCCGCCTCCACCGCCACCGCCGCCTCCACCGCCGCCTCCACCGCCGCGGTGGCATCGGCCGTGACGGCAGGGCCGCAGGACGAGACTGCTCTGGGTGAGGTGCACGGAACCGGCCGACAGGGCCTGAGGCGCCGTCGAGGCGTTGGCGATCTCAGCCGGCATCGTCACGGGGGCGGCGAGAGCGGAAGCCACCATCGCACCGGCCGCGAGAATCTGCTTGACCATGAGTGATCACTCCATGTCGTGATGGATGCGCCCTGGTGGTCCCAGGTCGCCGGGAACACCGTTCAGGCATCTCAAAAAGACGCCGACACGGCGTGGACTTAAAGACCACGCTAATGAGAAAGACCTTGAAAGGGTCACCCCAGAGAGGCAAAGGCATCGATTCCGTGCCATTACTCCAAACAATGTAATAACAATGGGTAATGAATCCGCCACTCTCCGCGATCGACACGACGAGGGGGCGCGCACCTTGAGGGGGACAACCCCGTGGGGGTATGTTATGGTCATTCAAGTACCCCCCCAGGGTATCAACCGGGAACCGGAGTCCCGAGAGTCGGGAATACGGTAGGGGGGTACCGTGTTGTGAAGGGTGAAGCGACCACCGGAGAGGAGAGGGAGATGAGCGGCTACACCGCGAACAGGGAGGACCACCTCCGGCGGCTGCGCAGGATCGAGGGCCAGGTCCGCGGCCTGCAGCGGATGGTCGACGAGGACAAGTACTGCATCGACATCCTCACCCAGGTGTCCGCGGCCGACCACGCGCTGAGATCCTTCGCCCTGTCCCTGCTGGAGGAGCACATGGCCCACTGCGTGGCCGACGCGGCCGCCAAGGGCGGGGCCGAGGCCGACAGCAAGGTCAAGGAAGCCACCGACGCCATCGCGCGCCTGGTCAGGTCCTGACCGGGCACACGAGAGAAGAACGGAAAGAGAAGACGATGAGCACCACCACATACACCGTCAAGGGCATGACCTGCGGCCACTGCGTCAGCTCCGTCAAGGAGGAGGTCGGCGAGGTTCCCGGCGTCACCGGCGTCGAGGTGGACCTGGCGACCGGCCTGGTGACGGTGAGCGGACAGGGCCCGGTCAGCGACGACGCGGTCAGGGCCGCGGTGCGGACCGCCGGATACGAAGTGGTCGATCCGGCATGAACACCCCAGCCAGGCTGGGGGCCTACCTTCTCGGCCTCGCCGTTCTCTTCGGCGGAGCCCTCGGCGCGGGCAGGGCGGCGGACACCGCCGGCCTCACCCCCCAGGCCACACCCCACACGACCGCCTCACCCGCCCCCGGCGAGACGTCCGTACCGGAAGGACTTCAAGTGTCGAACAACGGCTACACCCTGACCCCGCGGACCACCACCGTCGAGCCCGGCCAGGAGACGGACTTCCGTTTCACCGTCACCGGCCCCGACGGCAGGCCCGTCACCGGATACCAGGTCCAGCACGAGAAGAAGCTGCACTTCATCGTCGTCTCACGCGACCTCGGCGGTTTCTGGCACCTGCACCCCCGGGAGGCCGGGGGCGGCGAGTGGTCGGTGCCGCTGACGCTGCCCGCTGCGGGCGCCTACCGGGCGTTCGCCGACTTCTCCCCCGAGGGCGGCGACGCGCTGACCCTGGGCGTCGACCTGCTGGCCCCCGGTGACTACAGGCCCGCGGCGCTGCCCGCGGCGAGCCGTACGACCACCGTGGACGGCTACACCGTCACCCTCGACGGCGACCTGACCCCCGGCGCGTTGAGCAAGCTCACCCTGAGCGTCGCCAAGGACGGCAGGCCCGTCACCGACCTGCAGCCCTACCTGGGCGCCTACGGCCACCTGGTCGCGCTGCGCGACGGGGACCTGGCCTACCTGCACGTTCACCCCGACGGGGAGCCCGGCGACGGCAGGACCGCCGCGGGCCCCGGGATCACCTTCTACACCGAGGTGCCCAGCCGTGGCGCCTACCGGCTCTTCCTAGACTTCCAGCACGGAGGGGTCGTGCGCACCGCGAGCTTCACCGTGCGCACCGGCCAGGCCGCCGCCCCGGCCTCGGGGACCGGCGAGCAGGCCGGACACGGCGGCCACGGAGGACACGCCCACTGACGAGGGCGCGAACCGAGAACCGAGAAAGGAGAGACGATGTCCCCCCTCACCGATGACAGGGCCCCGGCTTCCGGCGGCGCGGTCGAACTCTCGATCGGCGGCATGACGTGCGCTTCCTGCGCCAACCGCATCGAACGCAAGCTGAACAAGCTCGACGGCGTGACCGCGACGGTCAACTACGCGACCGAGAAGGCCAAGGTGACCTACTCCGGGGACATCAGTCCCGAGGACCTGGTCGCCGAAGTGGCCAAGGCGGGCTACACCGCCAAGCTGCCCGACCCGCCCGCCGCGCCGTCGGCGGGCGAGAGCCGGGACGAGGAGGCGGAGGCGGCCGAGGAGCTTCGGCCGCTGCGTGACCGCCTGATCACCTCCGTGGCGCTCGCCGTACCGGTGATCGCGATGGCGATGGTCCCCGCGCTGCAGTTCCCGAACTGGCAGTGGCTCTCGCTCACGCTGACCGCGCCGGTCGTGGTCTACGCGGGCTGGCCCTTCCACCGGGCCGCCTGGACCAACCTGCGCCACGGCACGGCGACCATGGACACCCTGGTCTCCATCGGCACCCTGGCGGCCTTCGGCTGGTCGTTGTGGGCGCTGTTCTTCGGCAGCGCGGGCACCACCGGCATGACCCACCCGTTCGCGTTCACCATCGAGCGCACCGACGGGTCGGGCAACATCTACCTGGAGGCCGCGGCGGGGGTGACGGCGTTCATCCTCGCGGGCCGCTACTTCGAGGCCCGTTCCAAGCGCCGCGCCGGCGCCGCGCTCCGGGCCCTGCTCGAACTCGGCGCCAAGGACGTGGCCGTGCTGCGTGAGGGACGCGAGGTCCGTGTCCCCGCCGACCAGCTCGCCGTCGGCGACCTGTTCGTCGTACGGCCCGGCGAGAAGATCGCCACCGACGGCGTGGTCGAGGACGGCTCCTCCGCGGTCGACGCCTCGATGCTGACCGGCGAGTCCGTCCCGGTCGAGGTGCGGCCCGGCGACGCGGTGACCGGCGCGACCGTCAACGCGGGCGGCCGGCTGCTGGTCCGCGCCACCCGTGTCGGCGCCGACACCCAGCTGGCCCGGATGGCCAAGCTCGTCGAGGAGGCCCAGACCGGCAAGGCGCAGGTGCAGCGCCTGGCCGACCGCGTCTCCGGGATCTTCGTGCCGATCGTGATCGCGCTGGCCGTGGCCACGCTCGGCTTCTGGCTCGGCACCGGGGGCGGCGCCTCGGCCGCCTTCACCGCGGCGGTCGCGGTGCTGATCATCGCCTGCCCCTGCGCGCTCGGCCTGGCGACCCCGACCGCCCTGCTGGTCGGCACGGGACGCGGCGCCCAGCTCGGCATCCTGATCAGGGGCCCCGAGGTCCTGGAGTCGACCCGTACGGTCGACACCGTGGTGCTCGACAAGACCGGCACCGTCACCGAGGGCCGGATGACCCTCACCGACGTGCACCCGGCCGAGGGCGAGGACCGTGACGAGGTGCTGCGCCTGGCCGGAGCCCTCGAACACGCCTCCGAGCACCCCATCGCCAGGGCCGTCGCCCGCGCCGCCGCCGAACGGGTGGGCGAGCTGCCCACGCCTGAGGACTTCGCCAACGTCGAGGGACTCGGTGTCCAGGGCGTCGTGGACGGCCACGCCGTGGTCGTCGGCAGGCCCAGGCTGCTGGCCGACTGGGCTCAGCACCTGCCCGCCGAGCTGGAGCGGGCGGTGGAGGCGGCGCACGCCGCGGGCCGTACGGCCGTCGCGGTCGGCTGGGACGGCAGGGCCCGCGCGGTCCTCGTCGTGGCCGACACCGTCAAGCCGACCAGCGCCGAGGCGATCGAGCGGCTGCGCGGCCTCGGCCTGACCCCGGTGCTGCTGACCGGAGACAACGAGGCCGCGGCCCGCGCGGTCGCCGCCGAGGTCGGCATCGACGAGGTGATCGCCGAGGTGCTGCCCGAGGGCAAGGTCGAGGTGGTCAGGCGGCTGCAGGCCGAGGGCCGCTCGGTGGCCATGGTCGGCGACGGGGTCAACGACGCCGCCGCGCTCGCCCAGGCCGACCTGGGCCTGGCGATGGGCACCGGGACCGACGCGGCGATCGAGGCCGCCGACCTGACCCTGGTCAGGGGGGATCTCCGGGCCGCGGCCGAGGCGATCCGGCTGTCGCGCCGTACACTGGCGACGATCAAGGGGAACCTGTTCTGGGCGTTCGCCTACAACGTGGCCGCGCTGCCACTGGCCGCGCTCGGACTGCTCAACCCGATGATCGCCGGAGCCGCGATGGCGTTCTCCTCGGTGTTCGTGGTGAGCAACAGCCTCCGGCTCCGCCGCTTCAGATGAAGTTCCGATGACATCGGGGCGGGTGCGGCACAGCGGTGCCGCACCCGCCCTCCGTGGGAGACGGGGACGCCATGGAATCTGGTTTCGGATATTTCGCTACGCATGACGCGGTCCGCCCGGGCGTGCTGGCCCAGTTGGTCGAGCAACGGGGTCACGACGCCCTTCTCTTCACCGAGCACACCCACATCCAGGCCTGGGGGGAGCCTCCCGTGCCGCCGGAGGGCGGGACGCTGCCGCGCAAGTACGCGCACACCTACGACGCCCTGACCGCCTGCACGGCCGCGGGCGTGGTCACGACCCGGCTGCGGGTCGGGACGGGCGTCTGCCTGGTGCCACAGCACCACCCGATCAGCCTGGCGAAGACCGTGGCGAGCGTGGACCACCTCACCGGCGGCCGGTTCGAGCTCGGCGTGGGGGCGGGCTGGAACGAACCCGAGATCCGCAACCACGGGGTCGACCCGGCGCGGCGTTTCGCGGTGATGAAGGAGAACATCGAGGCGATGCGCCGCATCTGGACCCAGGACGAGGCCGAGTACCACGGGGAGTTCGTCTCCTTCGACCCGATCCTCTCCTGGCCGAAGCCCGCGCAGCGCCCTCATCCCCCCGTGCTGGTCGGCGGCACCGGCCCCCGGGTGCTCGACCGGGTGCTCTCCTACGGCGACGGCTGGCTGCCGAACTACGCGCCGGACGTCCTGGACCGGGTGGGTGAGCTCCGGCGCAGGGCCGAGGACGCGGGACGGACGGTCGTGACGGTGGTCATGGCCGCGCCGGCCGACCCCGCCGTGCTGGAGGCGTGCGAGCGTGCGGGGGTCGCCCGGGTGATGGCCTGGCTGCCGTCCGCGGGCCTTGACCGCCTCCAGCGGGAGATGGACGCCTTCGAGGCGGCGCTGGCCAAGGCGCGCGGAGAGTGACGCGCCGGACCTCCTGAACACGCCGGACGGCCCCGGCCGGGTTCTCCCCGGCCGGGGCCGTTCCGCGTTCGCTCACAGGTCCGCGCGGGACCGGTCACCGCACGCCGCGCCTGCCGTACAGGCCCGCGGCCGCGATGACGCCGACGGCCGCCAGGGCGATCTGGATGAGCAGCTCGATCCAGTCGACCCCCCGGGTGCTCGCCACGCCCAGCGCACCGGCGATCGCGGTGCCGATGAGGGCCGCGACGATGCCGATCACGATGGTCAGCCAGATGGGGATGCCCTGCCGCCCCGGGACGACCAGCCGGCCCAGCGCGCCGATGATCGCTCCGATGACGATGGCGGTGATGATGCCGGTGACTGTCATGGTCCACACTCCCTCTTGCTTGGCTGCCATCCGTATGCCCTTGAAAGTGAGGACAACACATGAAAAATCACGACCTACGGTGGCGATCGTCCTGTCCGGCGGAACGGGCACCGGGGCGGGCCTCGGGTGACAGGGCCGGAGGCAGCTCCTAAGGTGGACAACGTAAACGTAGTTGTCGAATCGGCGAACCAGGTTACCGACCGTGCCCAGTGATCCTCCCGGCTTCGAGCTTCCGCTCAGGCTCCTGATCGGCTTCCGGATGCTCATCGACGACCTCCACGCCGAGCTGGCCCGCCGGGGGCACCCGGGCATGCGGCCGATGCACGGCTTCGTCATGCAGGCGATCGGCGTCGAGGGCACCACCGCCGTCGAGCTCGGCAGACGCCTGGGGATCACCAAGCAGGCCGCGGGCAAGACCGTCGCCACCCTGGAGCGGCTGGGCTACGTCGAGCGCGCCTGCGACCCCGGCGACGCCAGGCGCAAGATCGTACGGCTCACGCCCCACGGCCTGGAGAGCCTGGCGCTCTCGGCCCGCATCTTCGACGACCTGCGCGAGCGCTGGGCGCGAGCGCTGGGACGGGAACGCATGGGGGCGTTCGAGGCGGATCTGCGCGCGCTCACCGCGGGCCAGGTGTTCCGGCTCGACGTGCCCGGCTGGTTCGGCGACTGACCCCGTCCCCGCGGCCGGTCCTCAGCGCGCCTCCGCGGCCAGGCGGATGCCGAAGCCGATGAACACCAGGCCGGTCAGCCGCTCGGTGAGGCGGCGCACCGACGGCCGGGAGAGCCCGCCGCGCAGGGCGTGCGCGGCCCAGACCACGAGCACGAACCACGCCGCGCCCAGCAGGCCGTGCACCGTGACCAGCAGCAGGGTCGTCGGAAGCACGGCCGCGTCGTGGGGGACGAACTGCGGCAGCAGCGTCATGTAGATGACCCCGACCTTGGGGTTGAGGAGGTTGGTCACGAACCCGGTCCGCATGACCTTCCACGCGCCGGTCACGGGTTCCCCCTCGGGTTGTTCCCGGCGCGTCGCGGAGCCGGAACGGCTCTTCCACAGCGCCCGCGCGCCGAGCCAGGTCAGGTAGACGGCGCCCGCGATCCTGACGGCGGTGTAGGCGAGGTCCGAGGCGGCCAGCAGCGCCGTCAGGCCGAGCGCGGTCGCGATCCCCCACACGTAGCAGCCGAGGATCACCCCCGCCCCCGCGAGCGACCCGGCCCCGCGGCCCGAGGCGATCGTCGTGCGCAGCACGATCACGGTGTCCGGGCCCGGGGAGACGGTGAGAACCAGTGCGACGGCGATGAAGGCGAGCACGGCGGTGAGCACGACAGCAGTGTCCCATATTCCCCGCTTCGCCCAAGATCGTCGCTACGGTACGGCGACCAGGACACGCGAGCGGTCGGTCGCGACCCGCAGGGCGATCCCCACCAGGGCGGTGGCCATCAGATAGCGCTGCACCCGCGACCACAGCGGCCTGCCCGTCAGGAAGGAGGCGACGGACCCGGCGCCCAGGACGATCAGGGCGTTGACCGACAGGGAGACGACGACCTGCACGAGACCGAGGGTCAGGCCCTGGGCCGCGACGTCGCCGTGCGCGGGATCGAGGAACTGCGGAAGCAGCGACACGTACATCACCGCGATCTTGGGGTTGAGCAGGCTGGTGACCAGCCCCATCGAGAACAGCCTGCCCGGCGGGTCGAAACGCGTCTCGCCGGGGGTGAAGACGGAGCCGCCCCCGGGGCGCACCGCCTTCCAGGCCAGCCACAGCAGATAGGCCGCACCCGCGAGCTTGATCGCGGTGTAGACGGCGGGCACGACCGCGAAGAGCACCGCGATCCCCGCCGCGGTGGCGGCCAGGTAGACCAGGAAACCGGCGGCGACACCCGCCAGGGAGATCATGCCCGCCCCCCGGCCCTGCGTCACCGACCGTGAGATCAGGTAGAGCATGTTGGGGCCGGGGGTGAGGACCATTCCGAGGGCGATCACCGCGACGGCGGCGAGGGAGCTGAGCGATACCGTCAATGTCATGACCGCATCCTGTCCTGCGCCCCTCCCCGCGGAGAACGGCCAATTCCACGAAGTGGCCCGGTCGCCTCAGCCGGCCGAGAACGGCGCCAGGGCCGCGACCGGGCGCAGGCGCATGCCGAGCCGCTCGTAGACGCCGATCGCGGCGCGGTTGTCGGTGTCCACGACCAGCGCGACCCTGCCGTGCGCGGCGATCAGCGACCGGAAGACGAAGGCGCACACCCGCCGCCCGTATCCCCTGCCGCGCAGCGCGGAGACGGTCGCCACCCCGGCGACGAACCCCACCTCCGGGCAGGACCAGGCGTCGGCGGCCGTGGCGACCAGGCTCCCGTCCGCCGCGCGCACCCCCGCCCAGCGGCGGATCCCCGGCAGCCCCGGTACGGCCCACGCCGCGGGGGCCGCCTCGGCCAGCAGGGCGGCGACCTCCGCGTCCCTCTCCTCAAGCCATCCGGTCTCCTCCTCCCCGGAGTCCTGCGGTGAGGGCGGGGTCGCGGTCTCCATCCACTCGAACGGCCGGACCGGGCCCGAGCCGGGCAGCAGGCCCACCAGCTCCCCGGCCAGGTCCCGTTCCGCCATGACCCGGTAGGAGGGGGCCAGTTCCGGCAGCACCCGCCGTACGAGAACGGCGACCTGACCGGCGGGGCCCCGGACGGTGAGCCGGTCGCGGCGGTTGAGGTCGGGGCTGGCGACCGCGACCGCCTCCCCGTGCGCCCACGCCCGGATCCCGGGGCGCATTCCCTGCGCCGCCCACATGACGATGGTGTCGTCCTGGCAGGCGGCGGCCACGTCCTCGGCGGAGGTCAACTCCATGGGGGGCTCCAGAAGGGTCCAGAAAAATCCGGAAAGGGTAGAGCTACAGGATCGCGCCCGGGGTGTAGGCGGCCGCGGCCGGGTGGCGGGCGACGACCTCCTCGATCCTGGCCACGACCGTCGCGACCTGGTCGGCGGCGGCGCCGGTGAAGGACAGCCGCTCCTGGAGCAGCTCCCGCAGCTCGGCCTGGCCGAGGGGGAAGCGCTCGTCGGCGGCCAGGCGCTCAAGCAGCTCGTTGCCCACGCCGCGCTCGCGCATCGCCAGCGCGGAGGCGACCGCGTGCTCCTTGATCACCTCGTGGGCGCTCTCCCTGCCCATCCCTGCGCGCACCGCGGCCATCAGCATCTTGGTCGTGGCCAGGAACGGCAGGTAGCGGTCCAGCTCGGCGGCGATGACCGCGGGGAAGGCCCCGAACTCCCCGAGCACGGTCAGCATCGTCTCGACCAGCCCGTCGAAGGCGAAGAAGGCGTCGGGCAGGGCGACCCGCCGTACCACCGAGCAGGAGACGTCGCCCTCGTTCCACTGGTCGCCGGCCAGCTCGCCCGTCATGGAGGCGTAGCCCCGCAGCACCACGGTCAGCCCGTTGACCCGCTCGCAGGAGCGGGTGTTCATCTTGTGCGGCATGGCCGAGGAGCCGACCTGCCCCTCGGCGAAGCCCTCGGTGACGAGCTCGTGACCGGCCATCAGCCGGATGGTCTTGGCCAGGGAGGAGGGGGCGGCGGCCAGCTGCACCAGCGCCGTGACGACCTCGTAGTCCAGCGACCGGGGGTAGACCTGCCCGACGCTGGTCAGCCGGTTCGCGAAGCCCAGGTGCCCGGCGACGTGGTCCTCAAGGGCGGTCAGCTTCGCCCGGTCGCCGCCGAGCAGGTCGAGCATGTCCTGCGCGGTGCCGACCGGCCCCTTGACGCCGCGCAGCGGGTAACGGGCGATGAGCTCCTCAAGCCGGGCCAGGGCGACCAGCAGCTCGTCGGCGGCCGAGGCGAACCGCTTGCCCAGGGTGGTGGACTGCGCGGCCACGTTGTGCGAGCGCCCGGCCATCACGGTGCCGGAGTGCTCGGCGGCCAGCGTGCCCAGACGGGCCAGCAGCGCCACGCACCGGTCGCGCACCAGCAGGAGGCTGTCGCGGATCTGCAGCTGTTCGACGTTCTCGGTGAGGTCGCGCGAGGTCATGCCCTTGTGCACGTGCTCGTGCCCGGCCAGCGCGTTGAACTCCTCGATGCGGGCCTTGACGTCGTGGCGGGTGACCCGTTCGCGCTCCGCGATGGAGGCCAGGTCGACCTGCTCGACGACCTTGTCGTAGTCGGCGACGGCCTCCTCGGGCACCGCGATCCCCAGCCGGGCCTGCGCGGCGAGCACCGCCAGCCACAGGCGGCGCTCGGCCACCACCTTGTACTCGGGGGACCACAGGCGGGCCAGCTCCGCCGAGGCGTAGCGGGCGGCCAGAACGTTGGGGATGCGAGGCTTGGCAGTCACGTTGCCTCAGTCTATTGCCGCCCGCGTTCCGGACCCGCCAGGGGGTAGGCGCGCCGCCGCCCGCCGTCCCCCTCCTTCGGGGTACGGCGGGCGGCGGGTGGTGAGGCGGAGGTCAGCCGACCGGGGTCAGCCTGTCGTCGTCGACCTTGGCGTCGGCCTCGTGCCTGCCCGCCCTGGACCCGCGGCTCAGCCGCTCCTTGGTCCGTTCGAGGATCACGTACAGCGTCGGCACCAGCACCAGCGTCAGCAGCGTCGAGGACACCAGGCCGCCGATGACCACGATGGCCAGCGGCTGGGAGATGAACCCGCCGGAGCCGGTCAGGCCGAGCGCCATCGGGATCAGCGCGAAGATCGTGGCGACCGCGGTCATCAGGATCGGCCGCAGCCTCCTGCGGCCGCCCTCGATCACCGCCTCGACCACGCCCAGGCCGCTCTCACGGTACTGGTTGATCAGGTCGATGAGCACGATGGCGTTGGTCACGACGATGCCGATCAGCATCAGCATGCCGATCAGGGCCGGCACGCCGAGCGGGGTGCCGGTGGCCAGCAGCAGGCCGATGGCGCCGGTGGCGGCGAACGGCACGGAGACCAGCAGCACCAGCGGCTGGGCGAGGCTGCGGAACGTCGCCACCATGATCATGAAGACGATCGCGATGGCGGCCAGCATCGCCAGGCCGAGCTGTCCGAACGCCTCGCTCTGGTCGGCGCTCACGCCGCCGATGGTGTAGCGCGCGCCGTCGGGCAGCTTCAGGTCCTTCAGCTTGGCGGTCAGCGTCGTGGTCAGGGCGCCCAGGTCGCTGGCGGTCGAGGTGCCCGAGACCGTCGCGCTGCGCTCCCCGTCGACCCGGGTCACCTGGGTGGGGCCGTCGACCCTGGACACCCTGGCGACCTCGGACAGCTTGACCGTGCCGGTCGCGGTCGGCAGCTTCAGCCTGCCGATCTCGGCCATGTCCTCGGGGGCGTCGCCGCTGCGCAGGATCAGATCGCTCGCCCGGCCGTCCAGGGTGACCTGGCCCAGCGTCGCGCCCCGGAAGGACTGTGCGACGAGCTGCCCGATCTGGCCTTCGGTCAGGCCCTTCTCCGCGGCCTTCCTCCGGTCGACCCGGACCTCGATGCGCTTGGCGCTGGCCTCCAGGTTGGAGGAGACGTCCCGCAGGCCGCCCATGTCCGCCATCGCGCCGCGCACCGTCTCGGCCGCGCCGCGCAGCGTGTCGATGTCCGGCGCCTGCACGAGCACCTGGAGCTGGTTGGTCGAGCCGCCGCCCGGACCGCCCTGGGAGCCGCCGACGGTGATCTCACCGGCGTCCGTGAGCCCCTTGAACCGGTCGCGCAGCGTGTTCTCCAGCGCCGCGGTGTCGGTGCCGTCGGCCACCGTGATCGAGTAGGAGGCGCGGTCCCCGCCGCCGCCACCGGAGGCGGCGCCCATGAAGCCGCCACCGCCGCCCACGTTGACCTGGTAGGTCTCCACCTCCTTGACGGAGGAGAGCACCTGCTCGACCTTCTTGGCCGCCGCGTCGGTGGTGGCCAGGTCGGTGCCGGGAGGCATCTTCTGGGTCAGGGAGACGGTGTTCTGGCCGGAGGAGTCCAGGAAGTTGGTCTGCAGCTGCCCCGCCAGGCCCATCGTGCCCACGAAGATCACGACGCCGACCAGGACGGTGATCAGCCTGCGCTTGGTGGCGAAGCGCAGAACCGGCAGGTAGATCCGCTGCAGCGGGCTGCGCAGTTCCTTGGCCTCGGCCTCCTCGCGCATCGCGCGCGCCTGCTCGGGGCTGAGCACGGGGGCCTTGAGGAACCAGTACGCCAGGACCGGGATGACCGTCAGCGACACCAGCAGCGAGGCCAGCAGCGCGACCGTCACGGTGACGGCGAACGGGGCGAACAGCTGCCCGACCATGCCGCCGACCACCGCGATCGGCAGGAAGACCGCGACGGTCGTCAGGGTCGAGGCCGTGACCGCGCCGCTCACCTCGCGCACACCCGCCAGCACGGCGTCCCGCTTGGCCTCGCCGTACCCCAGGTGACGCTTGATGTTCTCCAGGACCACGATCGAGTCGTCGACCACGCGGCCGACGGCGATGGTCAGGGCGCCCAGGGTCAGCATGTTCAGCGAGTAGTCGCCGAGCCACAGCGCGATCAGGGCGATGACGACCGACAGCGGGATGGACATCGCCGTCACCAGCGTCGAGCGCACCGACAGCAGGAAGATCAGGATGACCAGCACCGCGAAGGCCAGACCGAGCAGGCCCTCGGTGGTGAGGTCCTCGATCGAACGCTCCACGTACGGCGCCTGGTCGAAGATCACGCTCACCTTGGCGGAGTCGCCGATCTCCTTCTTCAGCTCCGGCAGCTTCTCACTCACCGCGTGGGAGATGGCCACCGCGTTGCCGTCCGGCTTCATGGTGACCGAGACGCCCAGGCTCGGCTCGCCGTCGGTGCGGGTCAGCGAGGTGCTGTCGGCCTGCGAGCGCTCGATCGTGGCCACGTCGCCGAGCTTGACGGGCTTGGGCGGCTTGGGGGCCGCCACGGCGACCGGCGGCCGCTGCGCCCCCGCGCCACGGGCGCCCTGAGCCTGCGCCGCCTGAGCCTGCGCCGTACGGCTCTGCGGAGCCCCCTGCTGCTGGAGCTGCGCCGGGGCGGCGGGCTGCAGGTAAAGGTTCTCCAGGTCCTCGATGGAGGTGATCCGGTCGCCGACCTGGACGGTCAGGGACAGGTTGTCCTCGGTGAGACTGCCCGCGGGGATCGGCTGGCCGTTGGCGCGCAGCACGTCGGCGACCGCGGTCGGCGCCAGGCCGTGCTTGGCGAGCTTCTTGGTGTCGGGGGTGACCACCACGGTCTCGTCCCGGGTGCCGGTGACCGTGGCCTCGCGCACCCCGTCGACGCCCTGCAGCGCGGGCACCATGATCCGCCTGAGCCTGTCCGCCGTGGCCCGCTGGTCACCGCCCGCGGACACCGCCAGCACCAGCACCGGGATGTCGTCGGTGCCGCCTGCCAGGACCTGCGGGTCGACGCCGTCGGGCAGCTGGGAGCCGATCCGGGAGATCGCCTGCTGCATCTCGCTCACCGAGGCGTCGATGTCGGTGCCGTACTCGAACGACACCTGGACCTGCGCCATCCCCTCGCGGGAGGTCGAGGTCACCTCGGTGACCCCCTCAAGACCCTGGAAGCTGTCCTCGATGGGCTTGGTGACCTGCTCCTCGACGATCTCGGGGGAGGCTCCCAGGTAGGGGGCGACCACGAAGGCGCCGGGAAACGAAAGCGAGGGCAGCAACTGTTGTTTGAGCGAGGGGATCGCGAAGGCGCCAAACGCGCTCAACACGACCGCGATCATTATGACAAGGCTGCGGTTGGCAAGACTCAACCTGGCCAGGGCGGTCATGGGGGCGGACTCCTAAGGGCCTGAGGGGTACGACACAGTAAGTTCTCTCCAGCCTAACACTTCGCATTATGCGAATATTTAACGCTGTCTAGCTTTCCTGATAACCTTCTCAGGAAGCGAGAGGGTGAGTGTGGACGACGAACGCGACCGACTGATCAGCCGCATCGGTGAGCTACAGCGCGACCTGGGACGATTCCTCGCCCAGCGCAGGGCGCCCTCTCCGCTCTTCGACACCAACCTCACGATGCGCCAGCTCAAAGTGGTCATGCTCCTCGCCTACCGGGACTCCGCCTCGGGCCAGGACCTCGCGCACCACCTCGACGTCGGTCTCGGCACCGTCACCGGCATCGTCGACCGCCTCGTCGGCCACGGCCTGGTGACCCGCCGGGAGGACCCCAACGACCGCCGCGTGCGGCGGGTCGAGCTGACCTCCGCGGGCCGCACCCTCGTCGAGCGGATCACCGACGCGGGCCTGGCCGACTTCCGCCACCTCCTCGGCTTCCTCGACACCCAGACCCTCCGCGACGCGCTCAGCGTCATGACGAGGATCGAGGCGGCCACCGCCGCCTTCGACCGTCGGGACGTCCTCTGAACCGCGAACGGGGAGCCGCCCTCACCGCTCCCCGCCTGGCCGTGTCCTTCTTCTTCCTGGCGCTGGGCACCGTCTCCGGCGCCTGGGCCGCCCGCATCCCCGCCGTCAAGAGCGACCTCGGCCTCAGCAACGGGCAGCTCGCCTACGGCCTGTTCGCCCTCACCACCGGCCTCATCGTCGGAATGCGCTTCGCCGGACGCCTCACCGACCGCTTCGGCAGCGCCCGCGTCATCACCCCCGCCGCCGTCGTCACGGCCCTGGCCGTCATCCCGCCCGGCTACGCCCCGACCCTGCCCCTGCTCATCGCCGCCCTCTTCCTGTACGGCGTCGTCAACGCCTCCCTCGACGTCTCCATGAACGCCCACGGCGTCGAGGTCGAGCGCGCCTGCGGCCGCCCCCTCATGTCCGGCTTCCACGGCATGTACAGCGTCGGCGGCCTCCTCGGCGCGGGAATCGGCGGCCTGTTCGCCTGGTTCGGCGCCGGAGCGGGCCCCACCCTGGCCACGACCGGCGTCACCCTCGCCCTGGCGTCGCTCCTGGCCGGACGCCACCTGCTGCCCCCCGCCCCGCCCGCCGCGCCGTCACAGGACCAGGCCACCGCCGGGACACGCAGAAACGGCTGGATCGTCCTCATCGGCGTGGTCGCCTTCGCCGGGCTTGTCGGAGAGGGAGCCGCCGTCGACTGGACCGCCGTCTACCTCTTCGAGGACCTGCGCTCCTCGCAGGGCGTCGCCGCCCTCGGCTTCGCCGCCTTCTCCACCGCCATGACGATCGGCCGCCTCGCCGGTGACCGGCTGGCCCTGCGCTTCGGCCCGGTCCGCCTGGTCCGCGTCTCCGGCCTGCTGGCCGCCGCAGGCCTGGGCGCCGCGCTGCTCGTCGGCCAGATCCCCGTCGCCGTCGCGGGCTTCACCCTGTTCGGCCTCGGCCTGTCCACGATCGTGCCCCAGGTCTTCTCCGCGGCCGGCAACCACGACCCGCAGCGGGCCGGAGCCTCCATCGCCCAGGTCGCCACCATCGGCTACGCGGGCCTGGTCGCCGGGCCCGCCCTCATCGGCGGGGCTGCGGAGATCGTCGGCCTGCCCGCCGCGCTGGGCATCCCCGTACTGCTCGCCGCGTTCATGTCCGCCTCGGCAGGCGCCCTGCGCCCGCCCCGCTGACCCCCTCCCGGAAAACTCCCCATATGGCGGGAAATGCCGCCAGAGTGATTTCCGCAGGACGGAACACACCGGGAAACCCCGAATTACTCTTCCTTCACAGAAACGCGTCACCCTCAGTGAATCAACAGATTCAATATGGTGCGCAATCCATTTTGTCAAGCCGGTGGACAGCCAATCTCCCACAACAAGGGCCGGCGCAATGACGCTGCGCATCCACCTGGAAGCCAACCGTGTAAATCAAATTCACAGTTGATTTTCACACACATGATCGGCCTATGCTGACCCGTCGGCTCCCTTGGTTTCACAACAAACACCCATCGCGTGGGAAACGCGCCATTCGGCGTGCCCGCATGCCCAAAGTCACGAACACCGGGCGGCACCCACGCACCACAGAGGACGACGAGCAAGAAAAGAGGAGAATTCGGTGCCAGATCACTCCGCCACCCGGGGTCACGCGGGATCTCCCCCACAACGGCGAACCGGACGACGACTCGCCGCCGCTCTACTCGCCATAGCCGTCGGCGCACTGTCCGGCGTGGTCACCGCGGGCCCCGCCTCGGCCGAACCCGCCCCCGCCTACGACCACAGCAAGGACAAGGCCACCGCCCCCGGAACCCACGCCCCCCTGCCCAAGGGCTTCTCGACCACCCAGCTCACGGTGAAGTTCAAACCCGGCCTCACCGTACGGCTGCGCGGGCAGGGCCTGGTCGCCAAGGACTCCGGAGACACCGCGGACATCCAGAAGGTCCTGGCCAAGTACAAGGACGCCTCCATCAGGCCCCTGTCCTCGACCTCCGAGACGAAGACCACCGAACGGCGCCTCCAGCTGGAGAAGAAGACCGGCAGGCAACTGCCCGACCTCAACTCCTGGTTCGTCGTCACCGCCCCCAAGAGCGGCGTCGAAGGCCTGCTGAAGGACCTCAACGCCCTGCCCTCGGTCGAGATCGCCCAGGCCAGGCCCAACCTCGTCTCCCCCACCGAACCCCTGGCCTCACACCAGAAGTACCGCAACGCCACCGGCTCCCCGGCCGGCGGCGGCGTCGACGCCGACTACGCCAACGCCCAGACCGGCGGCAAGGGCGACGGCATCACCGTCACCGACATCGAGGTCCAGTCCCCGGTCATCCCCTCCTACGGCGCGCAGACGATCGCCGCGGGCGAGGACCACTCCCTGATGGTCTCCTGGTCACCGACACTCGGACAGGTGTGGGCCTGGGGCGACAACAGCCAGGGACAACTCGGCCTGGGCAACACCACGGCCAAGACAGTCCCCTCCCAGGTCCCCGGCCTGACCGACATCTCCTCCGTCTCCGCCGGCGCCGCCTACTCACTCGCGCTCAAGAGCGACGGCACCGTCTGGGCCTGGGGCGACAACAGCCAAGGACAACTCGGCAACGGCACCCTGACCGACAGCACCGTCCCGGTACAGGTCGCCGGAATCTACAACGCCGTGGGCATCAGCGCCGGCATCGGCCACTCCCTCGCCGTCCTGTCCGACGGCACCGTACGCGCCTGGGGCGACAACAGCCAGGGACAGCTCGGCTACGCCGGCTCCGACTCCCCCGTCGCCATCGCCGTCCCCGGCCTCACCGGCGTGGCCGCCGGACCGGGCACGATCGCCGCGGGCGGCGTCCACTCCCTGGCCCTGATGGCCAACGGCACCGTCAAGGCCTGGGGCAACAACGGCGCAGGCCAGCTCGGCGACGGAACCACCACCAACCACACCACCCCCGCCACCGTCACCGGCCTGACCAACGTCGGCCAGGTCAGCAGCCGCGGCGACCACAACCTGGCCCTCATCACCGGCGGCACCGTCAAGGCCTGGGGCGACAACAGCGAAGGCCAGCTCGGCGACGGAACCACCACCACCCGCACCACCCCGGTCTCCGTCACCGGCCTGACCAACGTCAACGGCGTCTCCGCAGGAACCAAGCACAGCGTCGCCACCACCTCCTCGGTCTCCTCGACCACCTACACCTGGGGCGACAACAACCAGGGACAGCTCGGCGACGGAACCACCACCGACAGACACTCCCCCACCGCCACCACCGCCAACAGCGAGGCGGCCGTGGCGGGCCTGGCCCACACCATCACCAAACTCGGCCAGTGGTTCTACGTCTGGGGCATGAACAGCAGCGGCCAGCTCGGCGACGGAACCACCACCAACCGGCACAGCCCCGTCGAACTGAACGGGCTGACCAACCAGTGGAACCTCTGCCACGAGGACCTCGCCGGACGCGTCGCGACCGGCGAGATCGTCCAGGTGCCGTCCCTGTTCGGCGACCCCTGCTCGCATGACTCCTCCGTCGCCCACGGCACCGCCGTCGCCGGAGTGATCGCCGCCCAGGACGACAACGGCGTCGGCATGGCCGGCATCGCCCCGAACGCCACCCTCCACGTGTCCGGCACCGCCGTACCCGACAGCGTCGCCTACGCCACCGCCCACTCCGGACCGGGCGACGTCATCCTGTACGAGGTCGCGGTGACCCCGTCCGGCGGCGGCGGCCCCTGGTACCCGTGGGAGGTCGACGGCAGCGTCTACGACCAGACCGTCCTGGCCGTCGCCGCCGGAGTGACCGTGGTCGAGGCCGCGGGCAACGGCGGCAACAACCTCGACGACACCACCGACACCTACGCCACCACCATCATGGGCCGCCCCGACTCCGGCGCCATCATGGTCGGCGCCGGAGCACCCCCGAGCCCCGGCGGAACCAACTGCACCGGCTCAAGCCCGGCCGCCGAACGGACCGCCCTGTCCTTCTCCACCTACGGCTCCCGCCTGGACGTCCAGGCCTACGGCGCCTGCGTGGCGACACTGGGCGTCCCCGGCTGGCAGGAACTGACCCCCTCGGAGACCAACCCGAACAAGCTCTACAACGGCTCCTTCAACGGCACCTCCAGCGCCAGCGCCGTCATCGCCGGAACCGTCGCCGCCCTGCAGGGCGTCGCCAAGGCCAACAGCGGCGTGCTCACCCCCGCCCAGGTCCGCGACACCCTCAAGCTCACCGGAACGGCCCAGCCCACCGGCGACCCCCACCACATCGGCCCGCAGCCCAACCTGCACGCCGCCATCGACGACATCCTGACCCCCTGACCTACCGGTCGGGCTGACCCACTGACCTTCTGGCCGGAACCGAAGGCCGGTGAACGCGCGGGCCACGGGACGACCCCGTGGCCCGCACCTCACTCCGCGACATGCCCCCCGTAGGTACCGAACGACCACCGGTTGCCCTCAGGATCGGCGACGACGAAGTCACGGGAACCGTAGTCGGTGTCCGTGAGCTCGCGAACCGGACGCGCCCCCGCGGCGACCGCCCTGGCGAACAGCTCATCGGGCGCGTCCGTCACGACATAGGCGCCGAACGTACCCGGCACCAGCCCACACGGATCGTCCGCTACGTCGCGCGTCCCGCCGAGCATGACACCGCCGCCGAGCGGCCAGGAGAGCTCGGCGTGGTCGACCCGCTCGCCGTCGCCGTACACCACGCTCTCCTCGAAACCGAACGCCTCGGTGAGGAAACGGATGAGATCACGAGGATTCCGGGCGCGCAACATGGGCCACACCCGGGGCTGTGAAGTGTTGTTGCTCATGAACCCGAGTCTTCCGCCAGCGCGGCACCCCAGGCTTGGACGTTTCGGAACTCCTCCGCCAGCCAGCGACTCGGCGGGCACCCCGCGAGCGCACCGAACTCCCTGGCCAGATGAGCCTGGTCGCAGTAACCGCACCCGGCCGCCAGATCCGCCAGCGTCAGCCTCTCCCCCAGCGCCGCCGCCCGCCGCAACCTCCGCCGTGCCCGGTCGAAACGCACGACCCGCGCCGCCTCCTTCGGCCGGAGACCGATCTCCGCGGCGAACCTCCGGCTCAGGTAACGGCCACTCCAGCCCGCCGCGCGGGCCAGCTCGGCCGCGCTCGCCGTACCACCGGAGGCCGTCAGCAACCCCCAGGCACGCGCCACCTCGGCCGGCATCACCCGCTCCACACTCACCCGGGCCAGCAGCTCCGCGTCGAGAGCCGCGAAACGCCCGGCCCAGCCGTCGGCCCCGCCTTCGAGCACCCGCTCACGCAACCGCCCCGCCCAGCCTCCCGCGACCTCCGACAGATGCAGGTCGGCGCCCGCCATCTCCCCCGCGGGAAGGGCGAGCAGCGCCCGCGCACCCCGCGGGGTCAACGCCAGCTGGATGCCCGACTGACGCCCGTCATGGGTGATCAGCGCCGAGCTGGTGTGCAGACCGCCGACGAACGCGTCGTACCGCTCCGGCCCCGCCCTCCCGTCGGAACGCACCGCGATCACGAGCGGCTCGTCGAGGGTGACGATCAACGTGAGGTACGGCGACGGCAGGCCACGGTGCACCCTCGGCTCCGGCCCCGCCTCCCGATAGCCGGTGTAGCTCGCGACAAAGGGCCGCAAAACAGGCGGTGGCGCCTGCACGACGAACTCCATCCCGCCTCCAGCTTCCCGGCCTCAAGGCCAGTTTATTTGTGGTTTCCGTTGTGACGGGTTTGTCCGGACCCGACGCCTTTACAAAGTAAATCAATAAGATGAACCGGTGAACGCTGGAGAGGCACGAGCGGTGGCGGAGCGGTGGGTCGCCGAACACTCCCCGGACATCCCTGACTTCGCGGGCGCCTTCCTCAGCGGGTCGACGGCCTGGCTGCCCGCGGAGGCCGAGCTCTCCCCCTCCTCCGACGTCGACGTCATGGTCGTCCTGTCGGCCAGGCGGACCCCTCGCAAGCCCGGCAAGTTCCGCTACGGCGGGGCCCTGCTCGAAGTCACCTATCTGGGCTGGGAACCGATGCCCTCAGGTGAGGAGATCCTGGCCTCCTACCACCTCGCGGGCGCGTTGCGGGGAGAGACGGTCCTGGCCGACCCCACGGGTGCCCTGACCGCGCTGCGGGCCGCGGCCGCCGGGGACTACGCCAGGCGGAGGTGGGTCGTCAGGCGTTGCGAGGAGGCCGAGCGCAGGGTGACCGACGGGCTCGCGGCACTCGACGTCTCCGCTCCGCCGTACGACCGGGTGACGGGCTGGCTGTTCCCGACCGGTGTGACCACGCATGTCCTGCTCACCGCGGGGCTGCGCAATCCCACCGTACGGCTGCGCTACCTGGCGGCACGGGCGCTGCTGATCGAGTACGGCAGGCCGGAGGCCCACGAGGAGTTGCTCGCGCTGCTCGGCTGCGCGCATCTGACCCCGGAACGCGTGGCGCACCACCTGGGGACGATGACACGGGCCTTCGACGCCGCTTCCGCCGGGCCCGCCACGCCGTACCCCTTCGCCTCGGACGTCACGGCGGCGGCGCGGCCGATCGCGGTCGGCGGCGGTCACGACCTTCTGGCTCACGGGCACCATCGGGAGGCGGTCTTCTGGATCGCCGCGACCTACGCCCGCTGCCTGAAGATCCTGGCCCACGGCGGCCCCGGGGCGGCCGAGGCGTTCATGCCCGGCTTCCTCGACCTGACCGAGGACCTGGGCGTCGGCTCCGCCGCCGGGCTGCGCGAACGGGCGCTGCGGGTCCGTGACTTCCTGCCGCGCCTCAGACGGCTCAGGGACCACGTCCTCGCGGCGAACCCGGGCATCGAGGACTGAGCCGGGTCAGCGGACGGGGCAAGGTCTTCGGCCCCGCCACCGCAGGCGTCCGTCTCGCTTGACCTCTCGCGCGTCAGTCCGGCAGCCAGTGCAGTTCGTGCGCCAGGGTTTTGGCGACGGCACGGATGCGGCGGTGCAGCGGCGACGGCTCACGTGGGAGGACCAGGTGGATCGTCAGGCTGGGCGCGCCCCGCAGCGGCCGCCAGGTGAGACCGGCCGGTTGTGCCGTGACCGCGGCTTCTCCGCCCGGGGCGAGGGTGACCCCGTCGCGCAGGTCGCGCAGAGACATGTCGACAGTGACCGCGGGCGTGTGGAACCGGGGGTGTGGCCGGGTGTCTCGGAACAGCGCGGACAGCTGATCGTAGATCACGGGGTTGGCCGCACGGTCCGGGAGTCGCAGCGGATACGCGGCCGCGTCGGCGATCTCGATCTCCGGGTGTTCGGCCAGCGGATGGTGCCGCGCCAGCAGGACCCCGACGCGCTCACGCCGCAGCAGGAACCGGCGCACGCCACGGCCCGGCTGTTCACCGCGGGTGATCCCGGCGTCGATGCGGCCGTCGGCGACCGCGGGGCAGATCTCCGGTGTCGCCATCGGGACCGCGCCGACCTTGAGTCCCGGGCTGCTGCGAATGAGCCTGTCCACCAGGGCCGGTGCCGTCTCGGCCCCGGCGGTGAGGCTGTATCCGATGCGCAGCGTGCCCAGCTCACCGGCCGCCGCGCTCCGGGCGGTGCCCCATGCCCGGTCCAGCGCCGCCAACGCGGGCGGCGCGGACTCCGCCAAAGCCGCCCCGGCCGTGGTCAACGCGACGCTACGCGTGTTGCGGACCAGCAGGGCCGTACCGAGTTCCGCCTCCAGTCGGCGCATCCGGGCGCTGAGCGCGGGCTGTGCGATACCGATCCGTGCGGCCGCGCGGGTGAAGTTCAGCTCCTGTGCCAGCACCAGGAAGTACCGCAGGCTCACCGTGTCCGGCGCCATGTGCCCCCTGCCGATTGATAACGATCTGTTCTGAGTCTATCCCGGACCGGTCTTTCCCTCGGCCGCGCATCAAGCCCTAACCTGCGTGTACGGCGATTCGGCCGACCGCGGTACCCGCCGCCGGGATCGATCGATCCGAGTGCCGATTCGAAGTCGGACGTGTCCGGCCGAACACAGGAGGTTTCCATGGCCAAGGGCTACTGGGTCAGTGTCTACCCTGCCGTCTCCGACCCTGAGAGGCTGACCGCCTACGACAAGCTGGCCGGTCTGGCTGTCCAGGCTGGGGGCGGGCGCAACCTGTCCCTCCTGCCGTCCCGTGGCGGTCGAGTCGTCGCCCACGAGGCCGGAATCACGCAACGCGTCGTTCTGATCGAGTTCGACAGCTTTGAACAGGCCGTCGCGGCATACGAGAGCGAGGCGTACCAGAAGGCGCTGGTGGCCCTCCCCGACGGCGTCGAGCGCGACTTCCGCATCGTCGAAGGCGTCGGCTGACCACACCCGCCCTCGCCCGGGGCGAACCGCTTCCCACGCGACAGATCGGTCCAGCGAACACCGGGCGTCGATGACCGGGGCGCGGTGTGCCCCGCCGGGGCTGCTCAGAGTCTGACTTCGAGGGGTTTCGACCTGCGGTTCCTCCGTCGCCGAAGTAGCCCGGGGGTGCGCCGGGATGGCGCACGCGGCGTCCGGCTCTCTCGTGAAGCGGTCGGCCACGCCGCCGCAACCCTCACGAATCCGGATCAGCACCGGCCGTGCACGACCACGTACGCCCGACGATCACGGAAAGATCCGTTGAACGGGTGTACCTGGTCGCACGGGCCCTACCGGCACTCCCATTCGCGCCGCAGGATCGCGTAGACGAACTCGTCCGTCCACTCCCCCTTGAACAGCTCGTTCTCCACCAGGTGGGCCTCACGGCGCATGCCGACGCGCTCCAGCACCCGGGCGGACGCCTCGTTGCGGGTGTCGAGACGGCCGATGATCCGGCGCAGGCCCAGGCCGTCGAAGCCGAGTTCGAGCAGGGCCATGACCGTCTCGGTCGCGTATCCCCTGCCGTGGTGGGCGGGGTGGAAGACGTAGCCGACCTCTCCGCAGCGGTGCTGTTCGCTCACCCAGAACAACATGGCGTCGCCGATCAGCTCGCCGGTCTCGGCCACCTCGACCGCGACGGTGAGCGGCTGGTTCTCCTCGGTCAGCGTCGTCTGCCCGATCCTGGCCTCCAGCGCCTTGGCGGTCTTCTCCAGGTCACCCGGCTCCCAGGGCACGTACCGTGCGACCTCGGGCAGCGACCGGATGACGTGCAGTTCCTCCAGGTCGTCGTGGGTGAAGGGGCGCAGGATCAGACGGGCGGTGCGAATGGGAAAGGCGGGGGAGAAAGGCTTCGGCATCCGGACAGAGTAGGGCAGCGGCCCTGCGATGGGCGACGGTTTTTCCTCCCGGCGTTTCCGCTGTTCAGACGCCTTCTCCGGGCTCCTCCCGGGGACCGTACAGGTCGCGGAGCCCGGCGGCCGTCTCGGTCATCATGGCGCGCAGCTCGGGCGGTTCGAGCACCTCGATGTCCGCGCCCATTCGCAGCAGCAGCCAGTGGGCGTGCCTGGTCGACTCGGTCGGCAGGAGCAGTGTGGTCCAGCCCCGCTCGTCCGGCGGCTCCGCGTCGGCCAGGGCGGTGTCGACGATCTCGGCGCCGACGGCGTAACGGAGCATCTTCGTCGCCTCCGGCGCGACCCGCACCAGGGCGTGCCCGGTGTGCATGCGGGCACGGAACTCGGCCGAGTAGTCCCTCCAGAACGCGGACAGGTCGAAGCCCTCGGGCCGTTCGAAGCGGCTGTCGAGGATCTCGGCGGTCACGATCCGCGACACGCGGTAGGTGCGCGGGCCTCCCCCGTCGGCCGCCGCCACGAGGTACCACGTCCCGCCCTTGAGCACCAGGCCGTACGGCTGGGCCAGCCGTACGACCTCGCGAGGCCCCCAGCGCCGGTAGGTCATGCGGATCGGCCGCTGTTCCCAGACCGCCTCCGCGACGTCGGCCAGGAAAGGGGTCTCGTCGGCGTCGCGGTACCACCCGGGGACGTCCATGTGGAAGCGCTCGCGCATCCGGGTGGCGTGAGAACGCGGCTCCGGCGGCAGTGCGGCGAGCAGCTTCAGCTCGGCGTTCGCCGCGAGCTCCCCCAGGCCCAGTTCCGCCGCGGGCCCCGGCAGCGCCGCGAGGAACAGCGAGGAGGCCTCCTGTGCCGTCAGGCCGTTGAGGCGGGTGCGGTAGCCGTCCAGCAGCTGGTATCCCCCGGCGGGCCCCCGGTCGGCGTAGACCGGCACACCCGCCGACGACAGCGCCTCGACGTCCCGGTAGACCGTGCGGATCGAGACCTCAAGCTCTCCCGCGAGCTCGGTGGCCGTCATCCGCCCCCGGGTCTGCAGAAGCAGCAGCAGTGACAGCAGGCGACTCGCACGCATGCGCACCATTGTCCCGCAGCCGCCCCACAGCGTTCCCCGGCGTCCCCGATGTCCCCCTGTGTCCCCCTGCGTCCCCCGGGCGGGTGCCCCTCCCCCACGTGTCCGGCGAGGACGACCCGCCGGAGCTCACGGCCGGCGTTCCCGCTGCCTGCGGTACGCGGTGAGCATCTGGTTTCCGACGTCGACATAACTTTCGAACAGGCCGATCACGTCCTGGAGCCGCCGTCGCGCGGGACCGGGGCCGACCAGGTCCTCTCCTTCTCGCAGGGCGGCGATCAGGGTCCCGGCGCGCGCGTGGCTGGCCTCCAGCAGGGACGCGATTCCACCGGCGGCCTCGACCAGGAGCCTGCGGCTTCCCGGCTGGGGAATGGTCCTGGCCAGCCCCCAGGAGTCCAGCTGGCGCACGGCGGTGCTCACCGATCCCTTGCTCAGCGAGAGCTCGGCGGCGATCGTGTCCAGGGACTGCGGCTCCTCGCTCACCAGGAGCAGCCCGTAGACGCGGCCGGTGGCGTGCGGCAGGTTCCAGGAGGCCAGCAGGTCACCCACCGAGACGGTGAACGAGTCGCGCTTGTCGGCGTCCATCACCGCTCCTGACGGGTCAGCGTGTCGAGGAACGTCTCGATCGCCGCGTTGACGGCTCGCGGATTGTCCTGGGTGGACATGTGGCCCGCGTCAGGGATGACGATCTCTTCGACACCTTCGGCCTGAGCCCATCTGGGCATGGCCGAGGCGATGTTGCCGGTTCGGTCGTGCAGGCCGCGGATCAGGCACAGCGGAACGGGCGTGCGATAGCCGGGATCGGGGACGACCAGCTCGACGGCGGCCTTCCACACCTGGACGAAGTCCTCCTTGGGCATCTGGGAGAAGGCGCGCCGCGCGTCCGCCCGGGCGGCCGGTGTGACCGCTGAGGCGTTGGCCATCAGCTCCGGGAGACGCCTGGCCGGAAGCGCCAGCAACATCGGCGCGGCCATCTTGAGCAGCACGCGTTCGCCCCAGGACAGCGGCCCGGTGTTCCATGCGGAGTCGATGACGATCAGGGCCCGCGCCAGGTGGCGGTCCCGCCGGACGAGGGCCTGGCCGAGGTTGCCGCCTAGAGACTGGCCTGCCAGCACGGGCCGGTCCAGCGCCAGGTGTTCGATGAGCGCGCGCAGGTCGGCCAGCGCCCGTTCCGCGGTGAACGGGCCGGCGGCCGGTTGGGACAGGCCGTGACCGCGCATGTCCCAGACGACGACGCGAAACCCCCGGACGCGCAGATGTTCGGCCTGGGCGTCGAACATCACGTGGTCGGCCCCGGCGCCGTGCGTGAGGACCACCGGCACCCCTTCACCGCCGCTGTCGCCGTAACGCAGGTCACACCCGTCGAACGACAGCGCATCGGTCATATTTAGCATGTACTAAATATAGCAAATATAGCGATGCCACCCTCGCCGACCACCCGGCGAGGCGTCCGTTCGGGTGAGCGCGTGAAGGGCGCCACCAAACGTCGCCAAGCGCCGCCGAACTCCTCGGCACCGGTTTCCCGTCCGGGACCTCGTACGGCACGGCGGAGGAAATAACGACCGGCGAGGAGGTTGGGCACTTTCACAGCGGGCAAGGGCGAGTAATCAACCCGAGATCCCGACAAGGAGTCACAATGCTCACATTGACGGACACCGCTGCCCAGGTGATCAGGGACCTCAGTTCTCAGGTGGCGGAATCGGAGGACACCGGCGTCCGGATCGCCTCGCAGGCGGACGGCACGGGCTCACTGACACTGTCGGTCGTGAACGGCCCGGAGACGGACGACAAGGTGGTCGAGACGGACGGGGCCCGGATCTTCCTGGACCGGGCGGCCGCCGACATGCTCGACGACAAGGCGCTGGACGCGGACATCGGCGAGGGGGGCTCCGTGGCCTTCCTCGTCACCGAGCAGAACCGCTGACCGCTTCCTGGCCGCCGGGAGGCGCGTCCTGGACGGACGGGCCGCCTCCCGGCGTTCCCCGGAAAAAGGGGGTGCGGACCCGGGAGGGTCCGGGCGCACCGGGGAAGACCACGACGGGATCGGGTGCCACGCCCAGGCGTGGCACCCGATCCGCGGACGCGGCGCCGGTCCCCCGCCGCCCGCGCGTCCCGCTGTGTCACCGGATGAGCGCCCGCCCTGGCACGGTGACTACGGGGTTCGCGCGGCGGAGGGAGACCGCCGCCATGGCGGGACGGCTGGCCGTCCCGCCCACCGGTCCGCGCTGCACCGGCCCCACGGTGCGCCGGCCGGAGTATCCGGCACCGGTGGCCGCGCGCACGCGGACACCGGTCATGACGGGCCGGCGCGTCAGACGCGCTGCCACAGGGCGGGGACGTTCGGCGGCTCCCACCCGGGGTAGGCGGTGTGGCCCTGGATGCAGCGGTAGTTCGAGCCACCGTAGGAGACGACGTCTCCGGCGGCGTAGCTCGTGCCCGCGGCCCAGGTGCCGCCCGGGTTGCTGGTCGGGGTCGGGGTGCTGCTGTTGGTCGGGGTGGGCGTGGGGGTCTGCGGCGTGCCCGTGAAGTTGAGCACGAAGTCGTAGGTCCCCTCCCTGCCCGAGCCGACCGTCTTGACGTTCATCAGCAGACGCGAGTCGTAGATGGTGTCCGTGCTGTTGCGCGGCTCGCCCGGGAAGTACAGCTGCGTGGTCAGGATGCCCCGGCCGGGAGCCTGCACCTTCACGTGGATGTGACGGGTGCGGCCCGGGTACAGACCCGGCACGATCGTGGTCAGCTTGTAGAAGCCCTGCGCGTTGGTGAACTGGTGACCGCGGAAGGTGTAGCCGGAGTTGTCGTAGTTACCGGCGTTGTCCGCCTGCCAGAAGTCCATCAGCGCGTTGGCGACCGGCTGGCAGGAGCGGTTGAACACGTAACCGCTCACGGTCAGCAGCGTTCCGGCGCCGGTCAGCGTGTCGCGCAGCGGGGAACCCGGCTTGAAGTACGGGCCCTCGGTCTGAGCGATCGTGGCGGGGTCGCCGGTGCCGCAGAACGGCGTCGGGTCGAGCAGCTTGCCCTCTTGCTTGGCGTCCCGAGCCAGGGCGGGCACCCCACCCATCAGCAGCGGGATCGGGGCACCTATGATGGCGGCCTTCAGCAGGGTCTTACGGCTGATGCCCCTGGTGTCATTCTCTTCGTCGAATTCCTCGACGGGGGTGTTCTCGGCGTCCACAATGGCCTCCTTGGCCTTCGGGGGGTCGTGCCTGGCCGCTCCTCCCGGCCGCGCACGGCGCCGACGAGGCCGGTGAGGGACCGGCGATGTGCGATGCCGCCACGGGCGGGCCGAACGAACCAGGCAGCCTGGACTGGACCAAAGCTGACACCGTGCGGGAGTGGGTTGAACCCCACAGTTTTCTATAACTTCACGCTATGCACCTTTTTCCAGTAAACGAGCAGGTCAAGGCGTTCGCGGATGATTTTCATCTCGCGCCGCCCGTTTTCGGCCACGGGCGAATTGCTGGAATCGGCGGGTCCGTAATGCCCTGCCGAGCCGTTCGTCCTTCCCTGCTTCTGGCCGCATACAAGGTGTTACGCCTGGAGAGCACACTCTAGACCGTTCCATCCTTCTTGTCGGCGACCCCACGACTCCCGCGGACACGAGAAGAGGCTGGGGGGATCACCCGAAGTGATGGCCATCCGGGGACGGACAGCCCAGACGTGGCGGCGGGGGGACAGATGTGACCGGCACCCGCCACAAGACCCGCCGCCTCCCGGGCACCGTCACCGGGGGACCCGCACGACCCCCGATCCGGACAGGAAAACGGCGGCCCGCGCACTCCCCCAAACGGGATATTGACGCCCCCCAAGACCCGGTTTATCTTTTCTTTAAAGAAACTTTCCTAACCATAAGCGCGCTGACCTGCGACATCATCCTCATCTAATCGCCTTCGACGGCGACTTCGGCGCGCCCCGCCCCGGGGGCCGCCTTCTTGCCCGCCCAGGAAGGCCGCGACCCCGGCGCGGACCGGAAAGGCGGGCGGCACACCTGACGCCCACCCCCCAGGAGTCACGCATGAACGCCAGAAGCCGGGTCTCGGCCGTCTGCGCCACCGCGCTGCTGACCGCCACGATGGTGACCGGTACCGCGACGAGCGCCTCGGCGGCCCCAACGGGTTGCAGCTACCAGATCAACGGCCAGACCGCCAGCAGCTACTGCTCGGGTGGCACGGGCGAGCACCGTGTCTTCGTCCTGCAGAAGCACTTCCTCGCCGAGGTCGGATACATCCCGATCTACAGCGAATGGGCCCCGGCGGGCACGACCTCCTCGACCTGGATCACCGCACACCAGATCGTCTCCGTCCAGGTCCAGACACGCTGAACACCCTCTTTCCGTACGGCCCGCGCCCGTTGGCGGGGCCGTACGGAAGGGGATAGCGAGAACGGATACTTGGTCCTGATAAGCCATCCTGAGTGGTAATTCCACCAGTATGATCAACGCGCTGGCCTTCGCCGACGGAGGAGTCGCGGTGACCAAGTTGGAACGTGTTCCCCCGGGGGTCGATCCGACCGTGCCCAGCTCGGCGCGGGTCTACGACTACCTGCTGGGGGGCAAGGACAACCTCGCGGTCGACCGGACCTTCGCCGAACGGCTGCTCACGGTCGCCCCCGACGCCAGGACGACGGCTAGGGCCAACCGCGACTTCCTGGTCAGAGCGGTCCAGGTCATGGCCGAACAGGGCGTCCGGCAGTTCATCGACCTGGGGACCGGCATCCCGACCTCCCCCAGCGTGCACGAGATCGCGCACGCGACCGACCCGTCTGCCACCGTGGTCTACGTCGACTACGACCCCGTCGTACGGCTGCACGCCGAGGTGCTGCTGGCCGGCGGCAAGAACGTGACGAGCGTCCAGGCCGACGTCCGCAGGCCCGGTGACATCGTCGAGGACCCCGAGGTCACCCGGCTGATCGACTTCTCCGAGCCGGTCGGCCTGGTCATGGTCGCGGTGCTGCACTTCGTCACCGACGAGGAGGACCCGGAGGGCCTCGTCGAGGAGTTCGCCCGGCGGGTGGCGCCGGGCAGCCATCTCGCGCTCTCACACGTCATGGCCGAGAGCACGCCCGCCGCGCGGGCACAGCTGTCCTCGGGAACGGCGAACACCCCCATGCAGGTGACCTTCCGCCCGCACGAGCGGGTCCGCGCGCTCTTCGGCCCGTTCGACCTGCTCGCCCCGGGGCTGGTGCCCGTACAGGACTGGCGCTCCGACGACGACGGGCTGCCGCCGCTGCCCGGCGGGGGACCGTCCAGAATCAGAGTTGACGGAGGGCTCGGCCGTCTGGCGGGGCCTGTGAACAGCGGAGGTGCCCGATGAGAGTCGCCGTCGTCGGAGGGGGACTCGGCGGGCTGACCACCGCCCTGCTGCTGAGCCGGGCGGGGGTCGAGGTGACCGTCTACGAGCAGAGCGGTGAGCTGCGTGAGGTCGGCGCGGGCATCATCGTCGCCCCCAACATGGTGCGCCCCCTGGTCAGGGCCGGGCTCGGCGAACGGCTGGCCGAGTTCGCCGTACGCCTTGAGACCGCCTGGGAGATGCGGCGCTGGCAGGACGGCAGTGTGTTGTTCGCCCAGAAGATGGGGGCGGAGTGCCGCAAGCTGTACGGCGTCGACTGCTATGTCGCCCACCGGGCCGACCTGCTGGCCATGCTGGCCGAGGCGCTGCCCGAGGAGATCGTACGGCTCGACCGGCGGCTGACCGGCCTGCGGCAGGACGAGCGGGAGGTCGAGCTGACCCTCACCGACTCGGCGGGCCGGGAGAGCACGGCCGTCGCGGACGTGGTCGTCGGCGCCGACGGGATCCACTCCACCGTACGGCCCACGGTCGTGACCGAGGCGCCGCCGCGTTTCTCCGGGCTGTGCGCCTACCGGTGCCTGGTCCCCGCCGACGCCGCCCCCTCCCTGATGACCAGGCCGTCTCAGACGATCTGGCTCGGGCCGGGCAGGCACTTCGTGCACTACCCGGTCAGCCGGGGACGGCTGGTCAACGTCGTCGCGGTCGTGCCCGCCGGCGAGTGGCGCGTCGAGTCGTGGACGACGGACGGCCGGCTTGAGGACCTGGCCCGGGAGTTCGAGACGTGGGACCCCCGGCTCGGGGAACTGATCGCCGCCGCGTCGGAGACCAAGCGCTGGGCCATGTACGACCGCGGCCCCCTCGACCGCTGGACCGACGGGCGGGTGACCCTGCTCGGGGACGCCGCCCACGCGATGCTGCCCTTCCTCGGTCAGGGGGCCTGCCAGGCGGTCGAGGACGCCACGGTCCTGGCCGGATGCCTGCGGGAGGCGACGCCGGAGACCGCGGCGCGGGCGCTGCTGCGCTACGAGGAGATCCGCAAGCCGAGAGCCTCCCAGGTGCAGCTCGGCAGCCGGGGGCGCGAGGTGGTCAACCACCTGCCCGACGGTCCCGAACAGCGCAGGCGCGACGAGGGCTTCGCCAAGGGCGACCCGCTGCGGCAGAACGCCTGGCTGTACGGCCACGAGGTCGAGGCCGAACTGGTGCACTGAACCGGTGCGCCGGCGCCCGGCCACGGGAAGGGGGACGGCACCGCGGCCGTCCCCTTTCCTTTTCCGCTCCGTCCCGCAGCCGGCTCAGCCGGTGACCTCGACGCCCTTCCAGAAGGCCACCCGTCCCCTGATCTGGGCGGCCTCCTCCTTCGGGTCCGCGTAGTACCAGGCGGCGTCGGGGTTCTCCGCTCCCTCGACGTGCAGCGTGTAGTAGTTCGCCGTGCCCTTCCAGCCGCAGACGGTGGTGGTCTCCGACGGCCTGAGGTACTCGGAGGAGACGGACTCGATCGGGAAGTAGTGGTTGCCCTCCACGATCACCGTCTCGTCGCTTTCCGCGATGATCTCGCCGTTCCAGCGCGCAGTAGCCATGGGCCAAGGTTCGCACACGCCCTCGCGACGGATCGCGCGGGCCTCGGCCCCGGCGGGCCTCAGTGCCGGAACAGGTCCAGCAGTTCCTCACCCCTGCGGGTACGGACGATCCACACCTCACGGCCCCGCCGTTCGCGGCTGACCAGGCCCGCCGCGACCAGCCGCTCGCAGTGGTAGGTGATCGCGCTGGGCACCATCCCCGCCCCGGCGGCCAGGGCGCTCATCGTGGCGGGCTGGTCCAGGGTGTGCAGCAGCGCCGCGCGCACCGGCCCGATCAGCGCCGTCAGCTCGTCGGCCGCCCGGGGGTTGGGCCCGTGCCACAGCGTCTCGGCTCCGGGGACCGGATAGGCGATCCACACCACCTCGGGGTGGTCCAGCTTCACGATCACGGCGTCACGCCCGGCCAGCATCGGCACCAGGATCATCCTGCGGTCGCCGAGGTCGTACCGGCTCGGCTCCAGGTCCGCGATCAGCAGCCCGTCCTCGCCGTACTGGATCCGCTCGCTCAGGGAGCTCAGCAGTACGTCGAGGCCGCCCCTGACGACGGCGGTGCCGACCCGCTCGACCTCCCGGTCCAGCAGGGACGCGGCTCGCGCCCACACCGGCCCCGTCGCGTCCCACACGTCCCCGAGCGCCGCCGCGTACCCCGCCAGCCAGCGTTTCGGCCGGTCGGCGGCCCAGCGCCAGTGCTCGGGCACCCCCTGCTCGCCGAAGGCCTGTTCGAGGTCGGCGGTCAGCTGCTCCTCGGGTACCGCGCGCAGCAGCTCGGCCTGCGAGGAGACGGAGAAGCCCTCGATCGGGGTCTGGGGCACCACGCTGTCGGGGACGACCGAGTATCCCGGCGCGCCGAGCGGCCTGACCGCCTCACGTGCCTGCGGGCCGACCGACTCCTGGATCACCCGCCGCCACCGCTCGGGCAGCCCCCTCCGTCTGCCCGCCAGCGCGTCGGCGATCACGGCCAGGGCCGTCAGATTCGGCGAGATCGACACCGAGACCCTCGGCGCCGAGGAAACCCGCAGTTCGCTCCACACCCGTGTCCCCGTATCCGCCCCCACCCGGGCAACCCTAGTGACCGACCCTCGGAAACGGCGACATTTCACTAAAGCTGGAAACTTCGGTAAACCGGTCGCACAGAGGGCCTCCCGGACGGCGTTCGAACGGCGGGCGGGTGGTTCACGGTCGGTGCACGGTCGGCTCACGGGTGAGAGGAGCCGGCGCGGGGGCAGGGGCGGGGCATGACACACGCCATCCACCGGACGGCCCGCCCGGGCCGGATTCTGGTCGGTACGGCCTCCTGGACGGACAGGTCGCTGCTGGAGTCGGGCTGGTATCCCGAGGAGGCCTCGACCCCGGCCGCGCGACTGGCCTGGTACGCCTCGCGGTTCCCGATCGTGGAGGTCGACTCCACCTACTACCACCCGCCGTCACTGCGGACCGTGCAGGCCTGGCGGGACCGCACCCCGGCGGGCTTCGTCTTCAACGTCAAGGCGTTCTCCCTGCTCACCGGTCATCCGACCCGCCCCGAGGCGCTCTACAAGGACCTGCGGGACACGCTCGGCGAGGTACCGGAGCGCCTCTATCTGGACGGCGTCGGCCCGCGGGTCGCCGAGGAGGTCTGGCGGCGCTTCCTCGGCGCGCTCACCCCGCTGCACGAGGCGGGCAAGCTGGGCGCCCTGCTGTTCCAGTTCCCGCCGTGGCTGCCCGCCGGGGAGCACGGCAGGCGGCGCGTCCTCGAATGCGCCCGCCGATGCGCGCCGATGCGGATCTGTGTCGAGTTCCGCAACCGGACCTGGATGGAGGGGGCCGGCCGCGCCGCGACCCTGGGCTTCCTCGCCGAGCACGACATCCCCTACGTGTGCGTCGACATGCCCCAGGGACACCCCTCCTCGATCCCTCCGGTGACGGCCGTGACCTCCGACCTCGCCGTGGTCCGCCTGCACGGCCACTCGTCGCGGTGGGTGGGCGGGAACGTCGAGGAGCGTTTCTCCTACCGGTACACCGAGACCGAGCTCAGGCGGTGGGCCTCCCGGATCCTCGCGCTCTCCCGGAGCGCGGAGACGACCCACGTGCTCACCAACGTCTGCTGCGGTGACACCTCGCAGCGCACCGCCGCCCGGCTGGCCGCCCTGATCGAGGAGTCACGGCAGGCCGGGGACGCCGCGCCCTCCTTCCGCGCCGGGGTCCTCACCCACCCCGCCGCGCGGCGCCGCCCCCGCTGAGGGGTACGGCCCCGTTCCCGTGATCCGTCACCTGGCCCCGCGTCTGGGCGCCGTCATCGCCGCCCTGCGCTCGTCGGGACTCGTCCCACCCCACACCCCGTACATCTGGTGGGTGTTCAGGGCGTACTCCAGGCAGCGGTGCTGCACCGGGCAGCGGCGGCACACGGCCTTGGCCTGCTCGTACTGCTCCCGCCCCGGCCCCTCCGTGGAGACGGGGAAGAAGAGTTCGGGGTCCTCGGTGAGACAGAGAGAACGGCGCGACCAGTGGATGATGGGGATGACGTTGCCCTGAAGAGACATAGGCGATCCAATGACGGTGAGGAAGCTCGACGGTTGGCGGCTCGGCTTCTGGATCGCGTGCCCGCAGGAAGTACATTCATACCTTTTCGGGGGAAAAATCGGGGCGTCTTGACCTCGGATTTCCCTGAGAAGCCGCCCGTCAGGGGCACGATCTCCGAACCTCCGCGCTCCTTTCCGCCCGCCGATGACGGCCGCCGGAGGCCGGCGGCCCTCCCGGGCCGTCCGCCGAACGCCCTCAGGGCACCCGTCGGCCCGGCCGTACGACCACGACACGGCCACGACATGGATATGGCACAGGTCACGTTCCACCCGTCTCCCAGCCGGAGCGGGCCACGATCTCCGGCCTCGCACGGCGTACGGGACGCCGCCTGACGCGATCGACGTGGTCGATCTCGTCGGAAATTTCGGGAAATATCCGCGCGCCAATTCCCACAAAGGGCTCGTTTGTCGCGCTTTTACGACATGTCAGTACCAGATACACCGGAGACAGAAAAAAGCGCCATCGATGACATATCACTGTCGTCCCCAAAGGACCAAAACGATCATATTCTATTTTTTGAGATAAACCCTCAGTACTTTACTTTCCAGTTGCTCGACAACGTTGAAATCCAGACCCTCGATGCACAATCATTGTCCCTGGCGATCCGCAGGGAGCCGAAAGGCACTCACGCTGATTCGCCCAGAATTTCCCATTAGTCTCCATGGAGGAATACCATGATCCGTCGCGTTATCGTCGGCGCGGCCGTCGCAAGCGCCCTGGCTGTCGCCGCCATGACGCAGGCCACCGCGGCCTCCGCTGCTACCGACCCCTTCCCGTCGCCCTACCACGTGCCGCCGTTCCACGTCGGCCACGACCAGGACGTCGACGTCACCAGCAGCGAGACCACCTGCTCCACCAACAACCAGGGTCTCGGCCTGCTCCTGGGCCTCGGCCTCGGCCTGAACCTGTGCGACGTCAACATCCCCATCCTCAGCCCTAGCAGCAACAACAACTAGGCGCCTGTGACGGCCGCTCATGTGCACAGCGGGCACCGTCATAGAGGCACGAGGATTCTCACGTAGCACCAACCCCTGACGCGAAGAGTGACTGGCCAGCGCTTTTCTCGTCAGGGGTTTTTCATGCCCCAAGCACGACAAACCGGGCGCGGCACGCCTTTTCATGTCACTTCTCAAACTTGAGACTTGACGGGCATGCCACACCAAAAGGCGATAGCCCAGCTTTCCTCGCAATTCCCGGCAAGCTCGTAAATCACCGATGAGCCCTGCCCTTTCCCTGCAGCAGCGGCCTGGGAAAGACCTCCACCGATGCGGGGCGGGCCCCTGCGGGCGCGGTCTGTATGGTCATGGCCATGACCCTGCGCGTGGTGATCGCCGACGACGAGGACCTGACCCGCACGGGGCTGCGGATCATCATCGACTCCGAACCCGGGCTCACCGTGGTCGGCGAGGCGGCCGACGGCGCCGGGGCCCTGACCGCCGCACACGAACTGCGCCCCGACGTGGTGCTCATGGACGTGCGGATGCCCGCGGTGGACGGCGTCCAGGCCATCCGGCACCTGCTCTCCCTGCCCGAACCCCCCAAGATCATCGTGATCACCACCTTCGGCAACGACGACCTCGTCTACGAGGCGCTGCGAGCCGGGGTGAGCGGCTTCCTGCTCAGACGGACCCGCCCCGACGAACTCGTCCAGGCGATCAGGACCGTGGCCACCGGAGACCGCCTGCTCTTCCCCTCCGCCGTACGCACCCTCGCCGCCCTGCACGGCGACGGCAGGACCGTCCCCGGCATCGGCAGGCTCACCGAACGTGAGGCGGACGTACTGCGCCTGATGGCATGCGGCCTGTCGAACGGTGAGATCGCCGTGGAACTGGCCGTCGGCACGGACGTGATCAGGACGCACGTGAGCGAGGTGCTGTCCAAACTCGACGCCCGCGAACGCCCCCAGGCCGTCATCGCCGCCTACGAGTCGGGCTTCGTCTCCCCCAGGTGACACCGCAGGCTCCGTGAGCCACCCGGCGGGACGCCTCAGATGGGGGAACCGTCGTCCTCGTCGCCCTCCCCCGGCCCCGGCCTGCCACCGCCGCTCTCCGAAGGGGACGGCGAGGGGGTCGGCTGCCCCGGCTCGGTCGTCGCGGGAACCGGCGGCGGAGTCGGCACGAACGTCGTCTGCGGGCGCGGCCTCGGTGGCGGCGCCCCCTCCTCCTGCCTGCGCAGCAGCACCAGCAGCATCACGGCCAGCAGTACCAGCAGCACGGCGAGCGTGGCCGTGGCGAAAAGCACGGAACGACGCGTCTCGACGGGTGGCGGCGCTCCGACCGGCGGCGCGGGCAGCGCGGGCGAGCGATCGCTCACCCAGTGCGGCGCGAAGTCGGGGCCGTGCCGCTCGCCGATCAGTGTGCCGCGCACCAGCACCGGTTCGAGGAAGCGCTCCGCCCCCGCCCTGCCCGGTTCGTACGGCGTCGCCACCCACGGCGCGTCTCCGCCGTCCATCGCCAGAACCTGGGGCATCGTGTCCGCGACCGCCGTACGGCCGCGGGCCGCCCTGACCATCCAGCCCCGCATCCCCGAACGGCTCGCCGCCGCCTCGCGGATGCCGGTGACGAAGCGGTCGCGGGCCGCGGGGTCGTGCGCGGCGCCCCTGGTGAGCACCGCGACCGAGACCTGCCTGCCGTCGGAGCCCTGCCCGAGGTAGACCAGCCCGGCGGGACCGACCCCCAGCCGCGCCCGCAGCACGAAGGGCCCCAGGTGGGGCGGGTCACCGTGCTGAAGCGGACTGGCCACGCCTGCCATGAAAGCACACGGCGCGGACGTCCCCTCGTCCACACGGGCACCGCGTTGTGGGTAGGAACGGGAAATGGGCACCCGACCAGCCGTGCGACCCGGCACTTCATTTGGTGGAATGTCAACATGACCGTCGCGGAAGAACTGCCGAGCGAGACCGACGCCGGACTGCTGCGCGAGGCCCTGGCCGAGGTCCGGCGGGTCATCGTGGGCCAGGAGCACATGGTCGAACGCCTGCTCGTCGCCCTGCTCGCCCGTGGCCACTGCCTGCTGGAGGGCGTGCCCGGGGTGGCCAAGACGCTGGCGGCCTCGACGCTGGCCACCGTCGTCGGCGGTGACTTCGCCCGCATCCAGTTCACCCCCGACCTGGTGCCCAGCGACATCGTGGGAACCCGGGTCTACCATCCCTCCCGCGAGGAGTTCGACGTCGAGCTCGGGCCCGTGTTCGTCAACTTCCTGCTGGCCGACGAGATCAACCGCGCCCCGGCCAAGGTGCAGTCGGCGCTGCTTGAGGTCATGGCCGAGCGCCAGGTGACGCTCGCGGGACGCACCCACCGGCTGCCGAGGCCGTTCATCGTGCTGGCCACCCAGAACCCGATCGAGTCCGAGGGCGTCTACCCGCTGCCCGAGGTCCAGCGCGACCGTTTCCTGTTCAGGATCCGGGTCGCCCACCCCAGCGCCCACGAGGAGCTGGAGATCCTGCACCGGATGAGCGTGACCCCGCCTGAGCCGAGGACCGTGCTCGACCCGGCGCGGCTGATCGCGCTGCAGGCCGCCGCGGAACAGGTGTCGGTGCACCACCTGGTCGCCGACTACGTGGTCCGGCTGGTGATGGCCACCCGCTCCCCCGCCGAGTACGGCCTGGCGGAGCTGGCCGACGACATCGAGATCGGGGTCAGCCCCCGCGCCACCCTCGGCCTGGTCGCCGCAGGCCGTGGCCTGGCCCTGCTGCGGGGCCGCGACTACCTGCTGCCCGACGACGTCCGCGACGTGGCCGCCGACGTGATGTCCCACCGCCTGATGCTCACCTTCGACGCCCTCGCCGACGGGGTGAACCCCGAGGACGTGGTCGGGCGGGTGCTGGCGGCCGTGCCCCCGCCCCTGGTCGTGTGGAACCAGGACTCACGGTGACGGGCGTCACCGGCGCCTCGGAGCGGGCGCTGCGACGGCTCGAACTGACCATCGTCAGACGCCTGGACGGCCTGCTGCACGGCTCCTACCAGGGGTTGCTGCCCGGCCCCGGCGGCGAGTTCGGCGACAGCAGGGTCTACGTCCCCGGTGAGGACGACATCCGCAGGATGGACTGGGCGGTGACCGCCCGCACGACCGTCCCGCACGTGCGCGACCTGATCGCCGACCGGGAGCTGGAGACCTGGGCGCTGGCCGACCTGTCGCCCAGCATGGACTTCGGCACGGACACGATGGAGAAGAGGGACCTGGTGGTCGCCGCAGTCGGTGCGATCGGCTTCCTGACGAGCCGGATCGGCAACCGGTTCGGCGCCTACGTCCTGCACGACGAGTACGTCCACCGGATGCCCGCCAGAGGCGGCAGGCCCGCCCTGTACGGCCTGCTGAACTCCCTGGCCCAGGCGCCCAGGGGCCGTCCCGTCGCGGACGCCCCCGACCTGGCCGAGGCGATCGAGGTGCTGGCCTCGGCGCGGCGGCGGCGCGGCCTGCGGGTGGTGGTCTCCGACTTCCTCGACGCCGCCCCGGTCCTCGATCCCGGCGCCGAGCCGCCCTGGGAACGGCCGATCCGCCGCCTGGCCGCCCGGCACCAGGTGCTGGCCGTCGAGGTGATCGACCCGCGTGAACTCGAACTGCCGCCGGTCGGCCTGGTCACCCTGACCGATCCGGAGACGGGCCGCGCCCGCAGGATCCGCCTGACCGGCAGGGTCCGCGCGGCCTACGCGCGGGCCGCCGCCGCCCAGCGGGAGGCCACCGCGGTGGCGCTGCGGCGCTGCGGGGTCTCGCACCTGGTGCTGCGCACCGACCGCGACTGGGTGGCGGACATCGCCCGCTTCGTCCTGCGGCAGCGGCGCACGGCCCACCTGGCGCACCGGTCCATCGTCCCCGGAGCGGCCAGATGACCTTCCTCTCACCGGCGTGGCTGTGGCTGTTCGCGGTGCTCGCGCTGCTCGTCGCGGGCTATGTGGTCGCCCAGTTCGCCCGGCGGCGCTACGCGGTGCGCTTCACCAACCTGCCGCTGCTGACGCTGGTCGCCCCCTCCGGGCCCGACTGGCGCAGGCACCTGGCTCCGCTGCTGTTCCTGCTGATGATGGGCCTGCTGGTCGTCGGCGCCGCCCGGCCCGCGGACTCCGTACGGGTCCCGCGCGACCGCGCCACGATCATCATCGCGATGGACGTCTCGCTGTCGATGGAGGCCGCCGACGTCCCGCCGAGCAGGCTGAGCGCCGCCAAGGAGGCGGCCCAGCGGTTCGTCAGGGACCTGCCCGAGCGCTTCAACGTCGGCGTCGTCGCCTTCGCCCGTTCGGCCTCGGTCGTGGTCTCCCCCACCACCGACCACCAGGCCGTCGTCACCTCCATCGGCAACCTCACCACCAGGGCCGGCACCGCCATCGGCGAGGCGGTCTTCAGCTCGATCGACTCCCTGCGCTCCTTCGACCAGCAGGCCGTCACCGACCCGCCGCCCGCGGCGATCGTGCTGCTGTCCGACGGCGACAACACCTCGGGCCGCTCGGTCGGCGACGCCATCGACGCCGCGATGAACGCGCGCGTGCCGGTCTCGACCATCGCCTACGGCACCCAGGAGGGCACCGTCTCGATCGACGGCCGCGATGTGAACGTGCCGGTCAACAAGACCACCCTGCAGTCCCTGTCCGAGGGCACCTCGGGACGGGCCTACGAGGCGGAGTCGGGCAGCCAGCTGCGGGAGGTGTACGAGCAGATCGGCACCTCGCTGGGCTACCGCACGGTCAACCAGGAGGTCAGCCAGTGGTTCGTGGTCGCGGCGATCGTGACCGGGCTGCTGGTGGCCGTGACGGCGGGGCTGCTGGGATCACGGCTGCCCTGACCGGGTCTCCACCGTTGGTAACGTTCTACGACGTGGCCCACTACTTCGAGGAGCGTCCCCAGACCGCCAGCCGCCCGGGCTCGGTCACGCTCGTGCTCCCCGACCTGCACCTGAGACTTGAGACCGACAGCGGGGTCTTCTCCCCCGAGCGGGTCGACCAGGGGACCCGCATCCTGCTGGAGAGCGTGCCCGCCCCGCCCGCGACGGGCGACCTGCTCGACCTGGGCTGCGGTTACGGGCCGATCGCGCTGACGATGGCCTCACGCGCCCCTGAGGCGACCGTGTGGGCCGTGGACGTCAACCGCAGGTCGGTTGAGCTCTGTGCGAGGAACGCCCGGACCGCCGCCCTTGACAAAGTAAGGTCGGTGCACGTCGACGAGGTCCCCTCCGAGGTGCGCTTCTCCGCCATCTGGTCCAACCCGGCGATCCGCATCGGCAAGGCCGCGCTGCACGAGATGCTGGCCCGCTGGCTGTCCCGGCTGACCCCGGACGGCCAGGCCCATCTGGTCGTCCAGAAGCACCTGGGCTCCGACTCCCTGCAGCGCTGGCTGAACGATCAGGGCTGGCCCGCCGAGCGCGCCGCCTCCCGCTCCTCCTACCGGATCCTCCGGGTCGGCGCCCGCCCCGCGGACCAGGAGCGGTGAGCGGGCCGATGGGCGAGACGAAGAACGACAACGGACGAGGAACGGTGAACGACCGATGACCGCCAACCCGCGCAGGCAGCTGCGGCCGACCGACGTCAAGCGGCTCAACCGCACCTGGCGCAGGAACACCGGGGGACGCCTGGCCCTGATCGTCGAGTCGGTGACCGGCCCGTTCAACATCGGCTCCATCTTCCGTACGGCCGCCGCGTTCGGTGTGGACCGGATCTGGCTGGCGGGCAACGCCACTCCCCCGACCAACCCGAAGGCGCAGAAGACCGCCCTCGGCACCGACCGCCTGGTCGCCTGGGAGGAGCCGGTCCCCTCGGCGGAGGCGGTGCGGGCGGCCAGGGCCGAGGGGTTCACGGTGGTCGCGATCGAGCTGACCGGCGACGCCGTACCGCTGCACGAGGCCAAGCTGGACGGTGACGTGTGCCTGGTGGTCGGCGGGGAGGACCACGGCTGCTCCCCCGCGCTGCTTGAGGCCGCCGACGCCGTCTGCTACATCCCGCAGGTCGGCCGGGTCGGCTCGCTCAACGTGGCGGTCGCGACCGCCATCGCGGTCGCCGAGGCGCGCCGCAGGGAGTGGGCCGGGCTCCCGGCCGGGGGCGGGGTGACCGGAGGGCAGTGAGCGGCCCGCCGGAGGCGGGTGGTTCCCGAACGTTCAGCTTCCGGCGATGACGGGCCGTGCCCGTAACGGGCATACTCCTGCACGTGCAGCCCCGTTACGCCTTCCTCGACCATCCCGGCCCGCTCGCCTTCGCCCACCGGGGCGGGGCGGCCGAGGGCCGGGAGAACACCCACGCCGCGTTCGCCCGCGCCGTCGAGCTCGGATACACCTACCTGGAGACCGACGCGCACGCCACCTCGGACGGGGTGCTGCTGGCCTTCCACGACCACACCCTGGACCGGGTGACCGACCGGCGGGGCCGCATCGCCGAGTTGCCGTACCGGCTGGTGCGTCAGGCGCGGATCGACGGCGTCGACGAGATCCCGCTCATGGACGACCTGCTGGGCTCCTGGCCCGAGGCGCGCTTCAACATCGACGTCAAGGAGGCCTCGGCCATCGCCCCGCTGGCCGAGGCGATCAGGCGGACCGGCGCCTACGACAGGGTCTGCCTGACGTCCTTCTCCGACGAGCGGCTCGCCCGCGCCCGCGCCGCCGTCGGCAGACCGGTCTGCTCCTCCCTGGGGCCGCGCGGGGTCGCGGCCCTGCGCGCCGCGGCCACCACCTCGGGCTACGGCCGCCTGCTGGCCCGGCTGGCCCGCGCGGGCGTGCCGTGCGCGCAGGTCCCGCTGGGCTTTCGCGGGCTGCGCGTCACCACGCCCGCGCTGGTGCGCACCGCGCACGCCCTCGGCATGCAGATCCACGTGTGGACCGTCAACGACCCCCGGGAGATGGAGCGCCTGCTCGACCTGGGGGTGGACGGTGTGATGACCGACAACATCTCCGGCCTGCGCGAGGTGCTCCAGGCCCGAGGGCAGTGGCACCCCGGCGCCGCCTGACCCCTCTCTCCGTGAGCGCACGACCCCCGTCCCCCCGTGAGCAAAGGACGCCCATGACCGCAGGACAGGCCGTCGAGGAATCCCCCCTCGCCCGCCGCAGGCAGCAGCGCGGCTGGTACTTCTACGACTGGGCGAACTCCGCCTTCAACTCCACCGTGCTGACCGTCTTCCTCGGCCCCTATCTGACGACGATCGCCGAGAACGCCGCCGGGGGCAGGCCGTACGTGCCGGTGCTCTGGTTCGACGTACGGCCCAGCGCCTACTACTCCTTCGTGGTCGGGGCGGCGGCCGTCCTGCAGATCATCCTGATGCCCGTGGCCGGGGCCCTGGCCGACCACACCGGGCGCAAGAAGGAGCTCATGGGGTTGTTCGCCTACGTCGGCGCCGGGGCCACGGTCGGCATGTGGTTCGTCTCCGACGGGAGATACCTGCTGGGCGGGGCGCTGTTCATCGTGGCCAGCCTGGGGTTCTCGACGGCGTTCGTCGTCTACAACTCGTTCCTGCCGGAGATCTCGACCGCCGACGAACGCGACCGGGTCTCGGCGCGCGGCTGGGGCTTCGGCTACCTCGGCGGCGGCCTGCTGCTGGCCCTCAACCTGGCGCTCTTCCTGGGGCACGAGACCCTCGGCGTCTCCGAGACCGACGCCGTGCGCATCTGCCTGGCCTCGGCGGGCCTGTGGTGGGCGGGGTTCACGATCATCCCGATGCTGAGGCTGCGCAACCCGGGATCGGCGGCCGGGGCGCACGGCACGGTCGTCACGGGCAGTTTCAGGCAGCTGGGCCGTACGCTCGCGGAGCTGCGCAGGTATCCGCTGACGCTGGCCTTCCTGGTGGCCTACCTGATCTACAACGACGGCGTGCAGACCGTCATCTCCTTCTCGGCCACCTACGCCGACAAGGAGCTGGGGCTGAGCCAGACCTCGCGGATCGCGGCGATCCTGATGGTGCAGTTCGTCGCCTTCGGCGGCGCCCTGCTGCTGGGCAGGCTGGCCTCCTCCTACGGGGCCAAGCGGGTCGTGATGAGCGCGCTGGTCGCCTGGATGGCCGTGGTCGGCGTGGCCTACTTCCTGCCGAGGGGCTCGGCGCTGCCGTTCTTCGCGCTGGCCTTCGCGATCGCGATCGTGATGGGCGGCACCCAGGCCCTGTCGCGTTCGTTGTTCTCCCATGTGATCCCGGCGGGCAAGGAGGCCGAGTACTACAGTCTCTACGAGATCAGCGACAAGGGTTCGACGTTTCTCGGTTCCTTCGCCCTGGGCGTGGCCCTGCAGCTGACCGACAGCTACCGGCTCGGCGTGCTGTCGTTGCTGGTGTTCTTCCTGGTCGGCCTGGTGGCGCTGGGAGCGATCAACCTGCCGAAGGCGATCAGGGCCGCGGGCAACAGGGTTCCCGAGCGCATCTGAGCGGCCCGAGAACGGCTCTCTCCGCAGACCGGGTCAAGAAGGCGCGATTGGATCACCCCGGGTGTGGGAATCCACACACGGTATCAAGCGTTGTACGCCGTGGGAGACGAACCCCTCACGACGGGGCCCTCAGGAGGCATTGAGACATGGGCGAGCGTGCGCTACGCGGTACCCGACTCGGGGCGACCAGCTACGAGAACGACCGCAACACCGATCTGGCCCCGCGCCAGGAGGTGTCCTACACCTGCCCGAAGGGCCATCGATTCGACGTTCCCCTCGCCGCCGAGGCGGAGATCCCGGCGACCTGGGAGTGCCGGATGTGCGGTGCGACGGCGCTACGGGTGGACGGAGAACTGCCGGAGACCAAGAAGGTAAAGCCCCCGCGGACCCACTGGGACATGCTACTTGAGCGCCGCACCATCGAGGATCTGGAGGAGGTCCTCAACGAGCGGCTGGCCATCCTGCGCGCACAGCGCCGCAAGAGCGCCTGACCCGGCCCGCGCCCTTCGCGTCCCCCCGGTTCCTCGGTCGAGGAGCCGGGGGTCGGCGTCTCCGCCCTTTTTTCTCACCTTCTCGTCTCACCTTCCGGTCCTTGCGCCCCGTGCTCGGCACCCCCTGCCTGCGCCGATACTGAAAACGTGCTGAGCAGTCAACGCCTGCGGGTGCTCCTTGAGGTCTTCAGGACCGGGAGCATAGCCGGGGCAGCGCGTGTCCTGCGGCTCTCGCCGTCCGCCGTGTCCCACCAGCTGTCGAAGCTGGAGGAGGAGGCGGGTGTCGGCCTGGTCGAGCGGGGCGCGCAGAGCCTGCGGCTGACCGGGGCGGGACGGCGGCTGGCGACCAGGGCCCAGGAGGTCCTGGACATCATCGAGGCGGCGGAGAAGGACCTGCTGGCCCAGGCCAGGGCCGACGCGGGCCAGCTGCGGATCGGGTTCTTCGCCTCCGCCGGATACCGGCTGCTGCCGCTGGCGCTGTCGACCTTCACCGCCCGTCATCCCGCCGTCGAGCTGGACCTGGTGCTCGGCCAGCCGCACGAGCTGCTGCCCGACCTGGAGCGCGGCGCCCTGGACGTGCTGGTGGTCTTCGAGCACGCCCTCGACCCGTGGAAGGCCCCGGAGGGGGTCGAGGTCACCCACCTGTTCGACGAGCCGCAGCTGCTCGTCGTACCGCTCGGCCACCCGGCGGGCCAGCGCCCGCGGGTACGGCTGGCGGACCTGGCCGATGAGCCGTGGATCACCACCTACGGCACCGACACCCCGGTCTCGGTCCTTGAGCGGGCCAGCGCCCTTGAGGGGTTCAACCCGACGATCCGCTGCCGCAGCGACCATTACGAGGTGACGCTGGGGCTGGTCAGGGCCGGGCTGGGGGTCGCCCTCGTGCCCAGTCTCGGCGCGCAGGGCGCCTCGGGCATCCAGATGTGCCGCCTGGACGGCCCGAGGCTCTACCGCAGGATCGGGGCGGCGGTCCGGCCGACGAACCCCAACCCGGCGCTGCGGTCCTTCATCGACTATCTGCGCGACGCCTCGGCCCAGATCCGCAACGCCCTGCGCTGAGCGCGGCTCAGGCGCCCGTGAAGACGCCGGGAACCCGGCCCCGCCAGGGCAGGGCCTCCTCCAGGTGGGAGGCCAGCCGCAGCAGCAGGTCCTCACGGCCGTACGGCGCGACCAGCTGCACGCCGATCGGCAGCCCGTCCCGGCTCCAGCCGAGCGGCAGGCTGACGGCCGGCAGCCCGGCGATGTTGAACACCACCGTGAAGGGGCCGTACTCGAAGAGGCTCTCGTGCCAGCTGGTCATGGTGTGGCCGGGGTCGTCGTAGCGCAGGGTTCCGTGCGGCGCGGGCAGCTGCCCCAGGGTGGGGGTGATGAGGAGGTCGTGCCCGGTGAAGAAGGCGCCGACGGAGCGGCTGATCCGGTTCTGCGCGGCGAGGGCGCCCATCAGGTCGAGGGCGCCGAGGTCTCCGGCGACGTCGAGGGCGTGCCTGGTGACCGCCTCGAACCGTTCGGGGTCAGGGGGCGTCCCAGGGGTCGTTCCCGGGGCCGCGGCCGAGGCGACGCAGGCGACGGCGACCGGCACGACGCCGCCGATCACGAGGTCCCAGTCGACCTCGGGGCTCGCCTCGGTGACGAGGTGGCCCATTCCCTCCAGGGTCCTGCCGGTCGCGACCGCCGCGGCGGCCACCTCGGGGTCGACCGCGGCGCCCGACCAGGCCGTGGTGGTGACGGCGATCCGCAGCCTGCCGGGGTCCGCGCCGATCTCCTCGGTGTAGCGCCTGGCCGGGGGCGGCGCGGTGTACTTGTCGCCCGCGGCGGGGCCGTGGACGGCGTCGAGCAGGGCGGCGGCGTCCCTGACGGTGCGGGTCAGCCCGAAGTCGCAGGACATCCCGAACGTCACCTCGGCGGCGTCGGGGCCGCTGGAGACACGGCCCCGGCTGGGCTTGAGCCCGACCAGGCCGCAGCAGGAGGCGGGGACGCGGATGGAGCCCGCGCCGTCCGTGCCGTGCGCGAGGGGCACGGCGCCCGCGGCGACCAGGGCGGCGGCGCCGCCGCTCGATCCGCCGACGCCGCGTTCCAGGTCCCAGGGGTTGCGGGTCGGCCCGTGCTTGAGCGACTCGGTGGAGAAGCTGACCACCATCTCCGGCACGGTGGTCAGGCCCAGGGTGACCAGGCCCGCGGCCCGCAGCCGGGTCATCAGCTCGCTGTCGTGGCCGGGGACCGTCTTCAGGCCCCTGCTGCCCAGGAAGGACGGCACGCCCCGCGCCATCGGCCCGCTGTCCTTGATCAGGAAGGGCACGCCCGCGAGCGGCCCGTCCGCCGCGTGGTCGAGCGCCGGGGAGAACGGCGGCAGGGCCAGGGCGTTGAGTTCGGCGTCGGCCGCCTCCAGCGCCCTTCTGGCGGCCTGTTCGACCTCGGCCGCCGTCACCTCGCCCGCCGCGATCAGGTCCCGCAGCCCGACGGCGTCGTGACGTGCGTACTCGTGGAGCTCCACTGGCGTTCCTCCCGTCGGCGGGCCCGTGTCATGTCGTCCCGCTCCTGCCTTCGAACAGTGTTAGCGCGTTCCAGCGATGGATTTCCACTGTTTCTTGGGCTTTTCTGGCGAAGAGTGACAAACAGCCGGGGTTCCCTGCCCGTACGGCGGACGGAGGAGCCGCCCGCCGTACGGGGCCTCAGGAGTCCTGTCCGGTGAGCCCGGCCAGGGCTCCGACGCGCAGGCCCGCCTCGCGGACGCGCCGGACCAGGGCGTGCTCGCCCCCGGCGGGGCCGTTGGCCAGCACGGCGTAGCCGATCCTGCCGCCGGGGCCGATCATCACCCCGACGTCGGTCCGCACCCCGGTGTCGGTTCCGGTCTTGTTGGCCACCCACACCATCCCCCGGGGAGGCGCCTGGGGAACCTCACGGTCCTCGGCCTCGTGCGGCAGCAGGGCCGGGACCAGGCTCCGGTCGCCGTTGTGCGCCATCCAGCGCAGCATGAGCCGGGTCCACTCCGTGCGCCCGTCGAGCCCTGCCGCGAACGCGGCCAGCTCACCCGCCGTGCCGACGGCGAAGGTGGGCGGGTGCGAGGGCAGCCGGGGCTCGCGGATGCGGTCGAGGACACGGGTCCGGACGAAGCCCAGTTCGGCGGCGCCGCGCGCCACCTCCTCCAGGCCGACGCGGCGCAGCAGCGCGTTGGTCGCGGTGTTGTCGCTCACCGAGGCCACGAGCACGGCCAGGTCGGCGACCGTCCAGGAGGGGGCCGACAACAGACCGAGCAACCCCGAGCCGCCGCAGCGGTCCTCCTGGCGCAGTTCCACCGGTTCGGCGGGGTCGAGCTCCCCCGAGACGATCCGCCGGGCGGTCACGGCCAGCAGCAGCAGTTTGCCCGCGCTGGCGAGGACCATCTCGGTGTCCTCCCGGAGGGCGAGCAGTCCGGGCACCGAGACCGCGAGGGTGCCCGGTCCCTCCTGGTCCACCACCTCGGCGCTCATGCGGCCAGCACCCTTCCCGGCCTGGCGCCGGTCTCCGCGCCGTCGCGGACCACGGTCCGCCCGGCGACGACCACCCGGTGCACCCCGGCTGGCGGCAGGAGCGGGTCGGTGAAGGTCGCGTGGTCGGCGATCGTGGCGGGGTCGAAGACGACCAGGTCGGCGTGGGCGCCGTCGGCGATCACACCGCGCCCCCGCAGGCCGAACCTGGCCGCGGCCATGCCGGTCATCTTGTGCACGGCCGTCTCCAGGCTGAGCAGCCCCAGATCCCTGGCGTAGTGGCCGAGCACCCGGGGGAAGGTCCCGGCCCAGCGGGGGTGGGGACGTCCGCCCGGCTTGGGCACACCGTCTGAGCCGATCATCGAGTACGGCGCCGCGAGCACCCGCCGTACGTCCTCCTCGACCATGGAGTGGCTGATGATCGTGACCTCGCCCTGCTCGGCGACGAGCAGGGCGGCGGCCACGTCGAGGGGGTCCTGGCCGCGGGTGACGGCCAGCTCGGCGATCGTGAGCCCCTCCGTTTCGGAGTGGCGCGGCGCACAGGCGATCGAGATGCGATCCCAACCTCCGTTGCCGACGGTGTTCTCCCATCCGGGGACACCTTCGGCGATGGCAAGGCGCATCAGGTCGCGCTGGCCGGGGTCGGCCAGGCGTGCCGTCAGCGCGGAGATCCCGCCCTCGGAAGCCCATGGCGGAAGCATCGCGCCCAGCGCCGTACTCCCCGCAGTATAGGGATAGACGTCACATGTCACATCCATCCCGTCTGCACGAAGAGCGGAGATTCTGGGGAGAGTGCGCTCCGTACGGCCCCATGCGTACTTTCCCGCCGTCTTGTGGTGGGAGACGTGCAGCGGGGCGCCGCTCCTGGCGGCGATCTCGACGGCCTCCTCAAGCGCCTCCTCCACCCGGGACATCTCGTCGCGCAGATGGGTGACGTACGGCTTGCCGTGCCGGGCCGCGACGGCTGCGAGCGCGACGACCTCGTCCGTGCCCGCGTAGGTGCCGGGGGTGTAGATCAGCCCGGTGGAGAGCCCTGCCGCCCCGGCGGTCAGCGCCCGGTCGAGCAGCAGGCACATGGCCTCAAGCTCCTCGGGGGTCGCCGCCCGGTCGACGGGGCCCATCACCCCGCTGCGCAGCGTGCCGTGCCCGACCAGGGAGGCCAGGTGGTTGGCTCTCGGCACGGCGGCGTGCGCGGCGCCGAACTCCGCGAACCCCTCGTACATGCCGACGTCACCGCCGAAGTAGACCCGGTTCTCCGCGCCCATGGCGGCCAGCCGTCCCGGCAGCGCGGGGAACAGGCTCGAACCGCAGTTGCCGGAGATCTCGGTGGTCACGCCCTGCAGCACCGAGGCCATGACCATCTCGCGGCCGAGCTCGCCGTCGATCAGGGTGACGCCGTCGGAGTGGGTGTGCACGTCGATGAAGCCGGGGGCGACGGCCAGGCCGGTCACGTCGGCGACCTCGTCGGCGGTGGCCGGGGCTCCCGGGGGAAGCAGGGTGAGGCGTCCGCCGGCGACGCCGACGTCGGCCGGGCGCGCGGCGTCCGGGGAGTCCGTCCCGTCGATCACGAGGCCGCCGCGCAGCAGCAGGTCGAAGTGGTTCACAACACCTGCCCGAGGAAGGCGCGGAAGCGGTCGTTGGCCGGGTTGGCGAGCACCTGCCGGGGGTCGCCCTGCTCGACGATGACACCGCCGTCGATGAAGACCAGGTTGTCGCCGACCTCGCGGGCGAAGCCCATCTCGTGGGTCACCACCATCATCGTCATGCCACTGGCCGCCAGGTCCCGCATGACCGCCAGGACCTCCTGGACCAGTTCGGGGTCCAGGGCGCTCGTCGGCTCGTCGAAGAGCATGAGCTTGGGGTCCATGGCCAGGCTGCGGGCGATGGCCACGCGCTGCTGCTGGCCGCCGGACAGCTGGGCCGGGTAGTGCGTGGCCCGCTCGGCGAGGCCGACCCGTTCGAGCAGTTCCATCGCCCGTCTTCTGGCGGCCTCCCTGGGGACGCCCTTGACGACGACCGGGCCCTCCATGACGTTCTCCAGCGCCGTGCGGTGCGGGAACAGGTGGAAGCGCTGGAAGACCATGCCGATGTCCTGCCGCTGGGCGCACAGCTGGGCGGGACGCAGGTGGTGCAGGCGTTCGTCCCGCTCGGTGTAGCCGATCAGGTCGCCGTCGACCCAGATGCGGCCCGAGTCGATGGTCTCCAGGCGGTTGACACAGCGCAGCAGCGTGGACTTGCCCGAGCCGGAGGGACCGACGACGCAGACCACGCCGCCGACGGGCACGTCGAGGCTGATGCCCTTGAGCACCTCGACGGGGCCGAAGCACTTGCGCACCGAACGGATCCGCACCATGGGCCGCGTGGACGCGCTCCCGGTGACTGCCGCGGCCATCACACACTCCCCTTGCCGAAGGGCCGCAGGTTGCGGCGGACCCTGGTCTGCAGCGCGTGGTGGCCGCGCTCGAACCGCTTCTCGATGAAGTGCTGGCCGACGCTCGCGATGGTGGTGAGCACGATGTACCAGATGGAGGCCACGATGAGCATCGCGATGACCTCGAAGTTGCCCAGGTAGATGCGCTGGGAGACGGTCAGCAGCTCGGCTCCGGCGATGACCGAGACCATCGAGGTGGTCTTGAGCATCGAGATGAACTGGTTGCCGGTCGGCGGGATGATCACACGCATCGCCTGCGGGAGCACGACCCGGCGCAGCACCTGCCGGTGCGACATGCCGAGCGCCTCGGCGGCCTCACGCTGTCCCGGATCGACCGAGCGGATGCCCGCCCTGACGATCTCGGCCATGTAGGCGCCCTCGTTGATGGCCAGGCCGAGCAGCGCCGCGGTGAAGGGCGTGATCAGCTCGTTGGCCTGCCACTCGATCAGCTTGGGGCCGTCGAAGGGCACGCCGATGCCGAAGGAGGGGAAGACCAGCCCGATGTTGAACCAGAAGATCAACTGGACCAGCAGCGGGGTGCCGCGGAAGAACCAGGTGTACAGCCCGGAGGCGGCCCGCAGGACGGGGCTGCCGGACAGCTGCATCACGGCGGCGAGAACGCCCAGCGCCAGGCCGATCACCATGGACAGCACGGTGAGCTGGATGGTGACCCACAGACCGCCGAGGATCCTGCCGTCGGTCAGGTACTCGACGATGACGTCCCAGTGCAGGTTCTCGTTGACGATGATCGTGTAGAGCAGCCAGACCATGGCGAAGACGGCGACCACCGCCGCGATCCACCTGCCGGGCCTGGGCGGGCGGATCGCGTCGATGGGCAGGTGCGGTTCGGGCGCCGTCCGCGCGCCGGTGGCCACCTCGGGGGCGCCTGTCACTTCCACGGCTTGGTGTTGACCATCGTCTCGGACACGGCGTTTGAGGTCACGCCGTACCTTTCGAGGACCTCCTTGTAGCCGCCGTCGGCCAGCAGCTCCTGCATGGCCTTGGCGACGGCGTCGCGCAGGCCCGCGTTGTTGCGGTCGATCGCGATGCCCCAGGGTCCGGCGTCGTACTGCTCGGGCAGCACGTCGTACTTGCCGGTCTCCTTGGCGTACATGGCGGCGACGGGCGAGTCGACGATGGTGGCGACCGCGCGGCCCGAGTCGATGCTCAGCAGGCCGGTCGGCGCGTCCTCGCTCTGCATGATCTGCATCTTCTTGGCGCACTTGTCGTTCTGCCGCTGCCCGATCGCGAGGTTCGAGCTGCCCTTGGCGAGCACGACGACGCGGCCGCACAGGTCCTCAAGGTTCTTGACGCCCTCGGGGTTGCCCTTCTTGACCATGACGGCCCCGCCCGCGTTGAAGTAGTCGACGAAGTCGACGGCCGCGCGGCGCTCCTCGGTGTCGCTCATGGAGGACATGACGATGTCCCAGCGCTTGGCCTGCAGGCCGGGGATCAGGCCGTCGAAGGCGGCGTTGGTCACCTTGATCTTCAGGTCCAGCTTGGCGGCGATCGCGGCGGCGAGGTCGGGGTCGACGCCGATGAGCTCCTGGGTGCCCTCCTTGTACATCTCCATCGGGGGGTAGCCCTCCGAGGTCGCCATGCGCAGCTCACCGGTCTTGCGCACGGCCTCGGGCACCAGGTCCTTGGCGGTCTTGCCCGCCGCGGCGGCCGCGCCCGTGTTCGCGTCCGTCTCCGACGCCGAGCGCCCGCAACCGCCCGCGAGCGCCGTGACGATCAGGGCGGCAGCAATGACGGAATAAGTCCTTTTTGTCATTTAAGCTCCTGTTTTGCGAATAGTTGAGCTTATGCTGCCGACGGCAGGTAACGGTCCCAATGCAGGTGAATGCTTGCGAGTCTGAGCATCGAAAACTTCGATGCTCAGACCGGACAAATGCCTTAAAGCCCTACCTTCGACCCCATGACCTTGGTGATCGAGAACGGCTGGCCGCGCACCACGACGTGGGCCGGTGAGGAACTCCACATCGGCGGGGTGGGCGTGCGGGAGCTCGCCGCCGAGTTCGGCACCCCCGCCTACGTCCTCGACGAGGAGGACTTCCTGGCCCGCTGCGCCGAGTGGCGCCGGGCGCTGCCCGACGGGGAGGTGCACTACGGCGGCAAGGCCTTCCTCTGCCCCGAGGTGGTGCGCTGGCTCGACACGGCCGGGCTCTGCCTCGACGTGTGCACCGGAGGCGAGCTCGCAGTGGCCGTGGCCGGCGGCATGGACCCGGCGCGGGTGGTCTTCCACGGCAACAACAAGTCCCCGGCCGAGCTGTTCCGCGCCGTCTCCTGGCGGGTCGGCTGCGTGGTCGTCGACTCCTTCGCCGAGATCGGGCGCCTGGCCGCCGTCGCCGCCGAGGCGGGGATACGGCAGAGCGTCATGATCCGCGTCACCCCCGGGGTCGAGGCGCACACCCACGAGTTCATCGCCACCGGCGGCGACGACTCCAAGTTCGGCTTCTCACTGCGCGCCGGGCTCGCGGCCGAGGCCGTCCGCCGGGTCCTGGCCGAGCCGTCGCTCGAACTGGCCGGGCTGCACTCCCACATCGGCTCGCAGATCACCGACCTGGCGGGGTTCACCCTGGCCTCGCGCCGGATGGCCGCCTTCCTGCGGACCATGGAGGACGAGAACGGCGTGACGATCCCCAAGCTCGACCTCGGGGGCGGCCTGGGCATCGTCCACCGGCCCGGCGACCCGCTCCCCCCGCGTCCCGCCGAGGTGATCGCCGCGGTGCGCGAGGCCGTACCGGCCCACGTGCGGCTGGCCGTCGAGCCCGGCCGCTCCATCGCCGGGCCGAGCGCCGTCGCGCTGTACGAGGTCGGCACGGTCAAGGAGATCCCCGGCGCCCGCACCTACGTCAGCGTGGACGGCGGGATGAGCGACAACCCCCGCCCCGCCATGTACGGCGCCGCCTACACCGCGGTCCTGGCCTCCCGCTCCTCCTCGGCCCCCGCCCGGGAGGTCACCGTGGTCGGCAAGCACTGCGAGAGCGGGGACGTCCTGGTCCGCGACCTGCCGCTGCCCGCCGACGTCCGGCCGGGCGACCTGCTCGCCGTCCCCGCCTCCGGCGCCTACCAGCGCTCGATGGCCAGCAACTACAACCACGTGACGCGCCCGCCCGTGGTCGCGGTCCGCGACGGGTCCGCCCGGGTGATCGTGCGCAGGGAGACCGAGGAGGACCTCCTGCGGCTGTACGTCTGAGCCTCCCGGCCCTCACCGTGCTCTGGGTGCCCGTTACCGGCCGAATCCGGCCAGATACGGCGTCGGCACCGTAGCGTGCAGAAGGATTTCCCTGAAAGACCGCTCACGGACAACCCAGCACGGACCCAAGGGAGGTCTGCCATGTTACGCAAGACCCATCTGGCCCTGATCGTGGCCCTCGGCGCCGGCGTCGTCTCCGTCGGCGCCGCGGCGGCGGCCGAATCGGCGTCAGGCCACTCCGGATACCAGGCGTACACCGTGATCAAGAACGCCGAGGGGGCGGCCGTCGGCACCCTCAGGATCGACCACGAACGCTACGGCAAGTCCAGGGTGACCGTGGCCGTCAAGGGCCTGACCCCCGGCTACCACGGTTTCCACATCCACACCGCCGGGATCTGCGACCCCAAGTCGACCGATCCGGCGACCGGCAGCCCCTTCTTCAGCGCGGGCGGCCACTTCAACCTCGGCACCGGCGGCCACGGCGACCACACGGGCGACCTGCCCGCCCTGCTGGTCGGCGCGGACGGCACCGGGAACGCGTCGGTGGTGACCGACCGCTTCCGGATCGGCCAGCTCCTCGACAAGGACGGCAGCGCGGTCATCGTCCACGGCCTGCCCGACAACCTCGCCAACATCCCCTCCCGTTACGCCGACGCCAACGGCAAGACGGGGCCGGACGAGGCGACGCTCAAGACCGGTGACGCGGGCGGGCGGATCGGCTGCGGCGTGATCACCGGGCGCTGACCCGTTCCCCGGCCCGGTCCTCGCCGGGACCGGGCCTGGGAGGGGTCTCAGGCGATCAGGCCCCACGGTTCCGAGATCCGCGAGGCCAGGCGCGGCTTGGCGTCGGCCCACCACAGGACGGACCTGGCCAGGGTCGCCGCCGGGTCGGTCACCTGACGCGTCGGCTCGAACGGGTCGGCCATGCTGGTGTAGCTCTCGAACATGCCCAGCAGCCGCACCGCCTGGAGCTGGATGGGCGACAGGTGCTGCTCGGCGAAGGGCAGGAAGAAGCGGTGCCAGCGCCTGGGCGAGATGAACGGCGGCACGGCCACCGGCGGGATGCCCCGTTCCGCGCGCCAGCCGTTGAGCGTGCCGCAGGTGACGTCCAGGAGCGTCTGCAGGGTCATGCAGGCGCCGCCGCCCGCGATCGTCTCGACCCTGAGGCCCTCCGGCGGCGGCCCGGTGACGGCCTCCGCGATCACGTCGGCCACCAGGTCGACCGGCGCCACCTCCGCGTATCCCCCCGGTTCGCCGATCACAGCCGCGGCGAGCCCGGAGACCAGGGTCTGCAGCAGCGTGTACGGGCCGGAGAAGCGGGCTATCGACCCGTCGTCGTCCCGGCCGAGGATCAGCGGCGGCCGTACGATCGTGACCGGGCCCCGGTGGCGTTCCCGCACCAGCTCCTCGCACCTGGCCTTGGACCACTCGTAGCCGTTGCGGTAGCGCCCGAACCCCTCGTCCTTGGCGTAGGGGTCGTCGGAGCCGCCGACGTAGGCCGTCGAGACGTGCACCAGGTGGGTCTCCGGCGTGAGCAGGCCGAGCACCGCGTCGAGCGGCCGGACGTTGGAGTCGAGCGCCTCCTGCGCGTTCATCGTCCACCGGGTGGAGGCCGCGGCGTGCACGACGACGTCCCAGGGACCCCGCAGTTCCTCGGGGGGCGGCCGGACGCCGATCTCCCAGCCGATCTCGCCCTCCCCCTGGGGGCGTCTGGCCACCCGGACCAGCTCGACGGGCGCGCTCCCGAGGGCACGGCACAGCTCGGTGCCGACCACCCCGGTCGATCCCGTCAGCAGCACCCGCCTCGCGCCGCCCACACGGCCGCTCATACGGCGGCCCGCAGCACCAGGGACACGTTGTGCCCGCCGAAGGCGAAGGAGTTGGACAGCGCGACCGGCGAGCCGATCCGCCTCGGCGCCCCCGCGACGAGGTCGATCCCGTCGGCGCACTCGCTCTTGCCGAAGTTGGCCACCGGCGGCACCAGCCCCGCCTGGGCCACACCGAGCGAGATCACCGCCTCCAGTGCCCCGGCCGCGCCGATCAGATGACCGACGACGCCCTTGGGGGCGGTCACCGGCGGGCAGCGGTCGCCGAAGCAGGTGGCCAGCGCGCGGGCCTCGGCCCGGTCGTTGAGGTAGGTGGAGGTGCCGTGCGCGTTGACGTGGCCCACGTCGGAGAAGGACAGCCCCGCGTCCCGTACGGCCATGGCCATGCAGGCGGCCGCGGCCTCGCCGTCCTCCCGGGGCGCGACGATGTGGTGGGCGTCGGAGGTGCTCCCGTAGCCGAGCACCTCCCCCAGTACGGCGGCGCCCCGCCGTCTGGCGTGCTCCCAGTCCTCAAGAACCAGGAACGCCGCGCCCTCCCCCATCACGAAGCCGTCGCGGTCGGCGTCGAAGGGGCGGCAGGCAGCCGCCGGGTCGTCGTTGCGGCCGGACAGCGCGCCGATCCGCGCGAAGGAGGCCATCACCATCGGGGTGACCGGGGCGTCGACACCCCCGGCGACCATGACGTCGCACTCACCGGAACGGATCTTGAGCATGGCCTCGCCGATGGCCGTCGCCCCGCTGGCGCAGGCGGTGGCGTAGGTCAGCGTGGTGCCCCTGGCCCCCAGCCGCATGCCGATCCTGGCGGCCGCGGAGTTCGACATGATCTGCGGCACGGTGAACGCCGGAATCCTGGCCGGGTCGTGCTCGCAGCGCCGCAGCACCTCCTCGGTCGCGCCCAGGCCCGCGACCCCGGTGCCGACCGCGACCCCGACCCGCTCGGGCGCGAGGTCCTCCAGCCCGGCCCCCTCGGCGGCGTCCGCCGCGGCGGCCAGGGCGAGCGTCGTGCCGCGGTCCATCTGGCGCCGCTGGCGGAGGGTGAGGTAGTGGTCGAGGTCGAACTCCGGGACGGTGCACGCGAACGTCACCGCGACCTCGCTCCTGACCAGCTCCTCGACCGTCGCCGCGGTCGGCCGGGCCTCGATCAACCGCCCCAGAAGCGCCTCGACGGTGTTGCCCGCAGGGGACTTCACCCCGAGGCCGGTCACCGCGACCCGTCTGCGGCCGCTCATGCCGGGTGCGCCGAGATCCGCGCGGCCACCAGGTCGACGGCGTGACCGATGTTGCGCATGTCGAGGAGGTCCTCGATCTGCATCCGGACGCCGAGCGCCCGTTCGAGCCGTGCCCCGATCTCCATGAGTTCGAGGCTGTCCACGGCGTACTCCGCGCCCAGGTCCGTCTGCTCGCCGATCTCGGCCTGGTCGACCCCCAGGACCTCGGACACCTTCTCGATCATCAACTCGGATATTTCGGCTCGGTTCATCGTCGTTCTCTCATCAGGTGTGGTGCTTGGGGGCCAGGGACGGCGCGCACTCGTCCAGGTCGAGCGAGGCGGGCACGCCCAGCGCGCGCCTGCCGAGGAACTGCCGGGTCGCGACGGGGGTCGGCGGGTGGAAACGGACGGCCTGGGCGTCCCGCCACAGCCGCGCCAGCACGCCCCCTCTGGCGTAGGACGCCCCGCCGCACGCCTCGGCGATCGCCGAGACGAGATCGGGCACCGTACGCACCGCCTGCTGCTTGACCGCGAGCGCGGCGGGCAGGAGCCGCTGCGGGTCGGCGCCGGCGTCCATCCCGGCGGCGACGGCCGCGCAGCCCGCCTCCAGGGTCAGCAGCGCCGCGTACGGGTCGCCGAGCGCCGCCTGGTAGCTCGGCAGCCGCGCCCTGGTGCTGCCCAGGTGCGCGATCCGCTGGGTGCCGAGCAGGTCGCGCCCGGCACCCAGGGCCGACTCGGCCAGCCCGAGGTAGACCGCGGTCGCGGTCAGCGAGAACCAGATGACGCCCGCCGCCAGGACGTCGTCGTCCTCGGCGCCCGCGGGGGCCTGGTAGAAGACCAGTTCGTCGGGGATCACACAGCGGTCGAGCACCAGGGTGTTGGAGGCGGAGCCGCGCATGCCCATCGCGTCCCAGTTCTCCACCACGCTCAGCCCGGGGGCGTTGGTCGGCAGCATCGCGACCAGGACCTGCGGGGCGGCGCCGTCCTGGCCCGGGGCGGCCACCTGGAGGCAGACCAGGTCCGCCTCCGCGGCCAGCGAGCACGGGTACTTCCTGCCGGTCACCTCCCAGCCGCCGGGCACCCGCTCGGCGGTCAGTGTGGACCTGGTCGCCGAGCCGCCCAGGTTGGGTTCGGCGAAGGCGGAGGCGACCAGCCGGTTCTGGGTCGCGATGGCCTCGATGAGCAGCCACGACACGTCGGTGTTGCGCCGCCAGTGCTCGACCGTCAGGCCGATGGTGAAGATGTGCATGTTCACCGCGACCGCGAGCGCCGGGTCGGCCCTACCGAGCAGGCGCTGCGCGGCGCACGACTCCAGCAGGCTCGCGCCCTTGCCCTGGAAGTCCGTGGGGATCGCGAGGGCGGGCCAGCCGATCCTCCGCAGCAGGTCGAGGCTCGCCGGGTCGGGGCGGCCGCTCTCGTCGGCCGCCGCCGCGCCCGCCGCGATGCTCTCCAGGGCGTCTGCGGGCATGAGGGCGCCGACGTCCGGCCACAGCTCACCGGACGGGAGGCCGGTGCTCGCCGTCGTGCTCACCCGCGTCCTCCCCATGCCGCCCCGGCCTCCTTCAGCGCGTCGTCGAGTACGGCCATCGCCCGTCCGACCTCGGCCGGGCCCGCCACCAGCGGCGGGAGCAGCCGAAGGGTCCGCGGCCTGCTCAGGCACGGGGAGACCAGCAGGCCGCGTCTGGCCAGTCCCATCTGGACCTCGCCCGCCAGTTCGGTCCCGGCGAAGTCGACGCCCCACAGCAGTCCTCTGCCGCGGACGTCGGCGACCAGCCCGGGATTGTCCTCGCGCAGCGTCCGCAGGCCCTGTTCCATCAGCCGGGCCAGCTCGGCGCCGTTGTCCGCCGCGGCCTCGATCTCGGCCAGCGCGGCCGGGACCGCGGCCGTCGCCAGGGGGTGTCCGCCGAAGGTCGCGGTGTGCCGGAACGGGTCCTTCAGCAGCGGCTCGTAGAGGGCGTCGGAGCAGACCAGGGCGGAGACCGGCACGACGCCGCCGCCGAGCGGCTTGCCCAGCAGCACCGCGTCCACCTCGATCCCGGCCGCGAGCGCGACCGAGGGGTCGCCGCAGCGCCGCAGGCCGCACTGGATCTCGTCGGAGACCGTGAAGGCGCCCGCCCGCCTGGCGTCGGCGCTCCAGCGCCGCAGCACCTCGGTCTCCAGCGGGCGCACGCCGTTCTCCCCCTGCACGGGTTCGAAGACGACCGCCGCGACGTCGGTCTCGGCCGTCACCCGCGCCACCGCCTCCGGGTCGTCGGGGGCGACGTGCACCACACCGCCGAGCAGCCCGGTCAGGCCGTCGCGGAAACGGTCGTGGTGGGTCAGGCCGAGCGCGCCGAGCGACTTGCCGTGGTAGCCGCCCTCGACCGCGACGACGACGCGCCTGCCGGTCGCCAGGCGGGCGAGCTTCACCGCGGCCTCGACGGCGTCGGCGCCGTTGATGCCGAAGTAGACCCGGTTCAGGCCGCCGCCGAGATACTCGCTGACCCGTTCGGCCGCCAGGGCGGAGACCGGGCTGGCCAGGCTCCTGGTGGAGGTCGGCATGACGTCGAGCTGGCGCCGTACGGCGTCCACGACGGCCGGGTTGCGGTGGCCCAGGAGGGTCACCGCGTAGGAGCCGAAGTCCAGGACCGAGCGGCCGTCCGACAGGAGCACCTCGCAGCCCGAGGCGCTCTCCTCGACCGCGCCCTGGCCGGCGAACTTGCCGCTCAGTGCGATCCCCGGGGACATGTGCCGCTGAATCCTGCGGAAGGTGACCCGTGCGATGTCGGGAGCCGCGGCCCCCGGCGGGGCGGACGGTTCCAGCACGTGGCGATCCAACGTTTCCCTTTCCTTACCTTCTGCGTGCCCGGTGAGAACACGGACCCGCGTTGTGCCGTGCGGTCAGGCGCGGTCAGGCGACGGGACTGACGTCGCTGTTGCGGGTGCTCAGCCGGGTCAGGATGGCCCTGGAGTTCTCCTCAAGGGCGCGGGCCGCGACCGGGTTGAGCATGTCCGCCATGAGCGGGATGCCGATGTCGAACTCGACGTGCAGCTCGATCGTCGTCCGTCCGGCGCCGTCGTCGGTGACCTGCCAGTAGCCGTCGAAGTAGGCCAGGTCCCCCTCGATCTGCTCGAACTCGATCCTGCGGCGCTCGTGGTCCACGTTGTCCCGTTCGACCCACTCCAGTTCGGAGCCCTTCAGCAGCACCGCCCATCGGCTGGTCCTGCCCGTCTCCGACTGGTCGAGGATCGTCACGTCGACCACCTCGTCCATGTAGGTGGGGTAGTCCTCGCAGTCGAGCAGCACCTCCCAGATCCGCTGGGCGGGCTCGGCGCTCGTGTGCGTCGTCGTCACGGTGGGCACTGTCGTCTCTTCTCTCTTCGGCGGGCGGGTTCGGGGGCGTCAGGACCAGGCCGCGGGGAACGCGGTGGGCAGTCCTGAGGCCTCGTTGAGGGGCAGCAGCGTCCTGGTGAGCCTGAGCGCGGGGAACAGGCCGGAGGGCCCGCGGATCGAGGCGGGGGGCGTGGTGAAGCCGAGGTCGCGCTCCAGTTCGGCGACGTAGTCGCCCACCCTGGCCGCGGCCTCGCGGGCGGCGGGGACGTCGGCGGCCAGCGCCACGGCGCGGGCCGCCGACAGGCCGCGCTCGATCTCCTCCTCGTCGAGTCCCGCGTACGGGTCGGCCAGCACGTCGTGCTCGTCGGGCGGCAGCCCCTCCCGCAGCAGGGACCGTACGGCCAGCGCGCGCACGACGGTGTCCCTGGCGACGAACCTCGCCACCTGCAGGAGCCCCTCGTCGAGGGTGCCGAGCAGGTCCTCGTAGCTGGCGTGGACCTCGAAGAGCAGCTCGAAGACGCCGAAGCACTCGTGGGCGGCCCATCTGCGCGGGTCCCGCACCGGGGTCAGGCCCGTCTCGCGGCTCTCGTCGTTCACGTCGTGCTCCAGTCGATCGACAGCCACAGCAGGTCCTCCCGTGCCAGCTCGCGGTGCGTCCGCGTCATCTCCGTGCTCGCGCCGGTCCAGCTCCAGCCGGGTTCGCCGAGGGGGGCGAGCTCCCGCTCCGGCCCCTCGGCCCCGCGCAGCGCCCACCGGTGGACGAGGGCGCGCCCGCCGTGGGTGTGCCAGGTCTTCAGCCCCGCGGCGGGGGTCAGGCACACCGCCGGGTCCTCCGGCAGGTCGAGCCTGGCCGCCAGCCCGTCGAAGAGCTCCCCGGTCCGGCGCAGGTAGTCGTGGGCGTCCCCGGTTCCGGCGGGCAGGTCGAGGAAGCGCCCGTACAGCGCGGCCAGTTCGGTGTCGCCGAGCCGGTCGAGTTTGGCTCCGACCCACTTCTGCCCGAAGCACAGCTCGCCCCTGGCGGTGGCCAGCGCGTCGAGCGCGGCGACTCCGGCCCTGCCGAGCCGTTCGGCCGCGGCCAGCGGCCTGGTCTCGCGCAGCAGTTCGCAGGCCAGCCGGTAGCGCACCGCCTCCGTCCGCCACCAGCGGACCGTCGCGTCGGCGACGGGCTTGCGCCGCTCGCGCTGCCAGTCGAGCCAGTCCTGGTCTCCCCGCAGCGGCAGGCCGAGGATCAGCCGGTTGAGCTGGGCGAGCTTCCTGCGGTAGTCCCGCCAGGCGGAGCGGTCCGCCTTCGCCGTTTCGCCGGGGGCGCTCAGGGCGTCGGCCGCGCGCCGGATCGAGTCGGCCCTGATGTAGTTGACGTCGACGGCGACGCCGAGGCTGAAGGAGGTGATGGGCAGGCCCGTCACCTTCGTGCTCTCGACGACGACGTGGACGTCGACGTCGCTCATCGGGGTGCCGAACCCGTGCACCACCGAGCCGGCCGCCGACATCAGCAGGGGCTCGCCGAAGCTGGTGTCCACCTCCGCGACGAGGTCGCCGGTCGTCCTGCCGTGCGCGGCCAGGCGCGCGCCGAGATATCGCGCCATGTCGTCAGGCGATGTCAAGGGGTCTCCTTCTAGTACAGGTCGTATTTCTGGCGCCGGTAGTCGAAGGCCGTCGCGGCGACGACCCCCAGGACCACGGCGCAGCAGCCCAGGACGCCGATCGACTGCAGGACCGGACCCCACTCCCCCCGCCCCGAGGTCGCCTCGTCCAAAGCGCGCAGGGCCCAGTGGTGCGGGGTCAGCACACCGACGGCCCTGGACAGGGCGGGCAGGTTCCCGTCGGGCACGATCGCGCCGCCGACGCTGCCCGCGGTGATCAGGAAGATGTAGAACAGGCTCTCGAAGGTCGAGGTGTCGGCGGTGACGAGATAGAGCACCACCCCCATGGCGCAGCTGACGCCGAGCAGCGTGACCGCGATCGCGAGCAGCTGCCACACCGAGCCGTGGACGGGCGTGCCGTAGAAGACGACGGCGATGGCGGTGAACAGGCTCAGCTGCGTCAGGCCGATCCCCGCGATGGGCAGGATCTTGCCGAGCAGGAAGGCGCCCCTGGGGGGCCGGTGGAGCGCCTGCCGCACCCAGGTGTTGCTGCCGAACTCGCGGAACAGCGCCAGGCCCGTGTAGTGGGTGGTGGTGAAGCTGAACATGACCGCGATGCCGAGCATGGCGCGCCCGTGGCTGCCCTCCCCCGCCACGGCGGAGCCGAGGGTCAGGGCCAGGGTGGCGGGCACCGCGAACATGAAGACCAGCGGGGTGCGCATCCGCCACAGCACGAGCAGTTCGGTCGTGGCGTAACCCGCGGCGACCGACCAGAACCCGGCCCTGTCCTTGGTAGAGCCCTCAGTCGTTCTCACCGACGCTCCCGCGTAGTTCGGGGTCCAGGGAGATGATCTCCCGCAGGTTCCTGCTGGTCAGCCGTACGGACTCGACGGCGGAGGCGGCGTGGCCCTCCCGCGCCCAGCGGGCGAGGGTCTCTGCGGCCTGCCCGACCGTCCCGGGGGCCGGGGCGCGCAGCGTCAGCGGGCCGTCCTCGCCGCCGACCCGCATGAGCAGCTCGCTGTGGTAGCCGCCGATCAGGTCCCGCAGCGGGCCGACGCCGACGACGGTGCCGCCGGAGACGACCGCGACGTGGGTGCAGGTCTCCTCGATGTCCTCGGGGTAGTGCGAGGTGACGATCATCGCGTCGCCGTCCTGGCGCCACCGGGCCATCAGGGCGACCAGCCTGGTCCTGGTCTCGAAGTCGAGCGCGCTGGTCGGCTCGTCGAGGAAGCGGAGCCTTGGGGCGTGGACGAAGCTCGCCGCGATGTGGGACAGCCGCTCCCACCCTCCCGAAAGGCGGTGCACCGGGGTCCGCGCGACCTTCGCCAGGCCGAAGTCCTCGATCGCCCGTTCCGTCGCGGCGGCGACCCGCCCGCGCGGCAGGACGAGCCTGGCGGCGTGGGTGAGGTTCTCGGCGACGGTGAGCTTCTTGTAGAGGGAGATGCGCTGGCCGGCGACGCCGACGTGCCGCCGGGTGTCCCCGCCCGTCCCCTCCTGGCCGAGCACGACCTCTCCGGCGCGCCTGCCGGGCACGATGTCGAGGATCGCGTTGATGAGGGTGCTCTTGCCCGCGCCGTTGCGGCCGAGGACGCCCAGCACCTGGCCCCCGCGCAGCCGCAGCGTGACGCCGGTGAGGACGGGCGGGGAGTCGCCGTAGGCGAAGGACAGGTCCGTGACGGCCAGCAGGTGGTCCCCGGTGGCCTGGTCCGCGGGGGTCCCGCCCTCGCGGGTGAGGCCGCTCATGACAGCCGCGCCGCGACGACGCCGGCCACCCGGTGGGCGTTCGCCATGGCGGTCAGGGACGAGTTGGTCGCGCCCGAGGTCGGCATGAAGCTGGAGTCGGCCACGAACAGCCCTCTGGCCTCGAAGCACTCGCAGTCGCGGTCCAGTACGGCCTGCGCGGCGTCGTCGCCGAAGACCGCGCCGCCGTGGTGGTGCGCGGAGACCAGGTCCTCGCCGGAGGGGACGGGGTGCACCCGGGTCTCGACGGCGCCGAGGGCACGCCCGATCCTGGGGAGGATGGCGGTGACGCGTTCCTGCAGGAGCAGGTCGGCCGGGTGGGGGGTGTAGGTCACCGTCGGCACCCTGGCGCCGAAGGCGTTCCTGCGGGCGCTGAGTGAGACGAACTTGCCCGCCGAGGGCAGTGACTCGCCCTTGAAGCTCACCTTGACCACGTAGTGCCCGCGTTCCGCCCGCAGGAAGCGGGCCAGTTCCGGGCCGCGCATCCGCAGGTTGCGGACGTGCCTGGCCGGTGACTCGGCGACGTAGGCGTCGTAGAGGGCGAACTTGCCGCCCTTGCGCAGCGGGCCCGTCTCCCCGAGGTCGTAGAAGTCCTTGATCACGACGTTTCCGTAGAGTCCCGCCAGGCGGTCGGCCAGGTCCCGCTCGCGCGGTTCCGCGGTCACCAGGTAGGCGGTGCGTTCCAGGGTGAAGGTGAAGCGCCTGCCGAGCAGGCCGTTGCGGTCGGGCAGGTCCGAGCTGAGCAGGATGCGGTTGGTCTCCAGGGCGCCCGGGGCGAGCACCACGGTGCCGCACCTGATCCGCCGGATCCGCAGGTCTCCGGCGTCGTCGCGCTGGAGGTACTCCACGCCCTGGACGGCTCCCCCGTCGACCAGGACGCGGGAGACGTAGCAGCCGCCGAGCAGGCGCACCCTGGGGTCCTCGCGCAGCGTGCCGTACAGGTCGACGTACCAGTTGGGGCGGGCCAGCATCGGCCGGCCGCGTTCGGCGGGGCGCCCGGTGACGGGCGAGACCGGGCAGGTGTCCCAGGCGCGCCCGCCCAGGCAGCTCTGCCCGACGTAGGCGTTCAGGCCGTCACGGCCGAGCCGGTCGACCATCAGCCGTTCGAGGTGACTCGGCCCCGGCCTCTCCAGGTACGGCCCGCCGTCGAAGTCCCGGTAGGCGGCCTCGGTGTGGCCGTAGGCGCAGCCGAAGGGCCGCAGCCTCCCCTGGATGTGGGCGTAGGCCCGGTCGAGTTCGGCGAAGTCGATGGGCCAGTCGCGCACCTCGGGGCCGAGGGCGCCGCCGTACGCCGAACGCATCCGCAGGTCACTGGGGCGGAAGCGGGACAGCTGGCCGTACCAGAGCCAGGAGCCGCCGCCGGCGAGCCGGGAGGCCCACCACTTGCGCAGCCGCGCCGGGCCCGCGCCGGGGGTCCGCAGGAGCACGTGGTCCTCCCGGGGATCGACAGTGAGCGGGCGGTCGAGGATCAGGCTTCGCTCGCCGGGGAAGGCGTGGCCCTCCGGCTCCCAGAAGGCGCCCCGGTCGAGGACGGCGACGTCGCCGGCGCCGGAGGCGCCGAGCAGCCGTTCGAGGACGGGGGCGCCGGTGAGCCCGAAACCGACGACGACCGCGTCAGCCGAGCTCGTCCATCGGGTGCTCATAGCCAACCTCCCTCCGCCAGCGCGGGGATGAGAACAGCACGTCGTTGACGCAGGCGCACACCGACTCGGCGGACGCGCGGGCCCGCTCGTCGGGGCCGTCGAGGACGCGCCTGAGGTCCTCCCAGCCGCGTACGCCCGCCCCGGCCAGGTCCGCCGAGCCGAGCCCGCGCTCCCGCGCCGCCGTGAGCACCTGCCCGGCGAGCGGCTCCAGGGACGCCTCAGGCAGGCCGTAGGCGTCCAGTACGGCCGCCACGACGTCCGCTAGAGCGTCGTCGCTCGCCATTTCTTCTCCTGTTCGGTGGGCTCGTCGGCCAGGGAGCCGTGCGCGCGCAGCCACGCCAGCGTCTCGCGCAGGCCGTCGGCGAGCGGGGTGGCCGCCCCCGCGCCCGTCCGGTCGAGACGGGTGGTGTCGAGCGTCAGCTCCAGGTCGCGGAAGGGGAAGTAGGCCCGTGCCGGGACCTCCTCGTCGTGGACGTGCACCGCCCTGTGCCCGGTCCCCGCGATCTCCGCGAGCAGGCCGAGATAGTCGGTGAAGGAGCACCTCCCCGGCCCGCCGACGTTGTAGACGCCGGGGGGAAGCGTTCCTGCGCACGCCGCGGCCACGGTCTCCGCCAGGTCGCGGGCGTGGCAGAACTGGATCCCGGTACGACCGTCGCCCGGCACGAAGATCGGCTGCCCGGTGAGCATCCTGGCCCACAGGAAGCTCTCCCTCGGCTCGGTGTTGTGTGGGCCGTACACGTAGGGCGGCCGCAGGACCGTCAGGCCGGGCAGGCCGGACAGCAGCCGCTCGCACCGCGCCTTGTCCTCGCCGTAGCCGCCCCAGGCGGGGTCGCCGTCCGCCGGGTCGTCCTCGTGGAAGGGCGGGCCCGCGTGCCCGCGCCGGTAGACCGCGGCCGAGCTGACGTAGACGTACCGGACGGCCCCGGCCACGGCGGGCGTGTCCAGAACGTTGCGCACGTGGACCGGCTCGGTGCCCGAGACGTCCACGACCACGTCGTAGCTCCCGCGCAGGACGGCGCGCGTCGAGGCCGCGTCCCGCCGGTCGGCGACGACCTGGACGATCCTGGGGTCCCACAGCGGCCGTGTCCCCCGGTTGAGCACGGTCACCTCGCAGGAGGGCAGCAGCGCCTCGACCACCGCCCGCCCGACGAACCGGGTGCCGCCGAGCACCAGTGCCCTGGTCATGGGCCCGGAACGGTGACGGGTACGGCGGCGAGCCTGCGCCAGGCGTCCTGGAGCAGGTGGTCGATCCGCTCTGCTCCCTCAAGACGCAGGATCGGCACCCTGGAACCGACGCCCGTCAGGAACGCCTCGGCCCGCGCCCTGAGGTCGGCGGCCAGGTGCTCGCCGATCCCGGACCACCAGTCCTCCTCCGGGTTGTCCGGGGTGTAGACGTTGGGCCGCATGAGGGAGGCGATCTCCCCGGGGTCCGTGACCTCGCGCAGCAGGGGGTCGCGTCCCCTGGCGACGTCCGGCAGGACGATCATGCCGAGCGGCGCGCTCAGCTCGAAGTCGGCGCCGGTGATCGAACGCAGGCTGGTCAGCGGGACGGTCACCTTGGAGTCGCTCTCGCCGCGCCACAGGCGCTCCTCGTCGACTCCCCGGTAGTCCTCGGGGATGAAGGTGTCCCAGCTTCCCGGATACTTCTGCAGCGTGCCCGCCAGAACCCGCAGGCGGGTGGGGACGCCGAAGACCCGCAGCCGCCCGGTGGCCGGGTCCTCGGCCAGGTGGACCTTGTCGACCGACAGCGGCCTGGCGCCGGTCCTGACGATCGCGTCGAGGAAGCAGGTCGTCTTGCCCGAGCGCTTCGGCCCGGAGAACAGGACGGCCCTGCCGTCGACGACGACGGCCGAGGCGTGGACCTGCAGCTGCCCGCGAACCTCCAGGGTGCGCTGGATGACGTGCAGGATCAGCAGCGCCAGGTCCTTGTGGACGGTCGGCGCGGCCGGGTAGGCGCCGCCGACGACGAACGTCAGGCGGGTGTAGCCCGCGTCGGCCAGCAGCCAGGTGGGGGTCTTCACCGTGCGCAGCAGCACGGCCTCCCCCGCCCGCCAGTGCTCGACGGGGAGCCTGCCCTTCTCCGTGCTGCAGTAGGAGATCATCGCGGGCGCCGGGGCGGCCAGCCGGGCGGCGGCCTCCTCAAGGCGCCCCACCAGGGCGTCGTCCGCGACGAACGTCATCTCGACGTCGGGACGTCCCCCCGCGGGCGGGCCCGTGTGCGAGCCGAGGTAGGCGTGCAGGGCCTCGAACAGGGCCTGGTCACCGCAGCGCACGTCCAGTTCGAGGCCCGCCACGTTCCAGGCCGCGGCGACCTCGCACCGGGCCTTGGCCGCGGCGTCCTCGACGTCGCCGAGCAGTTCCTCGGCGCCGGTCAGAGCACTCACTTGTCTCACTCTCCGAACTCGGGACGGTCGGTGGTCACGCGGGGGCCCGACGGGCGGCGCAGCACGGTGTGGGGTGTGGAGAAGCCGTTGAACTGCGAGGAGTAGGCGGTGGTGTACGCGCCCGCGGAGCCGACGAACAGCAGGTCGCCCTCGGCCAGGTCCTCGGGCAGCTCGACGCCGGTCGCGAAGGTGTCCTGGCTGTCGCAGGTGGGCCCGGTGACGTTGTACCTGCGCGGCGGGCCGCTCTCCCGCTCTCCGGAGATCGGGTAGACCAGCGCGCCCGCGGTCTCCAGGACCTCCATCATCCCGTTGAAGACGCCCAGGTCGGTGTGGGCCCACCAGGTCCCGCCCCTGCGGACGACCTGCAGGACCCGGCAGACCATGACCCCGGCCTCGGCGACCAGCGCGCGTCCCGGCTCGGCGACGACCTCGACGGGGTACGGCAGCGCATTGAGAAGACCGGTTATGTGCCGTCCGAATTCCCCGATGCCGGGGACCGGCTTGTCATAGCGCGCCGGAAATCCGCCGCCGATGTCGAGCATGGCGATTCTCACGCCTTTTTCGGCGAGCCGTTCCATGATTTCGGCCGCGTCGCGCAGCGGGGCGTCCCAGGCGTGCGGATCCGTCATCTGGGAACCGACGTGAAAGGCGATTCCATGGGGTTTCAACCCCATTTTTCCGGCGCCGAGGAGAAGGTCGCAGACATCGTCCTTCGAGACGCCGAATTTCCCCTCGCTCGGCACGACGCTGGCCGCCTGGCCGGTGCCGAGCCTGGCGTAGACGTGCGCTCCCGGCGCCGCCTGTGACAGTTTCGCCATTTCGTGCGGCGAATCGACACAGAAACGCCACACTCCGGCGTCGTGGCAGCGGGAGATGTGCTCGCGGGGCCGTACGGGATTGCTGTAGAGCACCTCGGCCGGGTCGACGCCCACGCTCGTGAGCAGTTCGAGTTCGGGGTGGGAGGCGATCTCGAAGCCGCAGCCGAGCCCCCGCAGGTGCCGCAGCAGCGCCGGGTCGGGGTTGCACTTGACCGCGTAGTGGACGCCGACCGAGGGGAAGGCCGCGCGGAAGCCGGTGAAGGCGGCGGTGACGAGGTCCTCGTCGAGGATCAGGCAGGGGGTGGCCAGGCCGGCGTCGCCGGAGACGGGCACGGCGGGTGTCAGGTGCGCGGGGATCGTCACGGGCCCTCTCCCAGGATCTCTCCGAGGAGGGCGCGCGCGGCCTCCAGGTTCTCCAGGTGCCGCCGCGGGGAGCGGCCTCTGACCAGGACCTGGAAGTTGTAGGTCCGCAGGTGCCACAGCAGGCGCAGGATCGCGATCTGCCGGGTGAAGACGGCCCGGTCCCTTCCGGATCGTTCCAGGTAGCGCGACAGGACGGTCTCCTCCTGCGCGGCCGTCAGCCAGTCGGCGCGCATCTGGTTGAAGTCCGCCGCCGCGACCCGGAAACGCGCCGCCTCCCAGTCGAGCGTCCACAGCTCCCCCGACCGGTCGACCAGCCAGTTGCCCCGGTGCACGTCGCCGTGGCACAGGCAGGGCCGTTCGTCCTCGAAGCAGGCCATCGCGCCGGTGAGCAGGCCGGCCGCGCCGGTGAGCTCGCCCGCGTGGGCGGGCAGCAGCTCGCACTCGCGCCGCAGCAGGCCGAGCAGGTAGGCGGGCACCGCCGTACGGCTGAGCGGCCCGCCGACGTCGCCGAGACCGTCGGCGGGGATCGCGTGCACGTCGAGGAGCCGGTCGGCCAGCGCGGTCAGCACCTCGGGGTCGTCCCAGTCGGGGGTGTGACCGTCGACGAACTCGAAGACGGCGAACCGGTCGTCACCCTGTTCGTCCGGGACGACCTGCAGGATCTCGGGCACCCTGATCCGGCCGGGCAGCAGGGGACCGACGAGGCGCTCCCCGGCGAAGGTCTGGCCGTAGCAGGGGTCGTCCAGGACCCGGTGCCTGACGAACACCGCTCTTCCGCCGAGGGTCGCGGCGTAGGTGTCGTTCAGCGGCCCCTTGGTGATGGGCCGCCCGGCCGCGCAGAGCCGCCGCAGGTCGTGATGCGTCCACTCACCCACGGGCGAACTCCTCGGGCGAGAGCAGCCGGGGGAGCTTGTCGACCGACTTCACCCAGTAGTGGCTCTCCCTGATGGGGTTCGCCGCGGGGCCGGGCAGGCCGTGGCCGCCGTCGAGGGCGAGCCTGCAGTACAGGTCGGGCATGTTGACGCCGAGCGTGGCCAGGAAGTAGATCGACGAGTAGAACCTGGCGGGCTGTACCTCGGTGGGCAGCGCCGTGCCGTCGTGGCCGTAGGTGAAGTCGACGCCGATGATGCCGTGCGGCCGCGCGCAGACCGCCCGCACGCACCGCAGCGCCAGCTCGTGCAGCTCCTCGTCCCAGAAGGTGCGCTGCGCCCCGGTGATGCCGGTGACGCCGGAGACCGACAGCGTCGCGTACTTCCAGGAGACCCGTTCCCTGAGCTGGGAGCAGACCAGCTCACCGTCGTTCCAGAGCCCGCTGAGCGTGGCGGTCCTCTTGGACAGGTGCTCGGCCGCGGTGAAGTGGCCCCAGCCGGAGTGCTCGTCGAGCCAGGCCGTGGCCAGCTGCATCGACCCGGTCGCGATGGAGCCCGCTCCCCCGCTGCCGCTGCGGCGGCGCAGCCACACCTTGGGGTGGCGCGCCATGATCTCCTCCAGGTCGGCCGGTGAGTCGACCAGGACGGTGTCGGGAACGGGCAGCTCCGCCTGCCTGAGGGCCTGCCAGGTGGCCCACTTGTCCTCCATCCTGTGGTGGTCGTCCCGGTCGGGAAGGAGGGTGGGCGCGACGAGGTCGTCTCGGGACTCGGCGACGGCGAGCAGTTCGGGGCTGGTGTCGGCGGCGTAGATCAGGTCGGCCGACTCCCGCCCGGCGATGTCGTTGACCTGTTTCACCAGGTCGGCGGGGTCGTTCCAGGAGACGAGGTAGCGGGCGTCCGCCTCGCTGGCGTGGAAGTCCTCAAGGGTGGTGTCGACGCCGACGGTCCGGTATCCCCCGGCCAGGGCGAGCGAGCGGGAGAAGTTCAGTCCCGTGCCGTCGCCGGAGCCGACGATGAGGACGGTACGGAGGTCAGAGGACGGGGACATGGGGGAGTCCAAAGGTCGCCGGGTGGCTGCGGATCTTGTCACGCAGGTCGGCGGGGGCCTCGCCCTCGGTGCGCACCCAGGGGTAGAGGGGCTCGGTCAGCTCGGGGTTGACGAAGTACATCAGGGACATGCGCCGGTCGAGGCCGAGGTTGCGCACCTGGTGGTCCAGCGCGCCGACCTTTCCCCCGGTGAGCTCGGCGAAGACCGAGCCCGGCATCAGGACGACCTCGTCGGGGGCCATCTCGACCGGCAGGCACTCCCCGTCCGGCCAGATCTCAAGGCCGGGGGCGGTGGTGTGGATGACGGTGACCAGGTGGCCGTCCTCGTGCCGGTCCTGGAGCAGGTCGCGCTCCCCGTCCGCGTGGGTGTAGTTGTTGACCTGCAGGTAGGAGGCCGCCTCGAAGGAGGGCGCCTGCGCGTCCCCGATGATTCCCGCGACGTGGCCGACGACGTCGGAGACCAGCGCGGACAGGTGGTTCCGCCAGGCCAGGAGCGCGTCCGTCAGGGAGGTCAGCTCCGCGGAGTTCGGCACGAGGTCGAGCCGGTCCGACCACAGCGTGAAGCAGTCGTTCAGGTCCGGCCGGTCCGCGGTGATCGAGTACTCCATGCCGAGCGGGCGGTAGCCGAAGTTGCAGTCGGCGCTTGAGTAGCGCGCCTTGGTCGCGTCGGGCAGGGAGAAGAAGCGCCGGCACTCGTCCAGGGCGGTGGCCAGGAGAGCGGCCTCCTTCGCGCCCAGCGTTATGCGCGCATAGCCGACCCCGAGTAGTTCTCGAGCGTAGTCAAGGGTCTTGTGTGGCATTTCGAGGATGTCCCCCGTCGTACGAAGGTTTGGCGGTGGCAAATGCCAGGCAGAGCGCGATCGCGCGGCCGTCGGTCACTGGTCTCCCGACCAGCGCCGCGAGCGAGTGTATAGGAGGTGATCAAAGCAAATAAATGGTGAATTTTCAGATTAAAGTCACCCAAAGTTGCGACTTCGCTACGCACCTAAATGACCGCAGACCAACTCGGATGTGCCGTACGCGAGGGGAACTCATGTTTTTGGGTTACGGACGCAAGCGGAGAACTCTCCAGATAACGCTCTCTCAATTCCGGACACGATACGACCGAGGTGTTCCAGTCGGCCCGGAACTGCGTCCCCACCCCTCACGGCATCCCGTACCGCCACCTGGGCCGCCGGTTTCGGACAGGACTTTAATAATTTATTCGCGTCACTAATGAGAACGGTCCAAGGGAGGGAACAAAGCGTTTTCCCCATGGTCAACGGGCTTCCGGCATGGCACACTGATCGCGCGCCGGGCCCCTTGAGGGCGAACCGAGGGTGAACCGAGGGCGGACCGGCCGACGGCGTGCCCGCGCGCATCCACGCGTGTCCCGGGCCGTCCATGTCACGGACCTTCCACCGGCCCGGCGATCTCCCCGGCGGTGTGGAGCGTTCCGGACCTCCCCCACGACCCGCGAAGGAACCGACCGTGGACCACAGCCTCTCCCCCGCGTCCGGGGACATCCCGGGGCAGGCGCCGGTGATCGCCGTCTTCGACCTGGACGGCACCCTGGTCAGGGGCGAGTGCGGCGAGTGGTTCCTGCGCTGGCTGATGCGGCGGCGGCCGTGGCGGCTCGCGCTCCTGCTTCCCGCCCTCCCGGTGATCGCCGCGTTGCGGGCGCTGCCCAACGTCAGGACGCGCAGGGCCGCCCTGTCGGGGCTCTGCTGGTTCGCCACCGTCGGCAGCGACGACGCGGAACTCGACCGGCTGGCCGGCGTCTTCGCGACGGGGCACGCGGGAGCGGGTTCGGCCAACCCGATGCGCGCGGGACTGGACCGGCTGCGTGAACACCTCTCCCGGGGCGACCGGGTCGTGATCGCCAGCGGCTCGGGGGCGCGCGTCGTCAGGGCGGTCTGCGCCGAGCTCGGGCTGGACGGCGTGGAGATCGTCGCCACCCGGGAGAGGCGGCGGCTCGGCGGGCTCGTGGTCGGCGAGCGCTGCCTCGGTGAGGGAAAGGTGCTCATGCTGCGGGCGGCGGGGGTACCGGTGCCCTTCGGCTACGCCTACTCCGACAGCGCGGCCGACCTGCCGCTGCTGCTCGCCGCCCGGCGCCGGTTCGCGATCAGCCCGTCGGCCCCCCATCTGAGGCGCATCATGGCCGGGACCGACGGCGACTGCGCGGTCCTGCCGTGGCGGACGGAGCCGTCAGGCCGGTGACCGCCCTCCGCGGGGAGGGTCTCAGATCCCGTACTCGACGGTGAGCACCGCGCGGGCCAGGGCGTGGTGGTTGATCGTGCCGGAGAAGATCGCGGCCGTCTGGTCAGAGGTGACCTCGGCGCTCCGCACGCCGAGGGCGTGGACGGCGAAGACGTAGCGGTGCGGTGGCCCGGGAGGCGGGGCGGCCCCGCCGAAGTCGAAGGTGCCGTAGTCGTTTCGTCCGTGGATCGCGCCGCCCGGCAGACCCTTCATGTCGCCGCTGCCCGCTCCGCGCGGCAGCTCGGTCACCTCCGCCGGGATGTCGACCAGCAGCCAGTGCCACCAGCCGCTGCAGGTGGGCGCGTCGGGGTCGAAGCAGGTGACCGCGTAGCTCACCGTCCCCTCGGGGGCGCCGGACCAGCGCAGGTGCGGGGAGAGGTTGCCGGACTCGTAGACGTGCGCGTCGGGCAGGACCCCGCCGTCCACGAGGTCGTCGCTGACGACATCGAACGCCGGAACCCGGCGCAGATGGGCATAGGGCAGCGGCGCACGCTCGGCCATCGTTCTTCCGTTTCTCCTCGGGAAGCGCCGGCCTCCCGCCGGACGTCATCCGGCAGTGGATTGTTTCTCCGCCCGGAACCTTTGTCAAGGGTTGACAATTGTATGGGACCTGAGGGCATACTCCGCTTTTGGAGCATCAATGGCAAAGCGGGGTTGCCAGTCGGCACCCGGCGTCACGCGACGATCCTGCGCCCGGCCGACCAGACGATTCACAAACCCGCATCCGACAGCGCGGAGTTTCCATGAGCAATCCATTCGAGGATGGAAACGGCATTTCCTCCCCCCGGCCCTCGGCGCGGTTCCGCGCTCTTCCCGGCCCTGTCCTCAGAAATTCCGCGCGTCGCAGGTGCCGTACGGCCTCGCCGCCCTCCTGAGCGACTCCCCGGTCTTCTCCTTCCGGCCCCACGCCGCTCGTATCGGGCGGCCGTACGCCCGGTTACCAGGGGTGACCGTCCGGGCGGACACGGGACGGACTTCTCTGACTTTCCTCTCGCGGGCGAATCCGAATTCAAACGCGAGCTTACCGGGGGCGGTGTGGTTCATGCCCTCCCGGCGTTCCACCGATGTCCTTCCGGCGTTCTCCCGGCGTCGGCGCCAAGGACCACACCAGAGTACGGAGTTTCCATGAGCAATCCATTCGAGGACGAAGACGGGCGCTACCTCGTCCTGGTCAACGGTGAGGGCCAGCACTCCCTGTGGCCTTTTTCCCAGGAAATTCCCAGGGGATGGGAGGTGGCGCTCGGGGAAAGCAGCCGCCGGGACTGTCTTGAATTCGTCGAGGCGAACTGGACCGACATGCGGCCCCGCGGCCTCTCGGCGTCGCGGGAAGGTCTCCCGGCCTTATGAGAAGAGCCCCCGCTCCCGGTCGTGCCCGGCGTGTTCCGTCCCGTCGGCGGCCGGGCGGCTCCCTGGTCGCCGTGTCATGAACCAGGAGGCCCGATGAACCCGCTTTCCCGCCGTGAGAGTCTCGCCCGGTTGTTCGAGGCGCGGGCCGCGGCGAACCCCGGCGCCGAAGCCGTGGTCTGCGGCACCACCCGCCTGACCGCCGCGGAGCTCAACGCCCGCGCCAACGCCCTGGCCTGCCGCCTCACCGCGGCCGGAGCCGGACCCGAGACCCCCGTCCTGGTCCTGCTGGAACGATCCGCGGAAACCGTCGTCGCCCTGCTGGCCGTCGCCAAGGCAGGCGCCGTCTACGTCCCCCTGCACCCGGCCTACCCACCGGAGCGCATGGACTGGATCAGGCGGCAGACCGGCGCCAGGCTGGCCGTGACCGACACAACCCACGCCGGGCCCGGCCTCACCACCATCCAGGTCACCGGCGAGACCCACCCCGGCGACCCTCGGCACGACACCGACCCCCGGCAACTCGCCTACGTCATGTTCACCTCCGGCTCCACCGGAACCCCCAAGGGCGTCGCCGTCACCCACCACAACATCGCGGCCTTCGCCTCCGACCGCCTCTGGCAGGGGCCCGGCCACCGGCGGGTGCTGCACCACACGGCGCCCTCCTTCGACGTGTCGATGTACGAACTGTGGGTTCCGCTGCTCAACGGCGGGACGGTGGTCGTCGCCCCGCCCGGCGTACTCGACGCGCCCACCCTCGAACGGATGCTCCACGAGGAACGCCTCACCGGGGTGTTCCTGACCACCGGACTGTTCAACGTCCTGGCCGAGGACTCACCCGAGGTGCTGGCGGCCGTACCCGAACTGTGGATCGCGGGCGAGGCCGCCTCCGCCGCCGCGGTCGGACGGGTGCTGGCGGCCGGGGGTGACGTCCACAACGGCTACGGCCCGACCGAGACCACGGTCTACGCCACCGCCCACCACGTGACCGAGCCCGGCGACGTGGTCCCGATCGGCGGGCCGCTCGACGGCACGGCCGCCTACGTCCTGGACGCCGCGCTGCGGCCGGTGCCGGTGGGGGTGCCGGGGGAGCTGTACGTCGCCGGAGACCACCTGGCCCGCGGCTACCTCGGCAGGCCCGGCCTCACCGCAGAACGCTTCGTCGCCGACCCCTACGGCCCGCCCGGCACCCGCATGTACCGCACCGGCGACCTCGTCCGCAGGCTTCCCGACGGCCTTCTCGACTATGTCGGCCGGATCGACGGGCAGGTGAAGGTCCGCGGTATCCGGGTGGAGCCGGGGGAGATCGACGCCGTTCTTCTGCGTCATCCCGACGTCGTCCAGAGCGTGACCCTGCTACGCGAGGACAACCCCGGCGACAAACGCCTCGTCACCTACCTCACCACCCGGAACCCCACCGACCCCGGCCACCTGCTCCAACACGCCCGGCGAACCCTGCCCGCCTACATGGTCCCCACCGCCCTCGTCATCCTCGACACCCTCCCCCTCAACCACAACGGCAAAGTCGACCGCGACGCCCTGCCCGCCCCGGAGACGACGACGTCGGGCACGGCGCCGCGCACTCCGGTCGAGGGGATCCTCCGTGACCTGTTCGCGCAGGTGCTCGCCGTACCGGGGATCGGGGTCGACGACGACTTCTTCGCGCTCGGCGGGCACTCGCTGCTGGCCATGCGGGTGGTGGCCGGAATCAGGTCGGCGCTCTCCGTCGAGGTGCAGGTGCGGGAGGTCTTCGAGGCGCCGACCGTCGCCGCGCTCGCCACGGCGGTCGAGAGGGCGAGAGGACGCGGGACCAGGCCGCCGCTGGTCCGCTCGGAGGACTCCGGGGAGCCGTTGTTCTCCTACGCCCAGCACCGGATCTGGATCGTCGACCGGCTCGCCGAGTCCGCCGGGCTCTACACCATTCCGCTGGTCCTGCGCCTGTCCGGGCGGCTGGACCGGGCGGCGCTCGCGGCGGCGCTGCGTGATGTGGCCTTGCGGCACGAGACGCTGCGGACGGTCTTCCCCTCGCCGGACGGCCAGCGGGTGCTCGACGTCGTCCCCGGCCTGACGGTCACGGAGATCGGCGAGGCGGAGCTCGGTCCCGCCATCGAGCGGGAGGCCGCGCGCCCCTTCGACCTGTCGGCCGAACCGCCGGTGCGGGCGTGCCTGTTCGCCCTCGGGCAGGGCGACCCCGACGAGCACGTGCTGGTCGTGCTGCTGCACCACATCGCCGCGGACGGCTGGTCGATGGCGCCGCTCAGGCGCGACCTGGCGACGGCCTACGCGGCCCGCACGCGGGGTGAGGCCCCGGAGTGGGAGCCGCTGCCCGTGCGTTACCGCGACTACACCCTGTGGCAGCGCGAGCTGCTCGGGGACGCGGCCGACCCGGACAGTCTCATGAGCGCGCAGACCGGTTTCTGGCGGCGGGCCCTGGCGGGGCTGCCCGAGGAACTGCCGCTGCCCGCCGACCGGCCCCGGCCGACGGTCCCGGGGCACGGGGGCGGTGCCGTGCCGCTGCGGATCCCGCCCGAGCTGCACGGGCGGCTGCTCACCCTGGCCAGGACCGGTCAGGCCACGTTGTTCATGGTCCTGCAGGCGGGGCTGGCGGCGCTGCTGACCAGGCTCGGGGCGGGCGGCGACATACCGGTCGGCTCTCCCGTGGCGGGCCGTGCGGACGAGGCGCTGGACGACCTGGTCGGCTTCTTCGTCAACACGCTGGTGCTGCGCACCGACACCTCGGGCGATCCGAGTTTCCGTGAGCTGCTGGCCCGGGTCAGGGAGGCGGATCTGGCGGCGTACGCGCACCAGGACGTGCCGTTCGAGCATCTGGTCGAGGCGCTCAACCCGGTGCGGCTGCCCGGCCGCAACCCGCTCTTCCAGGTGATGCTGGCCCTGGAGAACACCCCCGACGACAGGACCGAGGTGCCCGGTCTGACGGTGACGCCGGACCCGGACTACTCGTTGTACGGCCTCAGCGGCGCCAAGTGCGACCTGCTGTTCGGTCTCAGCGAGGGGCCGTCGGGAATCCACGGGGTGCTGCAGTACGCCACCGACCTGTTCGACCGCGGCACGGCCGAGTCGATCGCCGGGTGGCTGACGAGGCTGCTGGAGGCGGTGGCGGCGGACCCCGACGTCCGGATCGGGCAGGTCGAGCTGCTCACCGCCGGGGAGCGGCGTGCCCTGGTGGAGGAGGGCAACGCCACCGCGGCGGCGCTGCCGTACGGTGACCTGGCCCGGTTGTTCGAGGCACGGGTCGCGGCGGACCCCGGCGCCGAAGCCGTGGTCTGCGGCACCACCCGCCTGACCGCGGCCCGCCTCAACGAGCGTGCCAACGCCCTGGCCCACCGGTTGATCGCGGCGGGGGCCGGCGCGGAGACCCCCGTCCTGGTCCTGCTGGAACGATCCGCCGACGTCGTCGTCGCCCTGCTGGCCGTCGCCAAGGCGGGCGCCGTCTACGTCCCCCTGCACCCGGCCTACCCACCGGAGCGCATGGACTGGATCAGGCGGGAGACCGGCGCCAGGCTGGCCGTGACCGACACAACCCACGCCGGGCACGGCCTCACCACCATCCAGGTCACCGGCGAGACCCACCCCGGCAACCCGGCCCGTGAAACCGACCCCCGGCGGCTCGCCTACGTCATGTTCACCTCCGGCTCCACCGGAACCCCCAAGGGCGTCGCCGTCACCCACCACAACGTGGTGGCGCTGGCGGCCGACCGTCGCTTCGCCGGGCACGACCGGGTGCTTTCGCACTCCGCGTTCGCCTTCGACGCCTCGACCTACGAGGTGTGGGTGCCGCTGCTCAACGGCGGGACGGTGGTCGTCGCCCCGCCCGGCGTACTCGACGCGCCCACCCTCGAACGGATGCTCCACGAGGAACGCGTCACCGGGGTGTTCCTGACCACGGGGCTGTTCAACGTCCTGGCCGAGGGCTCACCCGAGGTGCTGGCGGCCGTACCCGAACTGTGGACGGGAGGTGAGGCGGCCTCCCCCACGGCGGTCGAACGTGTGCTGGACGCGGGCGGCGTCGTCACCAACGTCTACGGCCCGACCGAGACGACGACGTTCGCGCTGTCCCACCGGACGGCGAAGACGCCCGCGGACACCGTCCCGATCGGCGGGCCGCTCGACAACACGCGCGCCTACGTCCTGGACGCCGCGCTGCGGCCGGTGCCGGTGGGGGTGCCGGGGGAGCTGTACATCGCCGGAGACCACCTGGCCCGCGGCTACCTCGGCAGGCCCGGCCTCACCGCAGAACGCTTCGTCGCCGACCCCTACGGCCCGCCCGGCACCCGCATGTACCGCACCGGCGACCTGGTACGGCGCCGCACCGACGGGAACGTCGAGTTCGTCGGCCGGGCCGACGGGCAGGTGAAGATCCGTGGATTCCGGGTGGAGCCGGGGGAGATCGACGCCGTTCTTCTGCGTCACCCCGACGTCGTCCAGAGCGTGACCCTGCTACGCGAGGACAACCCCGGCGACAAACGCCTCGTCACCTACCTCACCACCCGGAACCCCGTCGACCCCGGCCACCTGCTCCAACACGCCCGGCGAACCCTGCCCGCCTACATGGTCCCCACCGCCCTCGTCATCCTCGACACCCTCCCCCTCAACCACAACGGCAAAGTCGACCGCGACGCCCTGCCCGCCCCCGTGCGGGGGGAGGCGGCCGAGGAGAAACAGGGGCCGAGGACCGAGGCCGAGGAACTGGTCGCGGAGGTCTGGGCCGAGGTGCTCGGGGTCGAGTGGATCGGCGTGCGCGACGACTTCTTCGCCCTCGGCGGCAACTCGCTGCTGGCCATCCGGGTCGCCGCCAGGATCAGGGCGGCCGTGGACCTGGAGATACCGGTCAACGCGGTCTTCACCGACCCCACGGTCGAACGGCTGGCCGACACCGTCGAGGCGCTGCTCATCAACGACATAGAAGGAAGAACCGCCTGATGACCGACCAGCTGTCGGAGCGTGCCGGCGCCCTCACCGCCGACAAACGCGCCCTGCTGTCACAGCGACTGCGCGGGCGGGCGGGGAGCGCGACCGTTCTGCCCCGTCCTCCGGGGACCGAACCGCCGCCGTCCAGCGGGCAGGAGCGGCTGTGGTTCATGGAGCAGCTCGCCCCGGGGAACGTCGCCTACACGCTTCCCGTCGCCATGCGCCTGAAGGGGGAGCTGGACGTCGCGCTGCTCGCCGAGGCGCTGACCACGCTGGTGGCCGGGCACGAGGCGTTGCGGATGCGTTTCCCCGCCACCCAGGACGGGCGGCCGAGGGTCGTCGTCGACGAGCCGTGGCCCGTCACGCTTGAGGTCACCGAGGCGGAGGACGTGGAGCGGGCGGCCGAGATCCTCGGCGCGGAGGCGGCCCGGCCGTTCGACCTGACGAGCGACGCGCCGCTGCGGACGTCGCTGGTCCGCGTCGGGCCCGGCGACCACGTGCTCATGCTCCTCGTCCACCACATCGTGAGCGACGGCCGGTCGCTGGAGATCATGACGGGTGAGCTGCTCGCCCTGTACGGCGGGCTGCGCGAGGGCACCCCCGGTCCGCCGCCGGGCCCGGCCGTGCAGTTCGGCGACTTCGCCGTCTGGGAGCGGGAGCGGCTGGCCGGGCCCGCGGCCGAGGCCGACGGCGCCTTCTGGCGCGCGGAACTGGCCGGGCTGCCCGACCTGGAGCTGCCGACCGACCGTCCCCGGCCTCCCGAGCAGCGGTTCGAGGGCGCGGCCCACTCCTTCACCTGGGACGCCGAGCTGACCGAGACCGTACGCGAGCTGGGCAGGGCTCACTCCGTCACGCTCTACATGACCCTGCTGGCGGCCTACCACGCGGTGCTCGCCCGGCACGCGGGCCAGGACGACTTCGCGATCGGCTCGCCGGTGGCCGGACGGCCCTACCGGGAGCTTGAGGGGGTGGTCGGCGCCTTCGTCAACATGGTGACCCTGCGCGGCCGTACCGGGGCGGACCCGACCGTGGCCGAGCACCTGCGCGAGACCAGGCAGACCGTGCTGGGCGCGCTGGCGCACCAGGACTACCCCTTCCACCGGCTGGTCAACGACCTGCGGGTCGAGCGGGACCCCGGCCGGTCCGCGGTCTTCCAGGCGACGTTCACGCTGGTCGACCGGGCGGTCCGTGAGACGACCGTCGCGGGGCTTGAGGTGAGCCCGTTCGACCTGCGGCTGCGCGCCACCCAGTTCGACCTGGCGCTGTACGTCAGCGAGACCCCCGAGGGGCTGAGCGGTTTCATCACCTACCGGACCGACCTGTTCGAGGCCGTGACCGTCGAGCGTGTCGAACACTCGATGCGGCGCTTCCTGCGGCAGGCCGCGGCCGATCCCGCGCTGCGCCTGTCCGAGGTGGACCTGCTCGGCGAGCGGGAGCGGCGCACGCTGCTCGGCGAGTGGGCGGGCACCCGTACCTGGCGGCCGCAGCATCGCACGCTCGGCGAGATGGCCGAGGCTCAGGCGGCGCGGACCCCGGACGCGCTCGCCCTCGTCGCCGGGGAACGGTCGCTGACCTTCGCCGAACTGCACAGCCGGGCCAACCGGCTGGCCAGGCGGCTGCGGGAGCTCGGTACCGGCCCCGACACGCGGGTGGCGATCTGTCTCGACGAGACCGTGGAGGCCGCCGTCGCGATCCTCGCGGTGCTCAAGGCGGGCGGCGCCTACCTGCCGCTCGACCCCGAGCAGCCGCGTGAACGGATGGACCTTCTGCTCGCCGACGCCTCGGCCGTGCTGCTGGTCACCGACTCGGCGCTGCGCGAGCGGGCGAGCGGTTTCACCGGCCCGGTCGTCGAAATGGACCGGCTGGACGGCCCGGGCGACGACACGCCGCTCGAACCGGTGGCGGGCCCCGGCGACCTCGCCTACGTGATCTACACCTCCGGCACGACCGGGCGGCCCAAGGGGGTCGGCGTCCAGCACCGGCACATCGTGGCCTACCTGGAGTACATCCGCCAGGAGTACGACATCGTGCCCGGCGCCACCTTCGGCCTGCTCCAGTCGCTCGCCTTCGACTTCAGCATGCTGATGTTCCACCTGCCGCTCACCGGCGGCGGAACCCTGCACCAGCTGCCCCGCCGCGGTTCCGGGCCCGAACTGGCCGAGGCCGTGCGGGGCCTCGACTATCTGAAGATGACGCCCTCCCACCTGGCCGCGCTCGGCGCGGAGGTCGAGCCGGAACGGCTGCTGCCGCGCCGGGCGCTCGTCCTGGCGGGTGAGGCGTCCCCGGCCTCCTGGGTCCGTGACCTGGCCTCCCGCGCGGGCTGCGCGATCTTCAACAGCTACGGCCCGACCGAGACGGTCGTCGCGGTGACCGGCGAGCGGGTGGACCCGTCGGCCCTGTCCGGCGGTACGGCCTGGCCCGTCGGCCGCCCGTTCCCCGACGCCCGCGTCTACGTGCTCGACCGGGCGCTGCGCCCGGTGCCGCCGGGGGCCGCCGGTGAGCTCTACGTCGGCGGCGACACCCTGGCCAGGGGTTATCTCGGCAGGCCCGGCCTCACCGCGGAACGCTTCGTCGCCGACCCGTACGGCGAGCCGGGCGCGCGCATGTACCGCACCGGCGACCTCGTCCGGTGGCTCCCCGGCGGGCGCCTCGACTTCCTCGGCCGGGCCGACCACCAGATGAAGATCCGCGGCTACCGGGTCGAGCCCGGCGAGGTCGAGGCGGCGCTTGGCGCCCTGCCCGGCGTCGTCCAGGGTGTGGCCGGGCTGCGCGGCGACCGTCTCGTCGCGTGGCTCGAACGGGAACCGGACGCGCCGGAGACCGGCGCCGCCGAGTTGCGGGCGTTCCTGCTCGACCGGCTCCCCGAGTACATGGTCCCCGGCCGGTTCGTCTGGCTCGACCGGCTCCCGCTCCAGGCGCACGGCAAGGTGGACCGCGCGGCGCTGCCCGACCCGGAGCCGGAACGGCCCGACCTGCGGCCCGGCTACACCGCCCCGGCCGATCCGACGGAGGAGGCCGTCGCCGCCATCTGGGCGGGCGTCCTCGACCTCGAACGGGTCGGCACCGGCGACGACTTCTTCGAGCTCGGCGGCCACTCGTTGCTGGCCACCCAGGTCGTGGCCAGGATGCGCAAGGCCTTCCCGGAGAGCAGGCCGCCGATCGGCGTGCTGGAGATGTTCACCCACCCCACGGTCGCCGCCCTCGCCACGCTCGTCACCGAACGCCGGGCCGGGGCCGCCGCGCCGCGCCGCGTCCTGGCCGAGCTGACCCGCCCGGTCGCCCCCGAGGACCGGGTCGGCTCCGTCATCTGCGTGCCGTACGGCGGCGCGAACGCGGTCGTCTACCAGACGCTCGCCGACGCGATGCCCGCCGGTTACTCCCTCTACGCGGTCGCCGCGCCGGGGCGTGAGCCGGGCGAGGAGGGGCAGCTGCCCTTCGAGGAGGTGGCCAGGCTCTGCGCCGAGGAGATCGCCGAACGCGTCCGGGGCCCCGTCGTGATCTACGGGCACTGCGCGCCCGGCAGCGCCCTGGCCATCGAACTGGCCCGCCACGTCGAGGCGTCCGGCCGTGAGCTCGACGCCCTCTACCTGGGCGGCATCTTCCCCTTCGCCAAGCCGAGGGGCCGTCTCCTCGGCCCGCTCAGCAGCCTCATCAACGACCGGCTGCAGGGCACCAGGAGGGTCGCGGCCGAACTGCGCGCCATCGGCGGCGACGTGTCCGGACTCGACGAGGAGCAGGTGGCCTTCACCGTCGAGCTGATGCGTGAGGACGGCCGGATGGCCGAGGAGTACTACACGCGGATCCTGGCCGCCGAGCAGCCGCGGCTGCGGGCGCCGGTCATCTCGGTCGTCGGCGAACGCGACCCGGGCACCGAGTTCTACCAGGAGCGCTTCAAGGAGTGGTGCTTCGTGTCCGAGTCGGCCTCGCTGGTCGTCATCGACGAGGCGGGCCACTTCTTCCCCAAGTACCGCGCCGGTGAGCTGGCCCAGATCCTGACGGGCACCCACACCGCCGACGAGGCCTGGCGGCGGGAGCACTCGCGGGAGGCGGGCGGCACCTGGTGGCTGCAGGACTCCGTGACGCGGCGGGCCGCCGTACGGCGGGAGCGGGAGCCGGACGTGCGCCGCTTCCTGGCCGTCGCGCTCGGGCAGCTGGTCTCGCTGACCGGGTCGGCGCTGACCGAGTTCGCGGTGCCGATCTGGATCTACACGGTCACCGGGTCCCTGGTCCACTTCGGGCTCATCGCCCTGCTCGCCCTGGTGCCGGGAATCTGCGTCGCGCCGCTGGCGGGCGCCGTGGTCGACCGTCACGACCGGCGGCGGGTGATGATCGCCGGTGACCTGTGCTCGGGGCTGGCCCAGGCGGCGATGCTCGCCCTGCTGCTCACCGGCGGGCTCACGGTCGCCCCGCTGTACGTGCTGATAGCGGTCGTCTCGGTCTCCGCGACCTTCCAGCGGCTCGCCTACCAGGCGTCGATCCCGCAGCTGGTGCCGAAACGCTACCTCGGGCACGCCAACGGCATCGTGCAGCTGGCGATCGGCACCGCCCAGTTCCTCGTCCCGCTCGTCGCGGTCGGCCTGCTGGCCGCCATCGGCCTTGAGGGCATCCTGACCATCCAGGTGGCGGCCTACGTCTTCGCCGTCGTCGTGGTGCTGTTCGTCAGGTTCCCCACCACGCTGGGGCTGCGCCGCCGTGAGCCGATGTCCGCGGAGATCGCCAACGGTTTCCGGTTCTCGCTGGGGCACCGGAGCTTCCGGGCCATGCTCGCCCTCTTCGCCGGGGTGAACCTGTTCCTGGCGCCCATGTTCGTCATGGTCTCGCCGCTCGTGCTGTCCTTCTCCTCGCTGACCGCCGCCGGTGCCATGGCGGTCGCGGCCGGAGCGGGCGCGGTCGCCGGCGGCGTCACCATGAGCCTGTGGGGCGGCCCGACCCACCGCAGGCTGCGCGGCGTGATCCTCACCACGACGCTGATGGCGGTCTCGGGACTGCTGATCGGGCTGCGGCCCAACCTCTGGCTGATCGGAGCCGGGGCCTTCGGCATGTCCTACGCGCTGGCGCTGATCAACGGCGTCATCATGACGATCATCCAGGTGAAGGTGCCCTACCGCTTCCAGGGGCGCGTCATCGCGGTCAACACCATGATCGCCGCGGCGACCACACCGATCGGCTTCGGCGTCATCGCCCCGCTCGCCGCCCCCCTCCTCGACCCGCTGCTCGCCGCGGGCGGCCCGCTCGCCGGCACCCTCGGCGTGGTGATCGGCACCGGGCCGGGACGCGGCATCGGGCTGCTCTACCTGCTGTGCGGGCTCGGCATCGCCCTGCTGACGGTCGCGGGCCTCCGGATCAGGACCCTGGCGCGTTTCGACGACGACGTGCCCGACGCCAGGCCCGACGACCTCGTCGGCATCGAAGAACTCGAAAGGACGCGCGCATCGTGAACACCACCATCGCCTGGGAGGTCGAGGACGGCCGCCCCGCCGCGGCCGACGCCCAGGGGGCCGGTCTGAGGGAGACCTGCGAGTGGCTGCGGGAGAACCGTCAGGCCCTCAGGGCGGGCCTGGACGTCCACGGCGCCCTCTACCTGCGGGGGCTGCCGCTCACGGGGGTCGAGGACTTCGCCGAGGTGCGTGACGCCCTGGTCTCCAGGCCCGCCGGGTATGTGGAGAAGGCCACCCCGCGCAGCCACTTCGGCAAGGACGTCTACTCCTCGACGGACCTGCCGCCGTCCCAGGCGATCCGCCCGCACAACGAGAACAGCTACGCGCTCAGCTTCCCCGGGCTGCTGATGTTCGGCTGCCTGGTCGCCCCCGACCAGGGGGGCGCGACCCCGGTGACCGACGTGCGCAAGGTGCTCGGGGACATCCCGGCGCCGCTCGCCGACCGGTTCCGCGCGCACGGCTGGTCCCTGGTGCGCAACTACGGCGACCACATCAGCCTCGGCTGGCGCACCGCCTTCGGCACCGAGGACAGGGACGAGGTCGCCGCGTACTGCGCGGCCAACCACATCGCCCACGAGTGGCTGGACGGCGACAGGCTGCGTACGACGCAGCGCCGCTCGGCGACCATCCGCCACCCGGGGACCGGGGAGGAGGTGTGGTTCAACCACACGGTCTTCTGGAACGAGTGGGCGCTCGACCCGGAGGTGCGTGAGGTGTTCCTTGAGGACCTCGGACACGACAACCTGCCCTTCAACACGGCCTACGGCGACGGCGAGCCGATCTCCAGGCAGGACGTGGAGACGATCGACGAGGCCTACCGGCGGGCGACGGTCAGGGAGACGTGGCGGCCGGGTGACGTCCTGATCGTGGACAACATCCTGTCGGCGCACGCCCGTGAGGCGTTCCGGGGCGGCCGCAGGATCGTGGTCGCGATGGGTGACCCGGTCGCCCTGGACGACTGCGCGCCGACGGTCCCGCCGCTGGGCGGCTTCGCGGCCCCGGCGGCCGGACCGGCGAAGAGACGCCGCTGGTTCGGCCGCCGTTCCTGACTCCTCGGGAGGGGACCGGTCAGGCGCCGTCCTCCAGGTCCCCCTCCGATGTGAGGTAGACCTCCCGCAGCTCGCGCAGGACGTCCGGGTCGGGGTGTTCCCACATACCCCGGCCCGCTGCCTCAAGCAGGCGTTCGGCGATGCCGTGCAACGCCCACGGGTTGGACTCGGACAGGAACGCCTGGTTCTCCGGGTCGAGCACGTAGGTCGCGGCGAGCTTGTCGTACATCCAGTCGGCCACGACCCCGGTGGTGGCGTCGTAGCCGAACAGGTAGTCGACGGTCGCGGCCAGCTCGAAGGCGCCCTTGTAGCCGTGCCTGCGCATGGCGGCCAGCCAGCGCGGGTTGACCACCCGGGCGCGGAAGATCCTGGAGGTCTCCTCGGACAGGGTCCTGGTGCGGACCGCGTCGGGGCGGGTGCTGTCGCCGACGTAGGCGGCGGGTGCCCTGCCGGTGAGCGCCCTGACGGTGGCGACCATGCCGCCGTGGTACTGGAAGTAGTCGTCGGAGTCGGCGATGTCGTGCTCGCGGGTGTCGACGTTCTTGGCCGCGACCGCGATCCGCCGGTAGGCGGCCTCCATGTCCTGCCTGGCCGGGACCCCCTCGACGCCTCTTCCGTAGGCGAAGCCGCCCCACACGGCGTACACCTCGGCCAGGTCGGCGTCGTCGCGCCAGTTGCGGCTGTCGATCAGCGGCAGCAGCCCGGCGCCGTACGCCCCGGGACGGGAGCCGAAGATGCGCATGGTCGCCCTGCGCTCGTCGCCGTGCTCACGGGTGTCGGCCAGCACGTGCGCCCTGACGTAGTTGTCCTCGTCCGGTTCGTCCAGCCCGGCGGCCAGCCGTACGGCGTCGTCGAGCAGGGCGACCACGTGCGGGAAGGCGTCCCTGAAGAAGCCGCTGATGCGGACGGTCACGTCGATCCTGGGCCTGCCCAGTTCCCCGGCGGGGATCGCCTCAAGGCCGGTGACCCGCCGCGACGCCTCGTCCCACACCGGGCGCACGCCCAGCAGCGCCAGCACCTCGGCCACGTCGTCCCCTGCGGTGCGCATGGCGCTGGTGCCCCACACCGACAGGCCGACCGAGCGCGGCCAGTCGCCGTGCTCGGAGCGGTAGCGTTCGAGGAGTGATTCGGCCATCGCCTGCCCGGTCTCCCAGGCCAGCCTGCTCGGCACGGCCTTCGGGTCGACCGAGTAGAAGTTACGGCCGGTCGGCAGCACGTTGACCAGCCCGCGCAGCGGCGACCCGCTCGGTCCCGCCGGGACGTAGCCGCCGTCGAGGGCGTGCAGGATCGCGCCGATCTCGTCCACGGTGCGCGCCAGCCTGGGGACGACCTCCTCGGCCGCGAACCGCAGGACACGCCCGACCTGCTCCCGGTCGCCGCCCGTCACGGACGCGGCGGCCTCGGCCGCGGCGGCCGGGTCCCAGCCGCGTTCCTCCATCGCCTCGACCAGTGACCTGGCCTCGGCCTCCGCCTCGTCGACGCCCAGGCGCCCGGCGGTGCCGTCCTCACGCAGGCCGAGCGCCTCGCGCAGGCCGGGCAGTGCCATGCCGCCCGCCCACATCTGGCGGGCGCGCAGGATGGCCAGCACCAGGTCGACGCGGACGGCGCCCTGCGGGGCCGCGCCGAGCACGTGCAGGCCGTCGCGGATCTGGACGTCCTTGACCTCGCACAGCCAGCCGTCCACGTGCAGCAGGAAGTCGTCGAACTCGGCGTCGTGCGGACGGTCCTCGATGCCGAGGTCGTGGTCGAGCCTGGCGGCCTGGATCAGCGTCCAGATCTGCGCCCGGATCGCGGGCAGCTTGGCCGGGTCCATCGCGGCGATGGAGGCGTGCTCGTCGAGGAGCTGCTCAAGCCTGGCCATGTCGCCGTAGGTGTCGGCGCGGGCCATCGGCGGGACGAGGTGGTCGACCAGCGTGGCGTGGGCGCGGCGCTTGGCCTGGGTGCCCTCGCCGGGGTCGTTGACCAGGAACGGGTAGATCAGCGGCAGGTCCCCGAGGGCGGCGTCGGGGCCGCAGGAGGCCGACAGGCCCGCCGACTTGCCGGGCAGCCACTCCAGGTTGCCGTGCTTGCCGACGTGCACCACGGCGTGCGCGCCGAAGCCGTCGGACAGCCAGCGGTAGGCGGCCAGGTAGTGGTGGCTGGGCGGCAGGTCGGGGTCGTGGTAGATGGCGATGGGGTTCTCGCCGAACCCCCGGGGCGGCTGCACCATGACGACGACGTTGCCCGCGCGCAGCGCGGCCAGCACGATCTCACCGTCCGGGTCGGCGGAGGTGTCGACGAACAGTTCGCCGGGCGGGGGTCCCCAGTGCTCCTCGACCGAGGTCCGCAGGTCCTCGGGCAGCGTGGCGAACCACGCGGCGTACCGGGAGGCCTTGATCCGCACCGGGTTGCCCGCGAGCCGTTCCTCGGTGAGCCAGTCGGGGTCCTGGCCTCCGGCGGCGATGAGGGCGTGGATCAGCGCGTCGCCGTCCTGCCCGGTGACGCCGGGCAGTTCGTCCTCGGCGCCGATGTCGTAGCCGTGCTCGCGCATCGCGGCAAGCAGCCGCACCAGGCTCGCCGGGGTGTCGAGGCCGACGGCGTTGCCGATCCTGGAGTGCTTGGTCGGGTAGGCCGACAGCATCAGCACGATCCGCCGCTCGGCGGGCGGGACGTGCCGCAGGACGGCGTGCCGTACGGCGATGCCCGCCACGCGGGAGGCCCGCTCGGGGTCGGCGACGTAGACGGTCAGGCCGTCCCCGTCGATCTCCTTGAAGGAGAACGGCACCGTGATGATCCGCCCGTCGAACTCGGGGATCGCCACCTGGGTCGCCGCGTCGAGCGGGGAGAGGCCGTCGTCGTTGGCCTCCCAGGCGGCCCTGCCGCCGGTCAGGCACAGGCCCTGCAGGATCGGCACGTCGAGTTCGGCGAGCGCGCCGACGTCCCAGGCCTCGTCGTCGCCGCCCGCGGACGCGGTGGCCGGGCGGGTGCCGCCCGCGGCCAGCACGGTCACCACCAGGGCGTCGACCGTGCCCAGGGTGTCGAGCAGGCCCTGCTCGGCGCTGCGCAGGGAGGCGCAGTAGACGGGCAGCGCGCGGGCGCCCGCGTCCTCGATCGCGGCGCAGAGCGTCTCGACGAAGGCGGTGTTGCCCGCGACGTGGTGGGCGCGGTAGTAGAGCACGCCGACGACCGGGCCCTCCTCGCGGCGCGCCCGGCGTTCGAGCACGCCCCAGGCGGGCGTCGGGGCGGGCGGGGCGAAGCCGTGGCCGGTCAGCAGCAGCGTGTCCGACAGGAAGCGGCCCAGTTCGGCGAGGTTGGCGGCCCCGCCATGGGCGAGGTAGGCGTGCGCCTCGGCGCAGACCCCGCCGGGCACGGTCGACAGTTCCATCAGCTCGGCGTCCGGCGCCTGCTCGCCGCCGAGCACGACGACGGGCAGCGGCCCGGCGAGCAGGGCGTCCAGGCCCTCCTCCCAGGCGCGGCGCCCGCCGAGCAGCCGTACGACGACCAGGTCGGCGCCCTCGACGAGGGGAGGCAGGTCCCCCGCGGTGAGCCTGGCGGGATTGCCGAGCCGGTAGTCCGCGCCGCTGGCGCGGGCGCTGAGCAGGTCGGTGTCGGAGGTGGAGAGCAGGAGGATCATTCGCCACGCTCCCCGGCGGGGAGCGGCGCGGCCGTGAACGGCGGTGCGGGCTTGCGGCTGGGGAACGGCGAACAGCGCACAGGGCTTTCCTCCCTCGGGGTCCTCGCCCCGGGTCGTCGTCGGCTACGACGGCTGGAGTCTCCTGGCTCCCGGATCGATGCTCCCCCCGGCCTTCCCGCCCGTTGCCGGACCGTGGCTGGATGGGGTTCGCTCCCCGGTTACAGTGGCGGGACCGCGCCGGATTCACACCGGCTTCCTCCCTTTTGCCGTCGCCAACGATGAGACTACGGCAGCGAGGTCCCCGCAAGAAACTGGAGTTACCATCCTCAGCGTGTCAAAAGGTCACTTCTCCGGACGATCTCATCCCGACGCGTGCCCGGGGGCGCTCCAGGTGCATTCCGCGGCCGACGGCGGCCTGGCGCGCGTCAGGGTGCCCGGAGGGCGCCTGACGGCCCCGCAGCTGCGCGAGCTGGCCTCGGCCGCCGAGACCTGCGGCAACGGCGTCGTCGAGCTGACCTCCCGGGCGAACGTCCAGGTGCGCGGACTGGGCGCCGGGGACGATTTCGCGGCCCGCATGGCACAGGCGGGGCTGCTGCCTTCGGCCACCCACGAACGGGTCCGCAACGTCCTGGCCTCACCGCTGAGCGGCCTCGACGGCCGGGGGATTCTCGACGTGGGACCGCTGACCCGTGAGCTCGACCTGCGCCTGTGCGGCACGCCCGCGCTCGCCGGCCTGCCGGGGCGGTTCCTGTTCGCGCTCGACGACGGCCGGGGCGACGTGGCCTGGCTCGGGGCGGACGCCGCGATCCTGCCGACCGGCCCCGGCGAGGTGGCGTTGCTGCTGGCCGAGACCGACAGCGGCCTGCGGATGCCGCCGGGGTCGGCGGTCGCCGCGCTGCTGACCGCCGCCGAGGCGTTCCTGGCCGAGCCCGGGGTGCGGGAGGGCCGTGTGTGGCGGATCGGCGAACTGCCCGGCTGCGCGGAGCGCGTCGCCGCCCGGGTCGCGGCCACCCTGGAGACGACCTCCGCCCCCGTACGGCGGGCCCCCGTCCCGGCGCCCTCCCACGGTCCCGCCGGGACCGTCGAACAGCCCTCAGGCCTGAACACGCTCGGCGTCACGGTGCCGCTGGGGCGGCTGACCTCCGCCCAGGCCGCCCTGCTGGCCGACCTGGCCGTCGAGGAGGTACGGCTGACGCCGTGGCGCGGCGTCGTCCTGCCCGGCCTGTCCCCGGCCGCTCTCTCCGAGGTCGCCGGGCGGCTCGTCGCCGCCGGGCTGGTCCTCGACCCGGCCTCGCCGTGGACGGGCGTGACGGCCTGCGCGGGACGGCCCGGCTGCGCGAAGTCACTGGCCGACGTGCGGGCCGACGCCGCCCGCTGGATCGCGGCCGAGAGCGACCCGCCCTCGGCCGTCCCCGCCCGCCCCGGTACGCTCCCGGTGCACTGGGCGGGCTGCGAACGACGTTGCGGCCGCCCGCGAGGACGGGCCGTCGACGTGGTCGCGACCACGACCGGCTACCGGGTCCTCCTGGAGGACAGCGGCTTGAACAGTGGCCCGGAAAGCGGCCTGAACTGCGCGGACATCAAGGAGACCACGGCCGCCGTGGCGGCTCTGAGAGGGGAAACGTGACCGACTACGTCCGGGACGGCGCGGAGATCTACCGGCGTTCCTTCGCCACCATCCGCGCCGAGAGCGACCTGGACGGCCTGCCGCCGGACGTCGCCCAGGTGGCGGTCCGCATGATCCACGCCTGCGGGATGGTGGACCTGGTCGCCGACCTCGGCTGGTCGCCGGGCGTGGTCGCCTCGGCCAGGGCGGCCCTGCGCGCGGGGGCGCCCGTGCTGTGCGACGCGATGATGGTCGCCTCGGGGGTGACCCGGCGCCGCCTGCCCGCGGGCAACGAGGTGCTCTGCACGCTGGGTGAGCCCGGCGTGCCCGAGCTGGCCGTACGGCTCGGCACCACCCGCAGCGCGGCCGCCCTCGAACTGTGGCGCGACCGTCTCGAAGGGGCGGTCGTCGCGATCGGCAACGCGCCGACCGCGCTGTTCAGGCTGCTGGAGATGGTCGAGGAGGGGGCGGGACGGCCCGCCGCCGTGCTCGGCGTGCCGGTGGGTTTCATCGGCGCCGCCGAGTCGAAGCAGGCGCTCGCCGGGCATCCGGCGGGTCTGGAGTACCTGGTCGTGCACGGGCGCCGGGGTGGGAGTGCGATGGCCGCCGCCGCGGTCAACGCGATCGCGAGTGAGGTCGAGTGAACGACACGTCAGCGGGACGGCTCAGGGGCGTCGGGCTCGGCCCGGGAGACCCGGAACTGGTGACCGTCAAGGCGGCCAGGCTCATCGGGGAGGCGGACGTCATCGCCTACCACAGCGCCCGCCACGGCAGGAGCATCGCCCGCTCGGTGGCGGCGCCGTACCTGCGGGAGGGGCAGATCGAGGAGGCGCTGATCTACCCGCTCACCACGGAGACCACCGACCACCCCGGCGGCTACCAGGGCGCCATCGACGACTTCTACGCCGACTGCGCGCTGCGGCTGGCCGCCCACCTGGACGCGGGCCGCGACGTGGTCGTGCTGTGCGAGGGCGACCCGCTCTTCTACGGCTCCTACATGCACATGCACAAGCGGCTGGCCCACCGCTACGTCACCGAGGTCGTGCCCGGGGTGACGTCGGTGAGCGGCGCCGCGGCCGTGCTCGGCAGGCCGCTGGTCGAGCGGGACGAGGTCCTGACGGTGCTTCCCGGCACGTTGCCCGCCGAGGTCATCGCCGAACGCCTGGCCGCGACCGACTCCGCGGCGATCCTCAAGCTCGGCCGTACCTTCACCAAGGTTCGCGACGCGCTGGCCGAGGCGGGCCGTCTCGACGAGGCGTGGTACGTGGAGCGCGCGACCACCGGCGCGCAGCGCCTGGCCCCGCTCGCCGAGGTGGACCCGGACAGTGTGCCGTACTTCTCGCTGGCGCTGGTGCCGAGCCCGGTCAACTCCGGCCTTCCCGGCACCCACGGTGAGAGCCGGGCCCCGGAGCGCGTCCAGGGCGGCGAGGTCGTCGTGGTCGGGCTCGGGCCCGCCGGGCGGCCCTGGCTGACACCGGAGGCTCAGGAGGCGCTGGCCGCCGCCGACGACCTCGTCGGGTACGGCCCCTACCTGGACCGCGTCCCGCCGAACCCGCGCCAGCGCCGTCACCCGACGGACAACCGGGTGGAGGCCGAACGGGCGGCGCACGCCCTCGAACTGGCCGCGGCCGGGGCGCGGGTCGCGGTGGTCTCCTCCGGCGACCCCGGGGTGTTCGCGATGGCCAGCGCGGTGCTTGAGGTCTCCTGCGAGCCGCGGTTCGCCGACGTTGCGGTGCGGGTGCTGCCCGGCCTGACCGCGGCGCACGCGGTGGCCAGCCGGGTCGGGGCGCCGCTCGGCCACGACTACTGCGTGCTGTCGCTGTCCGACCTGCTCAAGCCGTGGGAGGTCGTCGCGGACAGGATCAGCGCCGCCGCGCGGGCCGACCTGGTCCTGGCGATCTACAACCCGGCCTCCAGGAGCCGCACCTGGCAGGTCGCGGCGGCCAGGGACCTGCTGCTCGAACACCGCTCGCCGGACACGCCCGTGGTCGTCGGCCGTGACGTCGGCGGCGCCGGGGAGAACCTGACCGTCACCACCCTCGGCGACCTCGACCCGGCCACGGTCGACATGCGCTGCCTGCTGCTGGTCGGCTCCTCGACCACCAGGGTCGCCGAAAGGAAGGACGGGAGGCGGGTGGTCTTCACCCCCCGCCGCTATCCCGCCTGACCGCCCGCCACGGCGTCCAGCCACGCCGTGGCCTGTTCGACCGTCTCGGCCGCCGGGACCCCGCCGGGTACGGCGGGGCGGCGCACGACGACGACGGGCAGCCCGAGCTCGCGGGCGGCGAACAGTTTGGCGGTCGTCATCCGGCCGCCGCTGTCCTTGGTGACCACCACCTCGACGCGGTTGTCCCGCATGAGGTCGAGTTCCCCCTCGACGGTGAACGGCCCCCGGCTGAGCAGCACCTGGAGGTTGCGCGGCAGCGGCGGCTGGGGCGGGTCGACGGAACGGGCCAGGAACCACAGGTCGTCCAGGCCCGCGAAGACCGGCAGGCTGCGCCGGCCCGTGGTCAGGAAGACCCGGCGGCCCAGACCGGGCAGCGACTCGGCGGCGGCCTCAAGGGAGGGCGTCCAGCGCCAGTCGTCTCCCGGCCCCTGCCGCCAGCCGGGCCGCCGCAGGATCAGCAGCGGCACCCCGGCCAGGCCCGCCGCCTCGGCCGCGGACGCGGTCATCCTGGCGGCGAAGGGGTGGGTGGCGTCGACGACGACGCCGATCCCGTTCTCCTCGATCCAGGCCCTGAGTCCGGCGGGTCCGCCGAAGCCGCCCTCGCGCACCTCCCCGACCGGCAGCCTGGGGTCGCGGACCCGCCCGGCCAGGGAGGAGATCACACGTGTCCCCGGCCGGTCGGCGAGCGCGGCGGCCAGTCTTCTCGCCTCGTCGGTGCCGCCGAGCACCAGGACGTTCAGCGTGCCCGGGTCAGTCACGGCAGCGGGCCGCGGAGTACAGGTGGCTGTCGGGGAACTCCGAGGCGGTCAGCACCCTGCCGACCACGATCACCGCGGTGCGCACGACGCCCGCGGCGCGGACCTGCCCGGCGATGTCGGCGAGCGTGCCGCGCAGGATCACCTCGTCGTCCCTGCTGGCCCTGGCCACCACGGCCACCGGGCAGTCGAGGCCGTACCTGGGGACCAGCTCCGCCACGACCTCCTCGGCGCGCTGCACGGCCAGGTGCAGGACCATCGTCGCCCCCGACCTGCCGAGGGTGTCCAGGTCCTCCCCCTCCGGCATGGGGGTCGCCCGCGCCGAGGTGCGGGTGAGCACCACCGTCTGGCCGACGCCGGGCACGGTCAGCTCCCGCTTCAGCGAGGCCGCCGCGGCGGCGAAGGCGGGCACCCCGGGAACCACCTCGTACGGCACGCCCGCGGCGTCCAGGCGCCGCATCTGCTCGGCCATCGCGCTGTAGACCGAGGGGTCCCCCGAGTGCAGCCTGGCCACGTCGTGCCCCGCCTCGTGGGCGGCGAGCATCTCGGCCACGATCTCGTCGAGGGCCATCCTCGCGGTGTCGACGAGGCGCGCGCCCGGCGGGCAGCACTCCAGCAGGGCCTCCGGGACCAGGGAGCCCGCGTACAGGCACACCGGTGAGGAGGCGATCACCCGCTGTCCCCGCAGGGTGATGAGGTCGGCGGCCCCCGGCCCCGCCCCGACGAACCGCACCGTCACCGTTCCTCCTGTGTCCCGGCGGGTTTGACCGCCGTCCAGATCGTCACCGGCATCATGGGCCGCCAGCCGGTGAAACCACCGACCGGGGCGGCCCTGCTGACCGCGAGCCTGACCATCTCGCTGTGGGAGCCGCCGATCCTGGCGTGCCAGGCGGCGACCGTGGTCTCCGACTCGACGGTCACCGCGTTGGCCACCAGCCTGCCGCCGGGCCGCAGCGCCCGCCAGCAGGCCTCGATCACGCCGGGGACGCTCACCGCGCCGCCGACGAAGACGGCGTCCGGGGCCGTGAGCCCGCCGAGCGCGCCGGGGGCGGCGCCGGTCACCACGTTCAGGCCGGGCACGCCGAGGGCGAAGGCGTTGCGGGTGAGCCGCCCGGCCCGGTCGCCGTCCCTCTCGACGGCGATCGCCCGGTTCTCCGGGTGGGCGCGCATCCACTCGATCGCGAGGCTGCCCGCCCCGGCGCCGACGTCCCACAGCAGTTCGCCGGGGACGGGCGCGAGCCGGGACATGGTGACCGCCCGCACCTCGCGCTTGGTGAGCTGGCCGTCGTGCTCGAACGCCTCGTCGGGCAGGCCGGGCAGGACCGGCAACGGGACGGTCCCCGGCGCGGCCACGCACTCGACGGCCACGACGTTGAGGTCGTCGGCCTCGGTCAGGGACCAGCCGCCCGCCGTACCGGAGACCAGGCGTTCGGCCTCACCGCCGAGCCGTTCCAGGACGGTCATCGGGCTCGCGCCGTAGCCACGGGCGGTGAGCAGCGCGGCGACCCGGGCCGGGGTGCGGCCGTCGGCGCTGAGGACGAGCACCCTGCGCCCGTCGTGGACGGCGGTGTGCACGGCCTCGGCGGGACGCCTCACGAGGCTGACCACCTCGACGCGGTCGGCGGCCCAGCCGAGCCTGGCGCAGGCCAGCGAGACCGAGGAGGGGGACGGCAGCACCCTGACCCGTCCGGCGCCGAGCAGCCGCACCAGCGTCGTGCCGATGCCGTGGAACATGGGGTCGCCGCTGGCCAGCACGCACACCGCGCGCCCGCGACCGGCCTCGATCAGGCCGGGCAGCGCGGGCAGCAGCGGCGACGGCCAGGTGACGCGCTCGGCCGTACCGGCGGGGATCAGGGCGAGTTGCCTGGCGCTGCCCATCAGCACCTCGGCGGCGAGCAGCTCCTCGCGTGCCTCCGGGGACAGACCGGCCCAGCCGTCGGCTCCGACGCCGACGACGGTTATCCGGTCAGACATTTCCGAGAACTCGGGTGACGCGGATCTCGATCACGACGCGGGAGGGGTTCTCCCTGGGCTGCCGGTAGCGCTCGGCGTAGCGGCGCACGCCCTCGGCGATCGAGCCGGGGTCCCTGCGGATGACCGCGCTGCCCTCCAGCGTCGACCAGCGCCCGCCGTCGACCTGGCAGACGGCGACGCGCGCGCCGCCGTCCCCGGCGGCCTCGATGTGGCGGACCTTGCGCGAGCCGTCCGAGGTGATCACCCGGGCGATCCCGGCCTCGGCGTCCAGCGTCACGCCGACCGGGATGACGTGCGGCGTGCCGTCGGCCCGCAGCGTGGTCAGCGTGCACAGGTGGTACTCCCGCCAGAAGGCGTGGAAACCGTCCTCGCGATCCGTCAACACCGGCTGTCCCTCCCCATGGCTGCTGTCTACGGGGCGACATGCTAGCCGGGAGGCCGGCCCGGCGGAGGACCGGCTCCACCGGGCCCGGGGCTCACTCCGCCGCGGACGCCTGCTCCCCCGCCGTCTCGTCGGCCGTCTCCTTGGACGCCTCGTAGGCCGCGAGGAGCTGCTGACGACGCTCGGCGGGGAGCCGGTCGATGTACAGCATGCCGTCCAGGTGGTCGGTCTCGTGCTGCAGGCAGCGGGCGAGCAGGCCGGTGCCCTCGACCGTGATCGGGGCGCCGGTGACGTCGAACCCGTGCACCACCGCCCGGTCCGGCCTGGCCAGGCTGGCCCGCTGCCCGGGAACGGACAGGCAGCCCTCGTCGTAGTCGTCCAGGTTCCGCTCACCGTGACCGGGCAGCACCAGGGTCGGGTTGACCACGACGCCCTTGCGGTACTCCTCGGTCTCGTCCGGGCAGTCGTAGACGAACACCCGCAGCGGCACGCCGATCTGGTTGGCGGCCAGGCCGACTCCCTCTGCGGCGTACATGCTGGCGAACATGTCGGCCACGAGCGCGGCCAGCTCCTCGTCGAAGCCGGTCACGTCCTGGCACGGGCGGTGCAGCACCGGCTCACCCACGAACGTGATCTGCCTCGCCGTGCCCTCGCCGCTTGCTTCCATCCGTCATGCCTCCAGGGTCGCGGTGTGTGGTTCGCAGCAGACTACCGACGGCCGCGCGCTCCCCGTGACGGGCGTCAGCTGCCCCCGCTGTAGACGACCTGCTCGGGCCTGATCCTGACGGTGACGCGCTGCTCGCCCGGCTGGCGGTAGGGGTAGGTCTCCACCCCGAGGTACTTGTTGGCCAGGCCGTCGATGACCTCGTCGGCGCCGTCGAGCTCGAACTGGGCGACACCGGAGACGCTCACCAGGTGGAAGGCGTCCTTCGGGTCGAGCACGCTCACCGAGACCTGCGGGTTGTCGCGCAGGTGGCGCTCCTTGGCGCGGCCGACGGCGGTGTTGAAGATGACGTCGTCTCCGTCGACGTCCACCCAGACGACGGTGCTGTGCAGCGAGCCGTCAGGGCGCAGGGTGGTCACCCAGCCGTGAATGGGCTGGCTGAGCAGTGCCTTGGCGTCGTCGTTCAGCTTTCCCACGGGAACCTCCGCAGTCGCGTGATGTGCCTGTCGACCCATCGAACATCACGGGTAATCGATCAATTCCACCGCCCCCCGCCGAGAGGTAACATCCGCCCAGAGACCGCCCACACGACGGAGGTTCCGCATGAGCTTCGACGAGGCCGCCTTCCAGGTTCCGGCGCGGGGACCCGTCCCGTCGCCCTGACCTGAGGCCGCCCGCGCGCGGTCCCGGTCGCGGCGGTCCGTGCTCCTCGCCCCGGAACGATCACCTTTTCCCCGATCGTTCCTTCCTTCCGAGGAGCTCTTTTGCGTGCTCGCACGTCCGCGCGTCTCGGCGCGGACTTCGGCAAACTCTGGACCGCCTCCGCCGTCTCCAACGTCGGCGACGGGGTCACCCTGACGGCCGGTCCCCTCCTTGTCGCCTCACTGAGCGACGACCCCGTCCTCGTCGCGGGCGCCGTCCTGGCCCAGCAGCTCCCGTGGGTGCTGTTCTCCCTGGTCAGCGGCGCCTATGTGGACCGGCTCGACCGGCGGCGGCTGATCGTCGCCGTCAACCTGGTCCGCGCCCTCGCCCTGGGGACGCTCTGCGCCGTCATCGCGGCGGGGGCGCTGACCGTTCCCCTCGTCTACGTCGTCTTCTTCCTGCTCGGCACGGCGGAGACCGTCGCCGACACCGCCTCGGCCGCCCTGCTTCCCGCCGTCGTCGCGCCGGAGCTGCTGGCCGGGGCGAACACACGGCTGATGGCCACCTTCACCGTCGGCAACCAGTTCGCGGCCAAACCGCTCGGCGGATGGCTGTTCACCGTCTCGGCCGCGCTGCCGTTCGGTTTCGACGCGCTGACCTTCGTGGTGGCCGCCGCCCTGGTGTCCGCCATGCGGCCCCTGCCTCTCGCCGCCCCTCCCGGGCCGAGCGGTGGTCTGCGCGCCGACATCTCCGAGGGGGTGCGCCGGCTGTGGCGGCACCGGTTACTGCGGACCCTGGCGCTGAGCATGGGGGTGGGCAACCTGATGTTCTGCGGGGCCTTCGCGGTCTTCGTGCTGTACGCCCGGCAACGTCTGGGCCTGTCGGAGGTGGGGTACGGCCTGCTGCTGACCGCCTTCGCCGCCGGCGGCCTGCTCGGCACGCTGACGGCGGGCCGGTTGTGGTCGCGGTTCGGCGCGACCGCGCTGCTGCGCGCCGGGCTGCTCATCGAGGCGGCGACCCATCTCGTCCTCGCCCTGACCACGCGGCCGTGGGTGGCCGCGGTCATCCTGGTGGTCTTCGGCACACACGCGATGGTGTGGGGGGTGATCGTCGTGACGCTGCGCCAGCGGGCGGTGCCCGGCGGCCTCCTCGGACGGGTCACCAGCGCGTACGCGCTGCTCGACGTCAGCGGCGCCGCCCTCGGCTCGCTGCTCGGCGGCGTCGTCGCCCACGCGCTGGGGATCACGGCGCCGTTCTGGATCGCTGCCGGGACGATGCTCGTCGTCCTGGCCGTCGCCTGGCGCCCCCTGGGCCGGGCGGACGCCCAGGCCCCCGGCCCCGCCGTCGCCGGATAGGGGCCCGGGGTACGGCCCGCCCGCCCCGGGCGGGCCGTACGATCGGCGGATGACCGCCCGTCAGAGTCAGCTCGTCGTCGACTGCGCCCGCCCCGAGACGCTCGCCGTGTTCTGGAGCCGTCTGCTCGGCGGGGTCCCGGTGCACCGGGACCCCGCCTGGTCCAGTCTCGACCCCCCGGGCGGGCTCAGGATGGCCTTCCAGCGGGTTCCCGAGGCCAAGGCGGGCAAGAACCGGCTCCACCTGGACGTCGCCGTCGAGGACGTCGTCGCGGCTGCGGAGGGCACGCTGAGCCTCGGCGGCCGCCGTTGCGGCGGGCCGGTGCGCGACGCGGCGGGCGTCTTCCAGGTGATGCTCGACCCCGAGGGCAACGAGTTCTGCCTCGTCGGCCCCTGAGGCCCCGCTCAGTGGACGGAGAGCCCGCCGTCCACGAAGATCGACTGCCCGGTGACGTACGCCGAGGCGCGGCTCGCCAGGAAGACCGCCGCGCCCGCGAAGTCCTCCGCCAGGCCGTTACGGCCGATCATCGTCCGCGCGGCCAGCGCGGCGACCCGCTCGGGGTCGGACGACAGCCGCGCGTTGAGCGGTGTCATCACGAACCCGGGCACGAGCGTGTTGCAGGTGACGCCGTACGGCGACCACGCCTCGGCCTGGGAGCGTGACAGCGATTCGAGCCCTCCCTTGGAGACGCCGTAGGCGCCGCTCTGCACGAAGGCCCGGTGCGCCTGCTGGGAGCTGATGTGGATGATCCGGCCGAACCCCCGTTCCGCCATGCCCGGCCCGAAGCGCTGCCCCAGCAGGTAGGGCGCCTCCAGGTTGACGGCCATGGTGACGTCCCACACGTCCTCGCCCAGCTCCCCCATGGGGGGACGCTGGTTGATCCCGGCGCTGTTGACGAGGATGTCGGGCTCCCCGAACGCCTTCACCGCCTCCTCCGCCGCGGCGCGCACGCCCTCGCGGGTGCTCAGGTCGGCGCTGACCCAGGCGACGCGGCAGCCGTCGGCCTCAAGCTCGGCGGTCGTGGCGGCCAGTTCCTCCGGCCTGCGCGCCACGACCACGACGGCCGCCCCGGCGCGTGCCAGCGCCCCCGCGATGCAGCGGCCGATGCCGGAACTCCCGCCGGTCACCACGGCGACCCTGCCGTCCAGTGAGAACAGGTCCGACAGATACTTCTGCGTTGTCATGGCCGGAACTGTAGAGGAGTCCCGCTTCGAGGCCCGGGAGCGGGGCGTGAACCCGATCGGGGGGTTGTGGCGAGACATCGCCGACCCCTGCCCCTACGGAAAGGCCGGCCCGATGCCATGGTGCCGACGATGACCGCACCGCCCACGACCGGCACGTGTGACCGCGACCTGGTACGCGAGTCCTGGACACGTCCTGAGGCGTTCGCCGCGCTGTTCGACCGCTACGCCGGCATGCTCTACCGGTACGTCTCCCGCAGGCTCGGCCCCGAGACGGCCGAGGACCTGGTCGGTGAGACGTTCCTGGTCGCCTTCGACCGCAGGAGACGCTACGACCTGGCCTACGCCGACGCCCGTCCCTGGCTGTTCGGCATCGTGACCAAACTCCTCTCCAGGCACCACCGCACCGAGGCCGCCAGGTACCGCGCGCTGCGGCGCAGCCCCGGGGAGGGCGTGGTCGAGAACCCGGCCGACCGGGTGGCCGCCGAGGTCACCGCCCTGGCCTGCAGGCCCGTGCTCGCGGAGGCGCTGGCGGGGCTGCCGCCCAGGGACCGTGACGTCCTGTTGCTGATCGCCTGGGGCGACCTGTCGTACGAGGAGACCGCCCGCTCCCTCGGTGTCCCGGTCGGCACCGTGCGCTCCCGGCTGAACAGGGCCCGCAGGAAGATACGCGCGGCGCTCGGCGAGACCAACCCGATGCACGAGGAGGAGTGACCATGGACGACCTGACGACGCTCCGCGCACTCGGCGGCGAACTGGAGCACGAACCGTCCGCCGCCGCGCTCGACGGCCAGCGGCGACGCCTGCTCGGCGCCCTGGACGGCGGGAGACGTGGACGCCGATGGCCGCGCAGGCCCGGTGCACGCGGCGCGGTGATGCTCGCCCTGGCCGCCGCGGCCACCGCCGCCGTGCTCGTCGTCCCGAACCTGCTGCTGCGGGGCCACGAGGTGCCCTCCCCGGTGGGGGCGCGCCCGGTCAAGGCGAATGAGGCGATCAACGTGCTGGTCGCCGGGACCGACGGCCAGGCGGGGGCCAGGAGGAGCCGCGGGGAGGACGTCGGGGACCCCAGGGCGAACGCCGCGCGCGCCGACACACTGCTCCTGGTGCACCTGTCCGCCGACCGCGAGCGGGTCTCCGTCATCAGCATCCCCAGGGACTCGATGGTCCTGGTTCCCCCCTGTTCGAGTCCGGCGGGCAGGACCGTTCCCGCGAGGATCGAAATGATCAACGCCTCCTTCGCCGAAGGCGGCATGGCCTGCCTCTGGAAGCGGGTCGAGACCCTGACCGGGGTCCGCGTCGACCACGCGGTCGAGGTGGACTTCTCCGGCTTCAAGGGCATGGTCGACGCCATCGGAGGGATCGAGGTCACCCTGCCCGCCCCGGTCGAGGACCGGCAGGCGAAGGTACGGCTCCCCAAGGGCAGACAGGTGCTCAACGGCGACCAGGCGCTCGGCTACGTGCGGATGCGCTACAGCCTGGGCGACGGCTCCGACCTTGAGCGGATCGGCCGTCAGCAGCGGTTCATGAAGTCCCTGGCGCGCAAGGCCGCGGGCCTGACGTCGGACCCCGTCCGCCTCGCCGCCTTCCTCGGCGAGGCCGCGAAATGGGTCAAGGCGGATCGCGGGCTCGACCTGACGACGCTGCGGGCGATCGCCGGGAGCCTGGACGGGACGGCCCCCGGCTCCGTCGAGTTCCTCACGGTGCCCGTCCGCCCGTCCGCCGTGGATCCCATGAGGCTCGACTGGGACCGCGCCGCCGCGTCGCGCCTGTTCGCGAAGGTCCGCGACGACACACTGTGAGCCGGACGGCCGTGCGGGAGTCCGTACCGGGGCGGGTGCGCGGGGCGCGCCTCGTTGCGGCCTCCCGCGCGCCCGGCCGACAATGATCGGGTGATCACCCGTGTGCGTTCCGTGATCAGGGTCGAGGGTGTCGTGCAGGGAGTCGGCTTCCGCCCCTTCGTGTACGGCCTGGCGGTGCGGCTCGGCCTCGGCGGGCTGGTCGGCAACGACGAACGCGGGGTGTTCATCGAGGTCGAGGGGGCCCCTGCCCTCGTGGCGGAGTTCACCGCGGCGCTCAGCGCGAGCCCGCCGCCGCTGGCCACGGTCGAACGGGTCAGCGCGCGGCCCGCGACGGCGACGGGTGAGACGCGCTTCGCCATCGCGGGCAGCTCCGGGGGCGGGCCGCGGCGGACGCTCGTCTCCCCCGACGTGGCCACCTGCGACGACTGCCTGCGCGAGATGGACGACCCGGCGGACCGGCGGTACGGCTACGCCTTCGTCAACTGCACCAACTGCGGGCCACGGTTCACGATCGTGCGGGACGTCCCCTACGACAGGCCGAACACCACGATGGCGGGCTTCGCCATGTGCGCGGACTGCGCGCGGGAGTACCACGACCCGGCGGACCGGCGCTTCCACGCCCAGCCGGTGTGCTGCCCGGCCTGCGGCCCCCGGCTGCGGCTGCTCGGCCCCGCGGGCGGCCCGCTGCCGGGCGACCCGGTCGAGGAGGCCGTACGGCTGCTGCGCGGCGGCGGGGTGCTCGCGGTCAAGGGGCTTGGCGGTTACCACCTGGCCGCCGTCGCCTCCCGCGAGCCCGCCGTCGCGGCGCTGCGTTCCAGGAAGCACCGGATGGAGAAGCCCTTCGCGGTGATGGTGGCCGACCTGGCGGCGGCGCGGGTGCTGTGCGAGGTGGACGAGGCGGAGGAGCGGTTGCTCATCTCGGGGGCGCGCCCGATCGTGCTGCTGCGCGGGCGCGAGGAGAGCGCCCGTCTCGTCGCCCCCTCCGTGGCCCCCTCCGGCGGCCCTTCCGGTGAGAGGCCCGGGGACCGGTGGCTCGGGGTGATGCTGCCCTACACCCCGCTGCACCACCTGCTGCTGCGCGGCCTGGACGCGCCCATGGTGCTCACCAGCGGCAACGTCTCCGACGAGCCGATCGCCTACCGCGACGAGGACGCGCTGGCCCGCCTGGGCGGGGTCGCCGACGCCTTCCTCGTCCACGACCGGCCGATCCACACGCGTACCGACGACTCGGTCGTGCGGGTCCTGCGGGGTCGTGAGCTGCCGCTGCGGCGCTCCCGGGGGTACGCCCCGCGCCCGCTGCCGCTCGCCCGCGCCCTGCCCGGGCCCGTGCTGGCCTGCGGCGCGGAGCTGAAGCACACCTTCTGCGTGGCCAGGGGCGCCCACGCCTTCGTCTCCCACCACATCGGCGACCTGGAGAACTACGAGACGTTCCGGTCCTTCACCGAGGGGGTCGGCCACTTCCTGCGGCTGTTCGACATCGTCCCCGAGGTGGTGGCCCACGACCTGCACCCGGAGTACCTGTCGACCAAGTACGCGCTCGCCCTTGAGGGGCCTCTCGCGGGGGCCCGCCCGGTGGCGGTGCAGCACCATCACGCGCACGTGGCCTCGTGCCTGGCCGACAACGGGGTCGCGGGGCCGGTGATCGGGGTGGCCTTCGACGGGCTCGGCTACGGTCCGGACGCGACGCTGTGGGGCGGGGAGTTCCTGGTGGCCGACCTGGTCTCCTTCGAGCGGGCGGGTCATCTGGCCACGGTGCCGATGCCCGGCGGGGCGGCGGCGGTCAGGCAGCCGTGGCGGATGGCCGCCGCCTACCTCGACGCGGCATACGGCGGTGCCGTACCCGGTGACCTGGACGTCGTACGGCGCAACGCCGAGGCCTGGGAGGGGGTCCTGGCGCTCGGCAGGCGCGGGGTGAACGCCCCCCTGACGTCGAGCGCGGGCAGGCTGTTCGACGCGGTGGCCTCGGTCGCGGGCGTCCGGGACGTCATCGGCTACGAGGGGCAGGCGGCGATCGAGTGGGAACGGCTCGCCGACCCGGCGGAGACGGGCCGTTACGGCTTCCGCCTGACGGGTTCTGCCCCCTTCGTCGTCCACGGGACCGACCTGGTCGCGGCGGTCGCCGAGGACGTCCGGGCGGGCACGGAGACCGGGGTGGTCTCCGCCAGGTTCCACAACACGGTCGCGCGGATCGTCGCCGAGGGCTGCGCCCGGGTCAGGCGGGCGGGCGGGCCGTCCACGGTCGCGCTCTCCGGGGGCGTGTTCCAGAACGCGCTGTTGCTCGTGCGGGCCGCCGCCCTCCTGGAGGAGGACGGCTTCCACGTGCTGACGCACGGGCGGGTGCCGCCCAACGACGGCGGCGTCAGCCTGGGCCAGGCCGTCGTCGCGGGCGCCCGCGACGTCCGGCACTGACCCGGGCGCCCGCGACGTCCGGCGCTGGCCCGTGTGTCCGTGGGCGCCTGGGCACGTCTGTGGGCGGCTGTGGGCGGCTCCCTCAGCAGATGCGGGGCAGCGGGTCGCCGACCAGCAGGTCCACGATGCGGGTGCCGCCGAAACCGGTCTTCAGCAGCACCAGCCCCGGGGGGTCCTGCCCGACGCGGCCGACGAGCGCGGCGCCCTCGCCGAGGGGGTGCGCGCGCAGGGCCGCCAGCGCGGCGTCCGCCACCGCGCCGTCGACCACGGCGACCAGACGTCCCTCGCAGGCCACGTAGAGCGGGTCGATGCCGAGCAGTTCGCACGCGCCGCGTACGGCCCGCCGTACCGGGACCGCGTCCTCCTCGACGACCACGGCGACGCCGGAGGCCCGCGCGATCTCGTTCAGGATCGTGGCGACCCCGCCCCTGGTCGCGTCGCGCATGCAGCGCACGGCGCCGGGGCAGGCGTCAAGGAGCGCGGCGGCCGGCCCGTTCAGCGGCGCCGTGTCGGAGACCAGGTCGGCCTCGATGTCCAGTTCGCCCCGGGCGAGCATGATGGTGACGCCGTGCTCGCCGACCGGCCCGGAGACGATGACGGCGTCGCCGGGGCGTGCCCCCGCCACACCCAGGGCGCCGGGCCGGTCGAGCAGCCCGACCCCGGCCGTGTTGACGTAGCACCCGTCGGCCTTGCCGCGCTGCACCACCTTGGTGTCGCCGGTGACGATCCGGACCCCGGCCGCCTGCGCCGCCTCGGCCATCGACGCGACGACGCGCCTGAGGTCGCCGACGGGGAACCCCTCCTCCAGGATGAAGCCCGCCGAGAGGTACAGCGGGCGGGCGCCGCACATCGCCAGGTCGTTGACGGTCCCGTTGACCGCGAGGTCGCCGATGTTCCCCCCGGGGAAGAACAACGGGGAGACAACGTAGGAGTCGGTGGTCAGGGCCAGGCGCTGGGTGCCGGCGTCGAACACGGCGCCGTCTTCGAGCGGTTCGAGCAGCGGGTTGCGGAAGGACTCAAGGAAGACCGCCTCGACCAGGGACTGGGTCGCCTTGCCCCCTGCCCCGTGGGCCATGGTGATGTGTTCCTCCCGCACCGTGGCCTTGCGGCGGCGTGCCCGGTCGACGCGTTCGAGGACCTGTTCCTCGCGGCCCGGCCGTACGGTCTGGTTCTCGTGTTCGCGGACCAGGGCCTCGGCCCAGGCCGCGGTTCCCTCGGCGCCGGTCACCGTGTCGCCTCCCGCACCCGTTCCCGGGAGAAACGGCCGAAGTTGTAGTAGGCCGCGCAGGCCCCCTCCGAGGAGACCATGCAGGTGCCGATCGGGGTCTCCGGGGTGCAGGCGGTGCCGAACACCTTGCACTCCCACGGTTTGAGCACGCCCTTGAGCACCTCGCCGCACTGGCAGGCCTTGGGGTCGGCCACCCGGACGCCGGGGATGCCGAAGATCTGTTCCGCGTCGTGGACGGCGTAGCGTTCCCGCATGCCGAGCGCGGAGTGGGAGATGAACCCCAGGCCGCGCCACTCGAAGTAGGGCCGCAGCCGCATCACCTGGTTGACGGCGGCGAGCGCCCTGGGGTTGCCCTCCCACGGCACGACGCGGGCGTACTGGTTCTCCACCTCGGAGCGCCCCTCGGCCAGTTGCAGCAGCAGCATGTAGATCGACTGCAGGAGGTCGAGCGGCTCGAACCCCGCGACGACGAGCGGTTTGCCGTAGTCACGGGCGATGAACTCGTACGGCCCGCAGCCGATGACCGTCGAGACGTGGCCGGGGCCGATGAACCCGTCAAGGCGCAGGTCCGGGGAGTCCAGGATGGCCTTGATCGCGGGGATGATCGTCACGTGGTTGCAGAAGACGGAGAAGTTGGTGATCCGCTCGGCCTCGGCGCGCATGACCGTCATGGCGGTCGAGGGAGCCGTGGTCTCGAAGCCGATCGCCATGAAGACGACACGTCTGTCCGGGTTCTGCCGGGCGATCTTGAGGGCGTCCAGCGGTGAGTAGACCATGCGGATCTCGGCGCCCTGGGCCATGGAGTCGAAGAACGAGCCCCGCCCGCCGGGGACCCGCATCATGTCGCCGAAGGAGGTCATGATCACATCTGGCCGCTCGGCGATGTGGATGGCGTCGTCGACCCGTCCCATCGGGATGACGCAGACCGGGCAGCCGGGGCCGTGCACCAGGGTGATGTTCTCCGGCAGGTGGTCCTCAAGCCCGTGCTTGTAGATGGTGTGCGTGTGGCCGCCGCAGACCTCCATGAACTTGTAGCGCCGCCCCGGTTCGCACAGGTTCGCGATCTTCGCGGCGAGGGCCCGCGCCTTCTCCGCGTCACGGTACTCGTCGACGAAACGCATCACGCCTCACCCCGGCCGATCGGATCGAAGGGGTCCAGCGAGGACTCCTTGAGTGCGGCGAGTTCGTCGTCGTACGCCTGGCCGATGCTCTCCAGGAACTCCATCGCGGCCTTCGCCTCGTCCTCGTCGATCTTCGATAGGGCGAAGCCGACGTGGATGAGGATCCAGTCGCCCGGCCTGAGCTCCTCGCCTTCGAGCAGGCCGACGTTGATCGCCCGCCGTACCCCGCTCACGTCGACCCTCGCGAGGTCAGTGTGATCCGCCAGGATCTCCACGATCTCCCCCGGAATCCCCAGACACATGGCTCACCACCTCCTCAAGCTCGATGGATTCGAGGGTCAGCTCGTCGCCGCCCAGCAGGTCGACGTCGGTGCTCGCGCAGCCACCGCACACGGCCAGCGCGTCGTAGGTCTCCCGGTCCTCGCCGCAGGAGCGGCAGGTGAGCCTGGCGGGCACCACGACCAGGTCCGCCGTGGCGCCCTCCGCCACGCTGCCCGGCGCGACCAGGGAGAACGCCTGGTCGAACGCGGGCCCGGTGATCCGCAGCATCGCCCCGGCCCGCACGCGCAGGCGCGCCACCTTGCGTCCCCGGGCCCTTCGCTCGACCGCGTCGAGCACCGCCTCGGCTATTCCGAACTCGTGCACGGCCCCGCCGCCTCTCGTGTCGGTCCTTCACCCCGGGTGGCCCGCGCGGGGCCGTACCGGCCGGTCACATCTCCCTCATCCGCTTGTAGCGCAGGATGTCGGGCAGGGAGACGGCGATCACGACCGCCACCCCCGCGGCGGCCGTCAGCAGCAGCACTTTCCCGATCATGTCCTTCCCCTCTCGATACGCGCGGCGCCTGACGCCGCGACCTGTTCCGCGACCAGCTCCCGGACGAGCCCCGCGGCCACGGGGACCGCGTGGGCGACCGGTTCGCTGAGTCCCATGCCCGGCGAGGTGTCGGCGGGCTCGCAGCCGACGAGCAGGACCGGCTCGGTGGTGACGCCGAGCGGGCCGAACAGCGCGAACAGCGCGTCCGGCGTCATGCCGTGGGAGTCGCCGAGCGCCCCCATGAGGAGCGGCGCCTCGTCCCGGGTCCCCCGGTCGATGCCGGGTTCGATGACCGACAGCGTCCCCGGCCGCTCCCCCCTGGGGACGGCGTCGAGGAGGATCAGGCCGTCGTACCCGGCCAGCAGCTCGTAGGCCAGGTGGACTCCGCGGATGCCGAAGTCGGCCACCACGGCGCCCTCCGGCGGCCCCTGCTCGCCGAGCAGCCTGACGACCTCGACGCCGAACCCGTCGTCGCCGAAGAAGACGTTGCCGACGCCCGCCACCAGGATCCCGCCGCTCATCGGCCCTCCCCCTCCGCCGGGGCGCCGTCGAGCGGCTCGACCTCGTCCGGCGAGAAGTACAGGAAGCGGCCCTGGGCGCGTTGCAGGTCGGCTCCCGGGTCGTCCTCCAGGGTCACGGCCAGGTGGTGGACGCCGTCCACGTCGAGCAGGACGGCCTCGACCGTCGCGGCCCGCCCGGTCAGGAACATGTCGTGGGCGTCCGCGCGGCGCCCGCCGGGCGCCCCCGGGCAGGCGCCCCCGCCGGGCAGCAGCCGGACCCTGCTGCCTCGGGCGAGGGTCACCCCCGCGACGACGACGCCGTCGCTCCCCGGGGAGACCGAGGTGTCCGCGCCGGGGTCCCACCACGGCACCGGCTGTCGCCCCTGTTCCTGCCGTACGGGCTCAGGCCCGCAGGAGCGCAGGTAGCGGATGGCGCCGTGCAGCCGTTCGAGCATCTCGCCCGGCATGTCCCCGGTCCGCTCGACGATGCGGGCGGCCCGCGGGTCGGTGGCCCTCGCCTCCCGCTTCTCCTCCTCGGTCAGGGTCATCGTCCTGAGGCTGAGGATCTCGTCGATCTCGGTGGCGTCGAAGAGGTCGCCGGGGCTCTCCGGGGCGACGGCCGGGTGGTCGTACAGGATGATCGGCGCCGAGAGCACGGCGTCGCGCCGTCCCGGCTCGCCGACGAGCACCGGCCAGGTGTGCAGGTTCCGGCAGGCGCGCGCCGCCTCTCCCGCCCATTCCGGCGGGTCGAGCAGGGACAGGAACTCCCCGCCCGTGACCGCGAGCAGCGTGTGGGCGGCGATCGGCGACCTGCGCAGCGCGTCGTCGCGGCCCGCCTCCGGCCCCGGCTCCCAGCCGCAGGTGTTCTCCACCCGCACCCGCAGCCTGACCGGCCCGTACGGCCCGGCGAGCCGTTCGGCGCCGATCCGCGCCACCGCCTCGACCGGCAGGTGCTCGCGCACGACACGGCCTGCGGCCCGCCCCGAGGGGGCCAGGAGCGGCTCGGCCGTACGGCCCCCGGGAAAGCCCGCCTCCAGGGTCCGTCCGGCCCCGAGCAGCTCCGCCAGCGGCAGGACGGCCTCGCACTCCCGCTCGACGGCCTCGTCGAAGCTCAGGTGGGTCTCCTCGCCGATCCGCAGGGAGGGGACCGGCCGGTGGGCGCCGTCGGCTTCGAGCCGTTCGACGGTCCTGGCGACCAGGTGCAGGAAGCGCAGCCTGACGTGGACCGTCGCCTCCTCTCCCGCCTGGAGGAGACACTCGGTCTGGCAGCGGGACGGTTCGGCGGTCGCGGTGTAGCCGGGCGGCACGAGCACCCCGAACTGCCAGCGTGTCCGGTTCTTCGCGGCCGACGCCCGGTAGGGGTAGAGCAGGTACCCCTCGTACAGCACGGTGTCGGCGACCTGCCGGGCGGTCTCCATCGGGGTGCTCATCCGGCGGCCTCCCTCGTCTGCGCGAGCAGCGCCCGCACGGTCTCGTCCCAGGTGGTCAGCGCCCTGGCGGACTTGAAGCGGCCGAGCTCGCGCAGGGTCTCCCGGTCGAGCCGCAGCCACCCCTGCCCGGGGAAGTGGCGGTCCATCAGCTCACGCCACACGGCCACCGGCAGCCGGTGGCGCGCCTCCCGGTCCCAGGGCACCTGCCCGGCGGACAGGCCCTGCGGGGTGCGGGTGAACACGGTGCCGCTGAACAGCAGGATCAGCGGGATCTCGCCGTCGTCGAGGGCTGCGAAGTACCTGGCCGCCGCGACCTCCAGGTCGTAGGTGACGGGCACCGGCAGGTCGATCTCGGTCTCGCCGGTGAAGCCGGGCACCGTGGCCGAGACGTTGGCGAACTGCAGCGCCGTGAGCGTGGTGCCCCAGCGGGAGGGGTCGCCGAACAGGTCGCCGAGCAGTTCGGCCTCCCGCGGCGTGTGGCGGCGGCGGCGCGGCTCGACGCGGATCTGGCAGCGCAGCACGGCGGCCTGCACCCTGCCGCCGTCCGGCTCGGTCAGGCGCAGCCGGAAGAGCAGCGTCGGGGCGGCCGCGAAGGGGTCGGGGCGGGCGTCCAGGCAGGAGAAGCCGAGGTCAGTCACGGTCCCCGCCCCCTTCACCGGCGGGCCCACCGACGACCCGGCCGCGTTCACGCAGGTCCGCGAAGAAGGAGTCGATGGCCTCCCACGCCTCCTGTCCGCCGCCGAAGCCCTTCCACAGGGTCCTGACCAGGCCGACCAGCTCGTAGCAGGCGTCGATCGGCACCAGATGGCCCGCGAAGCCGTCCGGCCCCCGGTCGACGAGCAGCGCCTCGACGTCCGGACTGACGCCGGCGAGGGCGGGGTTGGCCGCCAGGACCCGTTCCCAGGTCTCCGCGGGCAGTTCGGACTCGGTCGCCCCTGCGGGGCTCGGATAGAGGGCGACCGTACGACCGAGTGCCGAGTTGCGGAAGAAGAACGCCATCCGCACGGGGATCCGCAGCTCCTGCCAGTCGGCCTCCGACAGGGCGAGACGGGGTGCGTACAGGTGACGGCCCGGCACCGCGAGGAACCTGCCCATGGCCGCCCCCTCGGTGGTGAAGAGCAGGTGGCAGCCGCGGCAGGCGCACATCAGGGCGCGGCCGCCGACGTCCACCACGTGGGCGTGCCGTTCGCCGATCGGTTCGGCGCACAGCTCGCAGCACCGCGCCCCCGGGCTTACCGGCGGCCCGGGGACGGCCGGCTCCCTGAAGCGCCGCAGTCCCGTGCTCACCGCGCCACCGTCCCCGCCCCTGACCGCGCGCCCGGCTGTGCTCCCGGTTCCGGGACCGGGCACGGCCCGGGAGGCGGCCTGGTGCCTATCTGCAGCAGCGAGCCGTCCCCGGCTGCGCCCTCGGCCGCGACCTCGACCATGCCCTCGACCTCGACGCGGACCACCTCGGGGGCCGCCCCGGTCACCGCCCGCTCGATCGCGTGCCGCACCGTGATCCTGGAGGAGGGGCAGCCGTCGCAGGCGCCGCGCAGGCGCAGCCGTACCACGCCGGTGTCCTCCTCGACGGAGACGAGTTCCACGTCCCCCGAGTGGCCGCCCAGGTGGGGCCTGACCTCCTCAAGGGCGAGCCGTACCCGCTCGCCGGTGTCCAGCGGGTGCAGGTCGTGCACCGCCAGCAGCCCGCACAGCAGGGGGTCGCAGGTCACCCGGCGCAGCACCCCCGTGGCCTCCTCCTCCGTCACGATCTCCATGACGCGTTCGAGGCCCGCGCCGTACAGGCCGACCAGCGCCCGCACCAGTTCCTCGGCCCTGGCGCGGGCGAGGGGGTCGCCGAGCGCGGCCAGTTCGGCCAGCAGCTCCTCGACCCGCTCACCCGTCGCCTGCGCGCCGGTGGTCTCCGACATCCGCCCGCCCCCGTCTCAGGCGCCGAACGCGTGCGGGGTGTGCAGCCTGCGCAACTCGCCACCGCCGCCGAGGTACATGTGGACCCCGCACGGCAGGCAGGGGTCGAAGCTGCGCACCGCCCTCATGATGTCGATGCCCTTGAAGCGCTCGGGCGGGTTCTCCTCGAAGATCGGCGTGTTCTGCACGGCGTCCTCGTACGGCCCCGGCGTGCCGTGGCTGTCGCGCACGCTGGCGTTCCACGGCGTCGGCGGATACGGGTGGTAGTTGGCGATCTTCCCGTCGCGGATCACCATGTGGTGCGAGAGCACCCCGCGGACCGCCTCGGTGAAGCCGCAGCTGACCGCCTCCTCGGGCACCGTGAACGGCGTCCAGGTGTCGCTGCGGCCCGCGCGCACCTCCGCCAGCCCCTGCTCGACGAAGTACAGCGCGCAGGCCGCGGCGTAGGCCTGGAAGTAGGTGCGCGCCCGGTTGCGTTCAAGGGCGTTCGACAGCGGCTGCCCGTTGTGCTCGGGGATCCTCCACTCGAAGCTCCTCTCCGGCTTCGTCGCGCTCTTGGGCAGGTTGATCTGCACGCTGTGCCCGGTGGCCTTGACGTAGCCGATGTCGACGAGCCCGGCGAGCGCCGTGGCCCACAGCCTGGCGATGGGGCCGCCGCCGGTGTCCAGGGCCAGCAGGTTCTCCCCGTCGTGCCAGCGCGGCGACATCACCCAGCTGTACTTGTCGGCGAAGTCCCGTTTCTGCGGGTGCGGGATGGTGTGCTGGTTCCACGGATGGCGGGCGTCGACCGGGTTGCCCAGCGGGTCGTGGGTGACGAACTTCTCCTGCCCCTCCCAGTCGTCGTAGAAGGAGCTGCCCAGCAGGATCCTGATGCCCAGGTTGATGTCCACCAGGTCGGTGGTCAGCAGCCTGCCGTCGACCACGACGCCCGGGGTGACGAAGGCCCGCCGCCCCCAGTCGCTCATCGTGCGGTAGTCGTAGTCGCAGTACCCGGGGTCCTGGAAGCTGCCCCAGCAGCCCAGCAGGACCCGGCGCCTGCCGACCTCCTCGTAGCCGGGCAGCGCCGTGTAGAAGAAGTCGAACAGGTCGTCGTGCATCGGCACGACCTTCTTCATGAACTCCACGTACCGCATGAGCCGCGACAGGTAGTCGGTGAACAGCTGCACGGTCGCCACCGTGCCGACCCCGCCGGGGTACAGCGTCGAGGGGTGTACGTGCCTGCCCTCCATCAGGCAGAACATCTCCCTGGTCAGCCTGCTCATCTGCAGCGCCTCGCGGTAGAACTCCCCTTCGAGCGGGTTGAGCGAGCGCATGATGTCGGCGATCGTGGCGTAGCCGTGCTCGCCCGCGTGCGGGGCCTCGGTGCGTTCGGCCGTCGCCAGCACGCCGGGGTTGGTCTCGGCGATCATCTTCTCGCAGTAGTCGACCCCCACCAGGTTCTCCTGGTAGATGTTGTGGTCGAACATGTACTCGGCGGCCTCGCCGAGGTTGACGATCCACTCCCCCAGCGCGGGCGGGCGGATGCCGTAGGCCATGTTCTGCGCGTAGACCGAGCAGGTGGCGTGGTTGTCGCCGCAGATCCCGCAGATCCTGCTGGTGATGAAGTGCGCGTCCCTGGGGTCCTTGCCCTTCATGAAGATGCTGTAGCCGCGGAAGATCGACGAGGTGCTGTAGCACTCGGCGACCCGGCGTTGCTTGAAGTCGACCTTGGCGTAGATGCCCAGGCTGCCCACGATCCTGGTGATCGGGTCCCAGGCCATCTCCACCAGTTCGCTGTCCCCCGGACCCGGTCCCGCCGCGGATTTCCCGGGTTTCGCGCCACCCTGGTGCGGTGTCGTCGTCATGTCAGCCCCGTCCCGCCCGCGTGCGCGCGGGCCTGCCCTCGCCGTGTTCGTTACGCCCGTGTCCTGCCGGACATCGCGGGCCGGTCACCCCGGTGCCGTTCACCAGGGCGCCCGGTAGCCGGTCAGCAGCTCGTGCCCCCGCCTGCGCCACTTCGGTTCCTTGTCCGCCGTCTTGAGGGTGATGGCGCGCAGCCTGCGGATCACCCCGCCGTAGGCGGCACTGGCCGTCGAGGAGATGAGCGCCCCCGGCGGCTCGTCCATGAACGGCATGAACTTGTCGGGGAAGCCCGGCATCGTGCAGGCGATGCAGATGCCGCCCACGTTCGGGCAGCCGCCGACCCCGTTCAGCCAGCCGCGCTTGGGCACGTTGCACTTGACGACCGGCCCCCAGCACCCGATCTTCACCAGGCATCGTGGCGAGCCGTACTCGGTCGCGAACTGCCCCTGTTCGTAGTAGCCCGCCCGGTCGCATCCCTCGTGCACGGTGGCCCCGAACAGCCAGGTCGGCCGCAGGGCCTCGTCCAGCGGGATCATCGGGGCCTGGCCCGCGACCTGGTAGAGCAGGTACACGATCGTCTCGGACAGGTTGTCCGGCTGGACCGGGCAGCCCGGCACGTTCACGATCGGCAGCCCCGCCTTGGAGCGCCAGTCCCAGCCCAGGTAGTCGGCGACCCCCATGGCGCCGGTCGGGTTGCCCTCCATGGCGTGGACTCCGCCGTAGGTGGCGCACGTGCCGGCGGCCAGCACCGCGGTGGCCTTCGGGGCCAGCCGGTCGAGCCACTGGCTCGTCGTCATCGGCTGCCCGGTCTCCGGGTCGTTGCCGAAACCGCACCAGTAACCCTCCTGCTTGATCCCCTCGTTGGGGATGGAGCCCTCGACCACCAGCACGAACGGGTCGAGTTCGCCCCGTTCGGCCTTGAAGAACCAGTCGATGAACACGTCCGCCCCCTGCACGGGGCCGGACTCGAAGTCGATCAACGGCCAGTGCACCGCGACCTTCGGCAGGCCGGGCAGCGCGCCGAGCACGATCTCCTCGATGCTCGGCTGGGTCGCCGCGGTCAGCGAGACCGAGTCGCCGTCGCAGCTCAGGCCCGCGTTGATCCACAGAATGTGAACGACCGGCTCTTGTGTTGTCTCCGCGTTGGTCGCCTTCGACCCGCTCTGCGTGGTCATGCGCCTCACCACCTTCGCGGGCTCCTGCCCGCCGTCGGACGAGTGCTTGTCAGCCTGGGCCGCTCCCGGCCGGAGTCCCGTGCCGGGAGAGCGCGTGCTGGGTGAGCTCCCACAGCACGTGGTAGATGGTCGTCTGGGCCTCCTGGATGCGGTGCACCGAGCTCGACGGCACCACGAACAGGTGGTCGACGGTGCCGAGCTCGGCCATCTGACCGCCGTCGTAGCCCGCCAGTCCCACCGTGGTCATCCCCCGCCGGTCCGCCTCCTCGAAGGCGGCGACGAGGTTGCGTGAGTTGCCGCTCGTCGAGAGCCCGAACGCGATGTCCCCTGCGCGTCCCGAGGCGGCGAGCTGGCGGGCGAACACGACCTCGAAGCCGACGTCGTTCGACAGCGCCGTCACCACCGCGACGTCCCCGGTGAGGGCGAAGGCGGGCAGCGGTTTCGTGGCCCCGCCGTCCGGCAGGAATCCGGGGCTGAGGAACAGGGCGGCCACGTCCTGCGCGTCGGTCGCGCTGCCTCCGTTGCCGAAGGCGAACAGTCTCGCGCCGCCGGCGAAGGCCTCGGCCAGAGCCTCGGCGCAGGCGGCGATCCCGGCGCCGTCGCGGTCGAGCACCTCCCGGCGCAGGGCGACGATCTCACCGGCCTTCTCCTCCGTCGAGCGGCGCACCGCCGCCAGCACCGCCTCCAGGTCCGTCGGGCCCGCGTAGAGGAACGGGTACAGCGACTCGACCGAGGTGTCCGGCGCGCTCATGTGTCCACTCCCCTGAGTACGGCGATGGCCTCCCTGGCGTGCACGAGCACGACGTCGCCGACCTGGGCGTCGACCAGGGCGACGCTGATCTCCACCGTTTCCCGCCCGGCGCCCCGCCCGGCCTCCGCCACGGCCAGGCCCGCGTCGAGCAGCCGTACCACCCTGGCCGGCACCGCCTCGTCGGAGCAGGTCAGGCACACCTCCTCGTGGCACGGCTCAGGCGGGGTCCGGCCCCCGGCAGCGCCGCCCGCCGTGCCGTCCGCCCGCTCCCGGCCGGTCACGCGACCACCCTCGGGGCGAGCACGCCGGGCTGTTCGAGGAACACGTGCACCAGCTCCCACAGGACGTGGTACATCGTGACGTGCGTCTCCTTGACCACCCGGGGGTCGTGGGAGCGGGCGGCGAGCACGTGGTCGGCCGCACCGCTCTCCCGGATCGCCCCGCCGTCTCCGCCGACCAGCGCCAGCGTGAGCAGGCCGAGGGCCCTGGCGGTCTCCAGTGCCCTGAGCACGTCGGCGCAGTTCCCGGTCGCGGACACGCCGAGTGCCATGTCGCCGGGGACGGCCAGGTGGCGGAGCTGGTGGGCGAAGACCTCCTCGGCCCCCGCGACCGCGGTGATGCCGGTGATGGTCGCCACGTCGTTCGTCAGGGAGAAGGCAGGCAGGGCGCGTTTGCCCACGATCACCGGGTGGACGAACTCGACGGCGATGTGCTGGGCGTCGGTCGCGGCCTCCCCGCTGCCGAAGACGACGAGCCTGCCTCCGCCGTGGAAGCGTTCCGCCATGGCGTGGCAGGCCCCGGCCACCCGGCCCGCGTCCTCCGCCAGCGCGAGTGCAGGCTCGACCCGGCGAGCGAACGCGTCCTGGGCACGGGCCAAAGGCGTCTGGTCCACGACCGGTTCTCCCCCCTCGCGCCGGACGTCATCCCTGTCCTAATGACCGTACGGCGGGGCGACCTGGGCGGGAGAAAACGACAATCGGAGATTTCGCAAAGATAATTCGGGATGCCTGACATATTTCTCAACATCCCCGGAAGAACCCATGAAGGGATATCTCTTGAGGTTTTTCCCGCGAAGGAAGCGGAAAGAGAACCTGCCCCCGTACGGCGGTCACACGGGGGCGGTCCCGTGCGACGGTCAGATCGGCGCCTCGACCCTGAGGATCTTCACGAACTCCCGCATCCAGGCCGGGTGGTCCGGCCAGGCGCGCCCGGTGACCAGGTTGCCGTCGATGTGCGCGGCGCTGTCGACCCAGGTGCCTCCCGCTACCTCGACGTCGGTCGCGCAGGCGGGGTAGGCGCTGCTCGACCGTCCCCGCAGCACCCCGGCCGCGGCCAGCACGAGCGGGCCGTGGCAGAGCGCCGCGATCGGCTTGCCCGCCTCGTCGAAGTGCCTGACGATCCGCTGGAGGTCGGCGTCGGAGCGGATGTACTCGGGCGCCCTGCCGCCGGGCACCACCAGGGCGGCGTACTCCTGCGGGTCGACGTCGGCGAAGGCCGCGTCGGCCGTCCAGGTGTGGCCCGGCTTCTCGGTGTAGGTGTCGAAGCCCTCGACGAAGTCGTGCACGACGAACTGCAGCCGCTTGACGCCCGGGGCGGCGATCGTCACCTCGTAGCCCTCCTCCTGCAGACGCTGGTAGGGATAGAAGACCTCCAGGTCCTCCGCGGCGTCGCCGGTGACGAGCAGGATCTTGGCCATGGTCGGGGCCCCTCCTGTGGTTCAGCTGGAAACGATGTCCTGCCGGTTGTGCCCGCTGGAATCGTTTCCCGACCCGGTTCCCACCGGACTTCTTCGCCACTCGCGTACCTTGCGTCGCGCCGCGGCGGCGACGTTGCGCGGCATCCTGCCGAAGATCAGGCCGTGGAAGGGCGACAGGGCGTGCCAGTAGAGGTGACCGGCCAGCCCGTGGGGGTGGAAGATCGCCCGCTGCAGGTACACGGTCTCCTCCCCGGCGCGGCCGACGCCGAGTTCGAGCCAGGCCAGGCCGGGCAGGCGCATCTCCGCCCGCAGCCGCAGCAGCCGTCCCGGCTCGACCTCCTCGACCCGCCAGAAGTCGACCGCGTCGCCGACGCGCAGGTGCCGTGGGTCGCGGCGGCCCCGGCGCAGCCCGACCCCGCCGACGAGACGGTCGAGGAAACCGCGGGCACGCCAGGCGACCGGCAGGGAGTACCAGCCGCTCTCCCCGCCGACCGACTCGATCACCGCCCAGAGGGCCTCCGGCGGCACCTGGACGCGGCGGGCCCGCCGGTCGGTGTAGAGGCTGCCGCCCGCCCAGTCGGGGTCGGTCGGCAGCGGGTCGCTCGGCGCGCCCGGCGTCGAGGCCGAGGACCAGCGGGTGGTGACCTTCGCCTCCCTGATCCGCCGCAGGGCGAGCGCGACGGAGTCACCGAAGCCGACGAGCCCTTCGGGCGGGTCGGGGATGTGACGGGCGATGTCGTGCTCGCGGCAGACGGTCTCGTTGCGCAGCGACTCGACCAGGGGCCTGGCGATGCCCGCGGGGACGGGGGTGACCAGCCCCACCCAGTGGCTCGACAGGCCGGGGCTGAGCAGCGGCACCGGGATGATGACGCGGCGGGGCAGCCCGGCGACGCGGGCGTAGACGCGCATCATGTCGGCGTAGGTGAGCACGTCCGGGCCACCGATGTCGAAGGAGCGGTTCACCTCCTCCTCGACCGACGCCCATCCCACGAGGTAGCGCAGGACGTCACGGATCGCGATGGGCTGCGTCCTGGTCCGCACCCAGCTCGGCGTCGTCATCACCGGCAGCCGCTCGGTGAGGTAGCGCAGCATCTCGAACGACACCGAGCCGGAGCCGATGACGACCGCCGCCCGCAGCACCACGGCGGGCACCGGGGCGTCGAGGAGGATGCGCCCGACCTCGGCGCGGGAGCGCATGTGGGGCGACAGCCCCTGCCCGGGCGCCGGCTCACGCCCGGAGGCCGGCCCGTCCTCGGGAATCGGTCCTCCCTCGGGAATCGGCCCGCTCTCGGGGGTCAGCCCGCCGAGGTAGACGACGCGGCGCACCCCGGCCCGCGCGGCGGCGGAGGCGAAGACCGTGGCGGCGCGGCGGTCGGAGGCGGCGAAGTCCCTGCCTCCGCCCATGGCGTGGATGAGATAGTAGGCGACCTCGACGCCGTCGAGGGCCCTGGCCGTGCTCTCCTCGTCCGTGGCGTCGGCCTGGACCGTCTCGACCCGGCCCGCCCACGGGTGGTCACGCAGCCGGGCCGCCGAGCGCGCCATGCAGCGCACCTCGTGACCCGCCTCCAGCAGTTCGGGCACGAGCCGCCCGCCGACGTATCCGGTCGCACCGGTGACAAGGCACTTCACTCGACCATGTTCGTACGGCGGGGCGCGCGCGGTTGCGACCCCGCGCCGTGTGTTACAGCTCTTCGCGGAGTTCGAGGAGCAGTTGCCTGGTGCGCCCGACCGGTTCGGCCTCGATGCACAGGCGCTCCATGACCTCCAGATAGCTGTCGACGTCGTCGCGCTTCTCCAGGTAGACCGCGCTGGTGAGCTGCTCCATGTAGACCACGTCGGGCAGGTCGGGCTGGGAGAAGCGCAGGATGCTGAAGGGCCCGCCCGCCGCGGCGTGACCGCCCACGCTGAACGGCACGATCTGGACGGTCACGTTGGGCAGTTCGAGCGAGTTCAGGATGTGGTCGATCTGGCCGCGCATCACCTCGGGACCGCCGAGGGGACGGCGCAGCACCGCCTCGTCGACCACGGCCCACAGGCGGGGCGGATCCTGGGCGTGCAGGATGCGCTGGCGCGCCATGCGCAGCCGTACGCGCCGCTCGACCTCGTCCTCCGAGGCGCTGGGGTAGCCGAGCAGGACGACCGCCCTGGCGTAGTCCTCGGTCTGCAGCAGGCCGGGCACGAACTGGACCTCGTAGTTACGGATGACGGAGGCCGACTCCTCAAGGCCGACGTACGTCTCGAACCAGGAGGGCAGGACGTCGTTGTAGTTGTGCCACCACCCGGCCACGTTGGCCCGCTCGACCAGGCCGAGCAGCGCCTGGCGCTCGTCGGGGGCGGTCACGCCGTACAGGGTGAGCAGGTCGGCGACGTCTCTCACGCGGAAGCTGACCCTGCCCAGCTCCATGCGGCTGACCTTGGAGTGCGAGGCGCGGATGGTCCGCCCGGCCGCCTCCAGGGTGATGTGGCGCTCCTCGCGCAGGCGGCGGAGCTGGGCACCGAGCACGATCCTGAGCACCGTCGAGCTGCCTCGCGGCACGGCCATCGAGGTCGGAGGGACCGGCTCGCCCTCTGCGTGAGGTGTGATCATCTGGTAGTCCTTCAAGCGCGGAACGCGAGCCCCCGCCCACTCTTTGTGGCGATCGCGAGCCTTCACGGTACCCCCGTCAAGCCCTCCCGGCCACCCAGAATTTTGTTCTTTCAGTCGGCCGCGGCGATCAGGTCGTCGAAGTCGCCTCCCTTGATCCCCCGGACGAAGGCGCCGAGTTCCCGGGAGGTGTAGATCAGGGCGGGCCCGAGGGGATCGCGCGAGTTGCGGATCGCCACCCCGCCGCCTGGAAGTACGGCCAGCTCAACACAGTTGCCGCTGGGATTGCTGAACCGGCTCTTGCGCCAGACGACTCCGTCCAGCAGGGCCGCCGACATGCCGTTGTGCAACTGACTCATCCTCGCCTCTCACCTGTCCAGGGAGGGAAACTCTCGTACGATCATACTTCTTTGTGCAGATGCACGTGCATCTGTACTTGCCTATGCACATCACGCCGTGCAAGATGACTAGACGGATTGCCCTCGCAACGCGATCGCCACGCCTCCCCAAGGTCGCAGATGACTGCTCGCCAAAGACATCAAGCCACATCCATCCGGACAGAGATCGGTGGGTGGGAACGGTGGTTGTCAATGCTTGATCACGTGCTCCCGCCGAGCGGCCTGCCGCCGTGGACGGAGGGCGAAGGTCAGTCGGCCCATCTCCAGATGGCCGCCCGCAGCCTTCTTCACGACCCCTACGCGGCCAGGACCGCCAGGGAGTTCACCTCGACCGCCCTGCGCGCCTGGCAGCTCGACCCGCTCATCGACGACACCGGCGTGGTCGTCTCCGAACTGGTCACCAACGCCGTACGGCACGGCGTCCGCGGGGTGGTCGGCACCCACCGGGTGCAGGAGGTCCGGGTGATCCTCTGCTGCACGGAGAACACGGTGCTGTGCGCGGTCACCGACCCCAGTGACCAGGGCCCGAGCCTGCGCGAGCCCGACTACGAGGCCGAGAGCGGGCGGGGGCTTCAGGTGATCCAGGGGATCAGCCAGACCTGGGGCTGGGCCCCGCTGGCCAGCCGCGGCAAGGCCGTGTGGGCCGCCTTCGCCCTCCCCTCAGGAGAGGGACGGCGCCTGGAGCCCTGCCACTGACATCGGCCCCGGCGGACCGGGACGTCGGTGTGGCATATCCGAAAACACCCTTTAAGTGCGTCAAATCACGAATGCCATGCGATAAATACTGAATAGTTATCACTTTTCCCCATTGCCAGGGAGTAGGCGTCTACCAATGGACGGCCTGATTCCTTAGTCTCACAGGCAACCGGGGAGGTGACGCATGAGCGACTCGGTCAGGCGGTTCCCGGCGGCTCTGGACACGAGCGTGCCGAACGTCGCGCGGATGAACGACTACTTCCTCGGCGGCAAGGACAACTTCGCCGCCGACCGCAGGGCCGCGGAACAGGTACTGGCCGTGGCCCCGGAGATCAGGACGATGGCCAGGGAGCGGCAGGCCTTCATCGCCCGCGCGGTCGGCTACCTCACCGGGCAGGGCGTGGACCAGTTCCTCGTGCTGGGCGCCGGGCTTCCCACGCGACGCAACGTCCACGAGGTCGCCCAGTCCCGGTTGCCCGGCGCCCGCGTGGTCTACGTCGCCGACGACCCGGTCGTGCTCTCCCACGCCAGGGCGCTGCTGGCGACCGACCCCAGGACCGCCGTCGTCATGGGGGACGCGCTCAGGCCGGAGGAGGTGCTCGCCGATCCCGACCTGCGGTGCCTGATCGATCCGGGCCGCCCCGTGGCCGCACTGATCCCGCACACGCTGCAGTTCACCCCGGACGAGGACGACCCCTTCAAGAGCGTGGCGCTGCTGCGTGACTCGCTCGCCCCGGGAAGCCACCTCGTCCTCGCCCACGTGGTCTTCGACACCCGTCCCGAGGTCGCGGGGCCGATCGTCGCCGTCTACCAGCGGGCCCTGGGCAGGAGCGAGGACACCAGGCGCACCCGGGGACAGGTGCTGCGCTTCTTCGACGGGCTGGACCTGGTCGATCCCGGCCTCGTCCACCTGCGGCACTGGCGCCCGGACAATCCGCTCACCACACGGGGACCGGACAGGACGTGGGCGGTCGGCGGCGTCGGCCGTAAACCCACCACCTGAAAGACCCGGACAGCCCGGTGAGGGGCACCGGCGGCGGATGCCCCTCAGCCGTACGGCCGCCGGTCACTGCGGCGGGGTGAGCACCTTGTCGATGAGGTAGATGACGGCGTTCGCCGTGGGCAGGTTGCCGCAGACGACCTTGGCGTCGTTGACCGTGTACTCCCCGTTCTCCTGCTTCACGGTGAGCTTGCCGCCCTCAAGCGTCTCAAGCGAGCCGCTCTGCAGCTCCGAGGGCTTCACCTTGCCGGAGACGACGTGGTAGGTGAGGACCTTCTTGAGCTGGGCGGGGTCAGCCTTGAGCTTGTCCTTGACGTCCTGCGGCAGGACGGAGAACGCCTCGTTGGTCGGCGCGAACACCGTGACGCCCTCGGAGGAGTTCAGCTGCTCGACCAGCTCCGACTTCTTGAGGGCCTCGGCGAGCTGGGACAGCAGGGGGCTCTGCTCGACGGCGGTCGCGACCTTCTCCCTGGCGATCTCGGCCGGACTGCCGGGACCGCTCTCGGGGAGCTTCCTGCAGCCCGGCCCGAAGGGCACGGCCACGGCCCCCTCGGACGGGCCTTCCGAGGGGCCCTCTGAGGGGCCTTCCGAGGCCCCCTCGGACGGGCCCTCGGAGGGCGCGCCCGAAGGCTCGACGGGAACCATCTCGGACGGTTCCGGTTCCGGCGCGGGCGTGAAGGTGAGGACGGAACCGGCGGCGCTCGCCTGGGCGGCCACCGGGAGGGCCGCCAGGGCCACCGCGGCGAGAGCGGCTGCGAGAAGAGAGGACTTCACGTTGATCTCCTTGGTTGGACGGATGGGCCGCCCGGGCCCACCGGACGGGTCCCGATGCCTCATCGCTCTGTCGTAGATCAATGCCCCCTCCTTTCGCGACAAATGCCCCACTGAGTGAATCTTGACTACATATCTCCCATGTACCTCCAATAGTCACAGAAACCTGACACACCCCTACAGAGCACGCTTAAGCCCGTAGATCACGAATAATCCGGAGATCATTCTCTAAATGCGGTCATCTCCGCCGTACGACTCCGGTGTTCACCCTGATCTCCCCGCCGAGCCGGAAGCCCTCGGCGAGCCTGAGGTCGTCACCGCTCCAGAAACGTCCCGGGTCGTACCAGTTGGGCCTGCGGTCCGCGGGCAGCAGGCCCATGGCCTCGTAGGTCACGGCGACGACCTCGGCACAGTAGGCGCTCTCCAGCGCGTCCTGCGAGACGCCCCTCTTGAAGATCCTCGGCACCCTGCCGCGAATCCAGCGGCCCGCGAGCCTGGCCGTCGAGGGGAACGGCGTGCCGTCCAGAAGGGCGACCGTGCGCAGCGCCGCGTCCTCCATCTCCCTGGTGGCCTGCGGTTCGAGCTGGCGCAGCCACGCGCGCTGGCCGTACCGGGTGGCCCAGACGCCGACCGCGTCCCGCAGGTCGTGCAGCTGGACCCCGCGCTGGTTGGTCCCTGACCACATGTCGGGCAGCGACCGGCCGAGTTCCGCGTGCCACATCAACGGGGGCATGTCGTCGATGACGACGGACATTCCGACATGGTTGACCGGGCTGTTCGTCATGGTCTGAATGGCTCTGTCGGGGACGGTACGGCCGCGGAACAGCCATACGTCGCCGGTACGGGTCAGATCGACCGCCTCATCGAGGCTGATGCTCTTGCCGGACATTTCTGTAGCCTAGGCATATGCGGTGGTGGAAGATACTCGGTCTCGCCGGGGTGGCGGGCGTCGCGGCGACCGGCGTGGTGATCGCCAGAGCCGAGCGGCGGCGGCGCGCCTACACCCCCGAGGAGATCCGGGACCGCCTCCGCACCCGCCTCGCCGAGGGTTCGGGCGACGCCGAGGGCGGCGTGCCCGCGGAGGACCAGGCCTGACCGGTCTGAAGGCCGCGGGAGGACCGCCGGTGACGCCTGCCCACGGGGTCACGGGGTGGGTGCCGTCCGCCATGCTCAGGGCGTAAATCATGACTTTTCCGTGCACGACCGCTGCATAAAGCCGTCACGGACGACGCCGGAGAGAGAGGGTGGACGGAATCGGCCTGATCCCCGATGAGATGTGGAGGAAGACGTGACACCAGAGGTACCCGGCGGCAAGCGGGGAACCATGACTCTGGAGATCGCCGACGGGGTGCCGCTCACGCTCCTGCCGTACCTGCGTGAGAGCGCCGACAGACTGCTCCAGGACGCCGCGGGCCTGCCCGAGGCCGAACTGCGCGCCCCGTCACGACTGCCCGGCTGGACCCGGGCACACGTGGTCGCCCACCTCACGGCGGGCGCCGAATCCCGTTTCAGGCTGCTGGTCGCCGCGCGGACCGGCCTGCCCATCCCGCGCTACCCCGGAGAGCGCGACCGGGCCGAACAGGTCGAACGGGACGCCAGGGGCCCCGCGGCCGACCTCATGGAGCGGCTGCGCTCCTCGGTCACCAGGGTGCTGACCGCCATCCGCGAGCATCCCAGGGCCGCCTGGCGCCGCCCGGTCCGCTGGCCGGACGAGTCGGGGCGCCCCGTGCACGAGACGGTCTCCAGCCTGCTGCAGGAACTGGAGATCCATCACGTGGACCTGGGCACCGCCTACACGCCCGACGACTGGCCCGGCTGGTTCGCCGCCGACGAGTGCCGCAGGGTGGTCGCCGACCTGGCGGCCAGGCGCGACGTTCCCGGTATGCGGATCGTGGCGACCGACGGGGAGATCAGGCACGACTTCGGCCCCGGACCGCTCGTGACCGGCAGGAGCCGGGCGCTGCTCGCCTGGCTGATCGGCAGGAGCGACGGCGCCGGGCTCACGGTCAGCCCCGCGGGACCGCTTCCCGCTCCGCCTCCCTGGCTGCGGTGACGGCCCCTGCCATGCGACATCTCCCATGGTCGGGGTAAATAAGCATTTGCCAGAAATGACATGAGGAGATGACGATGACGCACGATCGCGCGGGGCAGCCGGCCCAGCCGTCCGACCTGGTCGACGTGGCCCGCCTGGTGACCGCCTACTACGCGCTGCACCCCGACCCCGGGGAGGCGGGCCAGCGGGTGTCCTTCGGCACCTCGGGCCACCGCGGCTCGTCGCTGAACGCCGCCTTCAACGAGGACCACATCCTGGCCACCAGCCAGGCCATCGTGGAGTACCGCGCGGCCCGGGGGATCGACGGCCCTTTGTTCCTCGGTGCGGACAGTCACGCGCTCTCCGAGCCCGCGCGGGTGTCGGCGCTTGAGGTCTTCGCGGCCAACGGGGTGCGGGTCCTGGTGGACAGCCGGGACGGCTACACGCCGACCCCGGCGGTCTCACACGCCATCCTCACCCACAACCGGTCGGGTACGGCGGGCACCGCGGACGGCGTGGTCGTCACCCCCTCGCACAACCCGCCGACGGACGGCGGCTTCAAGTACAACCCGCCCAACGGCGGCCCCGCGGACACCGACGCCACCTCGTGGATCCAGGACAGGGCCAACGCGCTGATCGCCGACGGGCTGAAGGAGGTCAGGCGGCTGCCCTACGCCAGGGCGCTGGCCGCCGACACCACCGGCCGCCACGACTTCCTGGCAGCCTACGTCGACGACCTGCCCTCCGTGCTCGACCTCGACGCGATCAGGGAGGCGGGGGTGCGCGTCGGCGCCGACCCGCTGGGCGGGGCGAGCGTGGCCTACTGGGCCGAGATCGCGCAGCGGCACCGCCTCGACCTGACGGTGGTCAACCCGCTGACCGACCCGACCTGGCGTTTCATGACGCTGGACTGGGACGGCAGGATCCGGATGGACTGCTCGTCGCCGTACGCGATGGCCTCCCTCATCGCGGGCCGGGACGCCTTCGACGTCTCGACGGGCAACGACGCCGACGCCGACCGGCACGGCGTCGTCACCCCGGACGGCGGTCTGATGAACCCCAACCACTACCTCGCCGTGGCGATCTCCTACCTGTACTCCCACCGGCCGCACTGGCCCGCGGGCGCGGGCGTCGGCAAGACCATGGTGAGCAGCGGAATGATCGACCGCGTCGCCGCGGACCTGGGCAGGCGGTTGTACGAGGTGCCCGTCGGGTTCAAGTGGTTCGTCCCCGGGCTGCTCGACGGCTCCCTCGGCTTCGGAGGCGAGGAGAGCGCCGGGGCGTCGTTCCTGCGCCGCGACGGCTCGGTGTGGACCACCGACAAGGACGGCCTGATCCTGGCGCTGCTGGCCGCGGAGATCATCGCGACCACGGGACGCTCGCCGAGCGAGCACTACGCCGGCCTGGTGTCCCGCTTCGGCGACCCGGCCTACGCCAGGGTGGACGCCCCGGCGACCAGGGAGCAGAAGACGGTGCTCGCCGGGCTCTCCGCCGACCGGGTGACCGCCACGACGCTCGCCGGGGAGCCGATCACCGGGATCCTCACCTCGGCGCCCGGCAACGGGGCCGCCCTCGGCGGTGTCAAGGTCTCGACGGACAGCGCCTGGTTCGCCGCCCGCCCCTCGGGCACCGAGGACGTCTACAAGATCTACGCCGAGTCGTTCAAGGGGCCGGAGCACCTCGCGCTGGTCCAGGAGGCGGCCAGGGAACTGGTCTCGGAGACGCTCGGCTGAGCCGCCGGAGAGGACGGGGTCAGGGGAGGCGCCGCCAGCGGCGGACGCCGACCCACACCCCGGCGATCAGGCCGAACAGGACCGCCAGGACGTAGACGCCCCTGGTCGAGGCCTCGGAGACGTAACCGCTCCCCCCGACCAGGACCGCCATGATCAGTCCGCTCAGCACGCAGACCAGCGCCGCGGCGCCGAACCCGAACGCCAGGGCCCGCAACAGGCGCCCCGGCCGCCAGGTACGACCCTGCGAACGCCCCATCACCGACATCAGGCGCTCGACGACGACCTCGGGGTCGTCGTCGAGCTGGCCCGCGGCGAACTCGGTGACGGGCGCGCCCCGTCCCGGTTCGCTCAGGTAGATCCACTGGCGCCCGTCGAGGAAGAGCGCGGCGTCACTGGCCCCGGGAAGGCGCAGCCGCAGGAACGGCGTGCCCTCGGGGAAACGCCTGAGCCGATGCCGGATCACGGGCGCGTTCGCGTCGAGCGCCGTCCCCAGGGCTCGCAGCGCCCGTTCCTCATCAGGGTCCTCCACCCGCGGGAACTCCCTTCGCGTGACCTCTCACACGGTTTGTTCCCAGCTCACAGCCCTGAACCGAATGTTTTCCAAGAAATACGATCATTCAGCCACGGAACGGTGGCACCGGAGTCACATGGGACCCCTACCCGGCGGGCCGGACGCCCAGGGCGGGGGCGAGTTCGGCGAGCTGGACGACCGCGCCGTCCAGGTCGACGGGAAGCGGCTGAAGGGCGACGTGGTCGGCTCCGGCGTCCAGGTGCGCCCTGACCCGCGCGGCGACGGTCTCCACGTCACCCCAGGCCACGATCGCGTCGACCAGACGGTCGCTGCCGCCGTCGGTCAGGTCGTCCTCTCCGTAACCGAGGTGCAGCAGGTTGTTGACGTAGTTGGGCAGCTTGAGATAGCCCGCCATGTGCTCACGGGCGATCCGCCTGGCCTCGGCGGGGTCGGTCTCCAGGACCACGGCCTGCTCGGGGGCGAGCAGGGGGCCGTCCCCGAGGATCTTCCTGGCGAGCACGGTGTGCTCCGGCGGCACGAAGTAGGGGTGGGCGCCGTCGGCCTTGTCCCTGGCGAGTTCGAGCATCCTGGGCCGCAGCGCGGCCAGCAGGCGGGGGGTGGGCGGCTCGGCGGCGAAGGGCAGCTCACCCGTCACGGCGTCCATCGCGTCGAGGTAGGCGCTCATCGCGGCCAGCGGGCGCGCGTAGTCGTGTCCCCGCTGGGAGACCAGGGGAGCGTGGCTGACCCCGATGCCCAGGGCGAACCTGCCCGGGTAGGCCTCGCCGTACGCCACGGCCCCGGCCGCCATGGCGGTCGCGTCCCGGACCCAGATGTTGGCGATGCCGGTGCCGACCACCACACGTTCCGTCGCCGCCAGCAGGATTCCCGAGGTGGCGAACGCGTCCCTGGTCCCCGGCGCCTCGCCGAACCAGAGGGCGCCGTAGCCCAGCCCCTCGATCGCCGCCGCCGTCCGGCGCACGGCCGCCGCCTCGCCCCTGCCGAACAGCGGATGCCACACGCCGACCTGGCCGATGCCCATGTTCTTCTCCGATCAACCCCGTGGAACGCGCGGGATCCGCTCCGGACCCCGTCCGCGCCCGCGTACGGCCGGGCGACGGTTTCCCGATCATCCCATGTTCGGTAAGGAAGATCACGCAGGGGCTCAGGCCTCGCGGGCGGCGGTGAGGTCGCCCCCGTGGCGGTCCAGCAGGGCGTCGGCCTCGCCGGGGCCGACGCCCCGCTCGGCCACCAGAACCGCCGTCTTCACCCGCCATCCGGACGCCTCCAGCGCGGTGCGGGCCTCCTGCGGGCTCACGCCGGTGAGGTCGCCGACCATCCGCACCGCCCTGCCGGCGAGTTTGGCGTTCGTCACCGTCATCTCCACCATGCTGCCGCCGTGGGTGCGGCCGAGCCTGACCATCGTGATGGTGGAGATCATGTTGAGGACCAGCTTCTGCGCGGTGCCCGCCCTGAGCCTGGTCGAGCCCGCGACCACCTCGGGACCGACGACCACCTCTATCGGGTGCCGGGCCGCCCGGGAGAGCGCGGTGCCCGTGTTGCAGGTCAGCGCGACGGTCAGGGCGCCCCTGCGGCCCGCCTCGGTGAGCGCGGCCAGGACGAACGGGGCCCCTCCCCCGGCGGAGACGCCGACCACCGCGTCGAGCGCGCCGACCCGCCGGTCCGCGATCGCCCCGGTCCCCGCCTCCGCGTCGTCCTCGGCGCCCTCGACGGCGCGGCTCAGCGCGGGCTCGCCGCCCGCGATGACGCCCTGGACAAGTCCGGGGTCGGTGCCGAAGGTCGGCGGGCACTCGGCGGCGTCGAGCACGGCGAGCCTGCCCGAGGTGCCCGCGCCGACGTAGAGCAGACGGCCTCCCGCGCGCATCCTGGCGACCACGGCGTCGATCGCCGCGGAGATCGCCGGGATCGCCCCGGCCACCGCGGCGGGCACGGTCGCGTCGGCGGCGTTCATCAGCCGGGCGAGTTCCTCGGTGCCGAGCCGGTCGATCCGGTCGTAGCGCGGGTCGCGCCGCTCGGTCGGCGCATCACCGGTCACGGCCGCCCCAGCTTCCTGCGGTAGAGCCAGAAGACGCGTTCGGCGCGTGCCCCGACCGCCCTGGAGTAGAAGCGCAGCGGCCCGACCCAGGAGATCTGCGCCTCGGTCAGGCCCGCGTCCCGCTGCTCGGCCAGGCAGCGGCGCAGCAGCACCTGGCCGACGCCGAGTCCTCTGGCGGCCTCCGCGACGCCCGTCGGACCGAACCAGGCGGGCCTGGTGCCCCACGCGGCGAAGCCGATGATCTCGCCGTCGCGGGAGGCGTAGTGGCAGCCGGACGCCTGTGCCGTCTCCCAGGCCCAGTCGCCGCCCCAGTGCGTTTCGACGAAGGCGGTCACGGCTCCGGCGTCCTGCCGGGTGGCCCTGCGCACGGTGACGCCCGCCGCCGCCAGTCTTTCGAGGTCGGCCTCGACCGACAGGTCCCCGGTGAGGTCGGCGGTCATGTTCCAGGCGGTGTCGTACCGTTCGTAGCCGAGACGCTCGGCCAGGCAGGCGGCGGGGGTGTAGCGCACGTCCACGCCGGGCCAGGCGTAGCAGGGCGGGTTGCCCGCGAACCTCGCCTCGGTCGCGCCCTGACCGCGCAGCCACTCCTCCGCCGCCCCGACCAGCGCCCTGCCCCTGCCCCGCCTCCTGGCGCCGGGGGCGACGGCCAGCAGGTCGATGTGCCCGTCGGAGGTGGTCGCGGACATCGAGGCGAACAGCACCCCGTCGAGGTCCTCGGTCACCAGCGCCGTCCATCTGCGCTGCCTCGGCGGACGCAGCAGCCTGGCGACGAGCAGGGGCGCCTCCCGGGCGTCCAGTGTGAGCGAGGCCCGCGCGACCTCGCCGACGGCCACCGCGTCCGCCGCGGTCATCTCCCGGACTCCCCATTCTCCCACCGGCCCCTCCCCCGCCTCGCACCGCTCCCGCCGCTCGTACGGCGGGCCCGATGACCTGCGTCGATCATACGAAGCGCGGGGCCGTAGCGCCCGGTCCGGCCGTGCGGTACGGCCCGCGCCTCCCTGTCCGGACGCACGAACAACCTTCCGCTCTTCGGTAAACCTGACGAATTCCGCTGACCCCGACCTGTCATACCGTCGCGATAACCACGCATCGAAGGGTTGGCACGTGTCCGCTGATCTACATCACCGCGCCGTCGTCGCGGATACCCACAACGACCTGTTGATGGCGGTCACCGCGCGGCCGCCCCACCGATGGGCCTCCTTCTTCCGCGACCGATGGCTGCCCCAACTCCACGAAGGCGGCGTGAACATCCAGGTCCTGCCCGTCTTCATCGACGACCGCCACCGCCCCGAAGGCGCCCTGCGCGAAACCCTCCGCATGATCGAATGCGCCCACACCCTCGCCGAGGGCAACCCCGACCACGTCCGCCTCTGCCTCACCGGACAACACATCGACCACACCCTCACCGAAAACAAGATCGCCCTCGTCCTCGCCCTCGAAAGCGCCCCCGGCCTCGACACCAACACCGAACTCCTGCCCACCCTGCACCGCCTCGGCGTCCGCATCGCCTCCATCGCCCACTGGGGCCGCACCCCCCTGGCCGACGGCAGCGGCGAAGACGCCACCGCCAGCCGCCTCACCACCGCAGGCATCGAAACCCTCCACGAGATGGAACGCCTCGGCATCCTCTTCGACGTCTCCCACCTCAGCGCCACCGGCCTCTCCCACGTCCTGGAACTGGCCACCCGCCCCCTCATCGCCACCCACTCCAGCGCCCGCGCCCTGCGCGACCACCACCGCAACCTCACCGACGACCAACTCCGCGCCATCGCCGCCACCGGCGGCGTCATCTGCGTCAACTTCTTCGCCCCCTTCCTCGCCGACACCCCCGAACACCACACCCTCGACCGCCTCATCGACCACATCGCCCACATCGCCGCCATCGCCGGCATCGACCACGTCGGCCTCGGCCCCGACTTCGTCCGCGAGGTCATCCACGACACCACCCCACCCTGCTGCGAGGACACCGCCCCCGACGGACTCGACGCCACAGCCGCCATCCCCGGCCTCGACGGGCCGCGTGGCCTGCCCATGGTCACCGAGGCGCTCCTGCGGCGCGGGCTGCCCGAAGAGGACGTCCTCAAGATCCTGGGCGGCAACGTGCGGCGTCTGTTCCAGCGGGAACTGCGATGAGCGGGGTCGGGCTCGACGCGACCGCGACCGGGGTCAGTCTCCGTGAGCTCCACCGCCTTGAGGAGCTGGAGGAGGTGTACCGGCTGCTCGTCGAGATCTGGCAGTCGGAGCCGGGCAACGCGCCGATCAGCGTCGAACTGATGCGGGCGCTGTCGCACGCGGGCAACTACATCACCGGGGCCTACCTGGACGGGCGCATGGTCGGGGCCTCGGTCGGCTTCCTCGCCGCCCCCGCCGGACGGGCGCTGCACTCCCACATCACCGGGACCACCCTGGGCAACGGCGTCGGCTTCGCCCTCAAACAGCACCAGCGTCTGTGGGCCCTCGACCGCGGCCTGGACACCATCACCTGGACCTACGATCCGCTCGTGCGCCGCAACGCCCACTTCAACCTGGCCAAGCTCGGCGCCTTCCCCACCGAGTACCTGCCGTCCTTCTACGGCGTCATGGGCGACGCGATCAACGCCGGTGACGAGTCCGACCGTGTCCTGGCGACCTGGCCGCTGACCGTCCCGCACGTCGTCGCCGCGGCGGCGGGCACGCCGTACGCGGTGGACGTCCCGGTGGACGCCGTCGTCGGGCTGCGCGACAGGGACGGCCGCCCCGTGCTCGGCCGTACCGACGCGGAGATCGTGCTGATCGACCTGCCCGCCGACATCGAGACGCTGCGCCACACCGACCCGTCCGCGGCCCGCGCCTGGCGCGAGGCCCTGCGCGAGGTCCTCGGCGGCCTGATGGCGCGGGGCGCCCAGGTCGTCGGCTTCCACCGCAAGAGCAGCTACGTCGTCCGGCTCCCCGCCTGATCCCTCAGGACGCTCCGAAGACCGCAGGCACACCACAGCAGGCACATCGCAAAGGAGACGCGGCACCGGCCGCACACATCATGAAGATCACCGGAATCGAACTCCGTCGCATCACGATGCCCCTCATCGCCCCCTTCCGTACCTCCTTCGGCACCGAGCACCACCGCGACACCCTCCTCGTGCGCGCGGTGACCCCGGACACCGAGGGGTGGGGCGAGTGCTCCGCGATGACCGCCCCGCTCTACTCCCCCGAGTACACCGAGACGGCCATCGACGTCCTGCGCCGCTACCTCGTCCCCGCGCTGGTCCCCCACCTGGCCCAGCCCGGCCCCTTCGACATCAACGCCGTCCACCGGGCCCTGCGCCGCTACCGGGGCCACCAGATGGCCAAGTCCGCCCTGGAGACCGCGGTTCTCGACGCCGGGCTGCGCACCGCGGGCCAGTCCCTCGGCTCCTATCTCGGCGCCGCCGTCCCGTCCGTCCCCTGCGGCGTCTCGGTCGGCATCATGAACTCCGTCGAGGCCCTGCTCGACGCCGTCGACGACTACGTCGGCCAGGGTTACCGGCGCATCAAGCTCAAGATCGAGCCGGGCTGGGACCTGGCCCCGGTCCGCGCCGTCCGGGAGCGCTTCGGCCCCGACCTGCTCCTGCAGGCCGACGCCAACGCCGCCTACACCCTCGCCGACGCCCCCCACCTGGCCAAGCTCGACGCCTTCGACCTGCTGCTGATCGAACAGCCCCTGGCCGACGACGACCTCGTCCAGCACGCCCAGCTCGCCAAGCGGATGAGCACCCCCGTCTGCCTCGACGAGTCCATCCACTCCGCCGAGCACGCCGCCGCCGCCATCACCCTGGGCTCCTGCTCGATCATCAACATCAAGCCCGGCCGGGTCGGCGGTTACCTCGAAGCCCGCCGCATCCACGACCTCGCCAGTGCCCACGGCGTGGCCGTCTGGTGTGGCGGCATGCTCGAAACCGGCATCGGCCGCGCCGCCAACGTCGCCCTGGCGGCCCTGCCCGGCTTCACCCTGCCCGGTGACACCTCGGCCTCAAGCCGTTACTACACCACCGACATCACCGCCCCGTTCGTCCTCCAGGACGGTCACCTGCCGGTTCCCACCGGCCCGGGCATCGGCGTCGAGCCCATCCCCGAGCTGCTCGACGAGGTCACGGTCTCCACCGAGTGGATCCCCTTCTGAGCACGCCGTACGGCCCGCGCGCAACCTCCGCGCGGGCCGTCTCCGTACGTCACGGCCGGGCCCGGCTCAGGTGAGCAGGGTCCTGCCCCAGTAGTCTCCGGCGTCGCGGACCCCGCCCGGGCAGGCGAACAGGCCGCTCGACACGTGCTTGATGTACTCGTTGAGCGCGTCGTGCCTGGCCAGGGAGAGCTGGATCGGGACGAACTGGCGGTGCGGGTCGCGCTGGTAGGCCATGAAGAACAGGCCCGCGTCCAGGCGGCCGAGCCCGTCCGAGCCGTCCACGTAGTTGTAGCCCCTGCGCAGCAGGTGGGCGTTGCCGTTGCTGCTGGGGTGGGCCAGCCGTACGTGGGCGTCGGCCTTGATGAACGGCTGTCCCGCCGCGTCCCTGGCGTTGAAGTCGACCGGGTCGAACTCGGCCTTCCTCCCCAGCGGGGCGCCCTCGCCCTTGTCACGGCCGAAGATCTGCTGCTGTTCGTCCAGCGGGGCCCGGTCCCAGGTCTCGACCATCATCCGGATCTTCCTGGTGACCAGGTAGCTGCCGCCCGTCATCCAGTCCTGGCCGTCGCCGGGGGCGACCCACAGCTGCTCGGCGAGCAGCGCCTCGTCCTCCAGCTTGAGGTTGTTGGTGCCGTCCTTGAACCCCATCAGGTTGCGGGGCGTCGCCTGGGCCCGTGAGGTCGAGGAGGTACGGCCGAAGCCGAGCTGCGACCAGCGCACCGAGACCCGCCCGAAGCCGATGCGGGCCAGGTTGCGCACGGCGTGCACGGCGACCTGGGGGTCGTGCGCGCACGCCTGGACGCAGATGTCGCCGCCGGAGATCTCCGGCAGCAGGGCGTCGCCGGGGAACTTCGGCAGCGGGGCCATGGCGGCCGGTCTGCGGGCCGCCAGGCCGAACCTGTCGTCGAACAGCGAGGCGCCGAAGCCGACCGTCAGGGTGAGCCCGGAGGCCGGCAGCCCGAGCGCCTCCCCCGTGTCGTCGGGAGGCGCCTCGGGCAGGCCGCCGACGGCGCCGAAGGTGCCCGCCTCCCTGCCCTGGGTCATCCGTGCCGCGGCGGCCGTCCACTCCTGCATCAGCTCGTCGAGCTCGGCCTTCTTGTCGGTGATGACGTCGAAGGCGACGAAGTGCAGCCGGTCCTGGGCCGGGGTGACGATGCCCGCCTGGTGCTCGCCGTAGAAGGGCACCGCGTCGGTGGCGGAGGCGACACGGGCCGCGGTCGGGCCCTGCCCGCCCTCGCCCGCCCGCAGCGCGACCACACCCGCCCCGGCCGCCGCGACCCCCGCCGCGCCCAGGCCGAACAGCTTCCTGCGGCTGATCCGCTCACTCATGCCTTCTCCTCAGTCCGGCCCGCGCCGCAGGCGACGGTCCCGGTTACTTCGCGACGATCGCGGCGATCTTGCTGATCGGTTCGGCCAGCGCGTTGATCGAGTCTGACAGCTTCTTCAGTTCGTCCTTGGACAGCTCGGTGTGGAGCTTCCATCCGTCGCCCGCGCGGTGCGTGCCGAGCTCCGCCTCGGTCGCGGCGAACCTCTCGTCAAGAGTCTTGACCAGGTCGGGAGCCCGCTCCTCAAGCACCGGCCTGAGCGCCTGCACGGCGGCCTTCGAACCCTGCAGGTTGGCGTCGAAGTCCCACAGGTCGGTGTGCGAGTAACGGTCCTCCTCACCGGTGATCTTGCCGGAGGCCACCTCGTCCAGCAAGCCCTTGGCGCCGTTGCCCAGCAGAACCGGGGAGATCTCGGCGCCGTTGGCCTTGTCCACGATGGTCTTGATGTCGGCCATCAGCTTGTCGGCGACCGGGCCGTCCTTGCTGACGTCCTTGGTGACCCAGAGGTCCTTCTCGATCTTGTGGAAGCCGGTCCACTTCTCGCCCTCGGCCAGGTCGTTCTCCCTGGCGTCGATGGCCGGGTCGAGGTCGCCGAAGATCTCCGCGACCGGCTCGATCCGCTCCCAGTAGGTCCGCGCGACCGGGAAGAGCGCCTTGGCCTTGTCGATGTCACCGGCCTTGACCGCGTCGACGAACTCCTGGGTCTTGGTCAGCAGGGTGTCGCTCTGGGTCTTGATGTAGCGCTTGTAGCCCGCCGTCGCCTCGGCCAGCTTGGCGTCGTCGCTGAGCGGCTTGTGCTCGCCGGTCACCTTCAGCGGGCCCCTGATGCCCTTGCCGGTCATGCCCGGCTTGCAGGCGGTCTCGTAGGCGCCCGCGGGCAGCTCGACGATCACCTCACGGGTCAGGCCGGGCACGATGTTCTCCACCTCGCCCATCACCCGGTCACCGGGGGCGTAGACGTAGAACTCGGTCACCTTGCTGCCGGCGTTGGTGATCGTGAAGGTCGAGGTGCCCGCGGTGACCTCGGTGACCGCGACCTTGCACTCGGTGTCGTTCGCGGCGACGGCGATGGGGCCGCCCGCCGAGCTGCTCGCCGCCTGCGGGCTCGCGGCGGGGGTGCCGCCGCCTGAGCAGGCGGTCAGGCCCGCCATGGCGAGGAATCCGATGGCGACGACGATGGGAGTACGCATGTTGAACCCTGGTTTCATGCCGCGGGACGCGGGTCGGAGACGGAGAGGGGCGGGGAGGCGGGCCGCTTGCGCTGGGGCCGCAGGAAGAGGAAGAGGGTGGGCACGACGTAGAGGAGCCAGGCGGCGGTCTCCAGCACGCTCGGCTGCGGGGTGATGTTGAACATCCCGGACATCAGCGCGCCGTACCAGGAGTCGGCGGGCATGACGGAGCTGATGTCGAAGGCGTAGGTGGACAGGCCGGGCAGGATGTTGGCCTCCTGCAGGTCGTGCACGCCGTACTTGAAGATGCCCCCGGCGACCAGGATCAGCAGCAGGCCCGTCCAGGTGAAGAAGACGGTCAGGTTGATCCGCAGTGCGCTGCGGTACAGGCCCCAGCCGAGGGCGACGGCGGTGAGGATGCCCAGGGTGATGCCGATCAGCGGGCTCGCCGACGTCGTCGCGCCCTGCACGGAGGCGAAGAACAGCAGGGCGGTCTCCAGCCCCTCGCGGGCCACGGCCAGGAAGGACATGACCACGACGGCGCCGGTGCCCACCTGGATGGCCTCGTCCAGCCTGGCCCGCAGCTCACCGGAGAGGGAGCGGGCGGCCCGGCGCATCCAGAAGATCATCCAGGTGACGAAGACCGTCGCCAGCAGCGAGGTGACGGCGTCGAACATCTCCTGCTGGCCGTGGCTGAGGTGCGCCGCGGTGAAGGTCAGCAGGGCGCCGAACCCGATGGAGAGGGCGACGGCCACGCCGACGCCCGCCCAGACCTGGGGAAGCCGGTTCTTCCTGTCGCTCTTGACGAGGAAGGCGACGAGGACGGAGACGACGAGGGTCGCTTCGAGGCCCTCTCGCAGTCCGATGAGGTAGCTGGCGAACACCTGGACTCCCGGGAAAACTACGAAGGCTTACCTAATTTAGGGCAGGGCAACCTTACTCTCCACACGAGGATGCTCCTTTTCCGGTCCCCGGTCGAGTTTCCCTTCCGGATGGTTTCGGTTCACCACGACGTCGCCGAAGAGGCCGGGGCGCCGGATTCCGGTCCCGTTTCCGAAAACGGCGCTGTTCTCCGTCCGGACCGGCCAGCACACTGGGGCCGAGAGGATCCGAGAGGAGGACGCCCGTGGACCCCACATCGGCCAGACGTCTCTGGCGGTCCGTCGAGCCGTTGCACGCCGCGGTGTACTTCACGCCCGAGCCCGCCGAGGCGGCCAGGGCGCTGGGACTGCCGGGGTGGTGGGCGGGTTACCTCACCGGGCGGGTCGCGCCGCTCGGCCCGCTCGACGCCCCCGCCGCCACGGCCGTGCTGTACGGCTTCGCCCCCGGCAGGGTCGCCAGGGCGCTTCCCGGCGCCTGGGCCCACGCCTCTCCGGGGGACGTGCTCGCCGCCCGGCTCGACGCCGTACGCGCCGTGCTGGAACGGGCGCTGCCACCCGGCCGGGACGGTCTGGAACGGCTGGCGTCGCTGCTGGAGACGGCGGCCGGGGCGTGCCGTTTCGACGGCAGGCCGCTGGCGGCCGGGTGGTCCGGCGTCCCGGCTCCCCCTGACCCCGTGGGGCGCCTGTGGCTGGCGGCGACGGTGCTCCGTGAGCACCGGGGGGACGGGCACGTCATCGCGTCGGTGCACGCCGGGCTGCGGGGGCTGGACGCCATCCTCACCCACGTGGCCACCGGGGCGATCACCAGGGAGTCCATCCAGATCAACCGGGGCTGGAGCGACGAGGAGTGGCGGGAGAGCCACGACGGGCTCACCGCCAGGGGGCTGCTCGACCGCGCCGGGCGGCTGACCGGGTCCGGTGAGCGGCTGCGGCGCGAGATCGAGGACGCCACCGACCGGCTGGCCGCCGACCCGGTCACCGCCCTCGGGGAGTCCGGCCTCAAGGAGGTCGTCGCGCTGGCCGCCCCGCTCGGCAGGCACCTCGTCGACACCGGTGTCGTCCCGGTGCCCAACCCGATCGGCGCCCCCAGGCCGTGACGTCTCAGGAGGTACGGCCCAGGCGGGGGACGGCTTCGAGCAGGGAGCGGGTGTAGTCGTGCCGCGGGGCGCCGACGACCTCCTCGGTCGGCCCCGTCTCCACCAGCCTGCCCTGGTGCATCACCGCGACGACGTCGGAGACGTAGCGGACCACGGCGAGGTTGTGCGAGATGAACAGCATCGACAGGCCGAGTTCCTCGCGCAGCGAGCGGACGAGGTTGAGCACCGCGCCCTGCACGGAGACGTCCAGGGCGGAGGTGATCTCGTCGGCGACCAGCAGCTCGGGCCTGGCGCCCAGCGCCCTGGCGACGGCCACCCGCTGCCGCATGCCGCCCGACAGCTCGCGCGGGTAGCGACCGGCCAGGGCCGCGGGCAGCGAGACCAGCGAGAGCAGCCGCTCGACCTCGGCCCGGCGTTCCGCGCGGGGCAGGCGGAGCCCCTCGCCGACCGAGGCGCCGACGGTCATCCTGGGGTCGAGGGAGGCGTAGGGGTTCTGGAAGACCATCTGGATGCGCCGCGGATCGGCCCCGGTGATCTCCCCCCGGTACGGCACCAGCCCGGTCACCGCCTTGGCCAGGGTCGACTTGCCCGAGCCGGACTCCCCGACCAGCCCGACGATCGCACCCGGTGGGATCTCCAGCGTGACGTCGTCGACGGCGGTGAAGGCACCGAACCGCACCGTCAGGTTCTTGATGATCATGAGGCCTCCCAGCAGGCGACGCGGTGCGCCTTGCCGTACGGGACGAGGGGCGGCAGTTCTGCGCAGCGGTCGCCGGCCAGCTCGCAGCGGTCGGCGAAGGCGCAGCCGGAGCCGACCTCGGCCGGGGCGGGCTGACGGCCGGGGATGCTGGCCAGCGGCAGGGACCTGTCGGTGTCCATGTCGGGCAGCGAGGCGACCAGGGCGCGGGTGTAGGGGTGCGCGGCGCCCGTGGCGAGCTGCTCGACGGGCAGTTCCTCGACCACCCTGCCCGCGTACATGACGACGACCCGGTGGCACAGCTCCCCGACCACGGCGATGTCGTGGGAGATGAACAGGGTCGCGGCGCCGGTCTCCGCGGTCACCTGGCGCAGCAGGCGCAGGATCTGCCGCTGCACCGTCACGTCGAGCGCGGTGGTCGGCTCGTCGGCGACGATGAGCCGTGGCGTGCCCATCAGGCCCATCGCGATCACCACGCGCTGGCGCATGCCGCCGGACAGCTCGTGGGGGTGCTGGCGGGCCCGCCTGGCGGGTTCGGGGATGCGCACGTGGTCGAGGCGGTCGACCGCCCGTTCCCAGGCCTGGGCGCGCCCCGCCCCCTGGTGCACGGTGGACACCTCGGCGAGCTGGCCGCCGATCCGCAGGGCGGGGTTGAGGGAGGCCATCGGGTCCTGGAAGACCATGGCGAGCGAGGTGCCGAGCAGCTTGCGGCGCTGCTGCTCGGTCAGGTCGTCGAGGTCGGAGCCGCACAGCCGCAGCCTGCTCGCCGTCACCTCGCCCGGGTAGGGCACCAGGCCGCCGACGGCCGAGGCGGTCAGGCTCTTGCCGCTGCCCGACTCGCCGACCAGGCCGACGATCTCACCGGGCGCGATGGTCAGCGACAGGCCGCGGACCGGGGTCACGCCGCCGGGGAAGGTGACGGTGAGGTCGCGCACCTCTAGGACGGCCTCGGGGTCGGGCTCGGTCTCCTGCCGGGGTACGGCCGCGCCCGCGGGGGCGGCCTTGACCGCCGCGCCGCCGCGTGCCGCCGCCCTGGCCAGGGCGTCTCCGAGCAGGTTGAACCCGATGCCCGCGAGCGCGACCGCCACGGCGGGGCCGAGGGCGACGGCCGGGGTGTCGTAGATGCGGCCGAACCCGTCGAACAACAGACGGCCCCAGTCGAACGACGGCGGCTGCACGCCGAGCCCGAGGAAGGACATCCCGGCCAGCGCGAGCAGGGCGTTGCCCAGCGCCTGGGTGAGGTTGAGGATCAGCGGCTCGGCGATGTTGGGCAGGACGTGGCGGGTCATGACCCGCATCCGGGGCACGCCGAGCATCCTGGAGGCCGCCACGTAGTCGGCGCTCGCGACGGAGGCGGCGAGCGTCTGGGTGAGCCGCGCGAAGCCGGGCGCGAGGGCCACGCCGATGCCGAGCACGGCCCCCTTGGCGCCCAGCCCGGAGATCACCGCGGTGAACATGGCCAGCAGCAGGCTGGGGAAGGCGACCAGGGCGTTGACCGTGCCGGTGACCAGGCGGGCGCCCCTGCGGGGCAGCACCGAGGGCAGCGCGCCGAGCACGACGCCCGCGGCCGCGCCGATGAGCGTGGTCAGCAGGGCCAGGACGAGGGAGAGCCGTCCGGCGACGAGCACCCTGGCCAGGATGTCCCGGCCCAGGTTGTCGGTGCCGAGGAGGTGTTCGCCCGAGACCCCCTGGAGGATGGCCGCCGGGTTGATGCGCTCGGCCTCCGCCCCCCAGATCGGCGGCCCGATGACGGCAAGGACCACCATGAGCGTGACCAGTATGGTCCCGGCGAGCCCGGCCGGGGTCCGCAGCAGGTGCCGCATCAGGTCTCCTTCAGGGCGGAGGTCGGGTCGAGCAGGCCGAGCAGCACGTCGACGAGCAGGTTCACCACGAGCACGATCGCGCCGTAGACGAGGATCACGCCCTGGGCGACGGGATAGTCCTTCTGGGTGATCGACTCCACGATCCGCAGGCCGAGACCGGGCCAGGCGAAGACGTACTCGACCAGCACACTCCCGGCGATCAGGCCGGTGAGCAGCAGGCCGCCGATGGTGAGGGTCGCGGTGAGCGTGTTGGGCAGGACGTGCCGCAGGTGGATCCGGGCGGAGGGCAGCCGTTTGGCACGTGCCAGCCGTACGTAGTCGCTGCCGAGTTCGCGCAGCGTCTCCACCCGGGAGATGCGGGCGATCATCGCGGCGGGGGCGATGGCCAGGGCCAGGACGGGCAGCACGTAGGACTCGGGGCCGCCCTTGCCCGCGGGCGGGAACCAGCCGAGCCCGATGGCGAACAGGGCCACCGCGGCGATGGCGTAGAGGAACTCCGGTATCGCGACGGCCGTGCCGGTGGCCGAGGTGAAGGCCGCCTCGGTGCCCCGGTTGCGGCCGTTCTCCGTACGGACCCCCGCCCACATGCCGAGCGGGACCGCCACCAGCAGGGCGACGACGGTCGCGAGCAGGGCCAGCGCCAGGGTGTTCGGCAGCCGGGAGGCGATGACCTCGCCGACCGGCTCCCCGCTGAGGAAGGAGGTGCCGAAGTCGCCGGAGAGCACGTGGCCGACGTAGGAGGCGAGCTGGGTGAGGATCGGCTGGTCGAGACCGAGGGCCGCGCGCCTGGCCTCCACCAGTTCGACCGGGGCCGCCGGGCCGAGCGAGGCGCGCACCGGGTCGCCCGGGATGAGGTGGATCATCGCGAACGACGCGACGAGCAGCACGGCCAGCGAGATCACGAAACGGACGAGGTGCCGCAGCACGAACGCCCCTCGCGCACGGCCCCGGGAGCCGCCGTCCGTGGACGGGCGGCGGCCCCGCAGACGAGGGATGACGGCCACTCAGCCCGCCTCGGTCATCCGGATGGAGGTCGGCACGAACGTGCCCGCCACCATGTCGAACGTGGCGTTCCGCTTGGCGATGAGCATGGTGGTGTCCACGGCGGGCACCAGGTCGGAGGCCTCGAACAGGGCCGACTCGGCCTGGGTCCAGAGCTTGCAGCCCTCCTCGCCGGGCTTGGTCACGGCCTCGGCGACGAGTTCGCTGTAGCGCTGGTTGCTCAGGTGGGCGAAGTTGGCGCCCTTGGGGGCCGACGGGCCGGACAGGAACCCGACCAGCTGGGTGGGAAGCGTGACCCCGATGGGCAGCCAGACCACGTCCCAGTCCTGGGCCGCGTTGAGCGACTCCGACAGCTTGGTGTCGATGACGCCGTTCAGCGTGACCTCGACACCGGCCTTCTTCCAGGACTGGGCGAGGTACTCGTTGGCGGCCTGGATTCCCGCTCCCTTCGTGGTCACGTACAGCAGGCGCAGGCTCAGCCGCTTGCCGTCCTTGACGCGGACGCCGTCGGTCCCGGCCTTCCAACCGGCGGCGTCCAGCGCCGCGGCGGAGGCCGCCGGGTCGAACGCCGGGACGTGACCGGTGACGCTGTCGCCCTGGCAGGGCTTGGGGTCGCCGACCAGCCCGGTCGCCGGCCGCCCCGTGCCGCTTGAGGCGATCCCCGCCAGTTCGGGGAGGTTGATCGCCTGGGTGAGCGCCTTGCGCACCGCCGGGTCCTTGGCGGGCCGGTCGTCGCCCTGGTGGTAGAAGAACTGCCCGTTGCCCGCCGACGCGATCGTCTTGCCCATGCCCGGGGTGGCCTCAAGGCGCTTGCGGTCGGCGCCGTAGACGATCGCCCCGTTGAGGTCGCCGGAGATCAGCATGTTGGCGGCGGTCTGCTCGTTCGGCACGACCTTCAGCACGACCTTCTCCGGCATGCCGGACCCCTTCGTCGCCGCGCCGCCCGGCCCCCAGGCGTAGTCCTCACGCAGCTTGAAGGTGTAGTGGTCGCTGGGCACCGCCTCGGTCAGCGTGTACGGCCCCGAGCCCGAGGTGGCGTGCGTGATCGAGGAACGGTCCTTGAGCCCCTTGCCGCAGACCACGAACATCAGCGTGGTGCTCTCCAGGATGAAGCTGAACGGCTGGGGCGTGGAGAGCGTCACGGTGCCCGCCGCGTCGTCCGCCTCGGCCTTCATCCCTGCGGGGACGAGCACGCCGTACACGGGGGACTTCGTCGCGGGGTCGGCGATGTGCTTGACGTTCTCGGCCACGTCGGACGGGGTCAGCTTGGAGCCGTCGGAGCAGGTGACGTCCTTGCGCAGGGTGAAGGTCACCGAGTCCGGCTTGACGTCCCACTTCTCGGCGAGCCTGGGCAGGAGCTTCCCCTCGGGGGTGTAGGCGACCAGGGTGTCGTAGGCCAGCGACAGCGTGGTGTTGGTGACCCCGAGGATGCCCATGGCCGGGTCGAGCGCTCCGGGATCGGCGCTGAGCGCGAAGGAGAAGGTGCCTCCCGCCGCGGCCTTGCCCGAGGGGCCGTCGGGGGTGCCGCCGCAGGCGGTCGCGAGCAGGCTCAGGGTGGCGAGAGCGGCCACCGCTCCTGTCTTTTTCATCGAAGCTCCTTGAGCGTGGATACCCCGTCCTTCAGGGCAGGGAGGAAACGTGGCACGGCGCCGCTGTATCGAACGCACGGACGAGCCTTGGCTGATCGTTGTTAGAATGTGAGGCATGGCGCAGATCGTGAAGCGGGCCTACAAGTACCGCTTCCATCCGGCCCCCGAGCAGGCCGAAGATCTCGCCCGGACGTTCGGCTGCGTCCGCCTCGTCTACAACAAAGCGCTTGAGGAGCGGACCCGCGCCTACACCTTGGAAGGGCGCCGCGTCTCCTACGTGGAGTCGTCCGCGCGCCTGACCGAGTGGAAGCGCGACGGCGACCACGACTTCCTGTCCGAGGTGTCGTCCGTCCCGCTTCAGCAGGCACTCCGCCACCTTCAGGCGGGGTTCGCGAACTTCTTCGCCAAGCGCGCGAAGTACCCGACGTTCAAGAGCAAGAAGAAGTCGCGGCCGTCGGCGGAGTACACCCGCTCGGCGTTCCGCTGGAGGGACGGCCGGTTGACGCTGGCGAAGATGGACGCGCCGCTGAACATCGTGTGGTCGCGCCCGCTCCCGCAGGACGCGGAGCCGTCCACGGTGACCGTGTCGAAAGACGCCGCGGGCCGCTGGTTCGTGTCCCTGCTGGTCGAGGAAAAGATCGCTCCGCTTCCGTCCGTCGAAGCGAACGTGGGAATCGACGCGGGCCTGAACCACCTGCTCGTCCTCTCGACCGGAGAGAAGATCGCCAACCCGCGTCACGAGCGGGTCGACCGGCGCAAACTGGCCAAGACTCAGCGGGCGCTCGCCCGCAAGGAGAAGGGCAGTGCGAACCGGGCCAAAGCCAAGCTGAAGGTGGCCAAGGTGTACGCCCGGATCGCCGACCGCAGGAGGGATCACCTGCACAAGGTCACCACACGGCTTGTTCGCGAGAACCAAGTGATCGCCGTGGAGGACCTGACCGTCCGCAACATGATGAGGAACCGCTCGCTGGCCCGCGCCATCTCGGATGCCTCCTGGCGGGAACTGCGCTTGATGCTGGAGTACAAAGCCCGGTGGTACGGGCGGGAACTGGTGGCGGTGGACCGCTGGTTCCCGAGTTCGAAGCTGTGCTCGGCGTGCGGGACCCTGCAAGGCAGGATGCCGCTGAACGTCCGGGAGTGGGCCTGCCCATGCGGCGCGGTCCACGACCGGGACGTCAACGCCGCGAAGAACATCCTCGCCGCCGGGCTGGCGGAGAGGTAAAACGCCTGCTGAGCTGGTGTAAGACCTCAACGAGAGTCCTCTCGGGCGGGCAACTGGCCGTGAAGCAGGAACCCCCACGGGCGACCGCGGGAATCCCCTCCCTTCAGGGAGAGGAGGATGTCAACGGAACTCCAGGAAGGTGGAGGGCGATGCCCCACAATCGCTCTTTCGCGCGGCTCGTTCTTCGTGCTCAATCACAAAAAGCGGGTCGCCCGTCGTGTTATCTGCCGAAGATCCGCATCTGCAGCATCACGGTCAGCCTGGCCTCGGAGTCGCCCAGGTCCAGGCCGCCGATCTCGGTGAGCCGCTTCAGCCGGTAACGGAAGGTGTTGGCGTGCACGTGGACCCTGGCCGCGGCGGCGTTGACGTCGCCGAAGGCGTCGAGGTAGGCCCGCAGGGTGGGGACGAGCTCGCTGCCGTGCTCGGCGTCGTAGGCCAGCAGCCGTTCGTAGGGGCCGGTCGGCGCCTGCTCCTCCGCCTCGGCCAGGTCGGCCAGCTGCAGCAGCAGCGCCTCGAAGTGCACGCCGGTGTAGCCGGCGACGGCGCCGGAGGCCTCCCTGGCGCGCAGCACGCGCAGCGCCCTGTCGGCGTCGGCCCTGGACCTGGCCACCTCGGAGAGGTTTCCCGCCAGGCGCCCGACCCCGATGTTGGCGGGGTGTCTCGGGCCGACGCGGGCCAGGAAGCTCTCGGCGACCCGTACGGCCCGCGACTCCTCCTCGCCGCCGCTGCCCGCGTGCAGCGGCAGGACGGCGTAGGCGACCGAGCCGACCAGCGCGGCCGCCGCCTTGGGGTGGATGGCCCCGACGTGCAGGGCGAGCGCGTCGCAGAAGCGCTGCCTGTCGCTCTCCCTGCGCGCGGCGTCGCCGTCGGACCTGCCGCTGAGCTGGGCGGCGAGCACGCACAGCCGTTCGCTGGCGACGCCGAGCCGTCCCGCGGCCTCCGCGGCGTCCTTACCCCCGGCCAGCACGGTCGACAGCAGGTCGGCGCGGAGCCTGCGGCGGGTGTCGGCCCCGGCCCGCTGCCGCAGCAGCTGCAGGGCGACGATCTTGGCGGCGTCGGCGAGGGCGCGCTGTCGCTGGTCGCTCAGCGGTTCGCGCACCGCGGCCCAGATGGAGCCGAGGATCTCGTCGCCCGATCGTACGGCGACCGCGGCCCGGTGGATGCTGTCGCCGTCCAGTTCCAGGTAGATCGGCTCGTGACTCTGGTAGAGCTTCCTGAAGAAGCCGCGTTCCTCCAGCATCCGCCGGTAGCGCATGGGCACCTGGCGGCCGAGCACCGTCTCGACGCGGCCCGGGTCGGCCTCGTCCTGCCGTCCCGAGTAGGCCAGCACCCTGGAGGAGCGGTCCTCGATGGTCACCGGGGCGTCCAGCAGCGCGCACACGGCGTTGGCCAGCGAGAACAGGTCGTCGGCAGGGGCCTCCCCCGGCTCTGCCAGGTCGCCCTCGGCCAGCAGGGAGCGCAGCAGGGCCGCCACCTGCGCCCAGGAGGCGGCCCTGGTCAGCCCGAGGACCGCGACCCCGGTCTCCAGCACCTTGGCGCGGACGAGTTCGTCGACGTCGACGGGCTGCTTGACGACGACGCCCGCCGCCGGGCCCGCCGCGTCGAGCAGGGCGCAGATCTGCTCGGCGCGGTCGACCCCGACGGCCAGCAGGATGTTCCCCTCGGCGAGCAGCAGCTCGTCGAGGGGGTCGTAGATGTGCACGCCGGTGACCTCGGCGTCGAGCTCGCCGGGCGAGGCGGCCACGTCCAGCACCGTGCTTCCCAGGTCTTCCAGGATGCGCCGGAGGCTGGAACGTGGCCGATTGCTCATCCGCTCACGATAATGGACATAAAGTGACATTAGGTGCGCAGATGGTCTATCGCCACACGAACCGCACGGCCGATGGCCGCGTCCGCCTTGGGCAGCCTGAGCCCGAACGAGCGGGTCCGCAGGAAGACCGCCGCCGCGTACCGCCGCCCGTCCGGATACTCCAGCACGCCCGCCTCGTTGCGGATGCCCCAGAGCGTTCCGGTCTTCCCGGAGATCTTCACCTCGTCGCCGAACGCGGAGGACAGGCGGTGCGGCCAGATCTGGTTGCCCAGGATCCTGCGCGCCTCGGCGCACGCCTCGGCCGGACCGGCCTCGTCCCGCCAGATCAGGCCCAGTAGGGTGGTGATCTCCCGGGGCGTACCGGAGGTCGTCCGCTCGGGGTCGCGCACGGCGAGCGACCTGATCCGCTCCTCGGTGACCGCGGCGAGCCCCTCCTCGTCGTCCAGGCCGGACAGGCCGAGTTCGGTGACCACGCTGCCCAGCAGCTCGGCGCAGCCGCCGATCAGCCGGGTCCGCTCCAGGCCCAGCTCGCGCAGCGTGGCGTGCACGTTGCCGAGCCCGACCCGGCGCAGCAGCACGTCGGTCGCCGCGTTGTCACTCATGGTCATCATGAAGTGGGCCAGGTCGCGCAGGGTGAGCGAGACGTCGTCCACGCACCCGGAGGTGCCGATGCCGCCGTCCTTGTCGGCCGCGGTCACCGTCAGCCGCTCGGTGCGCTCCAGCCTCCCGTCCGCCGCCTGCCTGGCGTACTCCAGCAGGATCGGAAGTTTGAACACCGAGGCGAGCACCACCGGGTCGTCGGCGCCGAGGCAGACCTCGGCGTCGCCGTCGATCTCCCGGACGTGGACGAAGCCCTCGGTCTCCGCCTCCTCGAACACCGCGCGCAGCGCGCCGGATATCTCAGACACGACGCAGCGTCCTGGCGCCCGAGTGCAGGTGGGTGATCCGCCCGTCCTCGCCGACCACGAAGGTGACCGTCTCGTGCATGCCGCCCCTGGGCTCGGCCGCGATGAAGGAGTGGCCCTCGTGGTGCACGAAGCGGGTGGTGGTCCGCGTCTGGCCGGTCTGCCGCATGAACTCGCCGGGGACCAGGGTGACGTCCAGGCCGCCGGGGGCCCCGGCCACCTCCCAGCTGTACATCGGCCCGGAGTACTCACCGAGGTAGGGCGACGGGTCGGCCTCTCCCGGCGCGGGAGCCGGGACGGGCAGGTCGGGCACGGGCAGGCCGGTGACCTCGCGGATCAGCGGCAGCGCCAGGTCGGAGATCATCCCGGCGACGGAGCCGCCGTTGACGCTCATCGCGATCACGAAGTCCGACCCGGGCACGACCCGCCAGAACGTGCTCTGCCCGATCGTGCCGCCGTCGTGCCCGTAGACCTCGCCGCCCCAGTCGAACAGCTCGAACCCCAGGCCCCAGCGGTCGGCGAGCAGCCCGGGAACGCCGGGCACGTCGATCTGCCCGGTCCGCATGGCGGCGACGGCCTCCTCCGACAGCAGCCGGGTGCCGTCCTGCGCCACGCCACCCGCGACGAACATGCGGCCGAAGCGGACCAGCTCGCGCAGGGCCAGGCACATGGTCGAGCCCGCGGGGGCGTTGGAGCGCGGCATCGCCCACGACCGGTGGACGGCGCCGTCGGGGCCGAGGTGCCCGGCCGCCGCCCGGAACAGGATGGCCTCCTCGGGCAGCAGCGCCCAGTGCGTCGCGCCGAGCGGCCCGAGCAGGTGCTCGCGCATGGCCTGCTCCCAGGTGGTGCCGCGCAGCCTGGCGACCAGGGCGCCGAGCACGCAGTAGCCGGAGTTGCAGTAGGAGAACAGGGCTCCGGGCTCGTGGACGTGCCCCGCGTCGTGCAGGAAGCCGATGTACTTGTCCAGGCAGTCGTCGCCGCGCCCGGTGTCCTCGAACAGGTCGCCGTCGAAGCCGCCGCTGTGGGTGAGCAGGTGCCTGACGGTGATGACCTTCTCCGAGCCGTCGGCGACGGCGAACTCCGGCAGATAGTCCCGAACCGGACGGTCCAGGTCGACCAGGCCCTCGTCCACGAGCTGCATGACCAGCGTGGCGGTCCAGACCTTGGTGGTCGAGCCGACCTGGAAGACGCTGTCCGGCGTGGTCTCCACGCCGGTGTCCCGGTTGACCACGCCGGTGGCGACCTGGATCAGCTCACCGCCTGCCCAGAGCGCGAGCGAGGCGCCGGGCACGTCGTGCTCACGGGCGATCCCGTCGAGACGTTCCTGAAGGTTCTCCAGCATTCTCACTCCTCAGGCGATCTTCGGGGTGGCGCGGACGCCGAGGTGGACGTACGGCGAGCCGTCGGGGAGCTCGTAGAAGACGGCCGAGAGCCACTGGGGGTCCCCCTCGGGGCGGCCGACGAAGGTGGTCTCGTTCACGGCGACGAGCTCGATCTCCACGGGCGGCTGCAGCGCGGCGAGGGCCCCGGTGGGCTCGATGAGCAGGAACATCCTGTCCTCGCGCAGGCTCACCGTCATCCGGCTGCCCGCCCGCTGGTACACGCCGGTGTAACGCTCCCGGTCGGCCTGGAACGGCTCGGCGGGCGGGCCCAGCACGGGCGGGACCGTGATCCCGGCCAGCTCGGCGAACAGCTCGGTGGCCACCGCCTGGTGGAAGGCCGCGGTGTGGCCGCCGTTGGCCAGCGAGCACACGACCGTCTCGGTGTCGGGCAGCACCCAGAACATGGCGGCCTGGCCGATGGTGTTGCCGCCGTGGGAGATCACCCGGTGGCCCTGCCACTCGTCCAGGATCCAGCCGATGCCCCACTGCCTGCCGAGGGTGTACGGGTTGGGGATGTCGACCTGCGGCTCCCACATCGCCTTCGGGTCGGCCAGCAGCCCGGTGCCCAGGTGGGCGCGGCCGAAGGCGACGACGTCGGCGGGGCGGGCGGAGATCAGCCCGGCGGGGCCGGCCGAACGCATGAGGCTGGAGACGGGGGCGGGCTTGCCGTCGAGGTGTCCCATGGCGGCGCGGAAGCGCAGCACGTCCTCGGGCAGCGTCCAGGTGTGGGTCAGCCCGAGCGGCTCGATGATCTGCTCGCGCAGCGCGGCGTCCCAGGTCTTGCCGGTGAGCCGCTCGATGACACGCCCGGCGACGACGAAGCCCGAGTTGCAGTAGGACTGGGTCACACCGAGGGGGTGGTTCTGCGCGAGGTCGGCGCAGGCCGCGACGTACTTCTCCACGCAGTCGTCGCCACGGCCGGTGTCGAGGAAGAGGTCGCCGTCGATGCCCGAGGTGTGGGAGAGCAGGTGCCTGACCGTGACGGTCTTGGTCACCTCGGGGTCGGCGACCCGGAACTCGGGCAGGACCTCACAGACCGGCGTGTCCAGCGTCAGCGCGCCCTGCTCGACCAGGACCATGATCTGGGTCGCGGTCCACACCTTGGTGACCGACCCGATCTGGAAGAGCGAGTCCGTGGTCGCCTCGACCCCGGTGTCCACGTTGAGCAGCCCCGCGGCGAACTCGTGGACCTCCCCCTCGTGCAGGAAGGCCAGGTTCGCGCCGGGAACCTCGTACTCGGCGATCAGCTCGGCGAGACGGCCGTGCCAGCGCTGGGGATCCACTGTTCCAGCCATGCGACGATCCTTTCGTTGTAGTCCGTTCGGTGGGAGGGCCTGCCGTTGAGGATGAACAGGTGGGAGCCGCCGGGGTAGCGGACGAGCCTGACCGGGACGCCCCGCTCGCGCAGCGCGGCGAACCACTGCTCGGCCTGGCCGACGGGGCAGCGGTCGTCGTCCTCCCCGTGCAGGAGGAGGGTCGGCGTGGTGACCTTCCCGACGTTCTCCATGGGCGACTGGCCCGTGACGTCCCCGCCGCACTCGTGGACCTTCAGGAGGTACCCGAGGTCGGAGGTCCCGGCCATGCTGTTCAGGTCGCTGACGCAGCCGCCGGGGATGGCCGCCTTGAAACGGTCCGTCCTGGTCGGCAGCCAGCAGGAGACGTAGCCGCCGTAGCTGTAGCCGGTCAGCCCGAGCCGGTCCGGGTCGGCCACCCCCTCGGCGACCAGGTCGTCGATCGGGCTGAGGAAGTCGTCGGTGTCGGCGATCCCCCACGCGCCGACGGTCGCGGTGTAGAACGCCTCGCCGTACCCGTCGCTGCCCCTGGGGTTGAGGGTGAGCACGGTCCACCCCTTGGCCGCGAGCACCTGGTGGTAGAGGTGCACCCCGTCGAAGATCGGGGCCCACGTGTTGTGCGGGCCGCCGTGCACGTCCAGCAGCAGCGGGCCGGGCCCGGTGAGCGTCTCGTCGCGCAGCACGAATCCCTCGACCGGTGTGCCGTCCGGCGCGGTGAAGGTACGGCTGCGCGGCGTGAACAGCTCGACGTCGTCCAGCGCGTACGAGGTCAGCCGCATCGCCGCTGGCTGTCCCGCCTCCCGGCCGCCCGGCAGGTCCAGGAGGTAGACCTCCCCCGCGCTGTGCGGCGTGGCCGCGACGTAGGCGATCCTGCCCGCGGCGGCGCTGACACCGGAGACCACCTGGTCCCCGCCGACGAGCTTTTCCCCGCCGGCGCGGTAGAGGTGCGTGCAGCCGCCGTCGCGGGCGCAGAAGACCAGTTCGTCCCCGGCCTGCTGGGGAATCGCCCCGGGGTAGCCGGGGGCGCCGACCATGAGGTTGCGGTCCAGGCCCTCGGTCACCTCGGTGAGGTCGCCGTCGTCCAGGTGGAACAGGCGGGTGTGGCCGACGGGCCCGCCGGTCATCCCGGCGACCAGCAGCCGTCCGCCGGTCCACCACGCCCCGGCGCAGATCAGCTCCTCGCCGGTGAGCCGCTCCGGCACGCCCTCGGGGTCGCCCCCTGATTCGTCCTCGGGGCCGGGATCGGGCACGTCGATCGAGTAGGCGGCCCCACCGATGACCAGGTCGCGGTCCTGCCCCGTGTCGGTGACGAAGGTCAGGCGCAGGCCGTCCGACGTCCAGGACGGCTCACCGGCGAAGGCGTCTCCCGAGGTGACCCGGACGGTCCGTCCCGTCTCGACGTCCACGACGAACAGCTGCGTCGTCAGGCCGCGCAGCAGACCGGCGCCGTCGGCCTTGTAGCCGAGCAGGTCGGTCACCACCGGCGCCACCGGGTCGGCCTCCCCGTACGGCGCCGCGTAGGCGATCCTGGTCCCGTCGGGCGACCAGACCGCCGCACCCGCTCCCAGCGGGGCGTCCGTCAGGACGCGCGGCTCGCCGCCGTCCATCGGCAGCAGGTGGATCTGAGCCCTGCCTTCGACGGGGCGCAGGAAGGCGAGCGTACGGCCCGCCGGAGACCAGCGGGGGGAGGAGTCGTGCGGCCCGCCCGTCAGGCGGCGCGGCTCGGCGCCGGGGGCGGCGAGCCAGATCTCGGAGTGGTTGGCGTCGGTTTCCCGGTCGGCCGTCGTCACCGTGTAGGCGACGGCGCCTCCGTCGGGGCGGAGCCGGGGGTCTCCCGGAACCGCTATGCGGTAGAGGTCGCTGAGGGAGAGGCGGGGCATGTCCGAACGCTAGGCGCCCGTCCGCCCCGCTTCTTCGGCCGCCACGACGAACCGGGCCGGTCCCGTTGTGCCGTCCTCCAACCGGTGCCCGGCGCCCTCAGCCCTTCAGCGCGGCGGGAAGTCGTTCGAGCAGTCCCCTGAGGTCGTCGGCGTGGTCCTCCTCCTGGGCGAGGATGTGCTCGAAGACCCTGCGGGTGGTGACGTCATGGTCGCCGAGCCACTGGATGATCTCGGTGTAGGAGACGATGACGATCCGCTCCGCGATCAGGTCTTCCTTGATCATCTCCACCAGGTCGAGGCTGGCGTCGTACTCGGTGTGGGACCGGGTCGCCAGCGCCTCGGGGCTGAGATCGGGATCACCGCCGAGCTGCACGATGCGCCGGGCGAGCATGTCGGCGTGCTCCTGCTCCTCGCCCGCGTGTTCGAGGAACTCGGCGGCGACCGGCTCGGCGTAGATGCCGGTCGCGGTGTAGTAGTGCCGCTTGTAGCGCAGCACGCAGACCAGCTCGGTGGCCAGCGCCTCGTTGCACACCTGGATCACGCGCTCCAGGTCGGCGCCGTACGCGGGGGTGATCGGCCCCTTGTCGATCTCCTGCCGGGCCCTGTCCCGGATCTCCGTGATGTCGGTCAGAAACTCTGCCATGTCCCTCCCCCTACCCTGCTTGTCTCACACGGCAAGCCCTCCGCTCCCCCAAGGGGAGACCTTCGAACGTGCCGGCTGAGAAAAGTCAGCCCCCGGTGTCCGCGGGCAGCGTGGGTTCGAGGTAGTGGGCGTGGATGACCGACTCGATCCGTTCCGGGTCGCCGGAGGCCAGACCGCTGATGACGAGACGGTGGCGGCCCGCCGCCTCGGCCATCTCCAGCTGCTGGCGGTCGAGCGAGGAACGCATGAGGGCGTACATGTGGCCGTTCATGGTCTCCCACAGCTCGGCCAGGCGGCGGCGCCCGGAGGCCAGGACGATCTCGCGGTGGAAGCGGGTGTCGATGTCCACCAGCTCCTGCATGTCACCCGCCCTGGCCGCGCCGTCCATCTCCTGGACGAGCTGTTCGAGACGTTCGAAGAAGCCGGAGGGCAGGTTGGTCACGGCGTCTCGGGCGGCGGCGGACTCAAGGACACAGCGGGCGTAGCAGATGTCCTGGATGTCCTCGGTGGACATGCGGGTGACCATGCTGTACCTGCGCGGGTTGATGTCGACCAGTCCCTCGTTGGACAGGTCGCGCAGTGCCTGACGCACGGTCGCCCGGCTCACGCCGTACTCCTCGGCGATGCCCGCCTCGACGAGCCTGGTCCCGGCGGGCAGCTCGTCGTTGAGGATCTTGCGTCGCAGCGCCAGCCGTACCGTCTCGGGTAGGGATAGGTGTTCGAGCACTTCCCCTGGTGTCCTCTCTCGCGTCGCTCGCGTTGACGCCTGTCTGGTTCAGTATGGAGCGCCGCTCAGCACGGTCTCCGACAGCGCGGGTTCCCCGCCGGGGTCGACCGTGACGGGCAGCAGGTCCGCCGGGCCCGTCAGGACGGGGGTGACGCCGGGGCCGTGGCCCGGCAGCGGGCTGTCGCCGTGCGCGACGACGCCGACGGTGCGCCAGTCACGCCGGTAACCCATGTTGTGCCGCACGTCGACGTCGTCGAGCGCGACCAGGTCGCCCAGGCGCAGCCCGGCCAGGCCCGGGGTGGAGGGCGTGACCTGCACGTCCAGGTCCCACATCTGCGCGGGACGGCCCAGGCCGTTGCCCACCAGGCGGCTGGGGACCGTCCCGCGCACGGTCACCGTGACCTTCCCGTCCTCCACGCGCAGCGGCAGCGGGCCGAGCAGGCGCGGGTCGAGGTTGAGCACCTCGACGCCGGGCACGCCGAGGGAGGCGCCCTGGCCGTGCCCGCGCACGGAGATCCCGTCCCCCGGGCGCAGCGCCGCCAGGTGCTCCTGCGCCATGCTGACGATCACCCGGCCCGCCTCGCCGCGTTTGCCGACCACCCAGCCCCGCGCGCCCCGCGCCGCCCCGGTACGGACCACGACCTCGTTGCCCACGCAGGCGTAGGCGGTCAGCGCGTGCCGGGCCGCCGGGTCGGGGTGGACCAGGCAGACCCCCGGTGCCACGTGGTCGGCGTCGAAGCCGAACGCCGAGTCGCCGAGCCGTACGCCGAGCACGACACCGCCGTCGCCGGCCGGGACGTACGGCCTGCCGTCGGCGTCGATCCGGTAGGGCGTCATGCCGTCGATCTCCGGGTGTTCGACGATCCCGAGCAGGTTCACGGCCAGCGTGCTCATCGGATCACCTCCAGGTTGGCGTCGGGACTGCGGACGATGTGGAAGGCCTCGGCGGGGCCGGTGATCAGGGACGACGGCCCCGGTCCGTGACCGTGCAGCATGCAGTGCCCGGTGGAGATCACGCCGATAGTGACATATCCGGACCGGTAGCCGCGACCGAAGCGGTGGTCGGCGTCCTCGATCGCCACGAAGTCACCGATCCGCAGCCCCTCAAGGCCCAGCGACAGGTCGGGGGACAGGCCCGCGTAGGCGCCCATGAGGTCGGTGTTGGCGAACTCGGAGGCCATGCCCGCGCCCGCCCCGACGGCCTCGGCCGGCACTGTCGCCGCCACGTGCACCTCAAGCCTTCCGTCTGCGCGGGTGCCGCCCGGCATCCGTTCGACCAGCTCGGGAGAGCAGTTCTTCACGGTGAGGGCGGGGTGGTCGGTGAGCCGCAGCCCCTGCCCCCTGGCCACGACCGTGACGGGGTCGCCGACGGTGACCTCGGCGAGCGCCTCCTCCGGCAGGTCGGCGAGCACGTAGGCGTGCTGGCCGATCACGAGCCCCTCCGCCCCCGAGGCGGTGCGCACCGTGTTGCCGACGCAGGTGAGGAACTGCAGCGCCATGTTGGCCCCGGGGTCGCGGTGCCGGATGGACAGGCCGGGTTCCAGGTGGTCGGCGGCGTAGCCGGTGGCCGGGTCGCCGCAGTGCACGCCGAGCGTGACACCGCCCATGCCGGGCAGCAGGAAGGCGCGGCCGTCGGCGTCGGGCCTGGGGCCGTTCCTGTCGGCCAGCGGCGGCCAGACCTCGCCGGTCAGGATCTGGGTGACCAGGCGGGCGGCGTTGGTCTCCGCCCTCATGGCCTGGGTCCGAACCTGAAGCCGCGCACCCGCAGGGCGGGGGCGGTCGCGGCGCCGTTCCACACGTTCATCAGCGGCTGGGTGGCGAGTGTGTCGCCGACCGCGTCCACCCGGGACAGCAGCCCGAAGACGCTCTCGGTGAACCGCTTGCCCGCCACGGGGCGGGTGATCCTGCCGTTCTCGATCAGGAAGCAGCCGTCCCTGCTCACCCCCGTGATGGTGGTCCGCCCGGGGTCGACGACCCGGGTGTACCAGAAGCGCTGCACGTAGACGCCGCGTTCGACCCCGGCGACGAGCTCCTCGTACGGCGTCGCGCCGGGGGCCATGACCAGGTTGGCCGGGATCGCCAGGGGCGACTCCTCTCGGGCGATGTGGGCGTGCCCGGTCGAGGGGACGCCGAGTTCTGCGGCCGTGGCCAGATCGGTCACCGCCTCCCCGACCCGTCCCGCGGTGAGGAACCCGACCCGTCGTTTCGGTGTCCCCTCGATGTCGAACGGGAACGGCAGCCCGACCCCGGCGAGCGCGTCGTCGGCGACCGTGACGCACGGCGCGGCGACCGGCTCGCCCGGGGTGCGGGCGACGGCGCCGACCCCGGCGGCGAGCGCCTGCCCGGTGAACCCGAAGGCGCCGAAGAAGTGCAGCAGCTCACCGGCGGCGATCGGGCCGAGGACGACGTCGTGCACGCCGTCGGGCAGCTCGACCGGCCGCCTGGCCCGCGCCGCCTCGGCCACGGTACGGCTCGCCGCCTCCCGCAGGCCCAGCGCCCGCGCCGACCTGCCCAGGTCACACCAGTAGGAGGAGCCCTCGCCCGCCTTGACGGTGAGGGCGCCCGAGGCCTCGGTCGCGGCGGCGTAGGCCCGCACGCCGCCGGTCCCGGCGACCGCGAGCTCGGTGACGGCGCGGCCGAACATGCCGTAGGCCCCGGCGCCCGCGGCCCTGGCCTCACCGATGACGTGGGCGGCCTCCGCCGAGCGGGCGGCGGCGTCCCACCCCTCGACGTCGGCGTGCCACAGGTCCGGTTCCGGGTACGGCCGCGCCCGGGCGACGCCGCAGGCCCCCCGGGCGCCGCCGCGCGCCAGTTCGAGCGCGGCCCGCGCGGCCGTCTCCGGCTCCTCGATCCTGGAGGTCGCGGCCCGCGCGGTACGGCCGTCCACGACGACCCGCACCATGAGCTGCCGTTCCACGATGTCCTGCGCCTGGTGGATGCGCTCCCCGGCGAAGCGGGTGTACTCCCCCGAGCGCACGGCGAGGAAGGCCTCCGCCTCGTCGGCCCCCGCGGCGCCCGCGAGCGCCCGTTCGACCGCCTCAAGCGCGCGGTCCCCGCCGGTGTAGGGCCTCATCCCGTCTCCCCCGTCCAGGTTTCCGTCCCGGCCTCTGTCCGGGATTCCGTTCGGGCCCGTCATCACGCGACCCCGATTCGCACGCCGCGTACGAGCGCCGGGGAGGCGCCGTGCCCGAGGAAGCCCCACTGTTTCGGCTCGCCCTTGCCGCAGGGCATGCCGAACGCCCTGAACTCCTCCGGGCCCGCGACGGCCTCGACCGAGCCCCAGAAGCGCGGCGTCACACCGCCGTAGGAGAGGTTCTTGAGCAGCCGCCCGCGCCTGCCACGCCGTACCTCGTAGGCGACCTCGGTGCCGAACTGGAAGTTCCAGCGGCGCTCGTCGATGGACCAGCTGCGGTTGTCGTCGACGTAGTAGCCGTCGCCGAGGCGGTCGAGCAGTTCGTCGAGGCTTCCCGAGCCGGGTTCGAGGAAGACGTTGGTGGCGAAGCAGACCGGCGGGTAGGCCCAGCCGTCGGCCCTCGCGGCGCCGATCGGGGTGAGGCCGAGCCTGGCGGCGCTGTCCCTGCTGGACAGGAAGTCGACCACGACGCCCTCGCGGATCAGCTCCCGGCGCGCGGCCGGGGTGCCCTCGTCGTCCCAGCCGAAGGAGCCCCGGGTGCCGGGCACGGACGGGTCGGCGGTGACGTTGACCGCGGGTGAGCCGTAGCGCAGCGCGCCGAGCGCGTCCGGGGTGATGAAGGACGTCCCGGCGAAGTTGGACTCGTCGCCGAGGATGCGGTCCAGTTCGAGGGCGTGGCCGCATGACTCGTGGATCTGCAGCGCCATCTGGGCGGGGCCGATCACCAGGTCCGCGGTGCCCGAGGGGGCGACCGGCGCGGTGAGCAGGGCGACGGCCTCCTCACCGACCCGCGCGGCCTGTTCGGCCAGCCGCAGCGACTCCACGTACTCCCATCCGGCCGCGGCGGTGTTGCCGTGGAAGGAGTTGGGGTAGGAGCGGCGCTGCACGTCGTGCTCGTCGGCGGCGAAGACCAGCACCATGGCGCCCGACTCGACCAGGTGCTGGTGCTGGCGGGAGCCCTCGCTGTCGGCGAAGTGCCGGTGCTGCCGTTTGGCGTTCAGCCCGACCTCGGCGGAGACGACCTTCTCCGGTGCCCCGGCGGCGGCGAGGGCCTGGTCGAGCAGGCCGTACCTGCCGGGGAAGGAGAAGGGGTCGGTCGTGACCTCGGTGGTGTGGCGCCCGCTTGAGGGCGGGCGCGGCGGGAGGGCGACGCGTTCGGCGCCCTCGAAGGCGGCGGCGCGTGCGGCGGCGACGGCCCGTCCCGCGACGGCGCGGACGTCGGCCTCGTCACCGAGCGGCGCCGCGGCGAACCCCCAGACCCCCTCGCGCAGGACCCGCACCCCGACACCCATGTTCAGCTCGGAGCGCTCGTCGCGCGCCCCGCCGTGCCTGCCGTACAGGCGGGTCTCCTCGCACTCGACGAGCCGGACGTCGGCGTACTCGACGCCGGGACCCGAGGCCGCGCCGAGCGCCGTCTCACACAGGGCCCGTGCCGCCGCGTCGTCGTGGGCGTTCCCCCAGGTGTGCGCCTCCTGGCCCGTCACCTGGCCTCCTCAAGCGATTCGAGCGGGCCCTCAAGAGGGCTCTCCAGGGGGCCCTCAAGGGGAAAGGTGACCCAGCTGCGCTCGCGGAAGGACCGTTCGAAGGTGTTGATCGTCTCCTGGACCAGCGCGCCCTGCCCGAAGTCGCCCTGGTTGGCCGGGCCGCCGGAGAGGATCTCGTCGGCGAAGTCCCGGCACAGGTTGGAGTAGAACAGCAGCGGCCAGGGCTCGGTCGAACGGCCGCCCTCGGGGAAGAAACGCTGCGGGATCTCCCGTTCGACGAACTCGACGGAGCCCTTGCTGGCCGTCCTGATCGTCTGGCAGACGCCCGCCTCCTCGACCAGCCTGACGACGATCGCGCCCTCGGAACCGTAGACGCGGGCCTCGATGCCGGGGAAGTTGCCGACCGTGACGAACGACGACTGGATGGAGGCCAGCGCGCCGCTCTCGAACTCGGCGATCCACATGTCGCCGTCGTCGATGTTCATCCTGGTCATCAGGCCGGTGTCGCGTACGACGCGTTCGGGGACGAAGTTCCGCATCGTGCCGACCGCCGAGGTCATCGGGGAGTCGACCCACCAGTGCATGATGTCGATGATCGGCGCGCCGTACCCCTCGATGGACGACACCTGGATGACGTCCGGGTCGGCGTCGGCGTCCACCTGGCGCAGCGGGGTCGAGGGGTCGAGCCACTGGCTGTTCTGCTCGTAGCCGTTGAAGATGTACGGCTCGCCGACGAAGCCCGCGTCGATGAGCTCCTTGGCGTACAGCACGGCGGGGGCGTATCTGAAGGTGAAGCCCAGCTTGGTCTTCAGCCCCTTCGACCTGGCCAGTTCCGCGGCCCTGCGCGTCTGCCGGTAGTCGTGGTGCACCGGCTTCTCGCACAGGACGTGCTTGCCCGCCTCAAGGGCGGCCCAGGAGATCTCGAAGTGCGCCCGGTTCCCGGTGGCCACGTCGACGACGTCGATGCCGGGGTCGTCGAGCAGCTCGCGGTAGTCGGTGACGACGCGCCCGACGCCGAAGCGCCTGCCGGCCTCCCCGGCCACGTCCGCGTCGGAGTCGGCGAGGGCGACCACCTCGACGCGGGGGTCACGCTGCCAGCCGGGGATGTGGGCGACCTGTGCCCACCGGCCCGCGCCGACGACGGCGACCCGCACCTTGTCCTGTCCCATTGTGAGAGATCCCTTCGGGGGTTGTGCCGACCCGGTCAGCGGCGGTTGCGCACGCGAGGGTCGACGACCGCGTACGTGAGGTCCACGAGGAAGTTCATGACGACGACGAAGAAGGCGGCCAGCAGCACCGCGCCCGTGACGATCGGGACGTCGAGCTGGTCGATGGCGTCGTAGGTCAGCTTGCCGACGCCCGGCAGCCCGAAGACCGACTCGATGATCAGGACTCCGCCGAGGAAGTAGCCGAAGTCCATCCCGATCATGGTGATCAGCGGGGTGAGCGCGTTGCGCAGCGCGTGCCTGGTCAGGACGGTCCGCTCACGCAGCCCCTTCGACCGCGCCATCTGGATGTACGGCGAGCGCAGCACCTCCAGCATCTGGGCGCGGGTCATTCTGGCGTACCACGCCGCGCCCGCCAGGCCGAGGGTGAAGGTCGGCAGCGCCAGGTACCACCAGAGCGGGTCGCCGAGCCCGTTGAGCGGGAAGATCGAGAACCGGTAGGCCAGGTAGTACAGCAGCAGCAGCCCGACCCAGAACGGCGGGGCGGACAGGCCGATGAGCGCGCCGAGCGTGGCGAGCCTGTCGGCGGCGCTCTTGGGCCGGTAGGCGGCCACGATCCCGGCGGGGACGCCCAGGAGGAGCTGCCAGACGATCCCGCCGACCGCGATGAGCGCCGAGGTCGGCAGGGCCTGGGCGAGCTGTCCGGCGACCGGCGCGCCGTGCAGCGCGTAGGAGGTGCCGAGGTCGCCGTGCAGGAGCCTGCCGAGGAAGGCGGTGTACTGCGACCACAGGGGGGCGTCGAGCCCGAGCTGGTGCCGGATCGAGGCCACGGTCGCCGCGTCGGCGTTGGGGCCCGCGATCAGCCTGGCCGGGTCGCCGGGTACGGCGTAGGCCATGAGGAAGGCGAGTGTGACCACGCCGAGCAGGACCAGGACCATCTGCCCGATCCGGCGCAGAACCCATCCCGTCACGCCGTCACCTCCGTTCCGGTGCGGTCGGGTCGAGCAGGTCGCGCAGCCAGTCGCCCGCCAGGTTGAAGGCCAGGACGGTGGCGATCAGGCAGAGACCGGGGGCGAACAGCAGCCACGGCGCGACCTCGTAGTATCTGCGGCCGTCGTCGACCATCTGGCCCCAGGAGGCCTCGGGCACCGGCACGCCGACGCCGATGAACGACAGCGAGCTCTCGATGAGGATCGAACTGGCCACGCCCAGCGTCGCGTAGACGATGATCGCCGGGACGAGGTGCGGGAGGATGTGCCTGACCATGATCCGCGTGTCGCTCACGCCGAGCGTGCGGGTCGCGGTGACGAACTCCCGCTCGCGCAGCGAGAGCACCATCCCCCGGATGACACGGGCCAGGTAGGTCCAGTAGACCAGCGCGATGACCAGCACCACGTTGCGCTGGCTGGGCCCGGTGACGGAGATCAGCGCGACGCAGAAGAGCAGGATCGGGAACGACATGACCATGTCGGTGATCCGGCTGATCACGGTGTCCACCAGGCCGCCGAAGTAACCGGCGGTCACCCCGGCCACGACCCCGACGACGGTGGCCAGGCCGTTGGCGACGACGCCGATGGTCAGCGAGACGCGGGCGCCGTACAGGAGCCTGGACAGCACGTCGCGGCCGTTGGGGTCGGTGCCGAGCGGGAACTCCCCGCCGGGCGGCACGGGCGCGCCCCTGGCGGTCAGCCCCTCGGCGTAGGTGCGCATCGGGTCGTGCGGGGCCAGCAGCGGCGCCAGGATCGCGGCGAGCACCAGCAGCACGAGCACGGCGACCGAGACGAGGGCGGGGATGTCCCGCAGGAGACTGCGTCCCGCCCTGCGCAGGCCGTCGCGCACGCGGGGCTCGATGGGCTCGGTGGGCTCGATGGGCTGTGCGGCGGTCACGGTGTCACCTCGGGATCGCGCTCCGGTTCGGGCGCGAGGTGGCAGGCGGTGAGCTGGCCGCCCCGTTTGACCGCGAGTTCGGGCCTGACGGTGCGGCAGATCTCCTCGGCGAGCGGGCAGCGCGGATGGAAGGCGCAGCCCGCGGGCGGGTCGGCGGGGCTCGGCGGCTCCCCGGCGAGCCTGACCCTCGGCCCGGTACGGCGCGCGCCGGGCACCGGGACCGCCGCGAGCAGCGCCTGGGTGTAGGGGTGCCGCGGGGCGCCGAAGACCTGGTCCCTGGTGCCGATCTCCACCAGCCTGCCGAGATACATGATCGCGATCCGGTCGGCGGCGAACCGCATCGTGGACAGGTCGTGGGAGATGAACAGGTAGGCCAGCCCGCTGTCCTCCTGCAGGTCCTTGAGCAGGTTGAGGATCTGGGCCCGTACCGAGACGTCGAGGGCGGAGACCGCCTCGTCGCAGGCGATCACGGCCGGGTCGACGCCGAGCGCGCGGGCGATGGAGACCCGCTGGCGCTGGCCGCCGGACAACTCGTGCGGGTAGCGGGTGGCCAGGGCGGCCGGCAGCCCGACCCGCTCCAGCAGCTCCCGCACCCGCGCGGGCCGTTGCCCGGCGGGCAGGCCCCTGACGATCAGCGCCTCCTCGACGGTCGCGCCGATCCTCATGCGCGGGTCGAGGGAGTCGTAGGGATCCTGGTAGACCATCTGCATCTGACGGCGGAAGGTCTTCAGGGCCGCGCCCCGCAGCCCCGCGATGTCGCGCCCGCCGATGCGGACGCGCCCACCGGCGGGGTCGGTGATGCGCAGCAGGGCGCGGGCGACCGTGCTCTTGCCCGAGCCCGACTCACCGGCCAGGCCGAGGGTCTCCCCCGGCGCGACCGTGAACGAGACGCCGTCGACGGCCCGCACGGTCACGCCGCGGCGGCGGGAGAAGTGCACGCGCAGGTCCTCGACCTCGACGACGTTCACCTCGCGTTCTCCTCTCTGGTGTGCGGTCCCGGTGCTCACGGGCGCTCCCCGGCCCCGGTGGCGACGTGGCAGGCGACGCCGTCCTCCATCCGCGGTTCGATCTCGTGGCAGACGTCCTCGGCGAGCGGGCAGCGTGAGGCGAACGAGCAGCCGGGCGGGCGGGCGCCCGCCTGGGGCGGGCTGCCCGGGATGGACGGCAGCCTGCGCGGCAGCGGCCCCGTCATGGCGGGGATCGAGCCGAGCAGGGCGCGGGTGTAGGGGTGGCGGGGGGCGCCGACGATCTCCTCGGTCGTGCCGCTCTCGACGACGCGCCCGCCGTACATGACCAGGACGCGGTCGCAGAACGTCGAGACGACGCCCAGGTCGTGGCTGATCAGGATGACGGCCGTGCCGAGTTCGGCGGTCATCCTGTCCATCAGGTCGAGCACCTGGGCCTGCACGGTGACGTCGAGCGCCGTGGTCGGCTCGTCGGCGATGAGCAGCCTGGGCGAGCAGGACACGGCGATGGCGACGGCGACCCGCTGCCGCATGCCGCCGGAGAACGTCATCGGGTAGTCGCGCAGCCGGGCCGCCGCGTCCGGGATGCCCACCTCGGCCAGCAGCTCCGCGGCCCGTACGGCGGCGGCCCCGCGGTCCATGCCCAGGTGCTCACGGAGCGTCTCGGTGACCTGGCGTCCGATCCGCACCAGCGGGTTGAGGCTGGAGAGCGGGTCCTGGAACACCATGGCCGCCTGCGCGCCCCGCCAGCGGCGCAGTTCGTCCCTGGGGAAGGCGAGCACGTCGCGTCCCTCGAAGCGCACGGCGCCCGACTCGACGGTCGCGGCGGGCCCGAGCAGCCGCATCACGGCCTGGGCCGTGACGGACTTGCCCGAACCGGACTCGCCGACGATGCCGAGGCGTTCGCCCGCGGCGACGGAGAAGGAGACCCCGCGAACGGCCGTGTGGTCGCCGTTGGGCGTCGCGAAGCGGACGACGAGGTCGTCCACGTCGAGCAGCGCGTCCATGGTCAGCCTTTCACCGGGGGCAGCGGGAGCATCGGGGATCGTCACAGGGGGTCAGCCGAGCGGCTTGCCGTCGGTCTTCCAGTAGTTGGTCATGTCCCAGGCCCAGACGGGCTGCGGGAAGTAACCGCCCACGTTCTTGCCGAAGACCTCGGTCTTGGAGCCGTAGTAGAGGGGCACCAGCGAGTTGCCCGCCAGCAGCCTGGTGCTGGCCTGCGTGTAGAGCCGCTGGGCCTCCTGCTCCGAGTCGGTGGCCAGGGCCTTCGCGACCAGGTCGTCGGTCTCCTTGTCACAGGAGAAGGCGTAGTTCTGGCCGCCCTGGACGGCCGCGGCGCAGGCGGTGAGGGCCTGGAAGAAGTTGCTGCCCTCGGGGTAGTCGGCCACCCAGAAGCTGAGCGCCATCGGCGCCTTGCCCGGGGTGCCCGCCAGTTCGAAGAACGTGCTCTGCTGGAGCGGGCGGGGCTCGGCCTTCACGCCGATCTTGGCGAGGTCCTGCTGGAGCTGGGGCAGCAGGTTGGTCCACGGCGGGGTGTTCCAGGAGTAGAGCGTGGTGGAGAAGCCGTCGGGGTAGCCCGCCTCGGCGAGCAGCTGCTTGGCCTTGGCGATGTCCTGGTCGTGGACCAGCTTCTCGTCGGTGTGGCCGAGCACGCCGGGCGGCAGGAACTCGTTGGCCACCTGGCCCTGGCCGTTGACCAGCTTGAGCAGGAAGGCGCGGTCGACGGCGTAGGAGACGGCCTCACGGACCTTCGGGTCGTCGAACGGCTTCATCTTGACGTTCAGCGTCAGGAAGTAGGTGCTGGGCTTGGCGATGGTGACGGTGCGGTCCTTCAGCGCCGCGTTGGCCGTCACCGACAGGTACTGGGCGGGCGGGATCGGGTCGCCCATCAGGTCGATCTGGCCCTTCTCCAGCTGCAGCAGCGCCACGTCGGGGTTGACCCCGAGCAGCTCGACGACCTTGTCCACGTAGGGGCGGGGCTTGTCCCAGTACTTGGCGTTCTTCTCCAGCACGATCTGACGGCCGGGGGAGAACTCCTTGAAGACGAACGGGCCGGAGCCGAGCGGTTTGGTGGCCGCCTCCGCGCCGGAGCCCTCGGGGATGACCGAGGCGTGCGGCATGGCCAGGATGTACTTGAAGGCGGAGTTCGGCTGGGTCAGCTCGATCCGCAGCTCGCTGTCGGAGACGGCCTGGATGCCCTTGGGGGTGCCCTCGGGCTTGTTTCCGTACTCCTCGGCGCCCGCGACGCCGGTCCAGAAGCCGCGCACCGGTGACTTGGTCGCGGGGTCGAGGATGCGGGCGAAGGAGTAGGCGAAGTCCTTGGCCGTGACGGGCGAGCCGTCGGAGAAGGTCATCCCCGGCCTGATCCTGATCGTGTAGGTCTTACCGTCGGGCGAGACCGCGGGCGGCGCCTCGGCGCCCTGCGGGACGAGTTCGCTGGTCGAGCCCTTGTAGTCGTAGAGACGGTCGTACAGCATCCGCATGTTGTTCCAGCACGTCGCGTCGTAGCAGACGGCCGGGTCGAATGTCTTGGGGTCGGACTTGTAGGCGACGGTCATGGTCCCGCCGGCCCTGGGCGTGCCGTCGGCCGGGCCCGTGCCGGGGGTGTCCGCGTTTCGCTGGACCCCGCCGCAGGCCGCGGCGGCTCCGAGCGCGACCACGGTCGTCGCCGTGGCGAACATGATGCGGGAGCGGCGTGTTTTCGCCATCGGTTCCCTCCTCTGGAAGAGCAATGCGGAGTCCTCGATCCCCCGAGGACCTGGTGGAGGGACTGGCCCGCCGTCCTGCTCGCTGCCTCCGCTGTCGATCGTCGACAATCGACAATATGGAACGAGATTCGGGCTACCGTCAATAGCTGATTCAGCCCGTTATAAATCCGCGTTCAACATACCTTGCAGGGCTGTGAGCTGCCGAAACGCGGGCACGCCCGATCGCCCGCCCCACCGCGGCCCCCTTGGGGACACGCCGTACGGCGAGCCGCCCACGGCGGCCCGCCGGAACTCCGGGACGGGCGTCAGGACATCCCTCGTGCGGTCAGTAACCCTTCTCCCTGTCGAAGACGTTGCGCAGCGGACGCCCGTCGAGCCAGCGCCTCAGGTTGTCGGTGAACAACTCGGTGATCGCCCGGTTCTCCGTGTCGACGGTCGAGGCGGAGTGCGGGGAGACGACGACGTTGTCCATGTCCCACAGCGGCGATTCGGGTGGCAGCGGCTCGGTCGAGAAGACGTCCAGGAAGGCGCCGCCGAGCCGGCGGGCGGCGAGCGCCTCCGTCAGCGCCCGCTCGTCGACCACCTGGCCGCGCGAGATGTTGACCAGCACGGCCCCCGGAGCCAGCGCGGCCAGTTGCCGTTCCCCGACGAGGCCCTCCGTCTCGTCGGTGAGCGGGCAGGCGAGCACCAGCGCCCCCGCCCCGGCGAGGGCGTCGTCGATCTCGGTGAACGGCCACAGCTCGGACAGCCCGGGGATGTCGTAGGCCCGCCCCGGTCTGCCGACGCCGACGACCTCGACCCCGAGGGCCGAGAACACCTTGACGACCTGGCGCCCGATGCCGCCGAGACCGACCACGGCCAGCCGCAGGCCCGTCAGCCCCCGGGTGGTGTAGCGCTCCCAGTTCCTCCGCGCCTGCCGTCGTGCCAGGTCGGGCACACCCTTGACGAAGTGCAGCACCCCGGTGAGCGCGAACTCCGCCAGGGGAACGGCGTGGACGCCCGCGGCGGTGGTGAGCACGAGGTCGCTGTCCGCCAGCCCGGTCCTGCGGGCGAACTGCCCGATGCCCGCGCTGGTGGCCTGCACCCAGCGCAGTTCGGGGCAGTTGACCGGCATGGCCGCCGGGTCGAGCCAGTCGAAGTCGAAGCTGACGTGCGCTCCGGCCCGCAGGTCCCGCCAGCGGCCGAGGTCGGCCGCAGACAGCTCGGGCCTGATCCCGGTGTGGTCGGCGGAATAACGCGGACGGGGCAGCAGATCCGGCTCGTAGAGGACCTCGACACGTGGATCGACGGCCCTGACGGCCTCCACATGCTCGGGTTCCAACGGTGACGCCACCAGCACGCGGAGCTTGTCTGCCACCACGCCTCCTCGATTGTCGATCGTCGACAATCGAGGCTAGGACGGCCTCTTTCCCTCCCGCAAGGCTCCGCGATCGTGAGTACCCCACAGTTCCCACACCTGCCGGTGAAGGAATCCTTAACGACGAGGCCCCTCGGCGGCCGGTTCGCGGTAAGGCCCTCCCTACCCCCGGCTCGGGTGCGCGCGGGCATGAACGGCCACGTCCTCGCGGTGGAGACTCTTCACGTATCGATCACCCCCGACTTCGAGGAGGCCTCATGTCCACCCAGCTCCTGGCCGGCTCCCCCTCCGTGCCCGCCTCCGTCAGGTCCGCCGCGTCGCTCTGGTTCATCGCCGTGGGCACGGGCGCGTTCGAGTCCGCCCTGGCCGTGGCCGATCTGCTCGCCAGGGGAACGGCCTCCGCGACCGGCTTGGCGGGCGGTCTCGGTCTCCGGCTCGCGGTCTTCGCCGGAGCGATCCTCCTGGCGGTGCGCCTGCGTCAGGGCCGGGGCTGGGCACGTGTCGCCCTGGCGCTGACCCTGGGGATCTTCGGCACGTTGTCGCTGGTCGTCGAGCCGGTCCGGTGGCTGATGGCCGGGAACTCGATCCTCGGGTTCTTCGCCGACGCCGACCTCATGACCCTCGCCTTCGTCCTCAGCCGGGTGGTGCACCTGACGGCGGTGCTGGCCGCGATGGCCCTCATGTTCAGTCCCGCGGCCAACGCCTACTTCCGCGACATCCGTTCCGGTCTCTCCCCGGCCCCCGGCGAGACGGCCTGAGGCCTCATCCGCGCTCTGATGTATCAACGTTTCACGTTGATATCCTTGGCCGGTGCCCGACATCCATGACGTGGTCGCCGGAACGCCGCACGTCCCCGCGCTGTTGCTGGTCGGCGGGGACGAGAGCGGCCTCGACCGCACGAGCCAGGCCTACCGGGCGATCAGGCGCCAGATCATCGACCTGACACTGCCGCCCGGCAGCGGCTTCACCGAGACGTCACTCGCCCAGCAGTGGGGCATCAGCAAGACGCCCGTGCGCGAGGCGCTCGCCCGGCTGAGGCGCGACGGGCTCGTGACCGCGCTTCCGCGCGCGGGCTACGTCGTCAGCCCGATCACGCTCCAGGACACCGACGATCTCTGCGCCCTGCGGTCACTGCTCTCCGGTGAGGCCGCGGGCGCCGCGGCGCGCCTGGGAGTCACGGCACCGGCACTCGAACGACTCGAAGCGCTGTCCAGGGTGCCCTTCGCGCTTGCGGCGGGCGAGGCGGGGCAGGAGGAGTCCCTCCGGGCCGGGATCGAGTTCGAGGGCGTCATCGCCAACTTCAGCGGGAACAGCCGTCTGGGCAAGGCGATCGTCGACGTGCTCGACGAGTTGGAGCGTGTCCTGCGGATGGCCGCGTTGATCGACCCCGGCATCGCGAGCCCGCCCGGAGAGCTTGGGACCGTCTTCGAACGGCTGCGCGAGCGGGACGCGGACGGTGCCCAGGACGCGATGCGCGCACGGTGCGAACGCGTGCGCCGCGACGTGCTTCGGGTCCTCGCGAAGAGCGCCTCCGTGAGCAGGGCGCACATCGAGCTGCCCGCACCGTCGTGTCCCCGGCCCGGTGCCACGGCCGGGAAGCCTCCCGGCGCCTCCGGATGACGGATCGGCTTGTCCTGCTCGCTCCGGCCCGAAGACCGGGGCACCACGGACGGGCCCGGCCGTCTCCGATCCGGCCGAGCGCTCCCGGTTCCCGGTCCCGGCGTGGGACCCGCTCCGCCGGGACCACGAGGCCGCGACGCGACCCGGCCGTCACACCCGCCCTTCGTGCCACCCGGCGCAGGACACGACCTCGAACCCCCGGCTGGGGAAGACGGCGTCCATGAAGAAGTCGTGCATCGCCTGGTCGCCGTCGGCGCAGCCGTCGCGCAGCACGGTCACCCGGTAACCGCGGTCCGCGGCGTCGTAGCACGTCGCGGCCACCATCGCGCTGGTCGCGACCCCGGCGACGGCGAGCGCGTCGACGCCGCGGGCGCGCAGCACGAGGTCGAGGTCCGTACCGGCGAACGCGCTGGCACGGCGCTTCAGCACGACGACGTCCTCGCCGGCGACCGGCAGATCGATCTCGGTCCCGGCCGAGCTCTCGTGGAAGGCGTCCCCGGCGTCGTAGAACGTCCGGTACAGCGCGTTGCCCGGCGGCAGGTCGGCCCCGTTGTCACGGAAGGCGAAGTGCACGAACACGACGAGCGCACCGGCCGCGCGGGCGCGCGGGAGCAGCTCGGTGAGCGGCGGCAGAACCTGCCCGGCGAACGGATAACCGCCCGTGATGCCCCGTTGGACGTCGCCGATGATCAGTGCGGTGGTCATGAAAAGCTCCCGTCCGGCCGCTCCGTCCTGCGTCCCCGCCGGTCGAGGACCGCGACCAGGGCACCGGGGTCTCCTTCGCGTGACGCTCGGCTGAGATCACAGTAGGTGCGAGTTAAGATATCAGCAACCTTCCACAGCCGATCCGGCGAGCCTCACGACGGGGCGCCGCCGGGGACCGGGGCGGAGACCGCCTGGCCCGCGCGGCGCAAGCACCAGAGGCGACGGCCGAGCGCGACCGCCCCGAGCACGGAGCAGGTGAGGCAGAAGATCACCAGCAGCGGCATCAGCCAGGCGGTGACGATCCAGTAATGGAAGCTGAACTCCCCCCAGATCGGTGTCGGCAGCACCACGCCCAGCACCGTCACCAGGGCAAGGGGAACGAGCCGCGGAACCAGCCTCGGCCGGCGCGCCGCACGACGCCGCGCGGCCCAGCGGCGCGCTCGGACGGCCACGGTGACCAGCAGCGCGGCCATCCCCGCCGTGAGCCCGAGCAGGATCGCGTTCACCATGGTGAGCGGGTTGCTCATCGGCGTTTCCGGAGACCCGATCCGTTCGGCGACGAGGTTGCCCGAGAGCAGGCTGGGATCTCCGCCGCCGTTGGTGAGGACGAGGGCGGCCACCCCTCTCCTGGGAGAGAAGACCATGTCCCCGGTCCACGTCGCCAGCGTCCCGCCGTGGCCGATCAACAACGGCGACGCGTCCGCCGTGACGGGGCGAACCTGCCAGCCGAGGGCGTAGCCACCGGCGTTCGGCTGGGCGGTGTGCAACTCGGCCAGGGAAGCGGCGCTCAGCAGGCCCGTACCGAGGGTGCCCTGGTTGAACCGCAGCCACCGCACCATGTCGTCCAGGGTCGAGATCACTCCGCCGTTGCCGACGCAGAACCCCGGCATCTCCGGTGCCGCGACCGCGACCCCGAGAACGACCTCGTACCCGGACGTCAGGCCCTCGGCCTGATCCGAACATCCCAGCGTCGAGCCGGTGTCGGTCATGCCCAGCGGTGTGAACAGCTCGGTACGCAGGAAGGCGTCGAAGGACTTCCCCGACACCACCTCGACGATCCGCGCCGCGATCGAGTAGTTGGTGTTGTGGTACTCCGCGTGGGTGCCCGGAGCGGCGGCCAGGGTCTTGTCGGCCAGCCCGGCCACGACTTCCCGTGCGCCGCGCGGGGGCGGGAACACGTACTCGTTGTTCGTGCTGATCGACAATCCCGAGGTGTGACTGAGGATCTGGCGCACGGTGATCCCGGTGAAACGTGGATCGGCCATCTTGAAGTCGGGCAGGACCTTGACGACCGGGTCGTCCAGGGAGACGCGTCCACGGTCGGCCAGCAGCATGATCGCCGTGGCCGTCATCGACTTGCTCATCGACGCGACCCGGAACCGGGTTCGCGCCGTCACCGCGTTGCCGTCCCCGTCCCGGCCGCGAACGGTCGTCTCGACCGAGGACCCGTCGATCACGGCCGCCGCGACCCCCGGCGTGCCGAAGACGGAGCGATACTCGTCGACCAGTCGTCCGCCGACGGCAGTGACGGTGGCGGTGGCGGTGGCCGGTGCCGTCCAGCCGAGCAGTACGGCGACGAGCGCGAGGAGGGAAATCACACGTAGGAAACGCACGACGTCGAACCTAGGCCGGGCGCCACCGGCCGACATCACCCCGAGGGGTGAGAGGGCACCGCCCGGCGGGGTGGAATCTCAGACAGGCAGATCGTTGCGGCCCACCAGCCCGTTCTCGTAGGCGTGGATCACCACGTGCACACGGTCGCGCAGGTTCAGTTTCTGCAGGACGGCCCGAACGTGCGACTTCACCGTGTTCTCGCTCAGCACCAGTTCCGCGCGGATCTCGCTGTTGGACCTGCCGCGGGCGAGCAGATCGAAGATCTCGACCTCTCGTGGGGTGAGGCCGTTCAGGGCCGCCGTCCTGCGCACCGGCACCTGCCGTACGAAATCGAGGACCGTCGCCGCCACCCCGGGGGCCAGCGCCGACGTCCCGGAGGCGACGTCGCACACGGCCTGGGCCAGGGCGGCGGGCCGGACGTCCTTGGTCAGGTAACCGCTCGCGCCGGCCCGGATGGCGGCCACGACCAGTTCGTCGTCGTCGAACGTCGTCAGCATGAGCACCCGGGTCGCCGGGGAGATCCTGACGATCTCCGCCGTGGCGGCGACCCCGTCCACACGCGGCATGCGGATGTCCATCAGCACCACGTCGAGCCGGTGCCGCCGGACGACCTCGATCGCGTCGCCGCCGTTCGCGACGTCGTGGGTGACCTCGATGCGTTCGTCGGCCGACAGCACCGTACGGAGCGAGGCCCGCAGCAGTTCCTGATCGTCGACGAGCATGACATGGATCGCGGTCATGCCCCCTCCTTCGTGGGGAGCCGCGCCCGCAGCACCCATCCGTCGTCCCCGTCGTCGATCGACAGGGTGCCACCCGCGGTACTCACGCGTTCCCCGATCCCCATCAGGCCGGTCCCCTGGCCGCTGCCGCCGCGAGGCGCCCTGCCGCCGTCGTCGCGCACCTCGACCACCACCTCGGCCGGGGTCCAGCGCAGGTGAACGGTCACCTCGACCGGTGGTTCGAGGTGACGCAGCGCGTTGGTGACGCCCTCCTGCACGGTCCGGACCACCGCGACCTCCGCGCTCAGGCTCAACGGCCGTCGCTCCCCCACCTCGGCGAACGTCACCGTGTGGAGCGGGCTGGCCGCCGAGGCCACGAGGTCGGGGAGGACGTCGAGCGAGATCGGGACCTTTCCCGGCCGGGAGTCGGCGCGCGGTGCCACGGTGGCCAGCATCGCGCGCAGGCCCTGGTGGGCGTCCCGGCCGGTCTCGGCGATGTCACCGAGTTCGCGTCGGGTCGCCGGGTCCGCCGTCGTCACCGCCGCGGCCTCGATCCGCGCGACCATGACGGTGACCGTGTGGGCGATCACGTCATGCAGGTCGCGGCGGATACCGGCCCGTTCCTCCGCGACCGCCGCGGCCAGTCGTTCGCTCTCCGCCCTTCGGCGGGCCTCGTGCCTGCGGCGCACCAGCAGGGCCGCGAGCCACACGCCGCCGACCACGGACATCAGCAGCCCACCCTCGACCAGGTGGGTCCACGCGGAGACACCGGAGGGCAGCCGGGCCCATGTCACCAGCTCGTTGAGGACGATCCCGAGCAGGGCGACGGCCAGCGCGGCCACCGAGGACCTGACCGGGACCAGGCCGGTCAGCCGCCACAACGCGAGGGGGAAGCACACAGCCGAGGGCAGCATGGTCGGTGACCAGCCCAGCAGGGGTGTCAGCACCAGGACGAGCATCGCCAGCGCGCCGATCGCGTATCCCTCCCACGGCCGTCGGCGGGCCGTCACCGCTCCCACATGGAGCAGGACGGCGGCACCCGCCACGGCGAGGGTCTGCCACAGGCCCGCGCCGAGGTACCACAGGGCGCCCGCCAGGATGACCGTCGTCAGGAGGAACAGGACCACGTGCGCCACCACCGGCCATGCGCTCCGGCGCTGGGAGGCTGTCACGGTCGTCGCCTTCCGGTGGGCTCGTGGTGGGGAGCCGTGCCCGGCTCGACGTGCCACAGGATAGCCAGCGGCGGGCGGGCCCGATTCCGGTGCCCGTCACGAACCCGTCGCCGAGGCCCGCCCATGAGCCCCTTGTCGAATGCCACGGGGCGCTCATCCACGCCTGATCGGCTCCGCCCGCGCCCCGCGGCAAGGACCGCCTTACCCGATGTCACGGAAAGTATTCTTGTATTCACTTTCGGTGATGGCCATGGTGAGAGAGAACATCCAGGCGCGTCAAAGACCACGACGTGCCCGATCAGCCCCCTGGAGGAGTTCCCATGTCCCAGCCCCGTCGCGTCCGCGGCGCCGCCCTGCTGGCCGCCCTGGTCGCCGCCACCGGTCTCACCGGTCTCACCTCTCTCACCTCACCCGCCCACGCCGCCGGGAGCGTCACCTGCGACACCGCGGGCACGATGTACTTCAAGCCCGGGGTGCAGATCGTCCCCCTCAGGCAGGACATCGAGATCCGCGGAGCCAACGGCTCCTGCCGCGACTCCACCGGCCTCGGCATCGACGAGGCCAGGCTCACCGCGAACTTCAGCGGTGTCTGGCTCACCTGCGAACTCGGCGGCGGCGGCACCGGCCACGGCACCGGCACCCTGGACTGGATTCAGGACGACGGCACGCGGGCCCGCAGCAACCTCGACCTGAACTTCGAGAGCAACATCGCCAGCGAGGTGACCCTGTCCGGCCAGGTCGTCGGCGGCCCCCTCGACGGGGAGAGGTTCTCCGCCCACCTCAGCGCCGACCTGCTCCGGGGCACCCTCAAGTGCACCGTCGGCGGCCCCTTCGGCGGCGCCAAGAGCGTCGGCTACCACGGCGAGTTCACCGTCGGCTGACCCCGTCCCACCTCTTGCGAGGTGATCCCCGAACCGCGAGGCGGTGCCGGGCCACACGGCCCGGCACCGCCTCGGCGTCTCACACGGCCCACCCGGCACCCGATGTGGCCCCGCCGTTCCCTCGGGGGCTCCCGCTCCGGGGGAACCGGCGGGGCGGCATGCTGGGGACATGAGTTATCGCGTGTGTCTGGTGTGCCTGGGAAACATCTGCCGCTCCCCCATGGCCGAGGTCGTCCTGAGGGACACCCTGGCCGACCACGGGCTCGGCGATCTGGTGACGGTCGACAGCGCGGGCACGGGAGGCTGGCACCAGGGCGACCCGATGGACCAGCGGGCCTCGGAGGTGCTGGCCGAGCACGGCTACGACGGTTCCGCGCACCGGGCGAGGCAGTTCCTGGCGGGCTGGTTCGGCGAGGTGGACCTGGTGCTGGCGATGGACCGGGACAACCTGCGGGTGCTGCGCCGCCTGGCCCCGGCGGGGGCCGACGTACGGCTGCTGCGTTCCTTCGATCCGGCGGCGCCGCGGGACGCCGAGGTGCCCGACCCCTACTACGGGGGCCGCACGGGCTTCACCGAGGTGCTGGAGATGGTGCGGGCCGCCTCGGAGGGCCTGGCCAAGCACCTGGCGGCCACGCTGCGCTGACCCACGAACCTCCGCGCTTCTTCTCGATCCCCGCTGGCCGCTCCTGTAGCCCGGGTTCCGGAATCCGGGCCGTCCTCGTGGAATCGGCCCGACGGGATCAGTCCGTGAGCACGTCGCGGCGTCCTCCGCGCGGGCACGCCACTGTGCGCCGCGCACTGTCCGGGTGCTCCCTGAACGACACCCTGCGAAGACTTCGGATCCCGGATGTGCCCGCCGTTCCGTTGCCGTCCGTTCAGGCCTCGGCGGAGTTGGAGTCGGTGAGCCAGTCGACCGGCTCCGCGGGGAGAGAGATGTGCCGATAGTGCCGAGGTGGCGCACCGTAGGTAGCGCGGAAGGCCCGGCTGAAGTGGGCGGGATCGGTGAAGCCCCAGCGGCGGGCGATGGTGTGCACGGGATGCGTGCGGAACCGGGGGTCCGACAGATCACTGCGACAGCGTTCCAGGCGGAGCCTCCGGATCCAGGCCGCCGGCGCCATGCCCTCTGCGTCGAAGATGTCATACAGATAGCGCAGTGAGATCTGGTGCGCGACGGCGACGCCCATGGGACACAAATCCGGGTCGCCGAGGTTCTGCCGGATGAACTCACGTATCCGCAGACCAAGTATCTTTTTGCGCGTCTCCGGCGTTTCGTCCACGAGGCTGTCCAGACGGGAGGACAGAACGGCGGCGAGCAGGTCAACGGTGACCGAGGCCAGGGGCGACGCGTCTGCCTCGCCGAACTGCTCGGCGCGCTGGTCCAGGCCGACAAGCCACTGGGCGAACAGCGCACCCATGCCCCGGCTCGCCGAGAAGGGTACCGCTATCAGACGTCCGGCCGCGTCCGGCGGCAGGGGCAGCAGCGTGCGCGGGATCTGCACCACCAGCGCGGACGTGGTCTCCGGTGTGCAACTCCGCCACGCGGCGTACGGGTGGGAGGTGTCCACCAGAACGAACTGCCCCTGGCCGAGCCGCGCCCTCCGCCCCACATGATCGACGACGGCCTCGCCGTTGAGGACGAGGTGGACTTGGTAGGGCTTCGGACCGCCCTGCCGTACCATCCTCTCCGACCTGCGTACCCACACGGACGGATGAGTGAGCGCGCATACTTGTATGCCCTCCAGTTCCAGGACGCGCGCCCGGCCGCGAAAACATTCTTCTTCGTCGCTGAACATCTGGGAGGGGCACAAGGTGGCCGCCATCTTTTCCGTCCACCAGGCGAATCTTTCCCCCGCAGGAAGACCGTCGGTACTGAATTCCGTCATCAACATCTATCACCGCAGATTCCAATTTCCAATGCCGGCGGTTCAGGCGCATCCACCCCGTTCCCGTCCGCCCGCAACCCTCGAACACGGTGATGGTAACCGAGGAAACGGCAGAGAGAAAGACGCTCTGCACTGGATGTTCAATGCACGGACGTCTGCCGGAACCGACCGGTGTAAGGAATGAACAACCGATCGGCAACCTGGTGTGGGCGGCAGGAGCCGTCGGCGCTCGTCTTCCTGCGCAAACCCAAAGCCAATCCCGTCACCATTGGTTCCACCATCCCCACACTGAGTGAGTGCCAGAATTGACAAGTCGGCCCGCACGCACAGTCAACGACACTCACGTTCTCATGTGATGTCATGTTTCGAAATCGAGTCAGAGACTGATTCGAAAACAGCAGAAAGAGGTGAGCGAATGAAGATCATCAACAAGTTCGGCGACGCGCTATTGGAGCGCCTTGCGCCGCGCACGGAAGCGGCCGCCGCGTGCATAACCTGCTCCCAGACCCAGAACCTGTACCGGCGGGCCTGGTACTACTGCACGGGCCCCGACACCAGTACATGCGGATACGTCCCGGCCCCCGGCAGTTCCTGCGGCGACTGCTGAGAGCGTAGTCAAGACGTCCTCACCCTGAGTGCCGGGAAGGCGGTTGCAGGTCGCAGAGCAGGCCCGATCACCGATCCGGGCCTGCCGCCCGCCTTTCGCCCCGCGTGAGAGAAGGCGCCCGTCACGCGGGTTCTCCGATCGAAGGAGGGCTCCATGGTGAGACCCCCCTTGATCGCTGGGCACACACGCCCTGTGCGCGACGCGTGGTAAGCCGATGACGGCCGGCATTTCGAGAATCTCCTCATTCCTGACGGTCGTCATCGGCCACATCACCCGGTTCCGCCCAGGGCGGCAGGCTCGACGCTCCGCGCCGAGAGGGCTCGGTGATCGCCGGACCTGCTCACTCCAACCACTCTCGATCCTCCGGTGATCGATGGTGTACCGGCCCGTCCTCTCTGTGCGGAACCGCCGGAGCGCGGGGTGGCTCGGCCATCGCGCTTCGACTGTCCGGCGCAGCGGTTACCGAAAGGCCCGTCCAATGCTCCTCGAAGTGAGTGTTGTCCTCATCGGAGGACTTTCCCTTCTTAATCTTCTTCTCACTCTCGCAGTCATCAGAAGAATCCGAAGGCCTTCCGCCTCCATGGGTTCGGAGATGTCGCCGATCTCATCTCTTGTCCTTGACAAGGGCATGTCGCCGGCACCGTTCAAAGCAACTCTGGAGAGTGGCAACGTATTCTCTTCCGAATCATGGGCGACATGGACCGTCGTGGCGTTCTTCTCTGACACCTGCTCTGCCTGCCGGGAAAAAATACCCTCCTTCACCGGCCAGGTGCAGGAGATAAGAGAACACGCCGCACGGAACGAGCGAGAGGCCCCGGCCGTCATCAACGTCGTGGTCGGCGATTATGCCTCCTGCGCGGACATGGTCGTGGCACTGGAGAAAACGGGAGAAGTGGTTGTCGAGCCGACGGACGGATCGCTCGTCAAGGCTTTTCAGGTCAAGGCTTTCCCGGTGATGTGCCTGCTCGACGAAGCCGGCTTCGTCACCGCCGTAGGAATGGACCTTGAATCCCTGTTGAGCCCGATTCAGGTATAGGGCGCGTAGATGATCACTTTAGTGCTCGCGTTCACGAGCGTATGCGTCTTGGGGCTCTGCGTGGCCACATGGACGGTCCGGCGAAAACTGCGCGTTGTCACCGTCCGAGGTTGCAGCATGGAGCCAAGTCTGTTGAACGGTGAGAAGATTCTCGTCAAGCGTTGCACGGCCTCCGGTATACGGAGAGGCGATGTGGTCTTCCTGGAGATGGATGAGCCACTGGGCTGGCCCCCGGGCCGGCCGATACTGCCGTCGTCCGGATTCCGCTCGCACATCGTCAAACGGGTCGCCGCGTTGCCCGGCGAACGGGTCGGCGCCGACCTCGGCGTCACACGGTCCATTCCCCGGGACTCCGTCGTACCGGCCGGAAAGCTCGTGCTCCTCGGCGACAATCCGAACACAAGTGAGGACTCACGCAAATACGGCTACATCTCGGCCGCCTGGGTCACCGGAAAGATGATCAGAAAGCTGGGCTCGTGACGGCCGGCATGAGGTGGTCGTCCGCGCGGCGCTCGCTGAGGACGCTGGGTCTGGCGATCGCCCTCGCCTGGCGCACGGCCGCCGGCCGGCTGATCGTGCTCGCGCTCGTCTCTCTTCTGTCCTCGATCGTCCCCGTCGCGACCGCGTGGCTCACCAAACTGGTGATCGATCAGATCGCGGCGGGAGAGTTCGACATCGTGTGGCTGACCACCGCCCTGGCCTCCCTGGGAATGGTCCCGATCGTCCTGCGAGGGTGGGGCAGATATCTCCAGAACGACCTGGACAGACAGACCAGACTTCTGGCCAAAGAACGCGTCTACGACGCGGTGAACCGGCTTCCGGGTATCTCCCGTTTCGAGGATCCCGTCTTTCTCGACAAACTCAGGATGGCCGGTCATTCAGGCGGAAGTGCTCCCGGACACATCGTACGGAGCGGTCTGGACATCTTCGGTGGCACCCTTCTCGTCGGTGGATTCCTCGGGTCGCTGATCGCACTGAGCCCGGTCATGGCACTCGTGATAGCCCTGGGAGCCGTCACGACGCTGGCCGGCGAAATAGCGCTGTCGAGACGGCGTGCGTCGATGACCCTGAAGATCAGCCCGATGCAGCGGCGTGAGCTGTTCTACAGCACCCTGCTCGCGGGTGTCGAGGCGGCGAAAGAGATCAGGCTGTTCGGCATCGGAGGTTTCCTAAAGGACAGAATGCTCGCGGAGGTGCGCCGGGCCGACGCCGAACAGCGCGCGACCGATCGGCGGGAGCTGTTCCTCCAGTCCAGCCTGGGCACGGTCTCGGCCGTTGCCGTGGGAGCCGGTTTGATCTGGTCGATCATCGGGGCCGGAAACGGCCATATGAGCGCCGGCGACATAGCGATGTTCATCGCCTCGGTCGCGGGTGTTCAGGGCTCCTTGGGGGGACTGACGACCCAGGTCGCCTTCATCCATCAGCAGACCCTGTACTTCCAGCAGCTCAGCGACATCGAGGAGAACGATCCCGACCTCCCGGTACCGGTCCGCACCGGGACGCTGGCCCCCCTCCGCCACGGCATAGTCTTCCACGACGTCTGGTTCCGTTACAGCCTTGACCATCCGTGGACCCTTCGTGGCGTCACCTTCGAGATCCCCGCAGGCAAGACCGTGGGGCTGGTCGGACGGAACGGGTCAGGAAAGAGCACCTTGGTCAAACTCCTCTGCCGTTTCTACGAAGTAGAGCGTGGCGGTATTTACTGGGATGGGATCGATATCCGGGACATCGACCCGGCCCGGCTCCGGCAGCGTATGGGAGCGGTCTTCCAAGACTTCATGAGCTACGACCTCCCCGCATTCGAAAACATCGGGATAGGGCATATGCCGTACATGGGCGATCGCCCCCGGCTTGAGGCGGCTGCTCAGCGGGCCAAGATCCACGAAGATCTACTGGCTCTCCCACGCGGTTATGAGACACCGCTCACGCGCCTTTTCATTGACGGGGAAAATCTTGAGAAGAACGGCGCCGACCAGGAGAGGGGTGTGTTTCTGTCGGGCGGGCAGTGGCAGCGCATCGCGCTTGCGCGAGGAGCGCTTCAGGTGGAGAAGGATCTCCTGATCCTTGACGAGCCGAGCTCCGGCCTGGACGCGCAGGCCGAATACGAGATCCACAAACAGCTCAGCGAATACCGTCGGGGACGTGCCGGCCTGCTTATCTCCCACCGGTTGAGCGCACTCCGCGATGCCGACTCCCTGGTCGTGCTTGAGGAGGGAAGAATAGTCGAAGAGGGGCCGCATCCCGACCTGATGCTGGCAGGAGGGATCTATGCCGGGCTCTTCAGGACTCAGGCCGCCGGATATCTTGACGGTGGTGCGCGATGATGTACGTGTCGCTGACGTGTGCGGTGTCACTGGCCGCGGTGTTCGGTCACGCCGGGCTGGGAAAAGCCCGTGACCGGAAAGGTTTTGAGAAATCGATCAGAGACCTGGACTGGTTCCCGCCCGGAGTAGTGCCGACGGTGGCGCGGTCGGTGGCGGCCATGGAGTTGCTGGTGGTCCTTGCGTTCGCCGCCTCACCGGTGGCGGGGCCGAAGGCAGCCGTTGTCGGCTTTTCCGGCGCCCTGACCCTGCTGATCGGTTTCACCGGCGTCATCGTTCTGGCACTCAAACGCGGTGTGCGGGCGAGATGCAACTGCTTCGGAACAGCAGGGGCGGAGTATTCCTTACGTCATGTGGTCCGTAATTCACTTCTGGCCGGTATGGCCGTCACAGGAGTGTTAACGGCCGGTACGGACCACCGTGCGCATATCAGCGGCATGACCCTCGCCATCCTCACAGGGTTGATCATCGCGGGACTGACCGTCGCGATGGACGACCTGCTGGGCCTGTTCCGTATGTAGATCACGCCCGGGCGGGAAACACCGATCTCTGATCTGTGAGGACACCTCGTTCCGCAGGCCGGATCACGCCTCAAACCACTGTCGAGGCCTTTAGGGCACAGGCCGAACTGCCAACCGGCGGGAAGGCCGAAGCGCTCGACGGCGTCGCGGAACCACGTACGGCGAGCTGTCCGCTATCGGCCAGGAGGCCGATACGCACCCTATGGCTTGTTCTTAGCTGTTTGTTTTAACTTGAGGCGGAGCCTTTGGCGAGAGGAGACAGCGCACGTTCTCCACGAGGCGACGAGAGCACGCATCGTTCGATCGCCCCGGCGCCTCGCCGGTGAGACGGCATGTCGTCCCGTGTGACCGGGGTTCCAGGGCCGGCAGAGAGGTGATCGAGTGATCGCGCGCAGACGACTGAGGACGGCACTGCTGGTCACGGCTCTGGCCGTCGCGATCGGCGGCTCCGGCCCCCTGGCCACGGGAGTGGGGACCGCGGCGGCCTGGCCCCAGACCCCGAAGGTCGACCCTCTCCCGCTTCCCGTCGATCCGGGCACGCCCCAGGAGGCGCTGGACGCCCTGGGGATCAGCGGCTATCCGGACCGGCTGAGCGTCCAGCCGGGTGAGTCCGTGAAGTTCATGGTGAGCACGAAGAGCCCCACCTTCAGGGCGACGATGGTCCGGGTGGTGCACGGCGACGCGGACCCGCGCGGACCCGGCCTCAAGGAGCAGGTCATCGAGTCCGCCGTCAACAAGGAGTACCCCGGCCGTCACCAGACCCTCCCCGTCGGCTCGTACGTGAGCGTCCCGGACGCCCCCGCCCTGCGGCTCGGCGGAAGCTTCACCATCACGGCGTGGATCGCGCCGACCACCGTCCCCGGCTCCGAGCTCAACCCCGTCGCCTACCGGCGGACCCCCGTCGGCACCGGGGCCGCGCAGGGGATCGTGACCAAGTGGTCGGAGAGGGAACAGGCCGGATACGGCATGTTCGTGGACCGGGACGGCGGGCTCGGCCTGCGGCTGACCGACCGGTCCGGGCAGGCCCACACGGTGAGCACCGGCGTGCGACTCAAGCCGTGGGCCCCGGCGCTGCGCGGGGTCGAGCCCGGCGGCGCCGTACGGCCGCAGCACGTGAACTCCTCCGGCTGGTACTTCGCCGCGGTCTCCTACGACGCCGGGACCGGGAAGGTGAGGCTGTACCAGTACCCGCTGACCGGCCACCCCAACGACTCCCAGGCCGTCGTCACCCGCACGATCGAGGCCCGCGGGCTGAGAGACGCCACCGCCCCGCTGCTGGTGGCCGCCTACCAGGGAGCCCAGGACCGGCCGACCGGGTTCTACAACGGCAAGGTCGACGCCCCCCGGGTGTACGGCCGGGCGCTGGAGGAGCGGGAGGTCCAGGCCCTGCGCGACGGCGGCCCGGCCGGGCGGACGGCGCTCGCCCTCGACTTCTCCCAGCGGATGGACACCGACCAGGTCGTGGACGTCTCCCCCAACCGGCTGCGCGGCCGTACGGTCAACCTGCCGGTCCGCGCCGTCACCGGGCACAACTGGCAGGCCGACGAGCAGAACTTCAGGCGGGCGCCCGGGCAGTACGGGGCACTGTACTTCCACGACGACGACCTGGGCGACGCCGCCTGGGAGAGCGCCTTCACCTGGCGGGTGCCCGCCGACGCCCGCAGCGGCGTGTACGCGGCCAAGCTGGAGGCCGACGGACGCGTCTACCACGCGACCTTCGTGGTGCGCCCCAAGCGGGGCAAGGCCACCTCCAAGGTCGCCCTGCTGGTGCCGACCTTCAGTTACCTGGCCTACGGGATGACGGGCGGCCTGACGAGCGGGATGAGCCAGTACTCCCGGCACAGCGACGGCAGCGGCGTGGTCTACTCCTCCGCGCTGCGGCCCATCACCAACCTGCGCCCGCTCTCCACCGGCCCGAAGGGTGAGGGCAGGCCGTGGCAGTTCGAGGCCGACACCCACATCATCGACTGGCTGGAGTCCACCGGCCGCACCGTGGACTACGTCACCGACCACGACCTGCACCGGGAGGGCAGGAAACTGCTGGACGACTACCAGGTCGTCGTCACCGGCAGCCACCCCGAGTACACCTCAGAACCCATGCTCGACGCCCTGGAGGGCTGGCTGAACGACGGCGGCAGGCTGATGTACCTGGGCGGCAACGGCTTCTACTGGGTCACCCCGCTCGACCGCACCGGCACCTACACCGAACTGCGCAGGCACGACGGCACCGAGGCCTGGCAGAGCGCCCCCGGCGAGTACTACCACAACACCACCGGCGAGTTCGGCGGCCTGTGGCGCTTCCGCGGCAGACCCCCGCAGCAGCTGGTCGGCGTCGGCTTCACCGCCCAGGGCTTCGGCTCACGGCTGGGAACCGGCCTGTACAGCCGCCCCCTCAACCGCTCCCCCGAGAGCCACGACCCCAGGGCGGCCTGGGTCTTCGACGGCGTCAAGGCCACCGGCCCCATCGGCGACTTCGACTCCCTGCAGAGCAGGGGCGGCCCCATGGGCGAGGAGCTCGACCGCGCCGACTACGCCCTCGGCACCCCGGACAACACCGTCGTCCTGGGCTCGGGCACCGGCTTCGGCGACGAGTACATGTTCGTCAAGGAGGAGAACAACACGGCCAACCTCATGGAGGGCGGCACCGTCAACTGGCTGGTCCGCGGCGACGTGGCCCTCACCTTCTACCCCAAGGGGGGCGCGGTCTTCTCCGCCAGTTCGATCTCCTGGGCGGGCAGCCTGTTCTACGACCACTACGACAACGACATCTCCACCATCACCGGCAACGTCCTGAACGCCTTCTCCACCGACGGACCGCTCCCGGGCACCGGCTGAGGTGTACGTATCGGTACGCGACATCCCGCGCGGCACGGGGCCGAGAGCCCCCGTGCCCCGGGTCGTCGTGGTCCTGGGCCTGGTGAGCCTGATCACCGACGTCTCCTCCGAGATGGTGACGGCCGTCCTGCCGCTGTTCGCGACGCTCGCCCTGGGGCTCACCCCTCTGGCGTACGGCATGCTGGACGGTCTCTACCAGGGCGCGACCGTCCTGGTCCGGCTGCTCGGCGGCTTCTTCGCCGACCGGTTGCGCCGTCCCAAGCTCGTGGCGGGCGCGGGGTACGCCCTCGGGGCCGCCGCCAAGCTGATGCTGCTGCCCGTGGCCGGCGCGGGGGCGCTGTCGGCCGCGGTCGCGGTCGACCGCGCGGGCAAGGGGCTGCGGACCGCGCCGCGTGACCTGCTCATCGCCACCGCGGCTCCCCCCGACCGGCTCGGCAGGTCCTTCGGCGTGCACCGGGCCCTTGACGCGACCGGCGCGCTGCTCGGCCCCGTCGCCGCCTTCGGGCTGCTCGCGCTCGCGCCGGGCGACTTCGACATGGTCTTCGTCGTCTCGTTCTGCGCCGCGGTCCTCGGCGTGCTGCTGTTCCTGCAGCGTGTACCGGAGCACACCCCGTCCCCGGCCGGGCCGCTCTCGCCCCGCGACGTCGCGGCGCTGCTGCGGATCGGCGGGTTCCTGCGGCTTCTCTGCGCCGCCGCCGTGCTGTCTGCGGCGACGATCGGCGACGGCTTCCTCTACCTCGTCCTGCTGCGCGGCGAGTCGGTCACGACCCGCTGGTTCCCGCTGCTGTTCGTCGGCACGAGCCTGGTCTACCTCGCCCTGGCCGTGCCGTTCGGCAGGCTCTCCGACCGCCACGGCAGGAACCGCGTCTTCGCCGCCGGGTACGGCCTGCTGCTGTGCGCCTACCTCGCCGCGATCCTGGCCGGAGGCGTCGCCGGGGCCGTGCTGTGCCTGGCGTTCCTCGGCGCCTACTACGCGGCGACCGACGGCGTGCTGCCCGCCGCGGCCGCCCCCATGCTGCCCGCCGGGCTGACGGCGACCGGGATCTCCGTCGTCCAGACGGCGGTCGCGGGCGGGCGGGCCCTGGGCGCGGTGGCCTTCGGCGCGATCTGGACGGTCGCCGAGGGCGAGACCGCCGTGTGGATCTTCGCCGCCGCCCTCACCGCCGCCCTGCTCACCGCCGTACCGATGATCACACGAGCCCGCGACCGCCGTACGGAGGCCCGATGACCCAGCCCAGCGCACGCGGGACCGGGAACGACAGGCTCATCAAGACGGCCGCGGTCCTCGTCGCCGCCGTTGCCGTGGGCTACGTCGTCCTTTCGGTGCTGCGCGCGGGGGCGACCGGCGCCGCGGGCGACGGCCGGGCCGAACTGCCCAAGGGTCGGCAGGTCGTGTTCCGGTCGTTGCGCCCGGGACCCGGGTTCGGCCACCTCGCCGTGCTCCCGGCCGCCGACGTGCGGCGCGAGCGCGTCGTCCTGCCGCCCCGCTGCGAGCGCACGGCCGCCTCCCCCGCGGGCGGCCTCTGCCTGCGCCAGACGCGCAACCCGATCCAGCCGTTCGCCGTCACCCTGCTGGACGAGCGGCTCCGGCCCGAAGGGGAGGCCCCGGTCACCGGGATCCCGAGCCGCGCCCGGATCTCCGAGGACGGCCGCTACTACGCGACGACGACCTTCGTGACGGGGCACTCCTACCTCTCCGACGGTTTCTCGACCGAGACCCTCATCGGCCGGGTCGGCGGCGACCCGGTCGGCAACGTCGAACGGTTCACGTTCCTGCTGAACGGGCGGCCGAACGACAACGCCGACCGCAACGTGTGGGGTGTGACGTTCGTCCCCGGCGGGGAGCGCTTCTTCGCCACCGTGGCCACCCAGGACCGCAGGTACCTCGTCGAGGGCGACATCGGGCGGCGCACCCTGACCGCCCTGCGGGAGAACGCCGAGTGCCCGTCCCTGTCGCCGGACGGCGGGCGTCTGGTCTACAAGAAACGGACCGGGCTCAACACCGACGTCTGGCGCTTCCACTCCCTCGACCTCGCGACCGGCGCCGAGACCCCGCTCGCGGAGACCCGCAGCGTGGACGACCAGGCGGCGTGGCTCGACGACGACCATGTGATGTACGCGGTGCCGAAGGGGGGCGCGGGCGGCCGCGACGCCGACGTCTGGGTGGTGTCCCTGAGCGGCGGCGCGCCGCGCCTGTTCATCCCGGACGCCGACTCGCCGACCGCCCGCGCCTCCGCCTCCGAGATGCCGCTGCGCTGACCCCGGGCGGCGTCAGACGTCGGCGTCGATCAGATCGATCAGGTCGGCGACCGAGTCGGCCACCCGGGACGGGCGGAAGGGGTAACGCTCGATCTCGTCCTTGGACGTGACACCGCTGAGCACCAGGATCGTGTGCAGCCCGGCCTCCATGCCGGAGACGATGTCGGTGTCCATCCGGTCGCCGATCATGGCGGTGGTCTCGCTGTGCCCCTCGATGGCCCGCAGCGCGCTGCGCATCATCATCGGGTTCGGCTTGCCGACGAAGTACGGCTGCACGCCGGTCGCCTTGGTGATCATCGCCGCGACCGCGCCGCACGCGGGCAGCGACCCCTCACTCGACGGGCCGACCGGGTCGGGGTTGGTCGCGATGAAGCGGGCGCCGCCCTCGATGAGCCGGATGGCCCGGGTGATCTGGGTGAAGCTGTAGGTGCGGGTCTCGCCGAGCACCACGTAGTCGGGGTCGATGTCGGTCAGCACGTAACCGGCCTCGTGCAGGGCGGTCGTCAGCCCCGCCTCACCGATCACGTAGGCCGAGCCGCCGGGCCGCTGACCGTCCAGGAACCGCGCCGTGGCCAGCGCGGAGGTCCAGATCGACTCCGGCGGGATCTCCAGGCCGACGGCGCGCAGCCGTACGGACAGGTCCCGGGGGGTGTAGATGGAGTTGTTCGTGAGCACGAGGAAACGCCTGCCCGACTGGTGCAGGCGGCGGACGAACTCGTCCGCGCCGGGAACGGGGTGTCCTTCGTGGACGAGGACCCCGTCCATGTCCGACAGCCAGCACTCGATCGGCTTGCTTTCTTTCACCGTTCCCCCGCGTTACGGCCCGACAGATACGACATCACGCAACTAAGAATGACAGGTCCGGCATGCTTCACACGCCGCCGTCCCCCGTCACACGCCAGGCCTGTTCCTCGACCAGCTCCCCGCTGCGCCAGCCGTACGGCGTGCGGACCAGGCGGTGGTGGTGCCAGCCGCCGTGCCGGACGAGGCCGGCGTCCAGGACGCCTCCGGGAGGGACGAGCGTGCCGGTGTAGGGGACGGTCACCTCGGCCTCGTCCCCCTCGAACCTGACGACCGGCAGGCCGATCAGGTGGTGCCGCACCGGCCAGCGCGACAGCGTCTCGGCCAGCCACCGCCTGACCTCCTCGCGGGTGCCCCGGACGCCGCCCGCCGAGGTGTGGTCGAGCACCGCGCCCGCGGTGAACACGAGGTCGAGGCGTGCCCAGTCTCCGGCGTCCAGGACGTGGGCGTATCTGGCGAGCAGGTCGGCGATCTCCAGCCGGTCCGCGATCTCCCGTTCCCTCATGTCCCCATCCAACCCAACACCAGGTCAGGGTGCGAGGGCCTCCAGCGCGGCCTCCGCCCTGCGCATCGACTCACGGGGGTCGGCGTCGGGCGAACCGATCTCCGGATCGAAGTTGAGGTCGTGGAAGACCTCGGTGACGCCCTTGGCCTCAAGGGCGGCCACGTCCCGTCTGATCTCCTCGAACGATCCGGTCAGCGGGGCGCGCTCGGCCTCTCCCCCCGGCCTGACCCGGGTGACGCCCCGGGTGACGAAGCGCAGCGCCTCGGCGTCCCTGTCCGCCGCACGCGCCGCCTCCTTTACAATGTAGATTTTTTTGTCGACGCGGCCCAGGTCCTCACGGCTCGAACCGATCCAGCCGTCCGCGAGCCGGCCCGCCCGCCGCAGCGCCACCTCGGCGCTCCCGCCGAGCAGGATGGGCGGCGGCGTGGGCGGCTTGGGGTCCTGGTGCGCGGGCGGCAACTCGTAGAACTCGCCCCGGTGTTCGACCGTCTCCTCCGACCACAGCCGCCGCAGCAGGCCGATGTACTCCTCGGCGCGCCGCCCCCGCCGTTCGAGGGGCACCCCGGAGGCGGCGAACTCCTCCGGCATCCAGCCGAGCCCGAGCCCGGCGTCAAGTCGCCCGCCGGAGACCGCCTGCAGGCTGGCCAGTTGCTTGGCCAGCAGCGGCGGCGAGGCGAAGGGCATGTTGAGCACCGCGACGCCGAGCCGTATCCGCTCGGTGACCCCCGCCAGGTAGGCCAGCGTCACCACCGGGTCGTGCACGCTGCGGTAGACCAGGTCCGTCCCGTGGCCCCGCGGGTACAGCAGCCGCTGGAAGGTCCACAGCTCGTGGTAGCCGAGCTCCTCGGCCCTGCGGGCGATCCGCACCATGTTGGCCGGTGAGGCCCAGGCCCCGGACAGCGGCGCCGCGAATCCGATCCTCATGCCAGCACCCTACGCGGGCCCGGATCGGTGGTTCACTTGCCGGGTGAGCGACAGTGAGGACTTTCACGACGGCCCCGACGACGATCTCATGGCCGGGCTCGGCCGTGTCGCCGCCCGGTACGGCACCGCCCCCGCCGAGGTGGTGCCGACCAGGCCGGACGTGGTCATCGTCCGGGCGGGCGGCGTCGTGGTGAAGGCGCACGCCCCCGGCGCCCCGCGCGAGCCGCTCGAACGGCGGATGCGGGCCGTGGCGCACCCGGCGCTGCGCGGGAGCATGCTCGGGCCCGTGACCGAGGAGGTGCTTTCGGTGGGCGGCAGGCTGGTCACCGTGTGGCCCGCGGGCACCCCGGTCGATCCCGCCGCCCCCGAGGCGGCCCCCTGGGAGGAGTCGGCGCGGCTGCTGGCCCGGCTGCACGCCGTACCGGCCGGGGCGCTGCCGCCGCTGCCCGCCGCGGGCGGACCGGGCAAGGTGGCCGCCATGGCCGCCCGGCTGCGGGGCAACCCCTCGGCCGCGGCGCGGGCCGCCCTGGTCGCGCTGGCCTGCCTTCCGGCCCTGGACGCCGCCCCCGCCCCCGAGGTGACGGGGCTCACCCACGGTGACTGGCACATGGGCCAGCTCGTCAGGACCGGGGAGGGGTGGATCCTCATCGACGTCGACGACCTGGGGGTCGGCGACCAGGCCTGGGACCTGGCCAGGCCCGCGGCGTGGTTCGCCGCCGGACTGCTCGACCCGGCCGTCTGGCACCGTTTCCTGACCGCCTACCGGGCGGCCGGCGGGCTCGCCGCGGGTGCGGACGGCGACCCGTGGGAACGGCTGAACCTCCCGGCTCAGGCGATGACCGTGCAGCTCACCGCGGCGGCCGTGATCGCGGCGGAGCGGGAGGGGCGGCCACTGGACGAGGTCGAACAGACACTCGTCGACACCTGTCAGAGGATTGTCCAGTTCCGAACCGCCTGCCATAGTGTGCCCACGCAGTAGGTTGTGGTTACGCCAAAAGCAACCCTAGGACAAGGAGATCGGCCAGATGCAGTGCCCGAAGTGTCGGGGCAACATGCGCACCTATGAGCGCAACGGTGTCCACATCGACCAGTGCGACAGTTGTCGCGGCATCTTCCTGGACTACGGCGAGCTGGAGACGCTGACCCGGATCGAGAGCCAGTACCACTCCGCTCCCCCGCCTCCCCCGCCGCCGCCCATGCAGCACGGGGCTCCGGGCTGGGGCGCGCCGCACCACGGTCACTACGGTCACCACCGCCGCAGTTGGGTGGGCATGCTGTTCTCCAGCTGACGCCCTACGGGCCACCGGAGAGGCCGGGACCGCGATCTCGCGACGGAGGTCGCGGTCTCGTCGTTCCCGGCCCCCGGAGGGTCAGCTGGGGAACTCGCTCGGTTTGATGTGCCTGGGCCGTACGGTGCCGCCGACGACGGCGTTGAGGGTCAGCGTCCAGTTGGTCCAGCGGATCTGCGACCAGGTGCGGGTGGTCCTGAACTTGACGGACTTGCCGAACTGCTCGAAGGTGCACGAGCGGCTGAAGGCGCGGGCCCTGGAGTCCCAGTCGACGCCGAGGGTGTAGTAGACCTTGTACGTGCCGTCCCGCACCCCCTTGATCTTGAACGACGACTTCTTGCGGACGTAGACCGAGATCACCTTCTTCTTGCCGCGTGTCAGCACGACGACCGCGTCCCTGTTGTTGCCGTTCTTCAGCTCCAGGTAGGCGCGTCCCGGGCGGCTCTCGGAGGAGATGTAGGAGCCGTTGCCCAGGCGGCGCGACCGCTCGCCGCTGACCTTCACGGAGACGACGTCGGCCGGATAGCCGGTCAGCGCGCGGCCGCTGTCGCGCACCGGCGAGAGGCGTCCGCTCTCGTCGGCCCCCGTCAGCACCGCGGGCCCGGTGCACACGTCCTGCGCCTCGACGTCCTCCTTGGCGTCGGACAGCGCGCTCGTGAGACTTCTGAGCGCGCCCACGTAGTTGCCGTGCTGGACCTTGACGTCGGACGGCGGGACGAGGGCCTCCAGGCCCGAGACGGCGCTCTCCATCGTGGAGACCGTCCGTTCGAGCCGTTCGCCGAGGCCCTTGCCTCCGGTGTCGTTCAGTTTCCTGATGGCGTCCCTGATGGGGCCGCGCGCCTTGTTCAGTTCGGCGCGGTAGGCGTCGGCCGTGAGCTCGACGACCGTCGGCGCGGTGGCCGGGTCCGATCCCACGACGGGTCCGGTTCCCTCTCCGACCACACCGCCGGCGGTCGGGCCGCCGACCACGGGATCGTTCGAGCTTACGGTGGTGCAGGCGCTCAGGGCCATCGTGGTGACCACGGCGCATGAGATCAGTCGGGGGGCAGTCACCTGCCCAACTATCGCCGGGCCTGTCACGACCCGTCAAACGTGAAAAACCCGATCAGTCATCCTCCGCCTCGTTTACGGCGTTTCCTGGGGCCATTCCCCTGATGCGCGCGGCCCTCAGCAGACGTAGGGCCGGCCACAGCCGCCGGGTCAGCACCCCGGCCGCCACACCGACCCCGGCCCCGGCGAACACGTCGCCCGGGTAGTGCACGCCGGTGTAGACCCGCGAGAAGCAGACCGCCGCCGCGAGAAGCGTGACGGGGGCGGCGACGGGCAGCGGAGCCTCCATCGCCACGGCGGTGGCGAAGGCGGCGGCCGAGGCCGAGTGCCCGGACGGGAACGAGGTCGAGGCGGGCACCCTGATCAGCCGGGCCAGCGGGAAGCCCTCCAGGGAGGGCCTGGAGCGGCCGAAGAACCGCTTGCAGACCAGGTTCACCGTCGGGCTGGCCACCCCGATCGCGAGCAGCCCCCGGGTGGCCGCGCGGCGCAGCGGCGCACGGCCGCTGAGCGCGCATCCCCCGGCGACCCCCGCCCACAGCAGCGAGTGGTCGGCCGCCCGCGACAGGGCGGGCAGGAGGCGTTCGAGGCCGGGGAGCCTGGCCTCCGCGACCGCCGCGAACACCCGCCGGTCCAGTGCGCCCAGCCGGGATCTCAGTCGCATGACGGCCTTTCCAGATGACGAAAGAATGAACGGCCTCTTAATTCTCATGCATACCCCGGCATCCGGCGCGCGTTCGTTTCCCCTCCTCCGATAATTCCAACAAGAGATGCTATTTGTAGAAATGGGGTGGAATGAAACGGTCGATCGGTGTCGTCCTCGCGCTGCTGCTCGGCGCCGCGGTCGTCGTGGCCGTCGTCCTGGGCAACAGGAACGACGAAGGCCCAGGTGGCGGCCTGGTGACGGTGCGCGGGGTGATCGGCTCGGAGAAGAAGCCCTTCTTCGAGGATCCTCAGGTCCGTGCCGCGTTCGCCAAACACGGCCTGCGGGTCGAGGTGGACACCGCGGGCTCCCGGCAGATCGCCACCGAGGTCAAACTCGACGGCTACGCGTTCGCCTTTCCCTCAAGCCTTCCCGCCGCCGAGAAGATCAGAAAGGACCGCGGGGTCTCCGCCGTCTTCTCCCCCTTCTACTCCCCCATGGCCATCGCGACCTTCCAGCCGATCGCCGACCTGCTGACGAAGGCGGGCCTGGCGCGTGACTCGGGGCACGGCTACCCGGTGTTCGACGTCGCCAAGTATCTCGACCTGGCCGCCAAGGGCACCCGCTGGGACAAGCTGCCCGGCAACACCGCCTATCCGGCGCGCAAACGGGTGCTGCTGACCACGACCGACGTCAGGACCTCCAACTCGGCGGCCATGTACCTGGCCATCACCAGCTACGTCGCCAACGGCGAGGACGTGGTCAACAGCACCGCGCAGGTGACCGGGGTGGCGAGGACCGTGGCGCCGATCTTCCTCGACCAGGGTTACTCCCAGGCCTCCTCCGAGGCCCCCTTCGACGACTACCTGGTCATGGGGTCGGGCAAGACGCCGATGGTCATGATCTACGAAGCCCAGTACCTCTCCCACGTCTTCGCGGGGGACGGCTCGATCAAGCCCGGGATGCGGCTGCTCTACCCGTCGCCGACCGTGCTGAGCAAGCACACGCTGGTGCCCCTCACCGCCGACGGCTCGCGGGTCGGCAAGCTGCTGACCGAGGACCCCGGACTGCGGGGCCTGGCCGCCAGGTACGGCTTCCGCACCGCGGACCCCGCGGCCTTCACCGCTCTGGTCGCCAGGTCCGGCGCCCCGGCGGCGCGTGACCTGGTCGACGTGGTCGAACCCCCCACCTACGAGCACCTGGAGGGGCTCATCACGAACATCGACCGGCTGTACGCCAGCGGCGCCGTGCCCCAGCAGGGAAACCCGGGCAGCCCGGGACGTCAGGAAGCCCCGGAAAAAGCGCTGGAAAAAGCGCCGGAAGGAGTGCGCTGAAGGTGGCCGAGAACGAACTGGTGCTCACCCCCCCGGCCCCGGTCACGGCCGTCTCCCCGTCCGCGGCGGCGACCATGCTGCCGCTGGCCGAGGGCCGCGCGGACGAGCTCGCCGCCAAGGCGCGGCGGTTCGCCGACGAACTGGCCGCGCTCGACCACAGGGCCCCTGACTTCACCCGCAAGGTGAACGACATCTCCTCCATGGGGGACGGCGAGATCCGCTCCGCCTCCCAGACGGCCAACCGGATGCTCAAGCGCCCGGTGACCGCCCTGGCCTCGGCCAAGGGCGAGAGCGCGGACGCCCAGGGCCGGGTGGCCGACCGGCTGGTCGCGCTGCGCCGTACGGTGGTCGACCTCGACCCCAGGCAGGCGGCGAGCGGCCCGCGCAAGCTGCTCGGGCTCATCCCGTTCGGCGACCGGCTGCGCGACTACTTCGCCAGGTACCGCTCCGCGCAGCAGCACCTGGACGACATCATCAGGGCGTTGAAGTCCGGCCAGGACGAGCTGCTGAAGGACAACGCCGCCATCGAGGGCGAGAAGGCCAACCTGTGGGAGACGATGACCCGCCTGCAGGAGTACGCCGTGATGGCCGCCGAGCTCGACCGCGAGCTTGAGGGGCGCGTCCTCGTCCTGGAGGCCTCCGACCCGGAGAAGGCCACCGCGCTGCGCTCTGACGCCCTGTTCACCGTACGGCAGCGGCACCAGGACATCCTCACCCAGCTCGCGGTCTCCGTTCAGGGGTATCTGGCCCTCGACCTGGTCCGCAAGAACAACCTCGAACTCAGCAAGGGCGTCGACCGCGCCACGACCACGACGGTCGCCGCGCTGCGCACCGCGGTCACCGTCGCCCAGGCGCTGACCAACCAGAAGCTGGTGCTCGACCAGATCACCGCGCTCAACGCGACGACCGGCGACCTGATCCTGGCCACCAGTGAGATGCTGCGCACCCAGGCGGGGGCGATCCAGAACCAGGCGGCCTCGACGGTCGTCGACATGGACGTGCTGCGCAGGGCCTTCGACAACGTCTACGCGACCATGGACATGATCGACGGCTTCAGGTCGCAGGCCGTGGAGAGCATGGCGACCACCGTGGAGAGCCTGAACACCGAGCTGGCGCACGCCAGGACCTACCTTGAGCGCGCCGAGGGGGCCCGATGAGGCGTCTCGCAGGCCGTCGTACGGCCCGGTTGACGGTGGCGCTCGCGCTGCTCTGCGTGACCGCGCTCGCGGCGTGCTCGAACGGAACGGGCGACGAGGTCGAGGACGGCCCCGACGTCCTCAGGGTGCTGGCGGGAAGCGAGGTCAAGGACCTCGAACCGATGCTGCGGAACTCGGGGGTGAAGGTGCGGATCTCCTACGCCGGCACCCTGGACGGCGCCGAGCAGGTGGCCAGGGGCGACGCGGACGGCTCCTACGACGCGATCTGGTTCTCCTCCAACCGCTACCTGTCGCTGATCGACGGCGCCAAGGGCCGCCTGTCCACCGAGACCAGGATCATGTCCTCCCCCGTGCTGCTCGGCCTCAGGACGGCCAAGGCACGCGAACTCGGCTGGGAGGGCAGACCGGTCAGCTGGCAGCAGATCGCGGACGCCGCCCAGCAGGGACGCTTCACCTTCGGCATGACCAACCCGGCCTCGTCCAACTCCGGATTCTCCGCGCTTGTCGGGGTGGCCGCGGCGCTGTCGGACGCCGGGGAGGCGCTGAGCCCGGAGCAGGTCACGGCGGTCACGCCCAAGCTGAAGCAGTTCTTCTCCGCCCAGCGGCTGACCTCGGGCTCCTCCGGCTGGCTGGCCGAGGCCTACGCCAGGGACGGCGGGGTCGACGGCCTGGTGAACTACGAGTCGGTGCTGCTGGGCGTCAAGGGGATGAGCCTGATCTACCCGAGCGACGGGGTGGTCACCGCGGACTACCCGCTGACCCTGCTGGCCTCGGCCACCCAGGAGAAGCGGGAGCTGTACGGCAGGCTGACCTCCTGGCTGCGCACCCCGGACACCCAGCGGCAGATCATGACCACCACCCACAGGCGGCCCGCCGTGCCACAGGTACGGCCCGGCCCCGAGTTCGGCACCGCGCCGCTGCTCGAACTGCCCTTCCCCAACCGCAGGAGCACCGCGGACGGGCTGATCACCGCCTACCTCGACGAGGCGCGGGTCCCCTCCCGGGCCCTGTTCGTGCTGGACGTCTCGGGGTCGATGGAGGGCGGCAGGATCGAGAACCTGCGCCGGGCGCTGGTCACCCTCACCGGCGCCGACACCTCGGCCTCCGGCACGTTCTCCCGCTTCCGCGACCGGGAGAACGTGATCATGATCCCGTTCAGCGGCTCGGTCGGGCAGCCGAAGTCGTTCACCCTCCCGGAGGGGAATCCGCAGCCGGTCCTCAACGAGATCAAGTCCTACGCGCAGGGCCTGCGGATCGAGGGCGGGACGGCGATCTTCGACGGGCTGCGCACCGCGTACCAGCAGGCGGCGACGGCCGGTGACGGGCACTACACGTCGGTGGTGCTGATGACCGACGGCGAGAACACCGACGGCATCTCCTACGACGACTTCGCCGCCTTCTACCGGGCGCTGCCCGGCGAGCAGCGGCGGACCAGGACGTTCGTGGTGCTGTTCGGCGACAGCGACGTCGAGGAGATGAGGCAGATCGCCACGCTGACCGGCGGCGCCGTCTTCGACGCCCGCGACGGGTCACTGGCCGCGGCGTTCAAGGAGATCCGTGGCTACCAGTGAGCGGGTGCTGAGGTATCTCGGCTCGACCAGGAACATCACCGGATGCGTCCTGGCCCTGGCCGGTCTCGGCGCCCACCTGCTCGGCCTGGCGGGCGTGTTCTGGCCGCTGGTCGTCGCCGGTCTGTACGGCGTCGGCGCGCTGCTGGCCCCGCCGGAGCGGATCAGGCTGGCCGTCTCCAACGCCGAGGTCGAGGCGGGCCTGCTCAGGACCGACCTGGAGTCGCTGCGGCGGAAGGTGCGCGGCTCGGCGCGTTTTCCCGAGGACGTGCAGGCCAGGGTCGGCGCCCTGGCCGAGGTGCTCGACGGCGTCCTCGGCCGGGCGGAGGCGCTGACCACCTCCCCCGACCACCTGCACGTCGTCTCCCAGACGATCCGCGACTATCTGCCCTCCAGCCTGGAGGCCTACGCCAACCTGCCCCGTTCCTACGCGCTGAGCCGCCGCTCGGAACGCGAACGCAGCGCCCACGAGGAACTGCTCGCCCAGCTCGGCCTGCTGGAGACCAAACTGGGCGAGGTGGCCCAGGCCGTGCACAGGGGCGACGACCAGGCCCTGAGAGACCACGGCCGCTTCCTCCGCGACCGCTTCACCTCCTCAGAGCTGGATCTCTAGTCCTCCGACCAGGCGCTTCGGCTTGGGCGCGTCGGTGCCTGAACCGAGGAGCGAAGGAGCGAAGCGGATGAGCGACGGGGGAAAGCACCGGCCCGAAAGCGCCCAGGCCCGCGACGCCGCCAGGCGGGGCGGATGTCACAGCATCTTCTCCTCCATCGCGGCGCAGACCGTTTCCGCCACCACGACGCGGGCCAGTCGTTTGTCGTCGCCGGGGACGACGTGCCAGGGCGCGCGGGGCCGGTCGGTGCGGGCGAGCATCTCCTCGACGGCGGCCTCGTACTGCGGGCGCTTCTCGCGGTTGCGCCAGTCCTCGTCGGTCAGCTTCCAGACCCGCAGCGGGTCACCCGCCCGGTCCTCGAAGCGCCGTAGCTGTTCCTCCGGCGAGACGTGCATCCAGAACTTGACCATGATCATGCCCTCGGCGACGAGGGACCGCTCGAACTCCACGATCTCGTCGTAGGCCCGCGACCACTGTTCCTCGGTGGCGAACCCCTCGACCCGCTCGACCAGCACCCGCCCGTACCAGGAGCGGTCGAGCACGGTCATCCCGCCCCAGCCGGGCAGCACCGGCCAGAACCGCCACAGGAAGTGGTGCCGTTTCTCGTCGTAGGTCGGCGCGGCGAACTGGGCGACCCGTACGTGCCGGGGGTCGAGGGGACGCACGAGGCGTTTGATGGCCCCGCCCTTGCCTGAGGCGTCCCAGCCTTCGAACACCACGCACACCGGCGGGCCGATGCGGCGCTCGCCGATCTGCCCGCCCAGCATGAGCCTCAGCCGCAGCAGCCGTTCGAGGGCGGCGTCGAGCCGTTCCGTGGCCTCCTTCTTGGAGAGCTTCTGGGAGAGATCGACATCGGACAAACGGTGGTTCATGACCCCAAGCCTGACACCGAAGGCGGCGGGACCGCCACCGGCTCAGGTGACGGTGATCTTGAAGGTCACCTGCTCCCGCCCGCCGTCCGCGCAGTCGGCGCAGGCGAGGAGGGTGATGGTGGCCGTGCCGCGATACTTGGCGTTGAACACGAAGTAGCGGGTCGCGCGCCCGTCCTCGGTCCGCCGCTCCTGACTGATGAAGGAGGCGACCCTGGCGTCCGGCAGGGCCGCGAGCCGCCAGCCCGCGGCGCCGTCGGTCACGGCGAGGGAGAAGCGCCTGCCGAGGGGGAGGCCGACCTCGACGGTCCTGCCCGCCTCCCCGCGCACGACGGTGCCGAAGTTGTAGACGGCGCCTCCGGCACCGCAGCCGGTGACCAGACCCGCCAGGCCTGTCAGCAGAACCGTCAGTACGGCCGCGACGGCCCGCGTTCGGTGAACCACGCAGGCCACACTAGCGACCGGGACCGCCGGTGCCGCACCTGGCCGTACGGCGCGCCCGGCGGGATCCCTCACTGGGAGACCGCGCCCCCGTGAAGGTCCCCTCCGACCGTCGCGCCGAGACGCGTCCGCATCGCGTGCTCGACCAGGGCGATCAGCACCTCCTTGCCCGACTCCCGCTGCCTGGCGTCGCACATCACGATCGGGATGTCCTCGTGGAGGGTGAGGCCGAGCCGTACCTCCTCCAGGTCGTAGCGGCGGGAGTCGTCGAAGCAGTTCACCGCGACGATGAAGGGCGTCTGGCGCCGCTCGAAGTAGTCGAGGGAGGGGAAGCAGTCGGCCAGCCTGCGGGTGTCGGCGATGACGACCGCGCCGAGCGCGCCGAGCGCCAGCTCGTCCCAGAGGAACCAGAACCGCTCCTGGCCGGGGGTGCCGAAGAGGTAGAGCCGGTAGGCGTCGCCGATCGTGATGCGGCCGAAGTCCATCGCGACCGTGGTCGTCCGCTTGCTCTCGACGCCGGACAGGTCGTCGATGCCGACGCCCCTGTTGGTCAGCGTCTCCTCGGTGCTCAGCGGCGCTATCTCGGAGACGGAGCCGACCAGGGTCGTCTTCCCCGCGCCGAAGCCTCCCGCGACCAGGATCTTGATCGCCCTGGGCAGCTTGATCCGGCCCGCGTCGCGGCTAGAGCGCACGGAGTCCATCGAGCACCGCCCTGTACAGCCTCTCGTCTTGCATGTCGGTCTCCGAATGCGGCTCTTGCAGGGCGATGTAACCCTGGTCGAGCAGGTCGCCCAGCAGGACACGGACCGTGCCCGCCGGAAGGTTGATGTGCGCGGCGATCTCTGCGACCGACTGCGGCTGCAGGCAGAGCCGCACGATGGCCAGGCACTCAGGATCGAGCCCGGTGTCCCGCTGCGACAGGGCCCTGACGGCCACCGCCAGTGTGACGAGGTCGAATCTGCCGCTGGCCGGTTCCGTCCTGCCGCGGGTCAGGATGTACGGCCGGACGATCGCCCCGGCATCGTCACCCACCCACTGCGTGTCGGGCAGCTCCTCGAAGGGGTCGTTCATCGTGGTACGTCGTCCTTGACCGGCTCCGCCGTTCTGGCGGGCGAGATGAGGTACTGGCCGACCCGCGCGACGAGCATGGCCATCTCGTAGGCCACCAGGCCCACGTCGGCCTCGTTCGTGCAGAGCACCGCCAGGCAGGCGCCCTGGCCCGCCGCGGTCACGATCAGGTAGGCGGAACGCATCTCGATGATGGTCTGGCGTACCGCGCCGCCGTTGACCCGGTCGCTGACGCCCTTGCCAAGGCTCTGGATCGCCGATCCTACGGCTGCCAGGTGTTCGGCGTCCGACCGGTCGAACTCCGCCGAGGTCGCCAGCAACAGACCGTCGGTGGAGAAGACGATGCCGTGTTCGGCCTCTCCGACCCGCTCGATGAGATCGTCCAGCAACCAGGCCAGGTCGGTGGAAGATCCTGTTCCCTGCACCACTCGTAGTCCTCTTTCTGCCGGTGGGCGTTCGATCGTGTGTCTCTGGCGGCCCGTCTGCACCGGATCGGCGCGGCGGAGATCCGGGACGGTCCCGGTTCTCACCCGCGGGATCCGCCCCCGTCGGCGCGGTCATCCTCCTTGTCGAGCAGCTGTGCCGCGTCCGAACGCCCCCGGCGGGTGCCGTCCTGGAAGGACGCCATGGCCGTGCGGATCATCTCCGGGGAACGCTCGTCCGGATCTTCGGTGCCCGGCCCCCGCGGCGCGGGCTCGTCCTCCTGCAGCGGTGCGGCGAGGTGCGTCTGCGGCACGCGCCGCGGCAGGCCGCCGGGCGTGTGGCTGGTGTCGGGGGGAGGCAGGACGGGGGGCAGCGCCGTACCGGGACCGCCCTCGCCCACCTGGGGCTCCTGCACTCCTCCCGGAATCCTCCTGTGGGTGGCCGGGCGCGTCTCGCGCCGCCCGGCGCCGTCCTGGCCGGTGCCCGTCAGCGGATCAGCGCCCCGGTTCCGTGGCCCCTGCGGCGGCTGAGGCCCCGCCTGGTGCCCTCCCTGGGTCGCCGCACGGGGTCCGGCGTGCGGTGCCGGCTGGGCCAGCGGCCCTCCCAGGCCTCCCACGCCGACCGTGCGGGGCTGCGGCACCGCGACGGCGGGTTCCGGCTCCCGCTCCGCCTGTTCCTTGATGAGCTCCTGGGGCAGCAGGACCACCACGGTCGTGCCGCCGTACGGCGAGGCCTTGAACGTCACCCGGATCTCGTGCCGTTCGGCCAGGCGGCTGACCACGTAGAGGCCCAGGCGGGCGTTGCCCGACAGCTTGAGCTCCGGCGGGTTCGCGATCCGCTCGTTGGCGGCGTCGATGTCCTCCTGGCTCATGCCCAGGCCCCGGTCCTCGATCTCCAGGGCGTGCCCGTGGGCCACGGAGTATCCGCTGACCTGCACCGTCGTGTAGGGCGGGGAGAAGGCGGCGGCGTTCTCCACCAGCTCGGCGACCAGGTGGATGACGTCGCCGACGGCCCGTCCGTCCAGCGCGACCTCGCCGAGCGGCAGCACGTCGACCCGGGTGTAGTCCTCGATCTCGGCCAGCGCGCCGCGGACCACGTCGATCATCGGCACCGAGTCGCGCCAGGCGCGTCCGGGGGCGGCCCCGGACAGCACCAGGAGGTTCTCGGCGTATCTCCGCATGCGGGTCGCCAGGTGGTCGAGGCGGAACAGGTCACGCAGTTCCTGCGGGTCGTCCTCCCGCCGTTCCATGATGTCCAGGACACTCAGCTGCCGGTGGACCAGCGACTGGGTACGGCGGGCGAGGTTGCGCAGGATGTCCGCGATGTCACGCCGTAGCTGCGCCTGCTCGGCCGCGACCTTGACGGCGGTGCGCTGTACGGCGTTGAAGGCCTGGCCGACGTGGCCGATCTGGTCGTTGCCGAACTCCAGCGGCGGCGCCTCCGCCGCGAGGTCGACGTCCTCGCCGTGGCCGATGCGCTCGACCACTGAGGGCAGCCGCTCGTTGGCCAGGTCCCAGGCGGCGACCCTGAGCTTGTCGAGCTGCTGGACCAGGGTTCGTGCGGTGGTGATGGACAGGACGATCGAGGCGATGACGGCCAGCAGGCCGAGTCCGCCCGCGAGCGAGAGCCGTACGATCACGCCGGTGGCGACGGGGGTGGCCCGCTGGACGACGCCGTCTCCCGCGCTCAGCACCACCTCCTGGAACCTGGCCAGCACGACCTGGGTCGAGGCGGCCCACTGCCGGGCGTCGACGGGCTCGGTGGGGGCGGGCGCGCCGCCCCGCATGAGCTGCTCCTCCATGACGCGCATGCGGGTGAAGGGCTCGCTGCCGATCAGGCTGTCGCAGATGGCCCGGTCCGCTGCGGGCAGCTCGGTGAGGGCGTCCTGGAAGAGGAAGCGCCGGGTGCCGACGGTCTGCGCGAACAGGGCGCGTTCGGCGTCGGTCAGGCGGCCCGCGGTCAGGCCGCCCGCCGCGACGGCGTCCTCCAGGGCCAGAAGGTCCCTTGCCCTGCTCAGCTCGATGACCGTCCGGGTGTCCTTGGCGATGGCGGCGTCGTCGAGCGTCGCCATGGAGTCGTAGATCCGGTAGAGGGAGTCGACGACGTCGGTGAAGACGTCGGCCGCCTTGAGCCGGTCGATGGTGCCCGCGTCGATGGCCTTGCGGCCCTGCCGCAGGCCGTCGAGTCTCTGGACGGTCTCCGTGATGCGCCGGTTGAGGGCGTCGCCGCCGAGCCACTGGACGTCGCCGCCCTGGGCGAGGGCCCTGAAGTTGGCCACCGCGTCCTCGGTGCGTCTGCGCTGGGCGCTGAGGGTCTCGCGCTGCTGGCGGGCCGAGCCCGAGGTGCCGAGGTAGATCAGGCTGAGTCTGCGCTCGTTCTGCAGCTCGACCAGCAGCTTCTCGCTCGGTTCCGCGACGCTCGCGTCGAGCCTGGCCACGCCCAGCATGTTGAAGCCCTCACGTACGGTGACCCATGCGGTGAAGGCCCACAGCGCGATAAGTGACACCAGCAGTGCCGTGACCTTGGTCCGCAAACGCGCATTGCGCAAGCGCATAGCACCCATCCCGGCAAAAGTGAGAGAAAGTCACATTATCGTTTCACGACGATAAATACGTGTGAAGGAATAGACGCCACATTGCGCCGGACGACGGCATCCGGCCATGGCACCCGGAGAACCTTAGCAATATAGCCAATTACACTCAAGGCAACATTGACCAGATGTGGGCTTCTGTCCTTTTCGCAGATCAATATTCTGCGTTGAATTCCGGTCACCGTCCGCTGTCAGGGACGCGCCGGCCGGGCCGCCCTGCCGTGACCGGTGTGCCACGGCAGGTCACGGACGGTGGCGACGCGCCAGGTGAAGGGCGCCCAGGACGGCCGCCCTGACGATCGCCGCCGGGTAGTAAAGGTCTTTGTCGTGCCAGAGAGCGGGTCTGTCCAGCGGTTCCCCGAACCCGGTCACCATGGTCAGCAGCCTGCGGTGCCCGCGCTCGACGGCCGCCGCGCGGCGCTCCTGCTCGACGGCCTCCTCCGCGGCCCCCGCTGTGGCCCCTGCTGTGGCCCCTGCTGTGGCCCCTGTCGTGGCTTCTGCTGGGGCCTCTTCCGTGGCCGGCAGGGCGGCAGGCGTCAGCAGCAGGGTCTGCAGGGCGTAGGCGGTCTCCTCCGCCGTTCCCGTCCAGCGGCCCCATGAGCCGTCCTCACGCTGGGTGTCCAGCAGCCAGCGCGTGGCGCCGCGCACCGCGTCGGCCGACTCCGCGCCGCCGTACTCGCCGAGGGCCAGGGCGCAGCAGGCGGTCGCGTAGTACGGCGAGACGTGCCAGCGGTCCAGCCAGCTGCCGTCGGGTAGCTGGCGCCCGCGCAGCCAGGCCGACAGCTTGCCCGTCGCCGCCGCGTAACGCGCGTTCCGCCCGCCGGTGCCCGCCAGCCGCAGATACTCGCCGAAGGCGTCCAGCACGTGCGCGTTGACCGTCGGCGACGCCCCCTCCTCCCCCTGCCAGGTGCAGAAGTGGGTCTCGGTCTCGTAGGCCCACAGGGCGTCGGGCTCCCGGGGCGCGCGCAGCAGCGCCAGCGTGTACAGGCCGACAGAGGTGGTGTCGGCGTCCGGCGGCAGCCCCGGGCCCGCGGCGACGCCGCCGGGGCCGATGGCGGCGGCCAGCCCGGCCGTCAGCTCCTCCGGCACGGTCACCGGGACGCCCGCGCGCCGCAGCCAGCTCAGCGTCCAGCCCCGCTCGAAGACCGTCACGGGGGCCGCGCAGGGCACCGGGCCCGCGTAGCGGTCCACGACCGCCTCCAGGTAGTGGCGCACGGGTGAGTCCTCCCCCGGGCCGCCGAGCCACGCGGCGCCCGCGGCGGGCGAGGCGCCGATCGCGGCGGCCCGCCCCTCGCGAAGGGGCGTCGGGACGACTCCCGGGGCCTTCGACGCCGCCTCCGCGGCGACCTCCAGCGCGTGCAGCATCTTCTGCGGGACCGCGGCACCCGCGGCCAGCCCGGTCCTGACCAGCGCCAGCTTCCCGCCGTTCATGCCCCGGGGAGGCGGCAGCGGCTCCCCCTCCCCCAGTGCCGCCAGGTGCCCGTTGAGGCGGGCGAGCAGGTCGGGCACGATGAGCTCGACCGCCGGCATGTCCGGCAGTTCCCGCAGGTCGTAGGGGACGCGTGGATCACCGCCCCGGCCCGCTCCCGTCTCCGTACCGGCCCAGCGGCGCAGCGCGGCCAGGCCACGCCGTACGGCTCCGCCGACCGCCGCCTCGTCCGCGAAGGGAGTCCCCGAGGCGCCGGGGACACGCCCGAGTTCGGCGGCCAGCGCCTCGACCGCGGCGAGGGTGGGCACCAGCGCGTAGCCGCCGGGGGCGCCCCAGCCGCCGTCGGGACGCTGGGCGGCGAGCAGGAACCGCACGCGTTCGGCGTGGCCCGTGAGCCAGGGGGCCAGGCTCACCAGCCGTCCCGTCTCGTAGACCGAGACGGAGACCTGGCCCCACGGCTCGGCCGTCAGGCTCGCGACCAGCTCGGCCGCGGCCGCGGCCACCCGGCTCTCCTCGCGGGGAGCGCCCGGCTCCGGCGTCGTGTTCCGGCCCCGCGGTACGGCACCGGGCACCCGCAGGTCCTCGACGGTCACAGCGCACCCCAGTAGTCGGTGACCTGGTAGAAGCCCGCGCAGAAGTCCATCTGCCGCTCCAGGTAGCCCGCGAGTTCGGGGGCCCTGTCCCGCAGCGGGGCGATCAGCTCGCGGCTGCGCGCGGCCAGTTCGACGACCCGCCGTTCGACCTCGGCGCGCTCCGGCCCGAGCAGCAGGGCGTTGAGGTCGCCCCAGACGACGTCGCGCTCGTAGGTGCCCAGGTCGTTGATGAGGCGGATCACCCGCTGCACCGATCTCGACGCCTCCGCGACCTCGTCGAGGATCTCACCGAGACCTTCGGCGGGGCTCTCGGCCGAGCCCGCGGTGTACAGCCAGTGGGCGGCGAAGGCGAAGCAGAAGCCGAGGTTGTCGGCGTTGCCGAGGTAGTCGTCGAACCCGGGGGTGACCTTGTCGGCCTTCCAGCGGGCCTCGCGCAGCATCGCCTCCAGCATCCGCCCCAGCTCCGCGCGCCAGAACGGGCCCAGCACGGGGTGGGCGGGCGAGGCGGCCAGCTCGTCGCGGATCCCGGCGAGCATCAGGGTGAGGTCGTCGCCGTCCTCCGGCGCCGCGCCGTCTGCCACCTCCAGGCAGCGCCGTACGACGCCCTCCACCTCCTCGGGGGAGGTCGCGACGTAGTCGACGAGCCAGTCGAGGCCGAAGGCCCACAGGCAGACCTTGTTGGCCATGCGCAGCTGCTCGGCGGTGAACCAGGGCCCGCTGAAGGCCATGGCCAGCGACAGGGTGCTGTAGAGGGCCGCGTCGAACGGCTTGGCGGAGAACAGGCCGGGGTAGGCCTCGGCCCACTCGCGCATGTCCCGCTGGGCCCGGCCCGCGACGGCGCAGATCGTCCCGCACTCCGCGGCCTCGGGCCGGGGTGCGGCGTCCGTGCGGGTCACGCCGCCGCGCCGGGGGCGTGCCTGAGCGGGAGAAGGTTCATCATCACTCTCTCCCTGGGTCTGAGCGAGGCCGCGGGGAAGGGGGTGTACGGCCCCGCCGCGACCTGGAGGCGGAAGCGGCTCAGCACGGCGGCCACGATGAGGGGCGCCTCGACGTGGAACAGGTGCTTGCCCAGGCACTGGTGCGGCCCGCCGCCGAAGGGGAAGTAGGAGTAGCGGTGCGCGCCGTCCCGCGCGCCGGGCGCGAAGCGCTCCGGGTCGAAGTCGAGCGGACGCTCCCAGAACTCGTCGAGCCGGTGGGTGGCGTAGGGGCTGATCAGCACCTGGGCGCCCGCCTTGATCCGCGTCCCGCCCAGCTCGGCGGTCCTGGCGGCCATCCTGGGGAAGATCCAGCCGGCCGGGTACAGGCGCAGCAGTTCCTGCAGGACCATGCCGGTGTAGCGCAGCTCGGGCAGGTGCTCCGGCGTCACGGGGCCGGCGCCGACGACCCGGTCGATCTCCTCCTGGAGCCTGGCCGCGACGTGCGGGTGGGCCTCCAGCAGCGGCCACAGCCAGGTCAGGGTCATGGCCGTCGACTCCGAGGCCGCGCCGTAGACGCTGACGAGGTTGTCGCGGATCTGCTGGTCGTCGAGCGGCGCGCCGCCGTCCTCCTGGCCGACCCGGCAGAGCGCGGAGATGACGTCGTGGCCGTCGCCGTGTTCGGCCCGCGCCTGGCGGATCACCGGGAACACCACGTCGTCCACCGTCTTGACGGCCCTCATGAAGGCCCGGTCGCCGGGGACCCGTACCGAGTAGGGCATGAACGGCATGAGCAGCCGGAAGTTGATCGAGGTCGCGGCCGTGTCGTAGGCGGGGGCCAGGAGCTCGCCCTCCTCGGGGGTGATCCGGTCGCCGAACAGCACCCGGATCACGGCCCTGTTCACGATCCTGGACATCTCCTCCATGATGTCGACGGGCCGTCCCGACGTGACGTACGCGTCGAGGCGGGAGACACAGCCGGTGATCACCTTCGCCATCTCCCCGGCGAGCGTGGCGATGTAGCGTCTGGTGAAGAGGGGCTGCAGGACCTTCCTGCTCGACTCCCAGGGCTCGTCCTCGCCCAGGACGCTGGCACCGGTCATGCGGCGCAGGGGGCGCCAGAACATGCCGTCGCGGCGGTAGCCGGTCCACTCGGCTCTCAGCACCCGCTGGACGTGGTCGGGATGGGTGACCAGATAGGGGCGGAAGAGCCCGAGGTCAAGCCGGACGACCTCGCCCTTCGCCCGTCTGCCCATCTCGGCCAGGGCGTTCACCGGGTCCCTCATCAGCCCGGGAAGGGCACGGTGAACGGGGACGGTCCTGCTCCGCCGGAATGTTCCCGCGGTCGCGTCGATCGACATTGCTACGCTCTCCCACCTCGCCTGACGCGAACACACGCAGCGTGACCGCCGCCCGCGGCGATGCCGGGGCGGTCGAACGCAATCAGGGACCGCGGCCACTCCGGTGTGACCCGTCCCACACGGGAAACAGTCAGGGCCGGTCGACCGGCGGCCCCTCTGTGTCCTTCCCGCGCCTCACCATGCGCCTTCTCACGCTCACATGACTAAAGGGCTTTAATACGCCTTTCACAACCCTTTGGGCGAAGTATCACATGATTGGCAGTGGGCGATCAAGGTCGCAGCCAAATAATCGTTTTACCATAACTGTAATGAATCAGTTTCTTAAGCAAGGATTCATGTAATGTGGGCAGAATTCGCAAATCAGTTCCCACCTGTGGTCGCTCAGCGTGACCGGGATCACATGACCTCGCGCGGTCACGCGGGCCGGTGCCCGAAGGCGTCCAGGATGCGGTCGGCGGCCAGGGACGGCGTCAGCTCCCCCGTCTGCACCAGCCGCTCGACCTCCGGGGCGATCGCGGCCACCTCCGGATGCCCGCGGAGCCCGGCCAGCAGGCGTTCGGTCACCAGCGCCCAGGTCCAGCCGACCTGCTGCGCGCGGCGGCGGGCGGACAGCTCGCCCGAGACCTCCATGGCCTCCTGGTGCGCCACGACCTGACGCCACAGCTCCTCCATCCCCGCGCCTTCGAGCCCGCTGCAGGTCAGCACGGGCACCGTGCGCTCGGAGCGCAACAGCCGCAGCGCCCCGGCCAGCTCCCTGGCCGCCCTCCTGGCGTCCTGTTCGTGCGGCCCGTCGGCCTTGTTGACCGCGATCACGTCCGCCAGCTCCAGCACGCCCTTCTTGATGCCCTGGAGCTGGTCGCCGGTCCTGGCCAGCGCGAGCAGCAGGAAGGTGTCCACCATGTCGGCGACCGCGGTCTCCGACTGGCCGACCCCCACCGTCTCGACGAGTACGACGTCGTAGCCCGCCGCCTCGACCACGACCATCGCCTCACGGGTCGCCTTGGCCACCCCGCCGAGCGTGCCCGAGGTCGGGGACGGGCGGATGAAGGCGGCCGGGTCGGCCGCCAGTCTGGACATCCTGGTCTTGTCGCCCAGGATGCTGCCGCCGGTCCTGGTCGACGACGGATCGACGGCGAGCACCGCGACCCGGTGTCCCCTCCCGGTCAGGAGGGTGCCGAGCGTGTCGACGAAGGTGGACTTGCCCACGCCGGGCACCCCGGTCACCCCGACCCGGCGGGCCCTGCCCGCCAGCGGGGCCAGCTCGACCAGCAGCCGCTGGGCCATGGCCCGGTGGTCGGGCCTGCTCGACTCGACCAGCGTGATCGCCCTGGCGATCCAGACCCGGGAGCCCTCCTTGACCCCCCGGGCGTAGTCCTCAACCGTCCTGGACATGGCCGAGCCGGGTACGCAGTTCGGCCAGCAGCTCCCCGGCGGCCCCGGCGATCACGGTCCCGGGCGGGAAGATCGCCGAGGCCCCCGCGGCGCGCAGCGCCTCGAAGTCTCCCGGTGGGATCACCCCGCCGACCACGATCATGACGTCCTCCGCGCCCAGCTCGGCCAGCGCCGCCCGCAGCGCGGGCACCAGCGTCAGGTGCCCGGCGGCCAGCGAGGAGACCCCGACCACGTGGACGTCGGCCTCGACCGCCTGGCGGGCGACCTCCTCGGGCGTCTGGAACAGCGGGCCGACGTCCACGTCGAACCCGAGGTCGGCGAAGGCCGTCGCGATCACCTTCTGCCCCCGGTCGTGGCCGTCCTGGCCCATCTTGGCGACCAGGATGCGGGGGCGGCGCCCCTCAAGCCGCTCGAACTCGGCGCAGGCCGTACGGACCTCGTCCACTCCCGGACCCACCTCCTGCCGGTAGACACCGGAGATCGTGCGGATCTGGCCCGCGTGCCTGCCGAAGACCTTCTCCAGCGCGTCGGAGATCTCCCCGACCGTCGCCATGGCCCGCGCCGCCTCGATGGACAGCGCCAGCAGGTTGCCGTCCCCGGCCGCGCCCTTGGTCAGCGCCTCAAGGGCCCGTTCGACCCGCGCCGGGTCGCGCTCCTGGCGCAGCCTGCGGAGTTTGCCGAGCTGCTGGGCGCGCACCGCGCTGTTGTCGACCTTGAGGACCTCGATGGGCTCCTCGGCGTCGGGCCGGTACTTGTTGACGCCGATCACCGGCTGGCGCCCGGAGTCGATACGGGCCTGGGTCCGGGCCGCGGCCTCCTCGATGCGCAGCTTGGGCAGGCCCTGGTCGATCGCCCTGGCCATGCCGCCCGCCGCCTCGACCTCCTGGATGTGCCCCCAGGCCCTGAACGCCAGCTCGTGGGTGAGCCGCTCGACGTAGTAGGAGCCGCCCCACGGGTCGATCACCCGGCAGGTGCCCGACTCCTGCTGCAGCAGCAGCTGGGTGTTGCGGGCGATCCTCGCGGAGAAGTCGGTCGGCAGCGCCAGCGCCTCGTCCAGGGCGTTGGTGTGCAGCGACTGGGTGTGCCCCTGGGTCGCGGCCATCGCCTCGACGCAGGTTCGCACCACGTTGTTGAAGACGTCCTGGGCGGTCAGCGACCAGCCGGAGGTCTGCGAGTGGGTCCGCAGCGACAGCGACCTGGGGTTCTCCGCGCCGAACCCGGAGACCAGGCGCGCCCACAGCAGCCGGGCGGCGCGGAGCTTGGCGACCTCCATGAAGAAGTTCATGCCGATGCACCAGAAGAACGACAGGCGGGGCGCGAACCTGTCGACGTCGAGCCCGGCCGCGGTGCCCGCCCTGAGGTACTCGACGCCGTCGGCCAGGGTGTAGGCCAGCTCCAGGTCGCACGTGGCCCCGGCCTCCTGGATGTGGTACCCGGAGATCGAGATGGAGTTGAACTTCGGCATCCGCTCGCTGGTGTAGGAGAAGATGTCGGAGATGATCCGCATCGACGGAGCGGGCGGATAGATGTAGGTGTTGCGGACCATGAACTCCTTGAGGATGTCGTTCTGGATGGTCCCGGCCAGCTGCTCCGGCGCCACCCCCTGCTCCTCGGCGGCCACGATGTAGAGCGCGAGCACCGGGAGCACCGCGCCGTTCATGGTCATCGACACGCTCATCCGGTCGAGGGGGATGCCGTCGAACAGCTGCCGCATGTCGTAGATGGAGTCGATGGCGACCCCCGCCATGCCCACGTCCCCGGCCACCCTCGGATGGTCGGAGTCGTAGCCCCGGTGGGTGGCCAGGTCGAAGGCGACCGACAGTCCCTTCTGCCCGGCCGCCAGGTTGCGGCGGTAGAAGGCGTTGGACTCCTCGGCCGTGGAGAACCCGGCGTACTGCCTGACGGTCCACGGCTGGTTGACGTACATGGTCGGGTACGGCCCGCGCAGGTACGGCACCGCCCCCGGGTAGGTCTCCAGGAAGCCGAGCCCGTCGAGGTCGTCGGCCGTGTACAGCGGCTTGACGTCGATGCCCTCCGGCGTCCGCCACGTCAGCTCGTCCGGGTTCTGACCGGTCGCCCGCCGTACGGCCCGCGCCCAGCCCTCCCGGTCGGGGGGCGCCGCGGGCTCTCCGGTCAGCCCGATTCCGGAGAAGTCGGGAATCAACGAGCCACCTCCAGGTCGTCGAAGATCGTGCGGAGCACGCCGAGCGCGTCGCACCCGGCGTGGACGGTGGCGTCCACGCCCACGTGGTCCCCCCTGCCCGCCAGCCACACCTTCACCGCCCCGGCCTCGCGCAGCGCGGCGGCCACGGCCTCGGCGTGCTCGCCGTACAGCCGGTCGCTTGAGCACAGGCAGGCGATCCTGGCGCCGCTCGCGGCGAAGGCCGCGGCGATCGCGGCCGGATCGACCGTGCCTCCCGGCGGCACGGGGGCGGTGAGGGCCGCGACGCCCCCGGCGTTGAACAGGTTGGCCGCGAAGGAGGCCCTGGCGGTGTGCGCGGCGACCGGGCCGATGACGGCCAGGAACACCGCGGGCCTGACCTCCTGGGCGTCCGCCAGGTCGCGCAGCGCCTCGAACTCCTGGGCGTAACGGACACCGGCCCGGGGACGCGGTCTGGGCGGCCTGCTCAGCGGGCGCTCACCGAGGTCGGGGAACTCGCTCACCCCGGTGATCGGGTCGCGGCGGTGCGCGATGTTGCCGGAGCGCTCACGCCAGGTGGCGGCGATCCGGCCGGAGACGAGCCCCGACTCCACGGCCGCGGCCATGCCCCCGGCGCGTTCGATCTCCTGGAACCACTCCCAGGCCTTGCCCGCCAGGTCCTCGGTGAGCCGCTCGACGTACCACGACCCGCCCGCGGGGTCCGTCACCCTGGCCGTCCCCGCCTCCTCGACGAGCAGCGCGTGGGTGTTGCGGGCGATCCTTCGGGCGAAGGCGTCGGGCAGCCCCAGGCAGGCATCGAACGGCTGCACGGTCACCGCGTCCGCTCCGCCCGCCCCGGCCGCGAAGCAGGCCAGTGTGGTGCGGAGCATGTTCACCCAGGGGTCGCGGGCCGTCATCATCGCCGAGCCGGTCACCGCGTGCTGGCGCTGCCCCGCGTTCTCCCCTGCCCCGCACACCTCGGCGACGCGCGCCCAGACCCGGCGCGCGGCGCGGAGCTTGGCGATGGTGAGGAACTGGTCGGCGGTCGCCGCGTAGCGGAACTCCAGCTGACCGAACGCCTCCTCGACCGGCAGTCCCGCGCCGGTCAGCGTCCGCAGGGCCGCCACCCCCGCCGCCGTCGCGCAGCCGAGCTCCTCGGCGTCGCTTGCCCCCATGTCGTGGTACGGCGTGCCGTCGACCACGACCGCGCGCAGCCCGGGGAAGTCGGCCGCGCAGCGCCGGGCCAGTTCGGCCGCGGTCGCGGGGTCGCGGACCGGGTCGGCCCCCAGGTTCCCGGTCAGGCCGCCCCGGGCGACGCCGCGCCGTTCGGCCAGCGCGAACAGTGTCCCGGCCGCCTCCGCGGTGCGTTCCCCGGCGTCCAGGACGATCGGGACCAGGTCCAGGTAGATCTCCTCGCCGAGGACACGCGGCAGGTCCTCCGGCTCCAGCGTGAGCCACAGTGAGGTGACGCCGTTCTCCAGATCGGCCAGGACCGCCTCCCTGTCGGCCACCTCGTGGCGCTGCCTGACGTCCCAGCCCCCCACAGGGCGGGCCCCTCTGACGTACGGCGCCGCACCGGGCAGGCCCGGGTCGCCGGGCAGGTCGGAGGAGTCGTAGAGCGGCGCGATGGTCACGCCGTCGTAGGTGGTGGAGGACAGCGCCTCCTCCGGTGAGTCCGTCTCGATCCCGGACTTGCGCAGGACGCCGAGCGCGAGCTCACGCCACCGCTCCCGCGTGGTCGGCGGGAAACCGTCGGCCGTTCGAAGTTCCTCAGGCGGCACCGTCATGAACCGGATAGTAAGCCCACCCGCCAAACCGCCTTCCCTCCCCCCGGTCCCGAACGGCGGGCTCCCGCTCACGGCCGAGGCGTACGGTCTCGCCGGCCTGGGATTACCCGGGGTCACACGAGGAAAGGCCCCGCCCTTCCGGCGGAGGGGCCGGGAGGGCGGGGCCTTCTGGTGGGCCGGATGCCCGCCAGGGCGGATCAGGTGACCGGGGCCTTCCAGGTGGCGTCCCAGGTCGCGCGGTCGACGGCGCCGGTGACCGGCAGGCTCTTCTCCGTCTGGAAGGCGCGGCACACCTCACGGGAGCGCTCGCCGTACAGGCCGTCGACGTCGATGTCCCAGCCTCGGGCCTTCATCTTGGCCTGCCAGGTGCGCACGTCCTCCCCCTCCAGGAGGGGCGGGTACTTCAGGACGCGGCCGGGGAAGGCGGGCGGGGACGGCTCCTGGGGCTCGCCGGGGGTCTGGCCGCCGCCGGGGCGGGGGGCGCCCCTCCTGACCCAGGCGTACAGCGCGTCTCCCGGGCAGTCGGTCGAGTAGCCGTCGCGGTGGCCCTTGATCTCTCTGCCGGCGCCGCCCTTGAGGCGCAGGTAGTCGACGGCGTCGAGGATGGCGTTCAGGGTGTCGTCGGTCGGCTGGACCAGACCGGCGTTGCCGACCAGGCCGAGCACGGCGTAGTGGGCGCTGTTGAGACCGGCGCCGTTGGCCGCGGGCAGGTGACCGGGGCCACGGCCCTCGAACACCTTGCGGTGCGGGCAGGCGATCATCGAGTAGCCGATGTCGATCCAGCCGTTGCCGTCCATGTGGAAGTTCTGGATCGACCTGACCATCGCGACGCACTTGGCGTGGTCGTCGACGATGCCCGGGCTCACCTGGCCGCCGGTGTAGTGGACCTTGACTCCTTTGGTCGAGGTGAGCCTGCCGTAGGAACCGCGCGGCTCCCGGGCACCCCACTCTCGACGGGTAACAAGATCGATGGCCACGAGGGTTCTCCACGGTTTGGGTACAGGGGGTTAATCGGAGCGTAGTCGTTGACGCTTCGCCTGATCCCGTGGTTTACGAACTGATCTCCTGAAGAAACGGGACTCTGGCGACCGATCACCCTCGCCTACCCATAGAAAGCCCCCCAAACCCATTCAGGGTCGTTCTCCCAGGTCAGGGCGGATGACCCTGCGCTCGGTGACGATGGCCGTGACCAGATCGTGCGGGGTGACGTCGAAGGCCGGGTTGGCCGCGCGGGCCCCCGCGGGCGCGAGCCGTGTCCCGCGCACGCCGAGCACCTCGTCCTGGTCGCGTTCCTCGATCTCGATCCCGGCGCCGGTCGGGGTGGCGGGGTCGACGGTGCTCTCCGGGGCGACGACGACGAACGGCACACCCGCCCGGCGGGCTCCCAGGGCCAGGGCGTACGAGCCGACCTTGTTCGCCGTGTCGCCGTCCGCGGCGATCCGGTCGGCACCGATGAGCACCGCGTCCGCGTACCCCCTGGCCAGCAGGAACGGTCCCGCCGAGTCGGCGATCAGCCGGTACGGCGCGCCCATCCGGTCCAGCTCCCAGGCCGTCAGCCTGGCGCCCTGCAGCAGCGGCCTGGTCTCCATGGCCAGCGCCTCGGCCAGCCGTCCCCGCTCGTGCAGGGTCTGCACGACGCCGAGGGCGGTGCCGCGCTCGACCGCGGCCAGGCCTCCGGTGTTGCAGACGGTCATGATCCGCACCCGGTCACGCCCGGTGAGCTCGCGCACCAGGTCGGCGCCCCGCTCCCCCATCGCGCGGCAGGCCGCGATGTCGTCGTCCCTGATCCGCAGGGCGTGGGCGAGGACCGCCTCGAAGCCGCCGTCCAGATGGCCGAGCGCGGCGTCGACGGCCCAGGCGAGGTTGACCGCGGTCGGCCTGGCCGCGCGCAGCCTGGCCGCGACCGCCACGGGGTCGGGTTCGTCGCGTACGGCGAGCGCCACCCCGAGCGCCCCGGCGACCCCCAGCGCGGGCGCGCCCCGTACGGCCAGCCGCCGGATGGCCCCGATGAGCTCGTCCACCGTGCCGATCCTGAGCATGTCGCACCTGTCGGGAAGCGCCGTCTGGTCCACGAGTTCGATGGCGTCGTCCACCCAGTCGATCGTCCGCATGTCTCAAAATATGCCTATATCAGGCGGGCATCGCTAGCCTTGCCCCGTGAGCACCACCCCCCTGTCCCAGGACGACCCCCGCAGCCTGGGCGCCTTCCGGCTGACCGGAAGGCTGGGCGAGGGCGGCCAGGGCGTCGTCTACCTGGGGCAGACGCCCGGCGGGGAGCAGGTCGCCGTCAAGCTGCTGTTCGGCGCCGACGCCGAGACCCGCGCGCGACTGGCCAGGGAGCTGTCGGCGCTGGAGAGCGTCGCCCCCTTCTGCACGGCCCGCGTGCTGGCCGCCTCGGTCGACGGGCCCCGGCCGTACGTGGTGAGCGAGTTCGTCGACGGGCCGTCCCTGCAGCAGCGGATCAGGGAGCGCGGGCCGCTGCGGGGCGGTGAGCTGGAGCGGCTCGTGGTCGGCACGGCGACCGCGCTGGCGGCGATCCACGCGGCCGGGGTCGTGCACCGGGACTTCAAGCCGGCCAACGTGCTGCTCGGTCCCGACGGCCCCCGGGTCGTGGACTTCGGCATCGCCAGGGCGGACGGCGCGGCGACGATGACCTCGGGCATCGTCGGCACCCCGGCCTACATGGCGCCCGAGCAGATCGGCGGTTCCCCGGCCTCGCCCGCCTCCGACGTGTTCGCCTGGGCGGCCACCATGCTGTGCGCGGCGAGCGGGCGTTCGCCGTTCGGGGCCGACACACTGCCCGCCGTGCTGAACCGGATCCTCAACCACCGGCCCGACCTTTCCGTACTGCCCGCCAGGCTGGCCGGGCTGATCGGTGCGTGCCTGGACAAGGACCCGGCGCGCAGGCCCACCGCCCGTTCCCTGATGGTGAGCCTCGTCGATCCGGGCGGGCAGGCTCCGCCGTCCGGGAAGCCGGTGGGCGGAACGGTGACCGGAGAGGCCACCGGAGGGGCGAAGGCCGGGGAGAGCACCGGTGAGGGCGGCGCGGACCTGCGCACCCAGGCGTCCCGGCGGCGTTCCGGGACCGTGCTCGGCGCCGGTCTGGCCGCCGTTGCGCTCGTGGCCGCCGGGGGTGTCACGGTCTGGTACCTGACCGGCGGGCCGGGTTCGGTCCCCGCCTCGACGGGCGGCCCCCACGTGACGGGCACGCCCGCGGGAGCCACCGTCTCCCCTCCGGAGGAGTCCCGGGGGGAGTACGACGACCTGCCCGGCGACGTCTACGACACCGGGGAGCCGGTCCCCGAGTCCTCGGCGGGTCCAGGAGGCGCCGGAGTCCCCGCCGCGTTCGCCGGGACCTGGTCCGGGCACATCAAGCCGACCGACCCCACCGGCCTGTTCTCCACCCTTCGTGAGCACGACGTGACGATCGTCCTGGCCCAGGGGGAGAAGTCGGGCTCGTGGACCGAGCCGACCTCGGGGTGCTCGGGCACCCTCGCGCTCACCAGAACCAGTGGGAAGACCCTCGGTTTCGAGCTGAAGGTCCACGACGTCCTCCAGTGCGTCCCGGGCGACCTCACCCTCACCGGCAAGGGCGGACGGCTGGCCTACCACTGGACCGACGGCATGGGCTTCGGCACCACCTACGACGGCGTGCTGTCCAGGAAGTGAGGTAAATCCCTCGACCCGGATGGCCGCGAAGGGGATCATTGCCGACATGTCCGTTCTCAGGGAGGTCAGTATCACTCCGGAGCCGCACCCGGCGGAAGTACCGATGAACATCTGGCTCGACGACGGCGACTCGGCGGTCGACGTGATCGACGCCCTGGCGCTGTCGCCGTTCGCGACGGGCACCCAGCCGTGGTCGCGCACCACCGAACTGGAACGGATCCGCGCCGACGCCCCGCTCGCCCCAGCGACGGGGACGCTGGTGCGGGTCGCGCGGGAGGACGACGGGCGGGAGTCCCGGCTGATCCGCGGGGAGGGCTGGACGCTGCGGGTCGTCCGCTACCGCAACCGCTCCGCGCTGGTCAGCGTCACCGCGGTCGACGAGGGGCTGGCCCGCTCGGTGATCGAGGAGACGGTCAAGGACGCGCGGGAGGCCGTACCGGAGAGCGACCACGTCGAGATGGGCTTCTGGTGGCAGGGCCCGCACGGCGCCCGCCGTTCCGGCAAGCCCATCACCGCCGTCCCCTGGGCGGAGATCGGCGGCAACTACTCCCGGTCCCTGCGCGGCCCGCTCGACCGGCTGATGGCCCTGACCCCCGCCGACGTGCGTGGCCGCCTGGTCCTGCTGCACGGACCGCCCGGCACCGGGAAGACGACGCTGCTGCGCACGCTCGCCCGCGAGTGGCGCTCCTGGTGTCAGGTCGACTGCGTGCTCGACCCGGAGCGGCTGTTCAACTCCCCCGGCTATCTGATGGAGGTCGCGGTCGGCTCTGACTCCGACGACGAGGGCGGCAAGAAGTGGCGTCTCCTCGTGCTTGAGGACTGTGACGAGCTGATCAGGGCCGGAGCCAAGGAGGTGACGGGGCAGGGTCTCTCCCGGCTGCTCAACCTGACCGACGGCCTGCTCGGTCACGGCCGTGACGTGCTGGTCGCGATCACGACCAACGAGAGCCTGTCCCGGCTCCACCCTGCGGTGGTCCGCCCGGGCCGCTGCCTCGCCCAGCTTGAGGTCGGCGCCCTTCCGCACGACGAGGCGGTCGGGTGGCTGGGCACCGCGGAGGGCGTCCCGGTGTCGGGCGCGACCCTCGCCGAGCTGTTCGCCCTGCGTGACGGGGTGGGCGAGGCCCCGGCCGAGCCGGAGAGCATCGGCCTGTACCTCTGAGGGCTGTGTCCGCGGGCGTCGCACCCGGGAGATCGTGTGGTCTCCCGGGTCGTTCCCCGCATGTGACAGGATGTCGCTCCACGAGGGACGCGCCGTTATTGTCCGGTGGATGGGCACTCTCGGCAAACGTTCCCCCGGCCGTGACCGGGGGCCGAAGCGGCACAGCCCGCTGAAGGCGCTGGTGCTGACGGCCGTGACAGGCTTTGCCCTGGTCGCCGGGATCGGCGCCGTCGGTGACCGGATCAGCAGGGCGCACAACGCCGTCAAGGCGAGCACTCCGGCCCCCACCACCCCCGCGCCCGGCCCGCCGTCCGCGGGGACGTCCGTCGGCGTGTCCCCCGACGCGCGCCGGGTCCGGGCGCTGCTGGGCGCCCTGCGGGAGATCGACCCCGCGCTCGGCGCCGCGCCCGGCCGGGGGGAGCCGGTCGGCCGGGCGCTGGCCTCGTGCCGGGACCTGGCGGAGGGAACGGATCGCGCGGAGGCGAGACGGCGGATACGCGCCCGCTTCGGCGAAACGGTCGTGACCGGTTCCCGGAAGGCGGAGCGCGTCCTGACGGCCATCGAGAGAACGCTCTGCGCACCCTGAGATTTCACGTCATATTGCATATGTCATGAAATATGCCGTTAATCACCTCGGACCGTTCGGGGAGAATTCCGGGCTCAGGACTCGCTGTCGGTCCAGACACCGGTCACCCTGCCGCCTCCCGGGCACCGATAGCTCTTCGTGTGCGAGGTGTACTGCCAGGGCGAGTGGTAGTCGGCGCCGCCGGTCGTGCACCGTACGCCGAGCCGCCAGCGCTCCCAGCCGTCCATGACGGTGCAGCCGCCGTACCCGATGGTCCTGGCGTCGTTGGTGTAGGAACGGCAGGTCGCCAGGGGGGCGGACAGACCGGAGGTCCCGGCCTGGGCGGGGGGATGGCCGTACACCAGTCCTCCCAGGGCCAGAACGCCCGCGGCGGCGACGGCCGCCTTTCTGGTGATCACGCGCTGGTACCTCCGATGGGAAGCGAGGGGTGGACCGCGGGCGGGACGCCCGCACAGAGGTGCGCGACAAAAGTTATCTTTGACCTAGGAAAGAGACAAGAAAAGCCTGAAACATGCGATTATGTTATATGCCTAAAAATGGTGAAATAAGGCGTTGAATATCGTCCGATATGCCGGTCGGGGGGCAGATCCCGCGCCGCATCGCGCGGACGCCGAGCACCAGGCCGCCGGACCCGGCCCCGAGCACGGCCAGCGGCACCGGCCCGGCCGGCACCCCGAGATGAGGGCGAGCAGCGAGGTGGGCACTCGCAGGCAGCCCGGCTTCGCCAGAGAGGCGAAAGGCGTGCGGGTAACGGCGGCGGCCGGGGAGGACCGGCCAGGGGGAAGCGCGGAGGTAAGGCAGGAAATCCCAGGCCAAGAGCTTCGCAGGCCGCATCGTCACCTGAGCCGGACACGCGCCGGCCGGCGACATCGGAACCCGGGTTCATCGACAGCCGTGCAGAACCGCCTGGGACAGCGCTCAGAAGCCGGGTCGCCCAGGGCAGACCACCCCGGGCGATCCGGCTTCCCAACGACACCATCGATCTCAGTCACCGGCTACGGCTGCCGGACCCACGGTCAAGCTGACACGGTCAGCACTTCTTCAAGATGGCGGTGAGGATTCCGGTATTACTAGCCGTTACGCATGGGTTTGAGTTGGACTCAAGAACGCCGAGCCCATTGGACGGTGCGGGGTCGGCGGCTGACGGTGCCGCCGTGGTCGCCAGCATGCCGAAGACGGCCATCCCAGCGGCAGCGAACCCGATGACGATGCGGCGCACGATGCTTTCTCCTCTTTCCTGGAGTTGTCGATCCACCTCAAGTGGTAGCCACCCCATTAAACACGAACCGTAACCGTCGGCTACACAGAGCTACCTTCGCGTGGGGGGAAATACACGGGGCCCAGGAAACGAGCGACAGCGCCTGATGTACCGGACAGGTCCCGAAAAGTCGGCACAACAGGACAAAACCAGGGACTCCACCTTTGAGAAGGTGGAGCGCAAGCGCTCGGGTGGTGGCGGCGACCGAGGAGCGCCACGAGCTGACCTGAGGAAACACTCCTTTTCCCGGACACGGGAACGGCCCGGGCCACCTGGCCCGGGCCGTTCCGCCCTCGCTGACATCGTGTTACGCGAGACCGGGGACTTTCTCCGGTGTCGCCGTCCCCGCCTGCCCCTGTGAGGCGGGTGAGGGCTCCTTCCAAGGTCTCTCGGGTGCGCTCAGGAGAAGCGGCGCCCCTCGTCGCGGCGGTAGGCCCACACGGCCAGGCCGGCGAAGACCGCGACCCACAGCGCCAGCATCGCCAGGGAGAGCGGGGCGGGCGAGAAGCCCGTGCTGGCGGCCCAGACCAGCTCGACCGCGCCCCTGGTCGGCAGGTAGGGGGCGACGGCCTGGATGAACGCCGGGGCGGTGCTGGGAGGACCGGTGAGCAGACCGCCGCCGACGGCCATCGGGAAGAACACCACCTGGGCCACGACGATGGCGGCCTTCGACGGCAGCGCGTAGCCGATGAACAGGCCCATCAGGGTGAAGGGAAGCGACCCCAGGAGCAGCGCGGCCAGGCCGAGCAGCAGCTGCCCGAGGGTCACCGTCGCCTCCGTGAGGAAGGCCGCGATGAGCAGGACGGGGATGACCGCGATCGTCATGATGCCCATGACGGTGAGGATGCGCCCGGTGAAGCGGGGCAGCGGCCCGGCGGGCAGGGTGCGCAGGTAGGGGTCCCACGGCTGGGCCCTGTCCTCGGCGACACCGATGCCGTAGGTGAACAGGCAGGAGGACATGACCGCGAAGACCAGCATCGCGCCGGTCGCGTAGGTCGCCGCGACCGGGTCGTCCCCGGCGAAGGGCACCACGAAGAACAGCATCGACAGCGCGGGGAAGACGGAGCTTCCGATCACCGTCATGGGCACGCGGACGGTTTCGAGGAACTGGTAGCGGGTGTGGGTGAGGACGAGGGACATCACGGGCTCCTGTCGGGGTCCGGTGGGAGGGGTCCGTTGGGGGTCGGGCCGCGAGGGGCGGCCTCAGGCGGCCTGGGGCTCACGGCCGGTGATGGAGAGGAAGGCCTCCTCAAGGGAGGTCGGCCTGACCTCAAGGCCGGAGAAGGGGACGCCGCTCAGCACCAGCTCGCGGACCAGGGCGTCGGCGTCGGCGGTGAGCAGGTGCGTACGGTCGCCCTCTCGCTCGACACCGATGACTCCGGCGAGGGCGGGCGGTTCGGAGACGGTCAGCGTGACACGGTGGACGCCCACCAGGCCGCGCACCGCCCCAACGGTGTCGTCGGTGAGCACCCGGCCCTCGCCGATCACGACGACCCGCTGGGCCAGAGCTTCGATCTCCTCCAGGTAGTGGCTGGTCAGGACCACGGTCCCACCTCCGGCGTGGAAGTCCCTGACCGCGCCCCAGAGGGCGTGGCGGGCCTCGACGTCGAGACCGGTGGTCGGCTCGTCGAGGAAGACCAGGCGGGGGTTTCCGGTGAAGGCGAGCGCGACCGCCAGACGCCGCTTCTGCCCGCCGGACAGGCCGCCGATCTGGCGCCTGGCCAGGTCGACGAGGCCGAAGCGTTCGAGCAGTTCCCCTCTGCTCACCGCGCCGGGGAAGTGGGCGGCCACGAAGTCGACGCACTCGCCGACCCGCAGCGCGGGCGGCAGGCCGGTCTCCTGCGGGGTGACGCCGATGCCGCGGCGCCTGGCCGGGTCGAGTGGTGAGCCGCCGAGCAGTTCGACGGTTCCCGAGGTCGGCCTTCTGAGCCCGGCGAACAGGTTGACCAGCGTGGACTTGCCCGCGCCGTTCGGACCGAGCAGCCCGACCAGTTCACCGGCCCGGATGTCCAGGCTGACGCGGTCGAGCGCCGTGACGGCCCCGTAGGCACGGGTGACCTCGACGGCGCGGGCCAGGATCTCTGTCATTGGGGTCCCCTCCTAGGACAGGTCGAGAAGTTCACGGATGGCGGCGGTGTAGTCCTCGAAGGCCCGGCGCCCCCGCCGGGTCAGAGCGACGTAGGTCGTCGGGGTGCGCCCCCGGTGGGTCTTGACGATCTCCACGTAACCGGCTTCCTCCAGCTTCCCCAGGTGTACGGACAGGTTTCCCGCGGTCATCCCGAGCAGCTCCCGCAGCCCCGGGAAGGTGATCTGGTTGGCCTCGCCCAGCGTGTTGAGCGTGGCGACCACCCGGAGCCTGGCCTGGGCGTGGATGACCGGGTCGAGCTCGCGCGGTCCCGTCATGCCCCGCCCCGCTGCCGCGCCCACTGCACCACTCCGACGACGGTGAACACTCCACCGGCTCCGACGGACATGAGCAGGGCGTGGACGGTCGGTCCCGCGATGGCACCCGCCACGTTGAGCGCGGCGAGCCAGGCGCCGAGGAAGAACATCGTCCGCACCCGCCACAGCGCGCCCCCCACGGCGTAGAGGACGGCGACGACCGTCATGGACGTCACCGCCCACAGCAGGCCGGACTCCTCGGAGGGCAGCAGGAGCGAGAGCCTGACGCAGATCGCGACCACGCAGGCGAAGCCGAACGACCAGGAGATGCCGTACATCATGCCCCGGTCGGCCGCCTCTCCCCTCACCTGGCCGCTGACCGTCCGCTGCGCGAAAAGGGTGGTCGCCATGGAGAGGACCATCAGCGCGAACAGCACCGCCAGTGCCGTGCTCCGGGAGAGCAGGCCGTAGGCGTAGTTCAGGAACAGGGCGCCGAACCCGGCGAACCAGGTGATCCCCCATGGCGTGTGGGTCAGCAGCGGGTCGCCGCCGAGCCGCCTGGTCGTCGTGGCCTGCTGCTCCTCGATCAGGCGGAGCATCTCCTCCGGACTCAGTGGCCGGTCGTCGTCGTCGAGCCGATCCATCCCCCTGCTCCTCAAACTAGTTTGAACCGTAAACCTCTGGTTTGAACTGTAAACCAGCTTGCGATCCAAACTCAAGGGGATTGCGCCGCGAGACCGGCGACCATGAGCCGCGGTTCCGTTTCAGGACCCGTCGCGGGTCTCCACGCGTTCCTGGGCGCGCATGACCTCGTCGCCGTGTTCGGCGGCCCACAGGCCGAACGCCTCTATCGGCGGCAGCAGGCTCCGGCCGAGGTCGGTGAGACCGTAGTCGACGTGGGGCGGCGCGCCGGGGTGGACCCGGCGTTCGACCAGGCCGTTGAACTCCAGCCTGCGCAGGGTCTCGGTGAGCACCTTGGGGCTGATCCCGCCGATTCGTTCGCGCAGCCTGCCGGGCCGTACCGGGCCCTCGCGCAGCGCCCAGACGACCACGGCGTTCCAGGTGTTGGCCAGCAGGTCGAAGGCGAGCCTGGCCCGGCAGTCGGCGAGGAACCCCTGGTCGGCGGACACGCACCAAATGGTGCCCAATCGGCTGCCTAACGTCGTACCCGGGTCCGACCACAGGAAGGGACGAACATGATGAGGATCGGAATCGTGGGCACCGGCGGCATGGCGGAGGCCCTGGGCGGAAGGTGGGCGCGCGCCGGGCACGACGTGCTGGTCGGCGGGCGGGACGAGGGCCGTGCGGTGGCCCTCGCGGACAGGATCGGCGCACGCGCGGGAGACCCCCGGCGGGCGGGCCGGCACGGCGTGGACGCGGTGCTGCTTGCGGTGCCGTACGGCGCGGCCACCGGGGTGGTCTCCGCCCTGGCCGGCGTCCTGGACGGCCGCACGCTGATCGACTGCACCAACCCGGTCGCCCCCGGCTTCCTGCTGGAGACCGCGGGCGGCCCCTCCGCCGCCGAGCGTGTGGCCGCGGCGGCGCCCGGCGCGCGCGTCGTCAAGGCGTTCAACCTCTGCCACCGGAGCGTGTGGCACCTGGACCCGCCGGTCTTCGGCGGCCGTCCGCTGGCGGTCCCGCTCTGCGGTGACGACGCGCAGGCGCTGGAGACCGTACGGAGCCTGGTACGTGACCTGGGCTGCGAGCCGTTCGACGGCGGGGGGCTGGAACGGGCGGGCCTGCTTGAGGCGACCGCGGCCTTCCTGATCGGGCTCTGGGTCGGCGAGGGGGTGGACGCCCAGGCGATCGCGCCGCCGATGGAACACTCCGGCTCCCACGCCTGAACCCGCGCGGCCCGGCGTGACACCGGGCGCGGGTCCGGCCGTGAGCGCGGTGACGCTACAGGAACCGTTCGGCGGCCTCCCAGAGGTCGCCCTCTCGCCGCGGGTCGTAGGACTCCTCCGACGAGCGGCCCACACGGTCGCGGTCGACGTAGGAACCGGTCGGCGCCCGGATCGTGCCGAGGACGACGTCGGCGAGGCGGCGGCCCGCGGTGTCAGGGCTCGTGGCGAAGGGGGTGAAGGTCATCGCCGGCATGACGCGCCGCATCGCGAACCGGGAGACAGGGCCGGCGTCGCGGGCCAGACCGGTGCCGGGGACGAATCCCGGGTTGTAGGCGACGGCGTCGATCCCGGACGGCAGGCGGCGCGCGTACTCGTGAACCAGGTGGATCGCGGCCAGCTTGCTCGTCGAGTACGCGGTGCGCCCGCCGGCCGCGGTGTCCGGCCTGGCGAAGGCACCCGTGCGGGCCAGGGCGTCCGGGGACCTCCAGACCGGGCCCGGCACCATGCCCAGGTTGTGCCTGAGGTCGCCGAAGTGCGTGTCGCTGACAGTGATCACGATCCGGGCGGGGATGGCGAAGCGGTCCTGGAGCAGGCGCACGAACAGGTGGTTGGCGAGCACGTTGACCGTGAAGGTGACCTCCAGTCCCTCGGGCCCCTCGGTGAGCGCGTTGGTGTACTGAACACCGGCGTTGCCCACGAAGCCGCGCAGTGGCGGCAGGTCGCCGCGGTCGAGCCGGTCGCGGATCCCGACGGCGGCCGCGCGGGCGCTGTCCAGCGAGCCGAGGTCCGCCGGGACGTGCGAGACCGTGTACCCGCCCGAGGCGAGTTCCGCGGCGAGCCGTGCGCCGCGGGACGCGCGGGCGACGACGAGGAGGTGCGCGTCCGGTGACCGGCGCAGGATGTGCCGTGCGGCGAAGCGGCCGATTCCGCGGCTCGCGCCCGTCATCACGATGGTGTGCTTCATCAGGGACTCCCTGGATGTCCGGCCTGTGACGCCCGCCTCGGACGCGTGTCCACGTTCGCCTCAAGGGCCGCCGCCGGCCAGCGCACCGCCCGTCCCTGGGACCGGCGGTACCCAGGCTCGTCTCCCGCCACGTGGCGAGAATGGGTCCATGACCGCCTCCCGCTCCGACTTCGCCGCGATCCTGCGCGCCTGGCGTGACCGCCTCTCCCCGGACGACGCCGGCTTCACGGCGACAGGCGGCCGTCGCGCCCCGGGACTGCGCCGCGAGGAGCTGGCCCAACTGGCGGGACTGTCCGTCGACTACGTTCTGCGCCTGGAGCAGGCACGTGCCAGGAACCCTTCGGCCCAGGTCGTCGGCGCGCTCGCCCGGGCCCTTCAGCTCACCCGCGCCGAACGCGACCGGCTGTACCGGAGCGCCGGGCTCCTGCCACCGCAGGACGGGACGGTCGACACCCACGTGCCCCCGGGCGTCCAACGGCTCGTCTCGCGCCTCGGTGACGTTCCGATCGGCGTGTTCGCCGCGGACTGGACCCTGGTGTGGTGGAACACCATGTGGAGCGCGCTGCACGGCGACCCCGCCGCCCTTCCCGCCGCCGAACGCAATCTCGCCCGTGCGCTCTTCGGCGACGGAGCCGCGAGCGCCCAGATGCTCCCCGTCCGGTCAGAACGTGGACCGGACGCCTTCGCGGCGTCGATCGTCGCCGACCTCGGGGACGCCGTCTCCCGCTATCCCACCGACGCCCGGCTCGGCCGTCTCGTGCGAGAACTACGCGAAACGTCTGGCGCCTTCGCTCATCACTGGGCCACGCGGACGGCCACCGCCCCGCACACGACCGACGCGAAGACGATCCGGCACCCCCAGGTCGGCGACATCCTGCTCGACTGTGACGTCCTCGTCGCTCCCGGCGCCGACCTGCGCGTGGTCGCCTACACGGCGGCGGCCGGAAGCACCGACGCGGGGAAACTCGACCTTCTTCGCGTCACGGGAGGCCGCACCTGAACGGTTGCCGTCACGGCGGCGCGCACCGGCTCCACGCGCGGCCGAGGCCCGGGCTGCCGCCCGGGAACAGGGGTTCACGAGGGTTCGGCCCGTGTCGCCCTGTCGAAGATCTCGACGAGTTCGTCGGCGCAGTGGTCCGCGTCGTGGCCGTTGACGACGCGGTCGGCCGTCGCGTCGATGGCCGACCGCAGCGCCGTGCCCATCAGCTCGCCGTCGAACGCCCTGAACGTTCCCGCGCGCTGCCCGTCCTCGAACAGCGCGACCAGTCTGCCGATCGCGGCGTCGTGCTCCCGGCCGCCGACGGGCACGTGGTTGTACACGATCTGCTGTATCGCGCGCACGTGCCCGGGGTGTGCGGCGACGAAGGCGATGTTCGCCCTGATGTAGGCCTCAAGCAGCGCGCGGGCCCCGGTGGCGGCGTCGAGCCGCGGGCGCATGAAGGCGGCGGCGTCGGCGGTGACCTGGCCGACGACGGCCTCGAAGAGCTGTTCCTTGGTGGAGAAGTGGTAGGAGATCAGTCTCTTGCTGCTCAGCCCGGCGTGCTCACAGATGGCCTCGAAGGTGGTCTCCGCGTAGCCGCGCTCGGCGAGCACCGCGATGGTGGCGGAGGCGATCTGGGCCCTGCGTGCCTCGGTGGCCGCGGCCCGGCGGGTTCTGGCGATCTCCATGTCACCTCAGCCTGCCACGCTTCGGAAACGCCTCGCGCACGGCGCGGCGGTTGATCGTGAACGCGACGACGGCGACCAGGACGCCGATCACGCCCTGCTCCACCTTCATCCAGCCGGGGTAGCCGCTGTCCGGCGCGAGGATGATGAGCACGATTCCGACGGGCGCGGCGGCGGTGACGAAGCGGATGCGCACGTAGGCCGACCGCCTGCCGTGCGCGGCCTGCCCGGCGAGGACGACGAGCCAGGCGGAGGCGACCGCGACGGCGGCGCCGCGCAGCCACACCACCCAGTTGCCGCCGACGACGGCGGCCGTCCCGAGTGCCGCGACGGAGATGACGAGCACGGCGACGAAGAGCGCCCTGACCAGACTCCACACTTTGTTATCCATGCGGATAAATTTATACGTGTGGATAACAAGATGCAAAGACGTCACCGTGGGTATGCACCCATGATCAGTCGGTTTGCGGGGGGCGTGTTCCATGACTGGCGAGGTCTCGTCGATCTGCTCGAACCTGATCAGGTTCGACACCACCAATCCGGGCGCAGGGGAACGGCCCGCGGCCGAGTACGTCGCGGAACTGCTGGCCGAGGTGGGCATCGAGCCGGTGGTCTTCGAGTCGGCCAGCCGCAGGACCAGCGTGGTCGCCAGGATTCCCGGCGACTCGCCCGAGGCCCTGCTGGTCCACGGCCACCTGGACGTGGTGCCCGCCGAGCCCGCCGACTGGCGGATCCACCCGTTCTCCGGGGAGATCACCGGCGGCTGCGTCTGGGGCAGGGGCGCGGTCGACATGAAGGGCACACTGTCCATGACGCTCGCCCTGGTCCGCGACTGGGCCAGACGCGGCGTGCGTCCGGCCAGGGACATGGTGCTGGCCTTCCTCGCCGACGAGGAGGCGACCGGCGAGTACGGCGCGCGGTACGCGGTGCGGCGGCGCAGGGAGCTGTTCGACGGCTGCACCGAGGCGATCGGTGAGTCGGGTGGCTACAGCGTCGAGGTGCGGGGGCGGCGCGTCTACCCGATCGCGGTCGGCGAGCGCGGCACCGCGTGGATGAGGCTGACCGCGGACGGCGTGACGGGCCACGGCTCCCGCCCTCCGGCGGACAACGCGGTCGCCGAGCTGTGCCACGCCCTGTCCAGGCTCGCCGCCCACCGCTGGCCGGTACGGCTGACGCCCGGCGTCGCCGCCCTGCTCACGAGCCTTGAGGAGATCCTGGGGGAACGCATCGACCGCGACCGGCTCGAACAGGAGGCCGAGCGGCTCGGCCGGGCGGGCACGCTGTTCGCGGCGCAGATCCGCAACTCGGCCAACCCGACGATGCTCCAGGCGGGTTACAAGGTCAACGTGATCCCCGGCACCGCCACCGCCCACGTGGACGGGCGGTTCCTGCCCGGATACCGGGAGGAGTTCCTGGAGACGATCGACCGGCTGCTCGGGCCGAGGATCACCCGTGAGTTCCTCAGCCTGGAGGAGGCGCCGGACGCGTCGCCGGCCGCGCCCTTCTTCGAGCTGCTCCGCGCGGCGATCCTCGCCGAGGACGGACAGGCGCGGCCGGTGCCGTACGTGATGTCGGGGGGCACCGACGCCAAGTCCTTCGCCGAGATCGGCATCAGGGGGTACGGCTTCGCGCCGTTGCGGCTCTCCCCCGACCTTGACTACTTCGGCATGTTCCACGGGGTGGACGAGCGCGTCCCGGTCGAGGGGCTTGAGTTCGGCGTCCGGGTGCTGGACCGGCTACTGGCCTCCCCCGCCGCCTGAGGGCTCACCGTACGGCGGCCAGCCTGTCCCCCGGCACCCCGGCGGTCTCCAGGACGAGCTCGAACCAGACCAGGTTGGTCCCCGCCTCCCGGGTGAATCCCCAGCTGTGGGACAGCGCCTCAAGCAGCGGCAGGCCGCGCCCCCCGGTGGCGTCGGCGGGGGTGTGGCACAGGCAGGGGACCTCGGCCGAGCCGTCGTCCTGGACGGAGACCCGCACGCCGCCCGCCCAGTGGGTGACGGTGACGGTGAACATGCCGCCGTCCCCCGACCTGGAGTGGACGACCGCGTTGGTGGCTATCTCACTGGTGAGCAGCACGCAGTCGTCGTGGAGGGGGTGGTCCCTGCCGAGAGCCGCCGAGATCAGTTTTCTGGCCCTCCCCACCTGGTCGGGGGACCCTTCCAGGTGGAGAATCCGTTCACCGCCGTCGCGCTCCGACAAATCCATATGGCCCTCCCGATGCCATCCGCCTCCATGGAAGGACGCGGGACCCGGACAGGGCGATGTCATGGAAAAGCACCAATAGGGTGACTTACCGGATAGGTAGGTGGGGCTTGCCACGGCGGCGCCGAGGCGCGTGGCCGTACGTCACAGCCGGTGCCAGCGCGCCTGGAGAAAACAGTAGGCCGCGAAAAGCAGCAGGCCGAAGGCCACGACGCCCAGCAGCCACGGCCCGGCCGGAGTGTCCGCCAGCGCGCGCAGCGTCGAGTCGACGCCCCTGGCCCTTTCCGGGTCGTAGGTGACCGCGGCCTGGACGACGAAGACCCCGGCCGCCACCGCGATCACGCCGCGGGCGAGGTATCCGGCCGTGCCGAGCCGCTCGGCCAGGCGCCGCGCGCCCGGCGGCACCTCCCCGGTGCTCAGGTCATCGAGGAACTTTCTCTTCCATCCGCTGTGGATCCAGTGGGCCCCGAGCGCGACCACCCCGAGTCCCACCACGCCGACCAGGACCCGCCCGCCGGGCAGGTCCATCGCCATGGCGGTCAGGTCCTTGGAGCTGTCGTCGGACGAGCTGCCCGGGTCGCCCCTCAGCAGCAGGCCGAGCAGCGTCGCCACCAGCAGCCCGTAGGTGACCGCCCGCGCGACCGCCTCGGCCCGGTCCTTGACCTTCCCGCCCCGGTCGAGGACCGCCTCGGAGATCTGCCAGAGGGTCAGGGCCACGAAGCCGGCGACCATCAGCCACAACAGCACGGTGCCGAACGGCTGCTCGGCGACCGTCTCGACCGCCCCGGTCTTGTCGGCCTCCTTGCCCCCGCTTCCGCCGCCGAAGGCGATCCGCAGGGCCAGGAAGCCGATGAGGCCGTACAGGACGCCACGGCAGGCGAGCCCGAGGCGGGTCAGTCTCTCCAGAGTCCGGCTGCCGGCCGCTCTGCGGGCGGCGCCTTGTACCTGAGCGCTGTTCATGAAGGCGCGCCCCTACCCGACGAAGAGCCGGTAAACCTCAGATCTCGGGCATCGTGTCGAGTCTGCGCAGGATGACGCCCTCGCGCAGCGCCCAGGGGCACACCTCAAGCTCCCCCACCCCCAGCAGGTCCATCGCGGCGTCGGCGACGATCGCCCCCGCGGGCAGCTGTGGCGCCCGCCCCTCGGAGACCCCCGGCAGGCCCGCCCGCGCGCGCGGGTCCATCCCGGCCAGCCTTCCGGTCCACTCCACCAGCTCGGTGTGCCTGAGCACCCGGCGGACGTTCCCCTCACTCGACGGGGCCGCCCCGGTTATCCTCGCCAGCTGCCTGAAGGTCTTCGAGGTCGCCACCGCGTGGTCCGCCCTGCCGTACCTGGCGACGTCGCCGACCTTGCGGGCGATCTCCGCCCGCACGTGCCTGCGCAGGGCCCTGATCTCCTCCTGGGAGGGCGGGTCGGCGCTGAGGCGGTCGCGGGTGAGCCTGCCCGCCCCGAGCGGCAGCGAGATCGCGACGTCCGGCTGCTCGTCGATGCCCGAGGCGATCTCCAGCGAGCCCCCGCCGATGTCCAGCACCAGCAGCCGCCCCGACGACCAGCCGAACCACCGCCGCACGGCCAGGAAGGTCAGCCGCGCCTCGTCCTGACCGGAGAGGACCTGGATGTTCACCTCGGCCCGCGCGTTGAGGTCGGCGAGCACCTCCTCGCCGTTGACCGCCTCCCTGACCGCCGAGGTCGCGAACGCCATGAGGTCCTCGACGCCCTTGTCCTCGGCCAGCCGCAGCGCCTCCTCGACGTGTCCGCGCAGCAGCGCCGCGCCCTCCTCGGAGAGCCGCTCGCCGTCCTCCATGTACTCGGCGAGCCGGAGGTCCACCTTGTGGGAGTAGGCGGGGAGCGGCCGGGCGCCCCGGTGCGCGTCCATCACCAGGAGATGAACCGTGTTGGAACCGATGTCGAGAACGCCCAGTCGCATGCGTCGAAGTTACTACCCCTCCATAACCGGAAGATCCGGTCTACCCCGGTTCCCGGGAACGCTCTCCTGAACAGTCCGTGAACGAAAGGTGCCGGAGGTTTCCCGGAAAGGACAAGGCGCCCGCGCGGGCCCGGCGGGCGGGGTTACCCTCTGCCGCGCCGCGCCGCCCCGCGGCCACGACCGAGGAGGAGACAGAACATGACTTCCATGCGCGCCGTAAGCCAGGACGTCTTCGGCGGCCCCGAGGTGCTGCACCCCGTCCTGCTGGACAGGCCACGGCCGCTGCCGACCGAGGTGCTGGTCCGGGTCGTCGCCGCCGGGGTGAACCCCGTCGACGCCAAGACCAGGGCGGGCGGCGGCATGGCGGGTGTCCTGGGTGCCCCGCCCTTCGTCCTCGGCTGGGACGTCTGCGGCGTCGTCGAGGAGATCGGGTACGGCGTGCACACCCTGGCCGTCGGCGACGAGGTGTACGGCATGCCGTGGTTCCCCCGCCAGGCGGGCGCCTACGCCGAGTACGTCACGGCCCCCTCGCGGCAGTTCGCCCGCAGGCCCCGCTCCCTGGGGCACGAGGAGGCGGCGGCCGTACCGCTGGCGGCGCTGACCGCCTGGCAGGTCCTGGTGGACACCGCCGACCTGCGGCCCAGGCAGCGGGTGCTCGTCCACGCGGCGGGGGGCGGGGTGGGCCACTTCGCCGTCCAGATCGCCAAACACCTGGGGGCGTACGTGATCGGCACGGCCCGTGCGGCCAAGCACGACTGGCTGCGCGGGCTCGGCGCCGACGAACTCGTCGACTACACGGCCGTCCGGTTCGAGGAGGTGGTGCGCGAGGTGGACCTGGTGGTGGACCTGGTCGGCGACGGGTACGACGCCACGAGCACCCGTTCCCTCGGCGTCCTGCGTCCCGGCGGGCTGCTGGTCGCGGTGCCCTCCGGGGTCTCGCCCGAGCTGGCCGAGTCGGCCGCGGCGCGCGGTGTGCGCGCGACGGGGTTCCTGGTCGAGCCGGACGGCACGGCGCTGGCGCGCATCGGCGAGCTGGCCGACTCGGGCCTTCTCACCGTCGAGGTCGAGGAGGTCTTCCCCCTCGACCGGGCGGCAGAGGCCCACGAACGGCTGGCGGCGGGCCGTACCTCGGGCAAGCTGGTCCTGGGCGTCACCGCCCCCTGAGCGTCCCGGGCGGTCCCGTGCCGGAGCGACTCGACACGGGACCGCCGCCCACCGGGCCCCCACCGCTTGGGCCCGGGCGGGTCACTTGATGGAACCGGCGGTGAGACCGCCGACCACCTTCCGTTCGATGAGCGCGAACAGGATGATGACCGGGATCGTCGCGATGACCGAACCCGCGAACAGGTTCTGCCAGTCCACCTGGTACTGGCCGATGAAGGAGTTCAGGGCGACCGTGAGGGGCTGGTTGCCCGGGGTGGTGGTCAGGGTGAGGGCGACGACGAACTCGTTCCAGGCCGCGATGAAGGTGAAGATCAGCGCGGTCACCACACCGGGCATGGCCAGCGGGAGGGTGACCCGGAACAGCGCGCCGAAGCGGCCGTTGCCGTCGATGAACGCGGCCTCCTCCAGCTCACGCGGGATCGAGGAGAAGTAGGCGTTGAGGATCCACACCGCGAAGGCGAGGTTGAATCCGCCGTTGACCAGGATCAGCGCCCAGACCGAGTCGACCAGCCCGAACTGGAAGAACTCGCGGTAGATGCCGACCAGCATCGCGGTCGGCTGGAACATCTGGGTGATCAGCACCAGGATCATGAACGCGGTACGGCCCCTGAAGTCGTGCCGCGCGGTGTAGTAGGCCGCGGGCAGCGCCACCAGCAGCACCAGCACGGTCGAGCCCGCGGCGACCTGCAGGGTGACGCCCAGGTTCTGGGCGAGGCCGCCGGTCCAGAAGTTCGTGAAGTTCGACCACTCGAACCGCTGCGGCAGGTAGGTCGCCTGGCGCAGCTCCCCCTGCGGGCGCAGCGCCGTCAGGACCATCACCAGGTAGGGGAAGAGGAAGACGAAGGCGATCAGGTAGGCGCTCGCCGCGATGACGACGGTCTTGACGGACGGGAGCGAGCGCGGCGCCGCGACAGGGGCCGTCGTCTTCTCCGCGACCGTGGGCGCGTTCTGGGTGAGGGTCATGCGGGTGCCGTCCTCCACTTGCTGACCTTCAGGAAGACGATCGTCAGGACGATCACCATGCCGAAGTTGACGACGGACATGGCCGCCGACTCGCCGATGTCGGATCCCTTGAGGATGTACATGAAGATGGTCGAGGTCGCCGTCGAGTAGCCCGGCTGCCCGTGGGTCATGGCCCAGATGATCGGGAAGCTGTTGAAGACGTTCATCACGTTGATGAGCGCCGCGACCGTGAGGGCGGGCCGCAGCAGCGGCAGCGTGATCGACCAGTAGGTCCGCAGCTTCGAGGCGCCGTCGATCTTGGCCGCCTCGTAGACGTCGGCCGGGATCGCCGACAGTCCCGCGAGCAGCGCGTAGGTGGTGAACGGGACGGAGACGAAGACCGCGACGAAGATGAGCCACGGCATCGCGCCCGACGCGCTGCCGAGCGGGTCGGCGTCCGCGCCGCCGAGGGCGTCCAGCAGCCCCAGGTCACGCCTGAGCATGTTGATCAGGCCGACCTCGGGGTCGAGCATCCACTTGAAGATGATCGACGTCATCAGGACGGAGGCGGCCCACGGCGCGATCAGCGCCCAGCGGGCGAAGCGGCGTCCGGGGAAGCGCTGGTTGAACAGCTGGGCCAGCGCCAGGGAGACGAGCACGGTCAGCGCGACCACCGCGACCACCCACACCAGGCTCCTGGCCATGACCCCGCCGAAGTCGGGCTCGGCGAACAGCTTGTCGTAGTTGCCCGTCCCGTTTCCGCCCTGGACGACGCCGAAGCGGCTGATCTTCAGGAAGGACGACTGGACCATCACCACGACAGGCCAGACGACCACCACGGCGATCAGCGCCACGGCGGGGCCGACCCAGGCCAGCGGGGCGAGCGCGCGCAGCGCTCCGCCTCGCGCGGATGTTTGCTGCATGAGTCCTGCTTTCGGATGGACTGGTACGGCGCGCCCGCCACGCGGCAGGACGGGCGGGCGCGCCGTACCCGGGGGTGAGGGTCAGCCCGCGGTCGCGACCTTCTGGATCGCGCCGAGCACGGCCTTCGGGTCACCGCTGACGGCGCCGCCGATGGTCTGCTTGACCTGGGTGTTCACCTCGGACCACTTGGGGTCCTGGAAGGGGTAGAACGTCGCGTTGGGCAGCGCGTCCAGGAACGGCTTGAGCCTCTCGTCCGAGGAGAGCTTCTCGATGCCGGACTTCGTCACCGGCAGCAGCTTGTAGGTGTCGCTGATCTTCTGCGCCGCGTCACCGGAGTAGAAGTAGTCGAAGAACTTCTTGATCTGCTCCTGGTGGCCGTTCTTGTTGAAGGCCATGATCCAGTCCTCGACGCCGAGCGTGGTGTCCAGGGCCGCGGTCTTGCCCGCGATCGGGGCGACGCCGAAGTTGGTCAGTCCGCCCTTCTCGAAGATCGGGATGGACATGGGGCCGCCGTTGACCATGCCGACCTTGCCCGCGGCGAAGTCCGCCCAGACGTCCTTGCGGTTCTTGGTGCCGGGGTTGGGGCTGGTCAGGCCCGCGTCGACCAGGCCCTTGACGTACTGGAGGGCCTCGACGTTGGCGGCGGAGTCGACCGCCCACGCCCCGGAGGAGTCCTTGTAGCCGCCGCCGTTGCCCATGAACCACAGGAACGACTCGGCCTGGGCCTCCTCGTTGCCCAGCGGCAGGCCGAACGGCTGGCTGACGCCGGCCTTCTTCAGCTTCTCCGCCGCGGCCTTGAGCTCGTCCCAGGTCTTGGGCGCCTCGGCGATCCCGGCCTTGGTGAACAGGTCCTTGTTGTAGAACAGGGCGCGGGCCGAGGAGACGAACGGGATGCCGTAGCCGGTGCCGTCCACCTTGCCGAAGTCGGCGAACTTGGGCAGCAGGTCGGCCGAGGTGGCCGGGGACAGGACCTCGTCGGTCTTGTACAGCAGGCCGTCCTTGACGAAGCCGGAGTAGTCGCCGGTCTGCAGGATGTCGGGCACCTGGCCGTTCTGGACCATGGTCGCGACCTGCTTGTCGATGTCGTTCCAGTTGATGACCTGGACGTCGACCTTGATGCCGGGGTTGGCCTTCTGGAAGCCGTCGACGACGCCCTTCCAGAACTTCTCACCGCTGTTGTCGGCGGTGGGGCCGTCGCCGTAGTCGGCGGCGACCAGCTTCAGCGTCACGTCGCCACCGGCCGCCTTGTCACCGCCGTCGCTCCCGCTCTGCGTCGAACCGCAGCCGGTCATGACCAGTGCCGCGGACAGACCGAGCGTCAGCGCACCGACGAGCCTCTTGTTCACGTGAATTACCACCTTGATATTCAGACGATCGGAGCCGGTCCGTACCAGCTGGGGGGCCGCCGGAGTTCACCCGGCGGGTTGGAATGCTCGAAAGAGAGCCGGTGGCGGCCTGTGGGTCGCGGAGCTCCGGGCTTTCCCGTGGTGCGGACCAGAGTAGGTTCGTCCTATGGGACTGGTCTATACCGGTTGATATCGGTTTGACAACGCCGATCGAGAGAGCGCGCCACCGGTCCGTACCGGATTCTCCCGGCGTCGACCGGGTTCACTATTACCGGTAGGAGGCGTCTCCGCTTAAGAAGCGGCGGTTCACCTGGGGTTACGTTGCCGACGGTTCGATGACGAACTACGAACCTTAGTAAGTCGGCTGGAGAGATCCGTGGAACCGTGGGCCACCATGTCTGGTCCGCCGGGCGTACCGGCCTGGAAGTGCCGGCCGCTCACGCGTCCCTTTCCGCCGAGCCGGAACCGGCATCGGCCGCCGTTCCCGCCGGGAGAACCGTTTTCCACGTGCGCCGTTCCCCGCCTGCGACCTGGAGGCGGTCTTCACGTTTCGGGGTGGTCTGGACCACCTTCCCCGCCCACAGGAACCGGTACGGCCCGCGCGGGGACGAGACACCCGAGCGGGTCGCCACTCCGTCCCCTGGTCCCAGGGGCGGCGAACGTCACGCGGAGGGCCCTGCCGTCAGGGCTCTCCGCCCCACCCGCACGCGGTCACGAACCTGGACGCCGCGGGCGGTGTGGTCTCAGCTCCCGGCGGTCCCTGACGCCCCCGTGCCGTGTCCCCGTTCGAGGCCCCGCCTGATGGCGGTCTCGACGGGTGAGAGGCCGCTCTCCGCCCCGCCCCCGCGGAGCGGCCCGGCCGGGCTGAGCCCCGGCTGGGCCAGAAAGCGCGGGCTCCGGCCGCGGTTCGGCTGCCCGGCGTGCACGAGGAACGGGTGGCACAGGTAGACGTCACCGGCGCCGCCGGTGGCCTGGACGACCGGGCGGTCGCGGCTCACCGCCTCGGCCCGCCGGGCCAGTTCCACGGCGTCGAGGCCGTCCTCGCCCTCGGAGGCGAGCAGCCGCGCCACGTCCAGATGGGAACCGGCGCGCAGCCGGGTCGGCGCGTCCGTCTCCCCGACGTCCGAGAACAGGAAGAGCGTCAGCAGCGCGCGGTCCCTGGAGGCCGCGTTCGCCCGCCAGGTCAGGTAGTCGCCCGGGACGGAGCCGGGGCCGGGGAAGCTCACGTCGACGTGCCATCCGTCCACGACGGCCGGTTCGCCCCCGGGGAAACGGATCACGAAGCCTCCCAGGGTGGCGCGGGGGACCCAGCGCCCCCTGCCCACGAGCGCGTCGAAGGCGGCGTGCAGGCGCGGCGTGTTGGCCGCGTCCCTGAACGGTGGCTGCGCGTAGTCCGGGCGGGCCACGACCGGCCCCGGCCACGTGGCCGGGGCGGCGGGGTCGGCCCCGAGGTCCCGCCACACGATCTCACGGCATCTCTCGGCGGTCTCGCGGGGGAAGGCGCCCTCGATCCGGACGAAACCGTCCTCGACGAAGGCCTCCACCTGAACGTCGGTGAGCACGTCCCCCATGCTGGTCACCCGGTCACGGCCGCGGCAACCCGTTTTACGGGCACGCCGTACGGCGGCGCCGCCTGCACGGCAAGGCGGTGCTCGACCTGACCTGACGCCCCGGCCGGGGGCGAGCGGTCAGTAGACCGAGATGTGGACATGGTCGTAGTGGTTGGCGGTGACGCCGCCCCGGTTGGACATGCCGCGCCAGCCGGAGCCGGTGTTGATGCGCTGGCGCCAGATGACGTACTTGACTCCGAGGCGGTCCTTGTTCTCGATGGCCCAGGCGGCCACCTCGTCACCGAGCTTGACGTTGCCCGCGCTGGGCATGGAGCCGCCCGAGCTCATCATGAAGTCGCAGGCGCGGCCGAGCGGGTGCTCCCCGCCTCCGGCGATGCCCCCGTCCACCCGGTAACAGCCGATGCCGAAGTGCGGGCTGAAGCGCTGCGCGACCAGCTGGCGGACCAGGCGCATCCGGGGAGTGATGTTGTCGGGGCCGGAGGGAAGCTGGGGGACCCAGCTTCCGTCGGCCCTCCTGGTGCCCGGGGTCGGGTAGAGCCGGTCGATCCTGTCCTTGATCGTGTCGATCAGCTCCAGGGTCCGCTTCTTCTGCTCTCCGAGCTTCCTCAGCGAGTCGCGCAGCTCCTTCGCGCGCTGCTCCGCCGAGGCCTTCGTCCGCTGGTAGGTGTCCTTGACCTGGGCGAACCCGTTGAGCCTGGCGTCCCGGCCCTCCATGATCTGCTGCATGAGGGCCATCTGGTTGAGCAGGTCCGCCGGATCGCCCGCGCTCATCAGGACCGGGAGCGTCCCGGGGATGCCGGTGCGGTAGCGCTGGGCGGCCAGTGTGCGGACCTCCCGTGCGGCCTGGTCGAAGTCCGTCTGCGCCCGCCGCAGCTCGCCCGCGGCGGCTTTCTCCGCCTTCTCGGCCTTCTGCAGCGCGACCCGCCCCGTGTAGTACTCGGCGATCATGGACTCGGACCGCTTCTGGAGCCGTGCCAGCTCCGCACGGAGCTGCTTGGCGGTGGGTTTCGGCGCGGCGTGGCCCTCGGCCTGGGGTACGGCGCACAGCACGAGGACGGCGGCCGAGGCGGTCAGCCCCCTGAACGCGCCCCGCCATCGGCCTGAACGGGACAGCGCCGCCACGTCTCTCCTTCGCACCGGCCCTCCCGCCGGGAGGGGCGTCCAGGGCCCCTTCCCACGGATGTGGAGGGGTTTCGGAGGCGTCGCCTCCCATCCGATGGACGATAGTAGGAGATGGTGCACCGAACAGGCCGGGCATGCCAAATCAGGCGCCCAACCCCTCTTCCGAGGACCGTTCCAGCGCTCTCGCGCCCCGAAATCGGGATATTCTCCTACCTGAGGTAGTAGGTCCGCCCCGCTACTCCAGGGGGCACACCCTGAGCGCCGCGCCCAGCGCCGCCGACTCCTCCGGGGTGAGCCGCTCAAGGAAGTGCACCAGCGTGGCCGTACGGTTACCGCCCGAGGCCAGGGCGTCGCGCATGAGGTCGGCGACGTAGGCCTCCCTGCTGGCGACCGTCTCGTAGACGTAGGCCCTGCCGACCATCCGCCTGCGGAGCAGGCCCTTGGTGTGCAGCTTGTCCATCACGGTCATGACCGTGGTGTAGGCGATCTCCCGTTCCGCGCGGAGGTCCTCAAGCACGTCCCTGACCGGCGCGGGCCTGCGGGACGACCACAGGCGTTCCATGATCACGGACTCCAGGTCCCCCAGACCGCGCATCGCGTGCGGCTCCCCTCTATCCGCTCCGTCCGCGGATCGTCCGATGCTACCTGGCGTCGTAGATCCTCACCCGGCCGCCGAAGGGGACGAACGACTCGAAAGCGCCCCACTCCCCCAAGATCATACGGAGCCAAAGTAAATCCTCACTCTTTACATTGATGTGACTTGTTCACCGGGGGTGAGCGCCATATGTTTTGGGACCAAACATTGAGTGTTCCTCGCCGCAGGAGGTCTCGATGCGCCTCACCCCTGATCCCGGGGTGCCGGAAACCACGACGCCGGCAGCCGATCCTGCCTTGAACCGTGTGAGACCCGTGGCGAACCAGGGGGACCGGCGTCCCACGCCCACGACCGGATGCCGATCCGGGCGGACCCGCCGGACCGTCCGACGTGCCCACCGTCCCAACGATCCCGGACGGCGGGCCCCCGACGCCGCCGCCGATCGCAAGACCCCCCACCTCATGAAAGGCACCGTCCCATGGGAAAGATCTCCAAGGGCCTCGCGGCGGGAGCGATCGCGCTCCTGACCGTCAGCGCCGCCGCGTGCGGTTCGGGCGACACGGGGAGTCCCGGTGACGCCAAGGGCGCCACGTCCACCGACCCCATCGTCGTCGGAGCGATCAGCTCGCTGAGTGGCCCCGCCGCCTTCCCCGAGGCCTCCCAGGCCGCCAAGGCCGTCTTCGACCGCGTCAACGCCGAGGGCGGCGTCAACGGCCGCAAGATCTCCTACGTCAGCGTGGACGACAAGGGAGACCCGAGCACGGCCGCCCAGGCCTCCAGGGACCTCATCCAGAACAAGGGCGCCGTGGCGCTCGCGGGTGGCGCCAGCCTCCTCGACTGCCAGGTCAACGGCGCCTTCTACGCCCAGTCCGGGATCTCCTCGATCTCCGGGACCGGCATCGACCCCGGCTGCTTCACCTCCCCCGCCATCTCCCCGGTCAACACCGGCCCCTTCCTCGGCACGACCGTCACCCTCTACCACGCCTCCGAGGTCCTGAAGATCGACAAGCTGTGCGGCTTCTTCGTGATCCTCGGCGGCACCTCCGACGCCTACAAGGGCGCCGTCGAGCAGTGGTCGAAGATCACCGGCAAGCAGCTGCTCATCAACGACCGGAGCCTGTCGGGCAACACCACCGACTACACCCCCTACATCCTGCGGGCGCGGGACGCGGGCTGTAAGGGCGTCGTCTTCAACGGCACCGAGCCCATGTCGGTCGGCTGGGTGAAGGCCGCCCAGGCGCAGGGTGTCTCCGGCATCAAGTGGCTGGTGCTCACCTCGACCTACACCGACGCCGCGGTCAAGGCCTTCGGCGACGCGGGCAAGGACGTCGTGGCCCTGTCGGAGTTCGAGCCCTACTCCGACACCTCCTCCGAGGCCACCAAGGACTGGCGGGAGCTCATGACCCAGAACAAGGTGCCGCTCACCTCCTTCGCCGAGGGCGGCTACCTGGCGGCGACGAACCTGGTGACCGCGCTCAAGGGCATCAAGGGCGACATCACCCGCGAGTCGGTGACCGCGGCGCTGAAGGCGCTCACGCCGATCGAGTCGCCCATGGTCGGCACTCCGTACGCCTTCGGGCCCGACCAGGCGCACTCCTCCAACCGGGCGGCCAAGTTCGTCCAGCCGGACAACGGCTCCTGGAAGGTCATGACCCCGGACTGGATCCGGCTGCCCAATGCTTGAGGGCGCCATCGCGGGCCTGACCGCGGGCGGCGCCTACGCCGTCCTCGGTCTGTGCCTGACCCTGATGTACCGCCTGGGCCGGGTGGTCAACCTGGCCCAGGCGGCGATCGGCGTCGTCGGGGTCTACACGATGTCCGTTCTGGCCGACGGCGGCGTGCCGTACGCCGTGGCGGTCCTCATCGGCCTGGCGGGGTCGGCGCTGGTCGCCGCCGCGCTCGGCTACATGATGGGGCGCTGGTTCGCCGAGGCCGGAACCGACCAGCGCTCCGCGATCGCCATCGCCTACCTCGTGGGCCTGCTCGCCGCGGAGTACCTCGTCTTCGGCACCGACCCCCGGCAGATCCCCGGTGTCCTGGGCGGCCCACTGGCCACCGTCGGCGGTGTCACCATCACCCAGGCGGCCACGGTCTGCGTGGCGGCGGCGGTGCTCATCACCGCGGGCGTGTCGGTGTTCCTGGCCAGGACCGCGGTCGGCCTGCGGCTGCGGGCGCTGTCGCAGCGGCCGACCACGGCCGAGCTGATGGGCATCCCGAGCAGGCGGCTCGGCGTCGGGCTGTGGGCGGTGACCGGCCTGCTGGCCACCGCCGTCCTGCTGGTGGTCGCCCCGCAGCAGAACAGCGACCAGCTCTCCCTGGGCCTGATGGTGATCCCGGCGTGCGCCGCGGCCCTGGTCGGCGGGTTCAGGAGCCTGGTCGGCACCGCCGTCGGCGGTCTGGCGCTGGGCGCCCTGCAGGGGGCGCTCGCGCACGTCAGTCAGCTTCAGGAGTTCCGCGACGTGGTCCCCTTCGTGGCGATCCTCGCGATCCTGCTGTGGTCCCAGCGTGGGGAGGTGTGGGATGCGGCGCGTTGAGATGACCGGGCCCGCGGCCCAGCTCGCCGGCGCGCTCGCCGCGATCGCCGTGCTGGCCGCCCTCGTTCCGCAGTACTGGCTCTTCCTGGGCACGACGGCCCTGGTGACGGCGATCTCGCTGAGCGGGCTCGGGATCGTCACCGGCCGCGCGGGCATGATCTCGCTGTGCCAGATGTCGTTCATGGCGCTGGGCGCCTGGGTCGTCTGCGAGCTGAACGTCCTGGCGGCGCCCGGCGGCCTGGTCCTGTGGATCCTGCTGGGCGGTGTCGCCGCCGTACCGCTGGGCGTCCTGCTCGGCCTGCCCGCGCTGCGGCTGCGCGGGGTGCACCTGGCCGTGGTGACGCTCGGCTTCTCCGCCGCGGCCGACGTGATCATCGCGGCGGCCGGCTTCCCCGGCGCGACGACCTTCCAGCAGGTGCTCAGGCCCGCCTTCATCGCCACCGACACCGCCTACTTCGTGTTCGCCGCCCTGCTCTTCGTGGCGGGCGCGGTCGCGGTGCGGCTGCTCGGCCGCACCCGGTACGGCACAGCGTGGCGGGCGCTGCGCTTCTCCGAGCGCGCCACGGCCGCGGCGGCCATGAGCGTGCCGCGCGCCAAGCTGGCCGCGTTCGCGCTGAGCGCCTTCTTCGGCGGCATCGCGGGAGGCGTGCTGGCCGGGCAGATCGGCGTGGTCACCGCGCAGAACTTCGACACCGTGGACTCCCTCATCCTGCTGGTCGTGGCCGTCATGGCGGGCAGCGAGTACGCGGGCGGCGCCATCGCGGGAGGCGTCCTGATGGTGTTCGTCCCGGAGATCCTCCGTGGCCTGGGCGTCCCGCAGGACTGGGGCAGCCTGCTGTTCGCCGTCGGCGCCGTGCAGACGCTGTCCACCGGCCTCAGCATGAGCGAGGACCTGGTGCGCCGCTTCCGGCGCCGCAGGGCCGCCGCCGTGTCCGGGGAACCCGGCGAGCGTACGTCCCACCGGGCCTCTGGCGTCACACCCGAGCGGGGCGAGCGGCCCGTCCTGGTGGTCGAGGGCCTTTCGGTCTCCTACGGCCGGGTCACCGCGCTCTCCGGGGTCGACCTGGTCGTGCCCGAGCGGACCGTGATGGGACTGATCGGCCCGAACGGCGCGGGCAAGTCGACGTTCACCGACGCGGTGACCGGCTTCGTCCGCGGCGCGACCGGCTCGGTCACGCTCGACGGGCGGCGCCTTGACGGCCTGCCCGTGCACCGCAGGGCGGCCGCGGGGCTGCGCCGTACGTTCCAGCAGGACCGGGTCCCGCCCGGTCTCACCGTCGCGGGTTTCCTGCGCTTCTCCGCGCACCGCCGGGTGAGCGCGGCCGAACTCGACGAGATGGCCGGCTTCCTGAACCTGGGCGCCCTGAACCGGCACGTCAGCGAGCTGGACGTGGGCAGCAGGCGGCTGCTGGAGGTCGCCGGGGCGTTGCTCTCCCGGCCCAAGGTGATCATCCTCGACGAACCGGCCGCGGGCCTGGCCCACGCCGAGTCCATGGAGCTCGCCGAACGCCTCACGGAGGTGCCCGGCAGGTTCGGCGCCTCGGTCCTGCTGATCGAACACGACCTGGAGATGGTACGGCGGGCCTGCGCGGAGGTCGTGGTGCTCGACTTCGGCGAGGTGATCGCGGCCGGGCCGCCCGCGACGACGCTGGCCAGGCCCGAGGTCGCCCGCGCGTATCTGGGAGACGAGGTGGCGCTGGCATGACCTCCAGCCTGGTTCTCGACGACGTGACCGTCGCGCGCGGCGGCGCCCCGATCGTCAGAGGTGTCTCGCTCACCGCGCCCGCCGGAGAGGTGACGGCGCTGCTCGGGCCGAACGGCGCGGGCAAGACCACGCTCCTGGAGTCGATCTCCGGCGTGATCCCGATCACCGGCGGCACCGTCTCCCTCAACGGCGGGCGCCTCAACGCCCTGGACCGGGTGGCCCGGGCCAGGGCGGGCGTCGCCCACGTCGAGCAGGGCCGTACGGTCTTCCCCGACCTGACGGTCGCGGAGAACATCCTGGTGGTACGGCGCGGCCCCCGCGTGATCGACGAGGCCCTTGAGCTGTTCCCCGAACTGCACAAGAGACTCGACGTGGCCGCCTCGCTGCTGTCCGGAGGCGAGCAGCAGATGCTCGTGCTGGCCAGGGCTCTGGCGGCAAGGCCGTCGGCGTTGCTGATCGACGAGATGTCGCTCGGCCTCGCCCCGGTGATCGTCCAGCGGCTGCTGCCCGTGGTGCGGGACCTGGCCGCCTCCGGGGTGGCGGTGCTGCTCGTCGAGCAGTTCGCGACGCTGGCCCTGAAGATCGCCGACACCGCGCACGTGCTCGCCGGCGGCACGCTGACCTACTCGGGCCCGGCCGCCGGGCTGCGCTCGGCGCCCGAACGGCTGCACGCGGCCTACCTCGGGGAGCCGCCTCCGTCCGGCTCCTGACGCCCCCGGCGTCCCACCGCTCCGGTGCCCCGGGGCGGTGGGGCTCCCCGCCCGGCCTCATGCGCCCCGGCCGGGCGGGGTCAGGGGCGCGCGGTTCCCTCCAGATGCTGGACCACCACTCGCAGGCTCGCGGCCAGGGCGCGGCGCCGCTGACTGTCGAGCTCCTTGACGACGAAGGCCTCCTCCCGGTTGAACTGCGGGAAGAGGGACCGCATCAGGCGTTCGCCCGAAGGGGTCAGGGTGACCATCACCCGGCGCCTGTCGGCGGGGTTGGGCGCGCGCCGTACGTAACGGTGGGACTCCAGGGTCTTCAGGACGCCGGTGAGGGTGCCCTTGGCGATGCCGGCCTCCTTGGCGACGTACCGGGTCTCGCTCTCCCCCCAGATCCACACGACCCACATGACGACGAACCCGGTCCAGGTGAGGCCGGTGTCGCGGAGCACCGTCTGTTCGAGATGGTTACGGATCGCGGTCGAGGCCCGGTAGATGTTGGAGACGGCCCACATCGCCTCGAAGTCGAGGTCGAGGCCGCCCAGCCGGTCGCCGACGGCCTCTTCCGTGCTGCGCAGGGTGTGGTGTCCCGTCATCTCGGTGCGGCGCTCCCTCACTGTTCCGCTCCACCCTACGATCATGCTCGCCGCGGCTTCTTTCCGGGGGCACCCGAGCGGGAGACCAACCGCCGGAAATATCCGGACAACAAGGGTTTGGTCCCGAACCATATTTCAGGGAGGTCACGGGGAACAAGGCATCACAGGCCTGATTTTCCGGTAAATCACCACGTCGTCCCACGGTTACCCCGGACGCATGGCTTGTGCCTCACCCGCCCCCCATCTATCGTACGGAAGCAAATGAATTGCCCGCCGTCCACTGCCGGGCGAGATATCCGAAATTTCGGCACATAGCAAGGAGTCCTTGATGGATCTCGGACTGTCCGGTCTTTCCGCCCTGGTCACCGGCGGAGCCAGCGGGATAGGCCGCGCGACCGTGGACGCCCTCCTCGCCGAGGGGGCGGCCGTGACGGTCCTGGACCGGGCGCCCCGGCCGGACGGCCTGGACGTCACCTGGATCCAGGGGGACGTCACCGACGAGGAGGCCGTACGGTCCGCGGTCCCGTCGCGCCTGGACGTCGTCGTCGGCTGCGCGGGGATCTCCGGCCCCATGGGCACCGACGCGCGGCTGACGGCCCGCGACGACTTCGCCAGGACCCTGGAGGTCAACCTCACCGGGCAGTTCCTGCTGGCCAAGCACGCCGCGGCCGCTCTCGCCGGAAGCTCCTGTCCCTCGATCGTGTTCGTGGCCTCCGACTCCAGCTTCGTCGCCGCCCCCGGCATGGCCGCCTACTGCGCCTCCAAGGGCGGCGTCCTGATGCTCACCAAGGCGCTGGCCGTCGACTTCGCGTCCGACGGCATCCGGGTCAACTGCGTCTGCCCGAGCATCGTCGACACCCCGATGGCCAGGGGCGACCTCGGCGAGGCCTTCGACGAGCTCGACTGTCCCGTGCTGCGGCCCGAGGACGTCGCCCGCGCGATCCTCTACCTGGCCTCCCCCGCGGCCAGGGGCGTCAACGGCACCGCGCACGTCCTCGACTTCGGCGGCCTGGCGACCTCGACCTTCCCCGCCTGATCCCCGTCTCTCAGCCCCCGGCCTGCGGGTCCTGCGGGCTCCCCTGCAGGTGACGCAGGAACCAGTCCCCCGCCAGGGCCGCGACCCTCTCCAGTGCCCCCGGCTCCTCGAAGAGGTGCGTGGCCCCCGGCACGATCTCAAGCCCCGTCCGCCCCGGCAGCCGCGCCAGAGCGTCGCGGTTGAGCTCGATGACGGCCTGGTCGCGTTCCCCGACGATGAGCAGCGTGGGCGCGCGGACCGCCGCGAGCGCCTCACCGGCCAGGTCCGGCCGCCCGCCCCGGGACACGACCGCCCTCACCAGGCCGGGCTTGGCGGCGGCCGCGGCGAGCGCGGCCGCCGCCCCCGTGCTCGCGCCGAAGAGCCCGACGCGCAGGCCCGCCGTCGGCTCGTGCCGCGCCAGCCACCCCGCCAGCGCGGCCAGCCGTACGGCCAGCCTGCCGACATCGAAGCGGAACTCCCCCGTTCTGAGGTCGGCCTCCTCCTCAAGGGGGGTGAGCAGGTCGACCAGAACCGTCGCCAGCCCCGCCCTCCTGAGCTCGCCCGCCACGTAGCGGTTGCGGGGACTGTGGCGGCTGCTGCCGCTGCCGTGCGCGAAGAGCACGACCCCGCTCGCGGGCCTGGGCACCACGACGTCGGCCTCAAGCACGACGTCCGCGGCCGGGATCTCCAACCGCTCCAGGTTCATCCTGACCGCGTTCACCGTTCCCCCTTGCCCGCTCTTGTCCTCCTCGACCGCCCCGTCACGCCCGCACCCGCCTGGCGGCCGCGGCGCGCAGGAGGTCCCGCACCTCCTCGTCCGTCGTCTGCTCGAAGTCCCGGTAGGAGAACCCGACGGCCGAGAAGAGAGGCGGAGTCGAGGCGCAGACCACCTGGTCGGCCGACTCACGCAGCTCTCCGACGGCCGGCTCCGGCGCGGTCGGGACGGCGACGACGATCCCGGCGGGCTCGTGGCGGCGCAGCGCCGCCACGGCGGCGCGCATGGTCGCCCCCGTCGCCAGCCCGTCGTCGACCACGACGACGGTCCTGCCCATGAGGTCGAGCGGGGCGCCGCCCTCCCGGTAGGCCCGTTCCCGCCTGACGAGTTCCCTGCGCTCCCCGGCCGCCACCTCCCGCAACGTCTCGGGCGAGACGCCCGCCCTCCGGACGACGTCCTCGTTGAGCACGACGACCCCGCCCCCGGCGATCGCCCCCATCGCCAGCTCCTCGTGGCCGGGGAGCCCCAGCTTGCGGACGACGAAGACGTCGAGCGGCGCCCCGAGGGCCACGGCGATCTCGTAGGCCACGGGCACACCACCCCGGGGAAGGCCCAGGACGACGACGTCGGGCCTGCCCCGGTAGTTTTCCAGGAGCCTGGCCAGGACACGGCCCGCGTCCCGCCGGTCCTCGAACACCCGCTCCGCCATGACGGCCACCCTTCGTCTCCTCCACGGGTTATGCCCACCACCGAGGAACGACCTTTTCCAAACCAAGGACGTTCCACGAGTTTTACCCTTCGCCCGGCTTCCCCTTACCTCCGCCTGACGGTGTCCCTCAGTCCTTCGGGCGGCCCCAGAGAGTCAGGGCGAGAAGCAGCGCGACGGCCAGCGCGCCGCAGGCCCAGACGAACACCGACGAGATGGTCCGGGCGACGTCTCCGGTCCCCTGGGTCAGCGGGATCAGCAGGGTGGCCAGGCCGAGTGAGCCGCCGACGGTGAGCGCGGTCTGCAGCACCCCCGCCGTGACCCCGGCGTACTCGCTCGGAGCCGTGCTCAGCACGATCATGTTGAGCGGGACGATCGCCACGCCGACGCCGAGTCCCGTGACCACGAGGGCCGGGAGCACGTCGCTCGCGTAGGCGCCGCCGCCGTCGAGGCGGGTCAGCCAGGCCACCCCGGCCAGCACGACCGCGAGACCGGCGAGCGCCCGCGTCTTGAGGCCGAACGCGGCGATGCGCCCGGTGAGGAGCTGGGTCGTGGCCAGCAGCGCCAGGCCGAAGGGCAGGATGGCCAGGCCGCTGCGCAGCGCGTCGAAGCCGAGCGCCCCCTGCAGATACTGGACCAGATAGATCAGGAAGCCGGTGAGGACCGCCGCGAGCAGCAGCAGGCTCAGGAAGGCTCCGGCCCGGTCCCGCCCGGTGAGGACCGCGACGGGCAGCAGCGGCTCCGCGGCCCGCCGGTCCACCAGGAGCAGGACGACGACCAGCACGGCTGCGGCGCCGAGGGCCGTCAGGGTCCAGCGGTCACCCCAGCCGCTCTCGGCGGCGTGCACGAGGCCGTACACGGCGGTGACGAGGACCGTGGTGCTCAGCAGCGCACTGGGCAGCCCGAGCGGGCGGGAGCGGGTCGGCTCGTCGCGCAGGCCCAGCGCCCTGGCGGTGATCACGATGAGAACCAGCCCGATCGGCACGTTCACCAGCAGGCTCCAGCGCCAGTCCCCCGCCCAGGTCAGCACTCCGCCCAGCACCATCCCGGCTGAGGCTCCGAGGCCGGTCACGGTGGAGTAGAGGCCGAGGGCCCGTTGCTGCCGTTCCCCCTGGAAGACGATCGCGAGCAGCGCCAGGCCGGTGGGACCGGCGATGGCCGCGCCCGCGCCCTGCAGGACCCGGCCGGCGAGCAGCACCTCCAGGTTCGGCGCGAGACCGGCGACCAGCGAGGCCACCACGACCAGCGCGATCCCCGCGAGGAAGACCTTGCGGTGTCCCAGCACGTCGCCGAGGCGGCCGGCGAAAAGCAGCAGGCCGCCGAAGGCGAGGAGGAAGCCGTTGGGCACCCACGACCCTCCGGGCACCGACAGGTGGAGATCGGACTGCAGGGCGGGAAGCGCGATGTTCACGATCGTGCCGTCGAGCTGGAGCATGAACTCGGCGCCGACGATCGCCGTGAGCACGAGGGCCCACGCCCTGTCGCTCCGCGGGAGACCGGCCGGGACGCTTTCCTGGGTCATGAAACCTCCACGTTTCACCGGCGGGGCGCACAGTGAGGCACCCTCAGGTTAATGGGCATGCCTATACTGAGGCGATCTCAGGTTAGGCGGCAGCATTCAAACTGAGGGTTCCTCAGGTTGTCAAGCGGGAGGTAGCCGGTGGACGACAGGCCATACATCGCCCAGCGCCCGAGGAGGGCCGACGGGCAGCGTAACTACGACGCCATCCTCGCCGCGGCGCGCAAGGCGTTCGAGGCCTCCGGCTCCGACGCCTCCCTGGAGGAGATCGCGAGCCAGGCCGGAGTGGCGATCGGCACGCTGTACCGCCACTTCCCCACCCGCGCCGCGCTCGTCGAGGCCACCACCCGCGACGGCCTGGAGAACCTCGTCGCCCAGGCCGGACGGCTGGCCTCGGAGCGGGACCCGCTCGACGCGCTGACCGGGTGGATGAGCGAGGCCGTCGTGCACTTCAGTACCTTCCGCGGCCTCGTCGGCATCCTCACCCGGAGCATGTACGACGAGGGAACCCCCTCGCACGCCATGTGCGCCGCGATGCACCGCAGTGGCGCCGACCTGTTGCGCGCCGCCCAGACGGCGGGTGACGTGCGTGCCGACCTCACCCCCGGGGAGCTGTTCGACCTTCTCAGCGGCGTCGCCTGGGTGCGCGAGCAGACCGTCTCCCGAGGGGACGCCAGCGCACGCCTGCTCCGCCTGGCGCTGGAGGGCATCACCACCCGCGAGTCCTGACCTTCGACGGGACCGCGCCCGCGCGTCGAGGCGCGGTCCGTTCGTCCATGTCCGCGACCACACGGACGGCCTCGCCGCCGCCGGGCTCTCGGCCGTACGGCGTAGCGCACGAGACCTCGGAGGAACGACGCGGACCGGCCCGCGTCGCCGGGGCGTCACCGGCCGGGTCGGAGCGGCTCCGCTCCCCGCCCCGACCCTGCCGGGGAACGTGCGACATTCGTCGAATGACTGCCGGTCATCGGCTCAATACTCTCGGGGGAGTTGCCGACGTCGAGAACGGAACCCCCATCGATGGCCCCCTCAAAGCTGCCGCGTCCCCCTCGTGCACCGGCCATGGGCATCCTCGCGGAGGACCTGCAGGGGTCCGTCGCGGTCGCCTGCCGGCTGCGCCAGCGCGGGCTCGACCCGGTGATCGTGCGTCACCCCGCAGCTGTCGTCTCCGACGCGGACGCCATCGTCGTCGACCTCGACCTGCACCACGCCGCAGGTGCCGCGGAGGCGCGTATCCGCGAGTGGGCGGCCTGGCTCGACGACCACGGCTGCGAGCGGGTCGAGGCGAAGCTCAACGCCGAACTGCGCGGCTCTCCGGACGCGCTGGTCGCCGGGATCGACGCGGGGCAGGACGAGAACGGCATCCTTCTCGTCGTCCCGGCCTATCCGACCGCCGGCCGTGTCTGCGTCGACGGCCACCTGCTCGCCCCCATGCCGGTGGGCGCCGGGCTCGACGTCGACGTGCGGTCCGCGATCCGCACCGAGAACGCCGAACTGATCGGGCTCACGACCCTTGACCAGGGCGCCGACGCCGTCACCACGCACATTCTTGAGGCCTGCGCCCGCGGCATCCGGCGGTTCGTCCTCGACGGCACGGTCGAGGCGCACCTCGGCACCGCCGCGCAGGCCGCGACCCGGCTTCGCGAGGAGGGGCACGCCGTCGCGACCGCGAGCACCGGCGGCTGGCTGAGGTTCTACCCAGACCTCGGCCGCGACGGTTTCGTCGTCGTCGTCACCCCCGGCAACCACGAAACCGACCTCGCGCAGTTGCGCAGGCTCGGAGCGGCCTACGGCTCCCGTGCGCTGATCACCACCGCCGCCGAAGCCGCGAGCTGGGGGACGGCCGCCGCGCACGAGGTGCTCGCCTCGCATCGGATCCTCGCCCTGCACGAGACCGACCGTGACGACCCCGACCGCTGGGTCGTCGCCGAACAACTCGCCAGGGCGGTACGCGGCCTGCTCGACGCCTCGGCCCACGGCAAGAACAAGTGCCTCGGCGTGGTCGTCAGCGGTGGCCTGACGACCACGGCACTGGTCCAGCAGCTCGGTGGCACGAGCCTGAGCGCCGGGCTCGAACTTGAGCCGCTGTGCCCGACCGCCCGTATCACCGGGGGCGACTTCGACGACCTGCGACTGCTCTGCAAGGCCACCGGGACCGGATCCGAGGAGACCCTGCTTCGCATGACCCGGCAGATCCTCGGGGCCTGATCCCGCTCACATCCCATGAAAGGACATCGTGTGACCCACCTCGACCCGCTGCGCACCGCGCTCGTCCTCATCGACCTGCAGGGCTCCAACGCCGACCACCCCGTGCACCCGCACCCCGTTGAGGACGTCTTGGAACGTTGCATTCGGCTGATCGACGCGACCCGGAACGCGGGCGGCCTTGTCGTGCACGTGCGCACCAGCTTCCTGCCGGACGAGGGTGACTCACTCGGCGGCAAGCTGCTCACCGACGTCGAACGTCCCGCACGCCCGGTACGGCGGCCCGGCTGGGACCACTTCCTCTCCGGCGTCGATCCGCTGCCCACCGAGCCGGTGATCGTGAAGCGCAGCTGGAACGCCTTCCACGGCTCCGACCTCGACCTGCAGCTGCGCCGGCGCGGCGTCACCACCGTGATCATGGCGGGGATCTCCACCGGATTCGGCGTCGAGGGGACCGCCCGCGCGGCCTACGACCACGCCTACAACGTCGTCTTCGTCCCCGAGGCGATGTCGGCCTACACCGCCGAGCAGCACCATCACTCGGTGCGTGCGGTCTTCCCGCAGCTCGGCCGTGTCCGCGGCCTGGACGAGGTCGTCGAGGCGCTGGCCCCTCAGCCCGCGACCGTGCCCTGAAGCGAATACGGAAAGAACCAAGATGGACGAGTTCCTCAGCTATCGGCCCCTTGACCGGCGGAAGAGCCTGCCCCTGCCCGACGGCAAGCGCGTCGCCGTGAACGTGGTCATGAACATCGAGCACTACGAGTATCTTCCGCCGACGAACCCGCACCGGGACTACTTCTACCGCGTGCCGGCGAAGCCGGACATCGTCGGCTACGCGTTCCGTGACTTCGGCAACCGTGTCGGCTTCTGGCGGATGCTGCCGGTGCTCGACGACTCCCCCGTGCAGGTCACCTGCTCGCTCAACTGCGAGGTGCTGCGCCTGTACCCCGACATCGCGGAGGCGATGGTCGACCGGCGGTGGAGCTTCATGAGCCACGGCACCTACAACAGCCGTCTCCTGTTCGGCGAGTCCGAGAGCGCGGAGCGCGAGTTCTACGACTACACCGTCTCCACCGTGCGGGAGCTCACCGGCTACCGCATGCGAGGGATGCTGGGGCCCTCGTTCAGCGCGACCCCGGCCACCTACCGGCTGATGGCCGAGGCGGGGATGACCTACACGACCGACTGGTTCGTCGACGACCAGCCGTTCCGGCTCGACGGGCCGAGCGGCGGGGGGCTGGTCGGCGTTCCCTACTCCCGCGAGGTCAACGACGCGCTGCTCTTCCCCGGGTCGCCGATGTTCGGTCTGGACAGCGACTACTTCGCCGAGATCGTCCAGTCCCAGTACGAGGTGCTCTCCGCCGAGGCCCGCGAACGCGACACCGCGTACGTCATGACGATCGCGCTTCACCCCCTGTACATGGGCATTCCACACCGGATCGGCCACCTGGCGCAGATGTTCGAGCGGCTGGGCTCGCAGGACGACATCTGGTGGACCACCCCGGAGCGGATCGCCGCCCACGTCGACGCGATCGGATGGTGCTGACATGCAGCTCGTGAGACCGTTGCACGAGGCCGAGGGCGGGTCCCGCCTCGCTCCGAACCGCGGCTGGCCCGGCGGCGCGCGCCTGGCCGTGGTCGTGCTGATGCACCTCGACCACGTGCCCGCGCTCCCCGGCTCCGCACCCGGCCTCCCACCGTCTAGCGTGGCGATGCGCGGCCCGTACCCGCAGATCATGGACGTGCACTCCACCTCGCAGCACGAGTACGGGCTGCGGGTCGGCGCGTTCCGCGTCCTCGACCTCCTCGACGAGCTGGAGATCGCCCCGACGGTCGCGATCGACGCCTTCTCCGCCCGGCACCGTACCCGCCTGGTGGAGCGCGTCGCCGAGTCCGGCGCGGAGTTCGCGGCGCACGGGCTTGACGGCGCCGGCATCCTGCACGACGGGATGGGCGCCCAGGAGCAGCGCGCCTACCTCGCCGAGTCGATCGACGCCGTGGCCGAGGCCTGCGGCGTCCGGCCGACCGGCTGGAGCGGCCTGGACTACGCGCAGTCCACCACGACCCTGGAGGACCTCGCCGGCCTCGGCATCCGCTGGACCGCCGACTGGCCCAACGACGAGGCGCCGAACATCCTGGCCACGTCCCGCGGCGACATCGTCGACATCCCGGTGAACATCCACCTCGACGACGTGTTCTCCCACCTCAAGCGCGGCACGCCGATCGGCAGGTGGGCCGACGACGTCACCGTGTCCGCACGGCGGCTGCTCGAGGAGGACGCGCCGCGCACCCGGACGCTGGTGCTGGGGCTGCACCCCTGGCTCATCGGCCAGCCGTTCCGGTTCGCGCACCTGCGCGAGACGCTGCGCGCCCTGCGCGGCATGGACGGCCTGTGGTGGGCGCGCGGCACGGATGTCGTCGCGCACCTGGACGGCGAGGCACGGCACGAAGAAGGAGACCGGCGATGACCCTCAACCTGCTGGCCCGTGAGCTCGGGGCATCCGTGGTGGACTGCTCGGACGAGTTCTTCGGCGCGGCCGACGCCCTGCTCCTGTCCACCCCGCCGCAACGCCCCGGCACCTACGGACTGCGCGGAGCGGACGTCGACGGATGGGAGAGCCGCAGGCACAACCCCGGCCACGACTGGGTCGTGATCCGCGCCGCCCATCCGGGCCGGATCGAGCAGGTCGAACTGGAGACCACCGGGTTCCGTTTCAACGCCCCGCGGAGCATCGGCGTCGACGTCTCCGACTCCGCCGAAGGCCCGTGGCAGGAGATCCTCGCCGACGCCGAGGTGCGGCCGAACTCCGTGAACGAGTACCCGGTCGCCGACACCGGACGCTCGGCCTCCTTCGTCCGGCTGCGCATCTTCCCCGACGGAGGAGTCGCCCGTTTCCGCGCGCACGGCGTCGTCGACGTCTCCCGCAGCCGCCCGCCGGAGGGTGTACGCCTGTCGGACATCCGGCTCGGATGCCGGGTGCGCGCCTCCGAGGGCTCCTTCGGGGACCCGTGGTCGGTGATCTCTCACGCGATGCCGAGGAACACGCACGACGGCTGGGAGACCCCCCGGCGGTCCGACGCCGACCGGCATTTCGTCGAGCTCTCCTGGCCGGACCCCGTCCGGCTGCGGACGCTGGAGGTCGTCGCCACGCCGTTCCGCGGCAACTGCGCGGCTCGGATCACCGTCGAGGCGCGGGCGGACGACGCGTCCGGCTGGGCGGCGCTGGGAACCTTCGAGATCACCTCCGGGGCGACGACCGCCGTCGAGCTCCCCTCAACCGACGCGCGGCGGGTCCGCGTACGCGCCCTGCCCGACGGCGGCTTCTCCCGCCTCTGGTTCTACGGCGCTCAGCTCCCCCTCCCCCACCCCCAAGGCCAGGAGTGACAATGAAGTTCAAGAAGACCGGGGTCATCGCGGTCGCCGGCGTGATGCTCCTGACATCGTGCTCATCGGAGAGCGGCGCTCCGGCCAAGGGCACCGGTGACGGATCGGGCTCCAAGGTCCTCGTGTTCGGCGCCGCGGGCGCTCCGTCGCTCTTCGACCCGTTCTACACCTCGGACGGGGAGTCCGCCCGGGTGAACAACCAGATGTTCGAAGGGCTGCTCAGCCTCAAGCCGGGCACGGCCGACCCCGCGCCCGGCCTGGCGGTCTCATGGGAGCAGAGCAAGGACGGAAAGCAGTGGACGTTCCAGCTCCGCGAGGGCGTCAGCTTCCATGACGGCACGGCCTTCGACGCCGCCGCCGTCTGCGCGAACTTCGAACGGTGGTACCGGCAGCCCAAGATCGCGCGCACCTCGGCGGTCAGCCACACCTGGGTGAACGACTTCGGAGGCTTCGAGGGCGACAAGACTCCCTCGCTGTACGCCGGATGCGAGGCGCAGGACAAGTCCAAGGTGGTGCTGCGCCTGACCAATCCGAGCTCGAAGTTCCCCACCATCCTCGCGCACGGCACCTACGCCATGTCGAGCCCGGCGGCGATGGAGAAGTACAACGCCAACGGGGTCGAGGCCAAGGGCGAGGGCTTCGCCTTCCCGGAGTACGGCCGCCTGCACCCGACGGGAACCGGCCCGTTCGCCTTCGTCTCGTACGACGACTCGACCGGTACGGTCAAACTCGCGCGCAACGACAAGTACTGGGGCGAGGCGCCGAAGATCGCTGGTGTCGAGTTCCGGACGATCCCGGATGAGACGGCGCGCCGGCAGGAGCTAGAGGCCGGCACCATCCACGCCTACGACCTGCCGGCCCCTCGTGACTGGCAGAGCCTGAAGGACCAGGGGTTCCAGGTCGTCACCCGGCCGCCGTTCAACGTCATGTACCTCGGCCTGAACGCGACCACCGTGCCCGAGCTCAAGGATCTCCGCGTCCGTCAGGCCATCGCCTGGGCGATCAACAAGCAGCAGATCGTCGACACGCTGCTGCCCGAGGGCTCCGAGACCGTGACGCAGTTCGTCCCCCGCTCCGTCGAGGGCTACGACACCGCCGTCGAGGGATACCCGTACAACCCGGACAAGGCGCGCGCCCTGCTCGCCGAGGCCGGTGTGCCGAACCTCAAGATCCAGCTGTGGTACCCGACCGAGGTCACGCGCCCGTACATGCCCGAGCCGAAGCGCTTCTTCGACCTGATCAAGGCCGATCTCGAAGCGGTCGGCATCCAGATCGAACCGGTCGCGAAGCCGTGGGCCGGTGGTTACCTCAGCGGTCGTGAGGCGGGCGAGGCTCCGGTCTACCTGCTCGGCACCACGGGCCACTACAACAGCGCCCAGAACTTCCTGGGCATCCTGTTCGGCGCCACCGACAACGCCTTCGACACCGGCCTTCTCGGCTTCGGCCAGGAACTCGTCGACGACCTCAAGGAGGCGGACAGCGAGCCGGATCCGCAGAAGCGCGTCGGCATGTACCTCGAGATCAACCGCAAGATGTCCGAGGACTGGCTGCCGTCGATCCCGATCGCCAGCAGTCCCTCCGCCCTGGTTCTCCACGGCAGCGTGCGCGGCATCGTCACCAGCCCGGTCGGCGGCGAGCCCCTGGCCACGGCCACCTTCGGCGAATAGCTCCACCCGGGTGCGGGCCGCGCGCAGGCGCGAGCAGGCGCGCGCCCGCACCGATTGGATAGACATGTTCCGGTTCATCCTCCGAAGGACACTCCAGGCGGTCGTGACCTTCGTCGCCCTCACGGCGATCCTGTTCGCCTGGCTGCGCAGTCTCCCCGGCGGACCGCTCGACGCGCTGCTCGGTGAGAACGCCAGCCCGCAGGACCGCGCGAAGCTCGTCGAGTCACTCGGCCTGGACGCGCCGCTGTGGACGCAGTACCTGCGCTACCTGGGGCGGTTCTGGACCGGTGACCTCGGCGTGTCGACGGGCGTCTGGCGCGGCGCGCCGGTCACCGAGGTGCTCCTCACCCGGGCGCCCGCCACGATCGAGCTCGCCCTGTGCGCACTGGTCGTCGGCGCCGTGCTCGGCGTCGCCGCCGGTTACTGGGCGGCGACGAGACGCGGCGTGTTCGACGTCGCCTTTCTCGGCTTCTCCGTGCTCGGCCTCGCCGTACCGGTCTTCTTCACCGGGTTCGTCCTCAAGTACGTCTTCGCCGTCCGCGCGGGATGGCTGCCGCCGTCAGGACGGGCCGACCTGAGCGGATCCATACCGACGCCGACGGGGCTGACGCTCCTGGACTCGCTGCTCGCCGGGAGCGGGGCCGCGTTCGTCGAGAGCCTCCGCTACCTCACGCTGCCGACGATCGCCCTGACGATCATCCCCTTCGCCGTGATCTTCCGGCTGACCCGGGCGTCCGTCGCCGAGACGCTCCAGCAGGACTTCGTCCGCACGGCGAACTCCAAGGGCCTGCGGAACCCGACGGTCGCCGGGCGCCATGTGCTGCGCAACTCGCTGCTGCCGGTGATCACGGTGATCGGGCTGCAGGCCGGCGGCCTGTTCGCCGGAGCCGTGCTCACCGAGACCGTCTTCAACTACCGCGGGCTGGGACAGTCGATGGCACTGGCCTTCTCCACACGCGACTACGCGGTGCTGCAGGCCCTCATCATGATCGCCGCCGTCCTGTACCTGGTCATCAACATCGTCGTCGACATCGCCTACGCGCTGTGCGACCCGAGAGTGAGGACGCCGTGACCACCGCCCCGGCCGTTCCGCGCCGCCGTACCGCGACCGCCCGACCGGGCGCGCAGACCCTGAGGCGGCTGCTGCGCCAGCCGGCGTTCCTGATCGGCTCGGTGATCACATTCGTGTTCGTCCTTGTCGCGATCGCCGCGCCGGTGCTGGCGCCGCACGACCCGGCCGCCCCGCTGCTGCTCGACCAGGTACGCGCCCAGTCGAACCCCGTTCCACTCCCGCAGGAGGGGTTCCCGCTGGGCGGGGACCCCGCCGGTCGTGATCTGCTGTCCCGGCTGGTCGCCGGGGCCCAGCAGACCCTCGTCGTCGGGGTGATGGCGACACTCGGCGGTTTCGTCGGCGGCATCGCGCTCGGCCTCGTCGCGGGCGTGTTCGCCGGCAAGGTCGACATGCTCGTGATGCGGGCGGTGGACGTGATGCTGGCGATCCCGTCGCTGCTGATGGCCTTCTCGATCGCGGCGCTGTTCGCCCACCCCAGCGAGTGGACCCTGATCCTCACCATCGCGATCGTGCAGGTGCCGGTCTTCGCCCGGCTCATGCGCGGATCGATGCTGGTGCAGCGCGACACCGACCACGTACTGGCCGCGCGGGCGCTGGGCGTGAAGCCGGGGGCCATCGTGTTCCGGCACATGGTCCCCAACGCGCTCGGGCCGGTGATCGTGCAGGCGACCCTCAGCCTGGCCGTGTCCATCCTCGACGCCGCCGCCCTGTCCTTCCTCGGGCTGGGCAACCCCGACGACGGCCGGCCGGAGTGGGGGCAGATGCTGGGCGGCGCGCAGCAGTACTTCAACTCGTTCCCGCACCTCGCGATCTACCCGGCGCTGTGCATCATCGTCGTCGCCCTGGGCTTCACGCTGATGGGAGAGTCGCTTCGCGAGACCCTCGACCCCCGTACCCGGAGGTGACGGAGATGAACGCGCGTGCACACGGGGCCCGGCACGGAGCGGACCCGCTGCTGGTGGTCGAAGACCTGTCGGTCACCTTCTCACGGCCCGGCCAGGAGCCCTTCACCGCCGTGGACGGGGTCGGGTTCGAGGTCCGTCCCGGCGAGGTCGTCGGCCTGGTCGGCGAGTCGGGCTGCGGCAAGTCCGTGACCTCGCTCGCCGTCATGGGGCTCCTGCCCCGCCGGGGGACCCGCGTCAGCGGCAGGGCGTTCTTCGACGGCGTGGACCTGCTCTCACTGCCCGACCGGGAGCTGCGCGACCGTCGTGGCACCGACGTTGCGATGATCTTCCAGGACCCGTTGTCCTCGCTGAACCCCGTCGTGCCGCTGGGAGTGCAGGTGACGGAGGTCATCCGGCGCCACCGCCGGACGAACCGGTCCCAGGCGACGCGGCGGGCGCAGGAGATGCTGGAACGCGTCGGCATCCCCGATCCCGCCCGGCGGATGCACGAGTATCCGCACCAGATCTCCGGCGGCATGCGTCAGCGCGTGCTGATCGCCATCGCCCTGGCCTGCGAACCGCGGCTGCTGATCGCGGACGAGCCGACCACGGCGCTGGACGTCACGATCCAGGCCCAGATCCTCGCGCTCCTGAAGGAGCTCGTCATCGGCTCGGGCACCTCGTTGATCATGATCACCCACGACCTCGGCGTCGTCGCCGGCCTGTGCGACACGGTCAACGTGCTCTACGGCGGACGCATCGTCGAGCGGGCGGACCGCTATTCGCTGTTCGACGCCCCCCGGCATCCCTACACCGGGGGGCTGCTGGAGTCCGTGCCGTCGTTGGACGACGGGGAGAATCGGCTGCGCCCAATCCCGGGTTCTGTCGCCGACAACATACCCTGGTCGCAGGGGTGCGCCTTCGCGCCGCGCTGTCGCGTCGCCACCGACCTCTGCTTCCGGGAGGAGCCGGCCTGGTCGGCCGACGGCGAGCGGCGATCGCGCTGCCACCACCCGCTGCCCGATCCGATCATCGTGGCGAAGGAGAAGACTCCATGACGTCGGCCGCCGTTCCGATCCGACCGGACGTCGAGGAGCAGCCTCTCCTCGACGTCCGCGACCTCAAGGTCCACTTCCCGATCCGCCGGGGGACGTTCGTCGACCGGACCGTCGGCCACGTCCACGCGGTCGACGGCGTCGACCTGAGGATCACGCGCGGGGAGACCTACGGCCTGGTCGGGGAGTCGGGGTGCGGCAAGTCGACGTTCGGGCGCGCCGTGCTCCAGCTGACCCCCGTGACCTCGGGAGAGATCCGTTTCGGCGGGGTCGACCTGCGGTCGCTGCGCGGTGAGGCGCTGCGCCGCCAGCGCCGCCACATGCAGATGGTCTTCCAGGATCCGCTGGGGAGCCTGGACCCCCGGCAGAGCGTCGAGCAGATGTTCCGTGAGGGGATGGCCGCGCACGGGCTGGCGAAGGGAGACGTCTCCGGGCGTCTCGACGAGCTGCTCGACTCGGTCGGACTGCCGCGGACGGCGCTGCGCAAGTACCCGCACGAGTTCTCCGGAGGGCAGCGTCAGCGCATCGGCATCGCCAGAGCGCTCTCGGTCGAGCCGCAGCTGATCGTCGCGGACGAGCCCGTCAGCGCCTTGGACGTGTCGGTCCAGGCGCAGGTCATCAACCTCCTTGAGGACGTCCAGGCCGCGTACGGACTGACCTACCTGATCATCGCGCACGACCTCGCCGTGATCAGGCACGTGAGCGACCGGATCGGGGTGATGTACCTCGGCGGGATGGTGGAGGAGGCTCCCACCGCGGAGCTGTTCGCCGAGCCGCTGCACCCCTACACGCGGGCGCTGCTGTCCGCCGTGCCACAGCCCGACCCCCGGTATGAGGACTCTCGCGAGCAGATCCTGCTCCACGGTGATCTGCCCAGCCCGGCGGACCCGCCGCCCGGATGCCGGTTCAGCACCCGTTGCCCGTGGAGGCAGCAGACCCGCTGCGACACCGAGCGCCCGCAGCTGCGGACCATCGGGGTTCCGGGGACGACCGCCGCCCATCGAGTCGCCTGCCACTGGGCGGAGGGCATCCACGACGGTGCGATCCGGCCGACGCGGTCGACCCGCGTCGACGCCACCCTGTCCGCCGGTGTGGCCGCGTCGTCGAGATCGGCGTCCGGTACCCCGCCCGCGACCGGCGGGAGCTGATCGCTGTGCCGGCGGTCAGAGCGGAACGGAAGGCTCTCCGGCGGAAGGGGGCGGCGTGAACGGCGTCCTCACTCAGCACCTCCACGAGCTGGTGCATTCTCTCGGCGCGTCACTGGACGTGCCGGTCGAGGTCACCGACGTGCAGTTGAACCGGATCGCCCGGTCGATGCCGAGTTCCTCCGCGGACGAGCACCTCGCCGAGGCGGTTTCGCCTCGGCATCTCGGGCTGAGCGCGCGCTCGGTGGCCCTGATCTCCGAACCCGTCTACATCGGCGGGGGCGCCGACCTCGGGATGCCCCTGATGCTGGTGATCCCGGTGCGATCACCTGGTTCGGCGCCGTCGCTGCTGCTCTGGATCACCTGCGTGAGAGGGCCGCTTTCCCCCGAGCGGATCGAGAGCGTGGGACGGATCGCGGAGGCCACCGTCTGCTCGCTGGAGGCGGCCGGGCTGCTCGTGTCGCCCGAATGGGCGGACGACCACGTCGGCCGGGCCTTCGCCTCGGGAGACCTGGACGGGCTGGACTCACTGCTGGGCCAGGCCATCGGCGGCGGAAGGCTGCTGCACGACGGTACCTTCGTCTGCCTCGCGCTCTCGATGCCCGCGGTGCTTGACCCGGACTCGTCGGGATCGGCGGCGCAACGACGGCTGACCGCCGTCATGAACCGCTTCGCCGAGGACCATCTCCGTGACCGGTGCCTCATCGCGTTCAGCGGCTCCGTCAGCTTCGCGCTGCTGGCGCCTCACCCGCGCGACGTCCAGACGACCCTGCCGGGGCGGCTCGCGACGAAGACCGTCGACCTGATCTTCCGGTCCCGGCGCAACGGCGCCGACCTCCCGTGGCTCGTCGCCGTCAGCACGATCGTGACCGATCGCGCGAGCGTCGCCGTCTGGCAGGCCAGGCAGAGCCTGGACCTGGCCGAGGGCATGGGCTGGAAGCACCAGGTCGTCCACTGGGAGAGAACCGCGCACATGCGCGGGCTCGCCGCGGTGCCCACGGACGTCCTCATGTGCCACTTCATCAGCCCGTCCCTGCGACGGCTTCTCGAAGACGAGTCGGCGGAGGACCTCGTCCGGACCCTCAGGGCGTTCCTGACCACGGCGGGGAACGTCAAGCAGGTCGCGGCGGACCTGTATCTCCACCGTGCGACCGTCTACCACCGGATCAGGAAGGTCGAGGCGAGGCTGGGGGTGGACCTGTTCAGCGGCGCGGGCCGTCTGGAGGTCCACGCCGGCCTTCTCGCCGCGGAGATCGTCGCGAGCCGGACGACGGCCGGACGAGAGCCACCCGGCCGCCTCGCTCCGCGGCCGAGCCCCTCCCCTCCCGCTTCGGCGCGCGTGGAATCGCACGGTGCGCCCTCCCGGCCGGGCGGTACGCCGGAGGACGAACCGGTGGGCGACGACGAACATGAGCGGCTATCAGACCGTGGCCCCGGCGGCCCCGGCGGCCCCGGCGTTCCGCGGGCCGCCGTGCACGGCGAGACGGCGCAGCCCGACGCCGGTCTCGTCCGCGTGGATCGCGCCGTGTGCCAGCCGGTACGCCCGCAGTCAGCCCGGGATCCGCAACGTCGCACGGTCCTCCACGAGCGCGGTGCCGTGGACGCAGGGCGCCCTCGGGCCTCCGACCCCCGGCCGATCCATCGCACGATGTAGCCGGGGATCATCCGGGCACTCATGAGAACGACTCGGCGACGCCTCGGCGGATTCGGCGGTTCCTCCCCGGTCGTTCCCCGGGGCGCGGCGCCACGGCCTGTCCGGTCTGTGGCGCCGCGCCGGAGAAGGTGGATCTACTGCTCGGAGCACAGCCCGGGCTTGGCGGAGTTGACGGCGAAGCCGAAGTCCTCAACCGTCTCCCCGGCGGAGACCTCGCGCCGCTCGCCCCTGAAGCCGGGCTCGGAGTAGAAGCACCAGAACTCCGAGGAGTTGTTGGCCGCACTGCGCAGGGGCGGGACGATGCGTGCGCGGCCGTTGACGAGTATGACGCGCCGGCCTACGCCTCCGGGCTGGGAGAAGGCGCAGACCGCGGCGATCAGCGGGCAGACGAAGCCGTCCCGGGCGGTGGTGGCCTGGGTGGCGGGGGCCGTCGCGGCGGACACGGGCATGGCCAGTCCGGTGCTGACGGTGACGGCGGCGGCCGTGAGCGCCGCCCATCGGGTGAACCTGTTCATGGTCACTCCTTGCTGGGGGGTGTCGGCGGGATGCAGACGCCACCCTTCATAGCAATGAGTAGCCGTTCGACAGCAGACAGTGAATACTGTTGTGCCCTCCCGGCCAGCCCCCAGTTTGTACCTCAGTACGCGAAAAGGGTGCCTCCCATGTGAGAGACACCCTCGCTGACCAGCGAAAACCTGGTCGGGACGACAGGATTTGAACCTGCGACCCCTTGACCCCCAGTCAAGTGCGCTACCAAGCTGCGCTACGTCCCGGTTTGTCGGCCCTGTGGGCTGAACATCAGGTAGCTTACCTGAGATCAGACGGGATCGCGCACTCAAAGCGAGCGTGGACGGGTGAGGGGCTGACTACGGGTGGGGCGAAAGGCGCTGATCGACCATGAGGAACTGCGGCGGCTGGCCGGGCAGGGGTTGTCCAACGCCGAGCTCGCGGCCCACTTCGGGGTGAGCGAATCGGGGGTCCTGCAGGCCAAACGGGCCGCGGGCCTGTCGAAGCCGATGCTCGACCACTCGCGGGCCATCCCGTGGAAGCTGGAGCGCGCGCACGGCCAGTCCGGGCCCGCGACGAACCTGCGCAACCTCTCGTCGATCGCGCAGGGGCGCGCGATCCCCGTGGAGAAGCGCAACACGGCGTTGCGCTGGGCGGACCGGCTGGTCGCGGCGGGGCTGGACGTCGATTACGACCCCGAGACGGGCTTCACCGAGGTGCCCGCGTCCCCGGAGGGCTCGCTCGTCGGACGGCTCTCCGCCGAGGCGCGCGCGGCCCTCGACACCTGACGACGCCCGGATCACCGCTCTCCCGGCGACCGGCACGGAACAGTCCTACCTGCCCGATAAATCCATATAAAACGTGTTTTCTGCGACGAATCACTAGCGACAGTGGCCGGTTTTGGAGTGAATCCCTGGGGCAGCGCACGGGGACAGACGCTTACACAACCGGAGGCAGACATGTCCACCGTGATCTGGGTGGTCGTGATCGTGGTCGCGGTGGTGGCGGTCATCGCAGTCGGCTCCGCCGTACTGCAGCAGCGGCGCCGGCACCGACTTCGTGATCGATTCGGCCCCGAATACGACAGAACCGTACGGGAACGCGACAACCGGCGCGAGGCCGAGCAGGAGCTTCTGGCGCGTGAGCAGCGTTTCAGCGGCCTTGAGATCCGCCCGCTCGCCCCTCAGGCCCGCGACGGCTACGCCAGGAAGTGGATGGAGGTCCAGGAGCGCTTCGTCGACGCCCCCGGATTCGCCGTGACAGAGGCCGACCACCTGGTGACCTCGGTGATGGCGGAGCGGGGATACCCGACCGAGGACTTCGAGCAGCGGCTGTCCGACCTGTCGGTCGCGCACGGCCGTACCCTCGACCACTACCGGCAGGCCCACGCGATCAGCGGCAGGGCCGCGCACCAGGAGGCCTCGACCGAGGAGCTCAGGCAGGCGATGGTGCACTACCGCGTCCTGTTCGAGGAGCTGCTCGAAACCCCCGGCGGCCGTTCGACGCGACCGGCCGTGCGCACTCCCCAGGACCAGACCGCCCGACGCGACGTGCGAGGACAGTGATCTGAGATGAAGAACCGATCAGGAAACGACCAGGACCGTCTCGTCCACGGAGGCGCCGGTGAGACGGCGGGCGTCCCCTCCCAGCGCGCCGAGGAGGTGACCTCCGTGTTCCGGACGCCCGAAGGACTCCCCGGCACGGACGGCCGTCCCCTCACCGGTGACACGCCCGACCCGGCCCACCCGGCCGATCTCTCACCGGAGGCCGGCCGCCCCGCCTCGGAGGCACCCCGGACCCGGGCCGAAGGGGCCCCTCGGGAGGGCGCGCTGCTCGACCAGGACCCCGACGAGGTACGGCGTCGCTGGCAGGAGGTCCAGGCGGGCTTCGTCGACGACCCCCGTGACTCGGTCGAGCGTGCCGACTCCCTTGTCGCCGAGGTCGGCGACCGCCTGCGCGCCGCGCTGGAGGCCCGCTCCGCCGGCCTGCGGGAACGCTGGAAGAACACCGAGGGGGCACGGGGAAGCGACACCGAGGACCTGCGCACGGCCCTGCGTGACTACCGCGCGCTGCTTGACCGGCTGCTCGACATGTCGTCCGCGGGAAGCCCCGAAGGCCTGCCCGCCGGGAGGAGGTGACGTATGTTGGCGATCGCCGCCGCCGTCGTCTTCGGTCTCGGCCTGCTGCTCGACCTGATCAACACCAGGATCGGCGGCATCACCGGCACCACGTTCATCCTTGGCGGCCTGCTGCTTCTCGCGCTCCATCAGGGCGGGGTGGGAACGGCGGGCGGAACCTGGCGCCGCAGGCGCTGACCCGCCGAATGCCCGAGCCCGTGGTCCCCGGTCGTCCGAGGGCCACGGGCTCGGGCTTGTCCTCCCCTCCGGCCCCTCGCACGGTCGCGCGGGTGAACGGCCTTTGCGGGGGTTCTCGAAGCCGACGCCGTACCCGGGGGCGGCCTCTGGACGGGCCCCTTAAGGGCCCTGAACGAGCAGGGCCGGGATGAGCGCGGAGGAAGTCAGTCCTTGAACCGGGCGCGGCCGGAAAGCCGTCTCAGACCTTGAAGGACATCGTGATGAACGTGCCCGCGGCCCCGGTCTCGAACTTGATGTCGGAGCTGACCATCCGGGCCACCCACAGGCCCATGCCGCTGGTGGCGTAGGGGGCGGGGGCCGTCTCGCCGGGGGGCGTCTCGGGGGTCCACCGCCCCTCGTCGTGCACCTCGACGACGAGGGTGCGGCCCGTGGACCATATCCGCATCACGGCCTTGGCGGTGGGGTGACCGTGTGTGACGGCGTTGGTGGCCACCTCGTTCACCGCCACGAGGAAGTCGGCCAGTCTCTCGCGGGCCATCCCGCCCTGTACGGCCTGCACGGCGGCGAAGTCCCGCACGTCGGGCAGGTCGGGCAGGCAGAAGGCCAGTTCCGCCACGGGGGCTCCGGCGGGGGGAAGCCGGGAACGGTCGCCGCTCGCCAGAAAGCGAGCCGGACGAACACCGTCCTCGTTCACGCGAGATCCGCCTCCCCTGTCCCACCGCGCCGTCTTTCTCAGCACCTGGGGATCATTTCAACCGCACCCTATGCCACATCGCTCCGTCGCCGGTTTGGGTGCCCGATGAGGGCCGGTGTATTCAGCATTCGGCGACCAGGTCGGCGCGAAGCCGGTCCAGAACCTTCCGCAGGATACGGGAAACGTGCATCTGGGAGATTCCGAACTCGGCCGCGATCTCCGCCTGGGTCATGTTCCCGAAGAAGCGCAGCAGCAGGATGTTCTTCTCCCGCGGCGGCAGCTTGTCGATCAGCGGCATGACCGCCTCGCGGTCGACGAGCATGCCCACGGCGTCGTCCTGGTCGGGGATGACGTCACCGAGCGCGGCGGCGTCGTCGTCCGCCCCGAGCGGCGCGTCCAGCGACAGCGCGCTGTAGGCGGCGGAGGCGTCCAGGGTGAGCAGGACGTCCTCCTCGGAGATGTTCATCTTCGCCGCGAGTTCGGCGACCGTCGGGGAACGGCCGAGGTCCTGGCTGAGGTCGGCGACCAGCCGGTTCAGCTCGGCCCTGCGCTCCTGGTAGACGCGCGGCACCCGGATCGCCCAGGTGCGGTCGCGGAAGTGACGCTTGACCTCGCCGGTCATCGTGACCACCGCGTAGCCGCGGAAGGCGTGGCCGAGGGTGGGGTCGAATCCGTTGATCGCCTTCATCAGCCCGACGTAGGCGGCCTGCAGAAGGTCTTCGAGCGGTTCGCCGCGGTAGCGGTAGCGGCGGGCGATCTCCATGGCGAGCGGCCGGTGCATCTCGACGAGGCGTTCGCGCAGCCGCTCGGCGCGGTAGCCGGAGACCTCCGGAAGCGCCATCTCGGCGAGGAGATCCTCGGCGGTCATCTCGGTGATTTCGAGGGCCTGGACAGACATCGCTGCTCCCTGGTGGGACTGTCGAGCGACGCCACACGCGGAACAGCGTCCGGGCAGACGGCATCGCCTCGACGTTTCTCAAGGCGAGGCCCTCTGCTGGACCTCGGTTCTAGTATTACCCCGATTCCGGGAGTATTGCTCGCCCGCAGGTAACAGTAAGGTTGCTAATCGAACGGGCTAGGAGGACCTGAGTGACGGTGTCGGAGAACGGTGAGAGAGCGGCGGCGCTGACCCTGACGTCGGCGCTTGTCGGCGGAATCAACGTGATCCGGGTGACCGGCCTGCTCGACGCGACGACCAGGGACCAGTTCGCCGACTACCTGGCCGCCGAGGTGAGCGAGCACGGCCCCGAGATGGCGCTTGATCTGAGCGGGGTGACCTTCATGGACTCCCGCGCCCTCGGCCTGATCGTCCATCACTGGCAGCTCAGCACGAACGCCGAGGTCAGGTTCGCGCTCATCGGCGTCGAGTACGCCAAGACCAAGGTGATGTGGATCACCGGGCTGGCCCAGCGGCTGCCGCTCTACGACACGGTCGACGACGCGCTGGCCGCGTTCGGCTGAGGGTTCCCCGCCGTCGCGGATCCTGGGGCCTCATGAGGAGCGCTGGTTGCGCTGGTGCTCCTCGACCAGCAGCCTGGCCAGGTCGGCCACCTTCACCTGGTGGTGCTGGGAGATCCTGCGCAGCTCGTCGAAGGCGGCCTCGGCCGAGCAGCCACTGGACTTCATGATGATGCCCTTGGCCTGGTCGATGACCGCCCGGCCCGCCAGCGCCTCCTGCATCTGCGCCGCGTCGGTCCTGACCTCGTCGTAGTCCCACATGTTGGCCAGCGCCACGGTCACCTGCTCGGCGAGCATGTCCGCCAGCGGGGGGACGTTCCTGGCCGCGAACACCCCGGGGAGCACGCCGTACAGGCCGAGGACCAGGACGGAGCGCTCGACGGTGATCGGCATGGACAGCACGGTGCGGACGCCGCAGCGGACCGCCATCCCGGCGTAGGCGGGCCAGCGGGAGTCGCGCAGCACGTCCTGGACGATCACCGGGCGGCCGGTCTCACGGACCTCCGCGGAGGGCCCCTCCCCCAGGTCGGCCTCGCTGTCGACCAGCAGGATGAGCTCGCTGTGCGAGGCGGAGACGACCACGCGTTCCCCCCGCCACAGCTCGGCTGAGCCGCCCGCGCATCCGGGGACCCCGCCCGCGAGCGTGGTGGTCAGCCCGCGCAGCACGCTCTCACTCGACGTCTCCTCGCTGACCCTGCCGAGGGCGGCGAGGTCACGGGCGAGAATGGGAGTGACCATGTCCATGGTGCGGGTCCCCCTATCTGTTTCGCTAACTTAATCACTATCCGACCGCGCATCGATCCGACCCCGCCGGGTGACGTACCGTCTACGACGGGACCGCCCGGTCCCCGGCCGCCGACGAGGACGAGCATTGACCGACGCCATTGGCCTCAACACGCTGGAGCAGGCGCTGAGCGCGCTCGCCTCCAGGGTTTCCTCCCTGCGCGAGGCTAGGTCCGCCTACCCCGCCGACCCCCGGTCCACACTCGACGCGGCCCTGGCGGAGCTCGACACCGCCCGTGAGCTGCTGGAGTCGGCCCTGCGTGAGCTGCGCAAGGCGCCCAGACGCTCCGGCGACCGGGAGAGCGGCTCGCAGCGGGAGCTCAAGCTGCTGCGGCAGGTCTTCCGTTCCTTCCCGGTGCCGGTCGTGGTGCTCGACGCCTCGGGGGTGGTCAGGCGGATCAGCGCGGAGACCTCGCGGATGCTGGGCAGCCCGGCGGGCTACCTGATCGGCCGGTCCTTCCCGCTGCTGGTCGACGTCTCTCGGCGGGCGGCCTTCCGCTCGCACCTGACGGCCGTGCAGCAGGGAGGGCAGAGCGCGACGTTCCAGACCCGGCTGACCCACCAGGGCCGCGCGCACACAGTGCAGCTGGCGGTCATCCGGCTGACCATGCCCGGCGAGCCGCAGGAGATGACCGCGGTCGTGATCCTGCCGCTGGAGGCGCACGTCGCGGGCGACCCCCCGGGGCCGGTCGACCGTTCGGACGCGTCCCTGGTCATGGCCGCCGCGCGCCGCCAGGAGCTGCTGGCCAGGATGACCCGCCTGCTGCTCGACGAGGAGAGCCTGCGTCAGCCGGTGACCGTCACCAGGGCGGCGCGGCTGCTGGCCGCGGAGACCGCCGACTGGGTGATCGCCGACGTGGTCCGTGACGGGGTGCCCAGGCGCGCGGTCGTGCTGGGGCCGAGCGACAAGCCGGTGACCGAGCTGGTCCGCCTCGTCGAGGGACTGACGCCGCTGACCGCGCCCACCGTGGCCCACGTGCTGACCGGGGGTTCGGGCGTGGTCCACGAGATGCTTGAGGACGAGTCGCTGCTCGGCGAGGTCCCCGGCGGACCGCCGCTGCTGCGGGTCATGGGCGCGGCCTCGCTGCTGGTCGTGCCGATCCAGGGCGAGGCGGGCGCGCTGGGCGCCCTCACCCTGGTACGGCTGCGCGACCGCGAGCCGTTCTCCCTGGCCGACCTGGGGCTGATGGAGGAGATCGGCGCTCACCTGGGGCTCGCGCTGCGCGCCAGGCGCAGTTTCCAGACCCGTTCCCAGGCGGCCGACGCGCTGCGCACCAGCGTGGTGCCCAGGAGCCTGCCGGACATCCCGGGGGTCGAGGCGGCGGCGATCTACCACGCGGGGTCGAGCCCGGTCGGCGCCGAGTTCTACGACGTCTTCCCGGTGCGGGACGGGTGGGGCTTCGCGCTCGGGGGCGCCGCGGGCAAGGGTGAGGAGGCCGCCTCCGTCACCGCCATGGTGCGCAACGGGCTGCGGGTGCTGAGCGTGTGGGAGTCCGACCCCGTCGAGGCCATGCGCAGGCTGAACCACGCGCTGGTCGCGCAGAACAGCGGGATGTTCGTGATGGCCGTCGCGGGGTTCGTCAGGGCCCGCAGGATCATGCTGGCCGGGGCGGGGCACCACCCGGCGGCGTTGCTCCAGGCGGACGGCGGGGTGCGTTTCACCGCGGGAGGAGGCGTGCCGCTCGGCATCGCCCCGGAGGCGGAGATCCTCACCGAGGAGATCACGCTGACCTCGGGCCAGACCCTGGTGTTCTACTCCGACGGGCTGGTCGCCTCACAGAACGACCAGGGGGAGGCCTACGGTGAGACCCGTCTGGCGGACGTGCTGGCGCGCTGCGCGGGTCAGGCGCCCGCGACCGTGGTCAAGGCGGTCGAGGAGGACCGGCACGCCTTCTCCGGCGGCCGGGTGTGGGACGAGATCGTGATCCTCGCGCTGCGCGTCGTATGACAACCCCATGGAATTCAGGGCAATTCAGAGGTTTGCCCGAGTCTGGGAGTTGGGTATGGTGATGGGCGTCGCAGATGAGTGCCTAAGAAGCAGGCACCCCTGAAGGATTCCAGGCTTTTCCATGCCTATCTCCTCCCAGAGGTGTGCCGTGAACATCGCATTCGTCTCCTCGGACACTCCCTCCGCCCCCCAGGGCAAGGACGACCTCGCCTCGCAGCGGGCCTACCTGATGGCCGTCGCCCGTGAGCTCGGCCGCGAGCACAAGGTCACGATCTACACCCGCAGGCACTCCGACGCCGACAGGCCGAAGGTCCGCCTCTCCCCCGGCGTCACGCTGGAGTGCCTTCCCGCGGGCCCCGCGCAGGACCTCCCCGAGGACGGCCTGCTGCCCTACCTGTCCGACCTGGGCGAGCAGCTCATGCGGCGCTGGGGCCAGGACCGCCCCGACGTCATCCACGCGCACTCCTGGACCGGCGGGCTGGCCGCCATCGCCGGGGCCAGCGGCCTCGGCGTGCCGTTCACCCAGACCTTCGGCGGCGAGGACGGCCAGGACGCCAGGAAGGTCAAGCTGCGGCGGGCGATCGGCCGCCGGGCGAGCGTGGTGATCGCCGGGTGCGGCGACGAGGAGTCGACGCTGATCCGCATGGGCGTGCCGCGCCGCAACATCGCGGTGATCCCCTGCGGCGTCGACGTCGAGCGCTTCCGGCGCCAGGGCCCGGCGGCGGCCAGGGGCACCCGGCCCCGGCTGCTGCACGTGGGGCCGCTGAGCCCGTACAAGGGCGTGCACACCGCGGTGCGCGCGCTGGCGGGGATCCCCGACGCCGAGCTGGTCGTCGCGGGCGGGTCCCCGGCCGGTGACCTGGAGCACGACGCCGACGCGCACCGGGTGATGCTGCTGGCCAAGGAGGTCGGCGTCGAGGACCGTGTCACCCTGCTGGGCCAGGTGCCGCACTCCTCGATCCCCAAGCTGATGCGCAGCGCCGACGTGGTCGTCTCGCTGCCCCGGGAGGCACCGTCCGGGGTCGTGGCGATCGAGGCCATGGCGTGCGGCGTCCCGGTGGTCGCCTCCGCGGTCGGCGCCCACCTGGACTCGGTCGTGGACGGGGTGACCGGGCTGCTGGTGCCCGCCGACCGGCCCGCGCAGGCCGCCCGCCTCACCCGTGAGCTGCTCGCCGACTCGACCCGCCGCACCGCGATCGGTTTCGCGGGGGCGGACCGGGCGCGCTCGCGTTACTCCTGGGAGCGGATCGGTCAGGAGCTGGTCCAGGTCTACGAGAACGCGATGGCCGTCCAGCGCTGAGGCCGCCGCCGTACGGCACGGGCCGGGAACCTCCGGAGGGGGAGGGTCCCGGCCCTTCTTGCCCCGCCCATTGGATAGGCATACGTTTATCCGCATGTTGATTCATCCATGGGACGCGGCGACCGAGCACGAGGCGCTGGAGTTCGTCAGGGCCAACGAGTTCGGCCATCTGATCGCCGCCGGGCGGGGGCGTGAGGTCCCGGTGGTCGTGCCGACCCAGTTCCTGCTCACCGGCGAGCGCACGGTCCTGCTCCATCTGGCCAGGCCCAACCCGATCTGGGCCGCCGTCGAGGAGAACCCCGCCGTGGTGCTCTCCGTCGCCGGCGACTGGGCCTACGTCCCCGGAGCGTGGAAGATCCTGCCCGAGGACGGGGAGGACCCCCGCATGGGCGTCCCCACCACCTACTACGCCGCCGTCCAGCTCGTCTGCGACGCCGAGATCGTCTCCGGCGCGGAGGAGAAGGCGGAGATCCTCAGGGCCCAGCTCGCCCGCCTTGAGGCGGACGGCGCGCTCGTGGACCCGTCCGTGCACGGGCGCCGCCTCAGGGGCATCCTCGGCCTGCGGCTGAGGATCAGGGAGGTCGTCGGCAAGTTCAAGTACGGCGGCAACGTGGACGAGGCGCACCGCCGCCACGTCGCCGAGCGGCTGGCCGAGCGGGGCGGCCCCGGTGACGCCCCCGCTCGCGCCCGCCTCCTGCGCGGACTCGGGTGACCCTCTCCGGTCAGTACGACTGGAGCTCGACCAGGTTGCCCTCGGGGTCACGCAGGTGGGCGGCGCGCAGTGTCGGCCCCCAGCCGGGGAGGGCGCGCGCGGCCGCCACGAGGGTGCCGCCGTGGCGCTCACCGGTCTCGGCGGCGGCCTCCAGGACACCCTCGCCCGCGGGCACCCGCAGCACCAGGACCGTCACGTCCTGCCCCGGGGATCGCGGCGCGGGGGCGGGGGCGCCGACGTCGGCCGCCATCGCCGCGCGGTCGTACAGCGAAAGGAGGGTCTGCCCGTCCAGGTCCCAGCTGGCGTAGGGACCCTCCTCCGCGCCCCTGGCCGGGGCCGCCCCGGCGACCCCCTCAAGAAGGCCCCGGTAGAAGCGGAAGGTCCCGGGGAAGTCATCCACGAGCAGTCGCGGATGGAGTGCGTCCATGGTCGTGCCTCATTCGTTGGTAACTACCAATGATTGGAACTATCCTACGGTATGGGCATGACAGTTCCACCCTTCTCCCAGAGCCTCCTGGAGCAGGACGTCTTCGTCCTGTCCAACCTCGCCCTCGCCGTGCGCAGACGGCTGACGGAACGCTTCGCCGAGCTGGGCCTGAACCGCTGGGACGTGGCCGTGCTCGCGGTCCTGACCGACCACGGACCCATCGTGCAGCGGGCCGCGGGCGCCCTCCTGGGCGTCGATCCCAGCGACATGGTGGACATGGCCGAACGGCTCGTGGCGGCCGGATGGGCCGGACGGGAACGCGACCCCTCCGACCGCCGCCGCTACCTGCTCACCGTGACGCCCGAGGGGCGGGAGGTGTTCGAACGCGCCCGCCGGGAGGAACTGCGGGTGCGCGAGGCCCTGCTGGCACCGCTCGGCGAGGAGGACCGGGAGCGGTGGGGCTCACTGCTGCGCCTGCTCCACGGCCACGTGCGCTCGGGCTCCCTCGACGCCCTCCTGTGAGCGGGGCCCGGCCCGGTGGCGGGGCGGGCCGTCCGGGGTCGCGGCTCGACGCCCTCCCGTGGGCGGGGTCCGGGGCTCAGAGCAGGTGGGCGGCCTTGAGGGCGAGGTGGACCAGCAGCCGTTCCTGCCCGTCGGCCAGGTCACGGCCCGTGAGCCGCTCGGCCTTGCCCAGACGGTAGTAGAGCGTCTGGCGGTGCACGCCGAGCGCGGCGGCGGACTCCTGGACGTGGCCGGCCCGGTCGAGGTACCCCTCGACGGTCCTGGCCGCGTCCGCATCACCGAGCAGCCCGGCGACCTCCCCCGCCAGCTCCCCCAGTTCGGCCCGGGACAGGCGGGTGAGCATCCGGTAGACGCCCAGCCCGGACCAGGCCGCGACCGGGGCGAACTCGGGCACCCGCCCGGCGACCCTGAGCGCCCGTACGGCCTCCTGCCAGCTCCGCCAGGCCTGGGCCGGGTCCTCCCGCGAACCGCCCACCCCGGCGGCCGTGCCGTACATGCCCTGGACCCTCGACGCCAGCTCGATCGCCTGGCCCGAGGGGACGAGCAGGGCGGCGGCGGGTTCCCCCGAGGTGAGCGGCCCCGGGTCGGCGAGCACGGTCCTCGGCAGCGTCCAGAGGGCGGCCACCCGGTCGGGCGAGGTCCTGACCGCGACCGCCGTCACCGGGCCCGTCACGTCGAGCCGCGCCAGCGCCTGCGCGCGCTCCTCGGCGTCGGAGGAGAACAGCTCCCGCAGACTCCTGCCCAGGTGCTGACGGCGGCGGGCGTCCTGGGCGAGCGTGGCGGCGGCCTGTGCCACGAGGCCGGAGATCGAGGCGAGCGTGCCGTCGTCGAGGGTGCCGTCGTCGAGCAGCCACAGGTAGCCGTAGGTCACACCGTGGTAGCGCAGCGGCACGCAGACCCTGGCCAGCACGCCGAGCTCGGCGTCGGCGGGGATGCGCACCGGCCCCTTCGCGCCCGCGATGCCGTACCCCTCGAAGTAGGCACGCACCTCCGAGGTCGCGCGGCGGCGCAGGATCGACTCCTGGCGGACCGTGTCGATGTCACCGCTCTGCGCGGCGTAGGCGAGAAGCTGCAGCGAGCGGTCCTCGATGGTGGCCGAGGCCCCGACCCGGTCGGCGATCTCGTCGACTGTCTCCTGTAGCACTCCCCCATTGTTGTACATCTGTATGAAATACGATCACACCGGTCGTGGCAGATGCACATGGGGTTGACGGAACGTCCGTTTTAGTCTAGAAGCATGCTCGGTTCCCTTCTTCTCGCCGGGTCGCGGATGCCGCTGGTACGGCGCGCGGTCTCCGGCGTTCCGCTGACCCGCAAGGTCGTCGACCGCTTCGTGGCGGGTGAGGACGTCCAGCAGGCCGTCAAGGCCATCCGGCGGCTGACCGACGCCGATCTCGCCGTCACCATCGACCATCTCGGCGAGGAGACCCGGGACGCCGACGCCGCGGCCGCGACCGCCAACGCCTATGTCGTGCTGCTCGACGCGCTGCGTGAACTCGATCTCGGCTCCCGCGCCGAGGTCTCCGTGAAACTCTCCGCCGTCGGCCAGGCGCTCGGCGCCGACGGTGACAAGATCGCCCTGGAGAACGCCCGCCGCATCTGTGAGGCCGCGGCGGGCGTGGGGTCGAGCGTGACCTTCGACATGGAGGACCACACCACGGTCGACTCGACCCTCTCCATCCTGCGGGCGGTGCGCGGGGACTTCCCGTCCACGGGGGTCGCCCTGCAGGCCTACCTGTTCCGCACCGAGGACGACTGCCGCGACCTGTCCCACGAGGGGTCGCGGGTCCGTCTGGTCAAGGGCGCCTACGCCGAGCCCGCCTCGGTGGCCCACCAGGACAAGGGCGAGGTCGACAAGGCCTACGTCCGCTGTCTTCGGATCCTGATGGCCGGGCAGGGATACCCCATGGTGGCCACGCACGACGACCGGCTGATCTCGATCACCGAGACGCTCGCCGACCGCTTCGGCCGCTCACGGGGCGGCTACGAGTACCAGATGCTCTACGGCATCCGCACCGACAAGCAGCAGGCCCTGGCCGGCGCCGGTCACACCATGCGCGTCTACGTTCCCTACGGCGACGACTGGTACGGCTACTTCATGCGCCGCCTCGCCGAACGCCCGGCCAACATCGCCTTCTTCCTTCGCGCCCTTGGAGGCAAATGATGGATGCCATCTCCAACGTCCCGGCACCGGTCAACGAGCCCGTCCTGGGCTACGCCCCGGGCAGCCCGGAACGCTCCGCACTGGAGAACCGCCTCAAGGAGCTGACCGGGGCCCAGCTCGACCTGACCATGACGATCGGCGGCGAGCAGCGGATGGGCGGTGGCGCCCTCCTCGACGTGGTCCAGCCGCACAACCACGCCTCGGTGCTCGGCCGTACGGCTGAGGCGACCGCCGACGACGTGCGGGCCGCGATCGACGCCGCGCTGGCCGCCGCTCCCGCCTGGCGGGCCCTGTCGTTCGACGAGCGGGCCGCGATCTTCCTCAAGGCGGCCGACCTGCTGGCCGGGCCGTACCGCAAGACGCTCAACGGCGCCACGATCCTCGGCCAGTCGAAGTCGGTCCAGCAGGCCGAGATCGACTCGGCGTGCGAGCTGATCGACTTCCTGCGCTTCAACGTGGCCTACGCGCGTCAGCTCTACAGCGACCAGCCCGCCTCCTCGCCCGGGGTGTGGAACCGGATGGAGTACCGCCCGCTTGAGGGCTTCGTCCTGGCCATCACGCCGTTCAACTTCACCGCCATCGCCGGGAACCTGCCGACGTCGGCCGCCCTGATGGGCAACGTCGTCGTCTGGAAGCCCTCCCCCACCCAGCAGTTCGCCGCGCACTTCACCATGCGCCTGCTGGAGGAGGCGGGCCTGCCGCCCGGTGTCATCAACATGGTGACCGGCAACGGCTCCGCCGTCTCCGAGGTCGCGACCACCCACCCGCAGCTGGCGGGCATCCACTTCACCGGCTCGACCGCGACCTTCCAGCACCTGTGGGCGACGGTCGGCACCAACATCGCCTCCTACCGGTCCTACCCCCGGCTGGTCGGCGAGACCGGCGGCAAGGACTTCGTGCTCGCGCACCCCTCCGCCGACCCGGCGGTGCTGACCACCGCGCTGGTCAGGGGCGCCTTCGAGTATCAGGGGCAGAAGTGCTCGGCGGCCTCGCGCGCCTACGTCCCCCGGTCCGTCTGGGCGGCGATCCGTGACGACCTCGTCGGCAGGGCCGAGTCGCTGACCATCGGCGACGTGGCCGCCGACCTGTCCACCTTCATGGGCGCGGTCATCGACGAGCGGGCCTTCGCCAAGCACAAGGCCGCGATCGACCGGGCCCGCGAACTCGACTCGATCGAGGTGCTGACCGGCTCCTACGACGACTCGACCGGCTACTTCGTCAAGCCGACCGTCCTGGTCTCCGGTGACCCGACCGACGAGATCTTCGTCAAGGAGTACTTCGGGCCGATCCTCGGCGTGCACGTCTACGACGACGCCGACTTCGACACGGTCCTCGACCAGATGGAGAGCGTCTCGCCGTACGCGCTGACCGGTTCGGTCATCGCCCAGGACCGCTACGCGATCGCCTCGGCCTCCGAGCGCCTGCGCTTCGCGGCGGGCAACTTCTACGTCAACGACAAGCCGACCGGGGCGGTCGTCGGCCAGCAGCCCTTCGGCGGCGCCCGCGCCTCGGGCACCAACGACAAGGCCGGGTCGATCTTCAACCTGATCCGCTGGGTGAACGCCCGCACGATCAAGGAGACCTTCGTCCCCCCGACCGACCACCGTTACCCGCACCAGGGCTGACCTTTCACGCGAGACGGCGCCCGGGACTCACCATCCGAGTCCCGGGCGCCGTCTTCGTCTTCGTCAGCCCGCAGGCGGCCGTTGCGAGGTTCTCATCCCCGGGGGGCGGCGGCCTTCGCCGTCGGACCCGGATCCGGGTGGCCGTCCCGGGTGTGCCGCGCGGCGGCGGGGATCACCAGGGCCGCGCCGACGGCGAGCAGGCCGAGCACCGCGGAGAGCAGGTAGGTCTTGAGGAAGCCGCTCTCCGCGGGGACCCCCGCGACGGCGCCTGACGCCAGCACCATGCCGCCGAGCTGCGCCCCGAAGGTGCCGCCGACGCTCTTGGCGACGAAGACCACGCCGCTGACCCCGGCCGCCCGGTCGGCGGGCACGTCGGCGGCCACGACGTTGAGCGCGGAGGTGAGACCGATGGAGACGCCCAGTCCCACGACCGTCACCCCGGCCACGATCTGCCACGGGGAGGCGTGCCAGAAGGCGAGCATGGCGGTGCCCGCCGGGACGAGCCCGCTTCCGAGCACCAGCACGGCGCGCCGCCCGAGCAACCTGGTCATCGGCCCGACCAGCGGCGCGACCAGGGTGCCCGCGACGCCCAGCGGGAACATGTACAGACCGATCCGCAGGGTGTCGGCGCCCAGGCCGTAGCCGGTCTCCACGGGCAGCGACAACATCATCGGCAGCGCGACCGCCAGCCCGAAGGAGGAGAAGCCGAACACGAACCCCATCGCGGTCACCCCGGCCGGGGAACGCCCGGCCAGCAGCCTCAGATCCACGAGCGGGTCGCCGGAGCGGAGCTCGACGGCCGCCCACAGGCCCAGCGTCAGCACCGCGGCCGCGAGCAGGGCAATGGTGGCGGGGGCCGCCCAGCCCCAGCTCGCGGAGGTGGTGAGGCCCAGCATGAGCAGGGCGAGCCCGCCGCCGAGCAGCAACCCGCCCGCCCAGTCGACGCCCCCGGAGGCCGCGCGGGGTGTGGCGGGTACCGTACGCCAGGCCCACAGCACCGCCACCAGCGCACCGGCCAGGGTCAGCAGGAACAGCCACCGGTAGCCCAGTGCCGAGGTGAGCGGCCCGGCGAGGACGAGGCCGAGCGCGCTGGCCAGGGCTCCGACGCCGATGACCAGGCCGTTGCCGGTGGCGCCCTGCTCGGGTGCGAGGGTGTCGCGGAACAGGCCGACGGTCAGCGGCAGCACGCCGAGCCAGACGCCCTGCACCGCCTGGCCGCAGATCAGCACGAGCGCGTTGGGCGCCAGCGCGGAGATGAGGGCTCCGGCACCGGTGACCGCCATCAGGGTGAGCAGCAGGGCGCGTTTGTCGTAGGTGTCGGCCAGGCGGCCGACGATCGGGGTGCTGATCGCCGAGCTGATCAGCCCGCCCGTGAAGATCCACGCGATCTCGGTGGGTGAGGCGGCCAGCTCCCGCTGGATGAGCGGGAGGGCCGGCGACAGCATCATCTCCAGCAACTGGAAGACGCCGATGAACAACACCGGCGCGCCGATGATGCCAAAGCCGGATCGGGACATGCTCGTGCCTTTCGGGTGGGGGGGGTTGGTGTACGGCCGCGCGCTCCCCGACCCGCGGCCCGGCTAGGCGGGCCCGAGCACCTTCGGCGTGATCAGGGCGTGCGCGACGTCGACGAAGAACTCCTCGGAGCCTTCGTGGACACCGAGCACGACGCTCTGCCCGAGCCCGGACAGCAGGCCCTTGAGCGCACGGGCCAGGCGCACGGCCTGCTTCTCCGTGACAGGTGCCCCGTCGTGCCCGCGGCCGGTGAACAGCGCGGCGAGGCCGACCTCGGTCGACCTGATCGAGGCGTTGAGTTTGCCCAGCAGCTCCGGATCGTTGAGCACGAGGTCGAGCACGCGCGTCTCGAACAGCAGCTTTCCCACGGCGTCCGGATCGGCCGACATCCGCTGGAACCGGCGGGCGACCTCCGCCACGACCTCCTCCAGTGACAGCCCCGGGCCGCAGGCCTCGATCTGCCGCAGGTCGAGCGGGCCGGTGTAGTCCTCGACCATGGCGACCATCAGGTCGTTCTTGCCGCCGAACAGCGAGTAGACCGCCCCCGTCGTCAGGCCGGCCAGCTCGGCGATGTGCTCCAGCTTCGCCTGTGAGCCCTCCTTCCCGACGACCTCACGCGCCGCGTCGATCAGCGCGCGCCTGTTTGCCGCCTTGCTCTCCGCCCTGGTCAGCCGCATGGCGTCGACCTCTCCTCGTCTGCTGTCCGGCAAACAATAATCTGGTTTACTAGAATAATCCAGATTATCAGGAGGCCGAAGATGAACGTCGACCTGTACATGAGCCGGGTGCCCGACTACACCGCGTTCCCGACCGTGGACCGGATGCACGCCGAACTCGACGAGCTCGCCGCCGCCCACCCCGACCTGGTACGGCTGCGCCGCATCGGCACCTCCCGCCTGGGTGAACCGCTGCGTGTGGCGACCGTCGGCTCCGGCCCCCACGATGCCGTGATCATCGGCGGCCCCCACCCCAACGAGCCCATCGGCTCGCTCACCGTCAGCAACCTGCTGCGCCAGCTCGTCGAGGACGCCTCACTGCGCGAGGGCCTCGGCTACCGCTGGCACCTCATCCCGTGCGTCGACCCCGACGGGGCCCGGCTCAACGAGGGCTGGTACACCCGGCCGAGCGACCGCCGCGCCTACGCCGAGCACTTCTACCGCCCCGCCGAGGCCGACCAGGTCGAGTGGACCTTCCCGCTGACCGGCGAGGACTACTTCTTCGACCGCACGCTGCCCGAGACCGAGGCGCTGATGCGGCTGATGGACGAGGTCAGGCCCACCTTCGTCTACTCCCTGCACAACGGTGAGCTCCAGGGCGCGTTCTACTACCTCAGCAAGGACGACCCCGCGCTCGCCGCCCGCCTGACCGCCATCGCGACCGCCCAGGGACTGCCCCTGCACATGGGGCCGCCCGAGGTGCCGAGTGCCGTCCCGATCGGCCCCGCCGCCTACCGGACCCCCAGAGGCGCCGAGCTGGGGCCGGTCTACGGCATCGGCGGCGGAAGCGTCGACTACGCCGAACGCTTCGGCGCCCTGCACCTGGTGACCGAGCTGCCCTACTGGGCCGACCCTCGCGTCGCCGACGAGACCCCGGCCGGCCAGAGGTACGGCGAGACGATCCAGGCCGGTCTCACCGCGCAGCGCGCACTGATCACCGAGCTGGCGCGGTCCATGTCGGCGGTCAGGGCGGACCTGACGGTGCACTCACCGTTCCGCCGCGCCCTGCAGGACTTCCTCGACACCTACGACGACTTCCTCTCCGAGTGGGACTCCTTGCCCGGCGCGGACCGGCCCGCCACGGTGGCCGAGGTGGTCGGCAACCGGCAGGTCGCGCACAGCATGCGGCTGAGGTACGGCGGAACATGCCTGCGCCTGCTGGACGCCGAGATCGCCGCGGGAAACGTGACCCCTGCCATCCGGGCCGAGCGCGCCCGCGTGAAGGCGCTCTTCGACGCCTGGTTCACCGAGGCCGAAGCCGACGCGACGGCCACCCCGATTCCGATCCGCGCGCTGGTCGCCGTACAGCTCGGGGCGGCCCTGCTCGCGGCGGAGTCGGCGAGGTGACCGATGGCCCGGAGTCCCCTCCGGGCCATCGGCCGGTACGAGAAGCTCAGCGGCGGTAGGCCCAGATCAGGCCGTCACGGCCGGAGGGCGCCGCGCCGACCGCCCAGCCGGAACCGCCGCTCTCCAGTTGGATCGCGAGGTCGCGGACGGACGCGTTCCGGTTCGGCGGCGCCGGGAAGACGCCCGGCTCGACGCCGTCGACGCCGATGTGCAGGAACGCGCTGCCTCCGCCCTTGTCGTCGTAGACAACCCAGGCCCCGCCTCTGCCGTCGGGCTCCGCCTGGGCGCGCGGCTGGATACCCGGTTCGCCACGGACCTCGAAGTTCCAGCTGCCCGGATAGCCGGACAGCAGCAGGGTCTCCCCGCAGAACTTCGCACCGCCGCACGGCCAGGCGGCCCAGCCGACGGCCATCACCCGGCCGGTCTCGCCGTCCATCGCGACATCCGTCAGCTCCGAGATCTGGCCCGGACGCGCGGACGGGAGCGCAGGAAGCTCGACCGCGCGCCAGGTCTTACCGGTCCAGTGGGCCAGAGCCGCCGTGCCCCGCGCCGAGCCCGCCGCCCACGAGCCGTCGAGTCCCTTGACCACGATCGGCGTGGGGACCTTACGCCACACCGACCCGGCCAGGCGCCGCAGTGTGGACCGCGCCTTCCACCCGGCGGCGCCGGCCTTCGGGAACACGTTGGCGTTCTCGACGACCCACAGGTTCTCCCCGATGGAGTAGGCCCGGTCCACCCGGCCGTGGCTCCATGGCCTGACCTGCCAGCGCCTGCCGTCCCACCGGGCGTATCGCGACGCGCCGAACGCCCAGACCCTGGTGTCGGAGGCCGACGCCAGCCGCTTCACCCGGAAGCCCGGCCCGGTGACACGTTTGAAGGCGGACCGGCCGCCCTTCAGCAGGAGCTGCTCCGAGCCCCTCGTCCCGGCGACCCAGACCGCCCCGCCCGGCGTCACCGTCACCGCGTCGTAGGAGGCGCGGCGGTCGTCGTGGACGACACTCCACTGTCCGGCCGGCGCCACGGCGTGGGCGGCGGCCGACTCCGCGGCGACGAAGAGGGCGACGACTGCAGCGGTGCCGCGAAACAACAATCCCATAAGGGTGAGACGCGCATTCCTGGAGAAAAGTTGCATGCCGGCGGGGCATGACCGGACGGCGAGGGCCCGCGCCGGGCCTGCCGGGGAGGGTACGGCGGCGCCGCCGGGTCAGCGGCGGGACCCGCGGACGCCGGGGCGCGGCGCCGCCGGCCCGGTGGCCGCGGCGCCGCGCTTCGGTCAGCCGGTGTAGGACGGCCTGACGACGACGGGCTCCTGCGGGCCGGCCTTCTTGACCGAGGGCCGTCCGTCGGCGGGCACCGGAGCCGCCGTGGGCCGGTCCTCGGCCGGTGCCGGGGCGGACGTGACGGACGGCTTCTGGTCGGCCGCGGCCGTGCCCGCGAGGCCCCCGAGACCCGCGGTCAGGGCCAGCGCCGCGCTGATGCCGACGAGCATGGCTTTGATCTTCATAGGTTTCCCCTGTTCATTTCGAGTCGGGCCTCAGCCCCGTACGACGACCGGAGTACCGATCGCCAGGTTCTTCGCCATCCAGGTGATGTCGTCGTCGCTGACCCGGACGCAGCCGTGACTGGCCCGCGTGCCGATGGCCGAAGGCTTGTTCGTCCCGTGGATCGCGAGCTGCCCCGGGCCGCCCGCGAAGCTCCTCAGCACCGGTGAGAAGCCGCTCAGCCCGAAGGCGTAGGCGCCGTAGGCCCCGTCCTGGTCGACGGGCCTCACCAGTTCGGTGAGGAAGTACCGGCCCGGCGGCGTCGGTGTGCCCGCTTCGCCCGTCGCGACCCTGCCCGTCCTGACGGCCCTGTCCCCGTCGTAGACCGTGAACCTGAACGTCCCGCGATCGATCTCCACCCGGTGGGCGGTCTCCGCGAGCGTCACGTCGGCGGCCCTGATCCAGCCCTTGCTGCCGTTCGGCCGGATCGGCAGCAGTACCTGGAGCCACTCGCCCTCGTCACGTTCCACCAGGAAGACACGCGTCGCGCCGTAGTCGTTGGGGCTCGTGATCGTCCTCTTCCGCGCCCCCTCCTTGGCTCCGTAGACCGTGATCCGGGATCCCCTGACGCTCGCGATCTTCGAGCTGACGCCGCCCGCCGGTCCGGGCCGTGTGGCACGGCTCACGTCGCCCATCGGCTCGGACCGTGTGGCACGGTTCACTCCGCCCGCCGTTTCCGGCCGTACGGCGCTGCTCGTGTCGCCCGCGCAGCCGGTCAGCAGGAAGGCGAGTGCCGCCGCGGCGGCCGTGCGAAGCAGGTTGTTTCTCACCTGCCGCAGCTTGGCGAGAGAATGTGTGAAACCTGTTTGGTTGTCATGCGAATCCCATATGCACCCCCGGCAGGGGCATAACCTCAGCCCATGTGCGCGTACGTGCTGGTCGCCGAGGACGACCCCAAGCAGGCCGAACTGCTCAGCCGGTATCTGGAGCAGGAGGGCCACGAGGTCCTCGTCGTGCACGACGGTCGTTCCGCCATCGACGAGGCACGGCGGACGGATCCCGGCCTCGTGGTGCTCGACGTGATGATGCCGAAGGTCGACGGGCTGGACGTCTGCCGGGTGCTGCGTGCCGAGTCCGACCTGCCGATCCTGATGCTGACCGCCAGGTCGACCGAGGACGACCTGCTGCTGGGACTCGACCTCGGCGCCGACGACTACGTCGCCAAGCCGTACAGCCCGCGTGAGCTGATGGCCCGCGTGCGGACCCTGCTGCGCCGCACCGGGAGGTCCCACGGCGCCGACCGGCAGGTGTTCCAGGCGGGCGACCTCCTCGTGGACCCGGTCAGGCACGTCGTCACCTCGGCGGACACGCCGGTGGACTGCACACCCGTCGAGTTCCGGATCATCGAGACGCTGGCCGCCGAGCCGGAGCGGGTGTTCACCAGGAAGCAGCTGCTTGAGCGCGTCCACGGCTTCGACGGGTTCATCACCGAACGCACGGTCGACGTGCACGTGATGAACCTGCGCAAGAAGATCGAGCCTGATCCGCGCCGCCCGGTCCGGCTGCTGACCGTGTACGGCGTCGGCTACAAACTGACCCGCGTATGAGGTCGTTGTTCGCCAGGCTGCTCACGAGTTCGGCCGTCGTCGCGGTCTGCTCGATCACGGCGACCGCGTGGCTGGCCGCCAACAGCACCTCCGGGGCCATCCGGCAGGAACAGGGCCAGACGCTGGCCAGCGACGCCCGGATCAACAACAGCCTGCTCGGTTACGCCTCCCGTCACTCGGACTGGTCGGGCGTCGCCTCGACCGTGCGCGACCTCGCCGCCGGGAACGGCCGCCGCATCGCGCTGGTCGCCGAGAACGGCACCCTCATCGCGGACTCGGCGGCCACCGGGACCCCGCTGCCCACCAGGGTGTCGGCCGTCGTCGACCCGCTGGCCGTGGACGTGACCCTGGTCCCGGGGGCGGCCGGGGACCGTATCGATCCACGCGCGGTGGGTCCTTTCCTGCTGTCGGCCCGTGATCGCGCCCGGCTGAGGAAGGCCGCCGACGCCTACGCCGCCTGCGCGGGCCGCACCGGGCAGGCCGTACGGGTGGACGTCTCGAACTCCGGCAGGCCCGTCGTCACGCCGCTCGGCCAGGGGGGCGGTCGGGAGCCGACCCCGGCGCCGAGACCGGCCCCGACCGAGGCCCCCACCGTGATGGGCCCCTGCGACGCCACCGCCCTCAGCAGGCCGACGCGCAGCGAGAAGGCCGCGCTGAAACAGCTCAACCTCCTGGTCGGCAGGTGTCTCAAGGGCAAGAGCGGGGAAAAGGGCTCGGTCGGCCTCGACCTCACCTGGGTCTCCCAGGAGAGACAGCCGGCCGCCGAACCCGACCAGACGATCTCCTCCTGCGTCGTCACCGCCCGCAGGCAACAGCTCGATCCCTACGTCGCCCCCGCGGCGTACCTGTACATCGGCTCCCCCGCCGAGGGCTCCGGCCAGCGCATCCCGCTGCCCTCGATCGCCGGTGCCGCCCTCCTCGTGCTCGTGCTGACCGTGGGCGTGAGCGTCATGGCTGCCAGACGCCTGGTCAGACCGGTCAACGCGCTCACCCACGCCGCGCAGCGGATGCGCGACGGGGACAGCTCCGCCCGCGTCACGGTCAGGACCACCGGCGAGATCAGCGAGCTCGCCACGGCGTTCAACGAGATGTCGGAACACCTCCAGCGCATGGAGGAGCAGCGCAAGGCCATGGTCAGCGACGTCTCCCACGAGTTGCGCACACCGCTGAGCAACCTCAGAGGCTGGCTGGAGGCCGCCCAGGACGGCGTCGCCGAGCTGGACCCCGCGCTGATCGCCTCACTGGTCGAGGAGACCCTGCTGTTGCAGCACATCGTCGACGACCTCCAGGAGCTCGCCCTCGCCGACGCGGGCAAACTCCGTCTGCACGTCGAACCCGTCCACCTCGGCGACCTTCTCGACCAGGTGGCCACCGCCCACCGTGGCCGGGCCGAGGCCGCCGGGCTCACGCTGACCACGACGGTCACCGGCGACCCCCCGCTGACGGCGGATCCGGTACGGCTCCGCCAGGCCGTCGGCAACCTGGTGACCAACTCCCTGCGCTACACCCCACGCGGCGGGCACATCACGCTGGGCGCCCGTCAGGACGGCGACCAGGTCGTCGTCGAGGTGACCGACACGGGGATCGGGATCGGCGCCGAGCACCTCCCCCATGTCTTCGACCGGTTCTGGCGGGCGGAGAAGTCCCGTAACCGCCAGACCGGCGGCAGCGGGCTCGGACTGGCCATCGTGCGCAACCTGGCCGAGGCGCACGGCGGCACGGCCACGGTCGCCAGCGTGCCGGGCGTCCGCACGACGTTCGCCCTGCGTCTTCCGTCGCGGTGACGCCGCGCCGCCGGGGGCGTACGCGGCGCCCGTGGCTCCCGGATCCGCGTCCCCGGCGCCGCCTGCGCCATGCCTCTCGTTGTCCGCTCGCCTCCGCCGCTCCTGGAAAGCCTCCGCCGCTCCTAGAAGAGGGTGAATCCGCCGTCGATCACCACCACCGAGCCCGTCATGAAGCTGGAGGCCTGGCCTGCCAGGAAGACCACCGCCGGGCCGAGTTCCTCAGGCAGGCCGTACCGCTTCATCGCGGCGGGCTCGACGCACCACTCGCGGTACTCCGGCTGGTCCACGGGGGACGCCTCGGTGAGGATGTAACCGGGGGCGAGCGCGTTGACCCGTATCCCGTACGGTGCCCACTCGGCGGCCAGGGCCTTGGTCAGCTGGTGCACCGCCGCCTTGGAGGCCAGATACGCGGGCTGCCACCGGGGCCGGTTGACGATCATGGCCGACATGGAGCCGATGTTGACGATGCTCCCGCCGCCCCGCTCGGCCATCCGCGCGCCGACCGCCTTGCTGCAGTACCAGACCCCGTCCAGGTTGGTGGCCAGCACCTCGCGCCAGAGCTCGTCGGGGGTGTCCAGGGCCGCCCGGCCGATGCTGATGCCGGCGTTGTTGACCAGTACGTCGATCGGGCCGAGCCGCTCGCCGACCAGCTCGACCATCCGATCGACCTGGACCGGATCGGTCACCTCAAGGCCGACGGGCAACGCGGTGATCCCGGACGCCTGAAGCTCACCGGCCGCTCGCTCGGCGGCCTCGACGGTGCGGGCGGTCACCGCGACCGCCGCCCCCGCCTCACCCAGTGCCTGGGCCAGGGCTCGGCCGATGCCACGGCTGGCTCCGGTGACCACGGCCACCTTGCCCTGCAACGAGAACGAATCCAAGACGGTCATGTCGTCTTCCTGTCGGTTGGCTGTCGTGCGGCCCAGTGCAGCGTCATCGAGAAACGCAACGGTGCTCCGGGCTCGACGATCTGGTAGTGGTTGGTGTTCAGGCCGTTGACCGGCCCGGACAGTGGTTCGACGCAGACGGCGTCGGCTTTGGTCTCACAGACGATCCAGTGACCGGCCGCACTGGCGACGGTCAGGTCAAGCGTGGGCCAGCGAAGGACCGGCGGGCTCGCGACGGCGGTGAAGGAGTCGTCCCACGGCCGCGGACCGGTGGAGGCGGACAGATGCCGCGGGATGCCGTCCTCGTCACAGACATAGCGCAGACCGGGTTCGAAGCGGTAGGCGAGCTCCGGCCCGCCGTCGATCCTGCGCGCGAACCACGGGTGGAAACCGACGATCGCCGGCATGGCGCGGCGTTCGTTGGTCACCGTGGCGCGTACCGTCAGCGCGTCCGGCGTCAGCTCGAACTCCTGCCGTACGGCGCCGCCGAACGGCCATCGCCCGTCCAGCTCGATGCCGATGGCCGCGCCGACGGCCGCGCCGAGGGTCGCGGTGCCGTCGACGGTCCAGGGGCGGTCGAAGACGAGACCGTGCAGGGCGTGCGGGGCGAGGTTCGCCGGTACCGTCCACTCCCGCCCGGCGAAGGTGAACCGGGCCCCTTCCAACCGGCCGACGAACGGCGCCATCAGGAAACTGCCGTACATGATCCGGTCCAGGCCGGCGGGGCCCGCGCCACCGGCGCCCAGCAGCTCCGCGCCGCCCACTCGCAGGGAGGTCAGGCGGCCGCCGTCTTCGGGGTCCATCCGGACGGCGGCGGCCCCGGCGGTCAGTTCGATCATTTGACGCTCCCCGCGGTCAGTCCTCCCACCAGATGCCGCTCGACGGTGATGAACAGCACCACGACGGGCACCGTCGCTATCAGCGAGGCGACGAAGAGGTATTGGTAGTTGGTCTGGTTGAGGCCGACCAGTTGCTGGATGCCGACCGGCAGGGTGACCCGCTCATGGGTCGGGTCGTTGAAGACGGTCAGCGAGATGACGAACTCGTTCCACACCTGGATGAAGGTGAAGACCAGCGCGGTCACCAGCCCCGGGCGCACCACCGGCAGCATGATGCGCAGCATCCGGCGCATCGGCCCGAGCCCCTCCATCATGGCCGCCTCCTCGATCGCGAAGTCGACGCCGGCGAACTGGCCGTTCATGATCCAGGTGACGAAGGCGAGGTTGAACGCCGCGTTGACCACGACGATCGCCCAGTACTGGTTGACCCCGTCGACGTAGACGACCTCCTGGTAGATGCCGACGACCAGGGCGACCGGGGCGAGGACCTGCGTGATCAGCACAAGGTTCAGGAAACCGGTCCTGCCGGTGAACCGGTTGCGAGCGGTGTAGTACGCGGCCGGCACCGCGATCACCATGACCAGCGCGGTCGAGGCGGCCGCGATGATCAGGCTGTTGCGCAGCAACATGGTGAGCGGCAGCACGTCCCACACCTTCACCCAGTTGCTCCACTCCCAGTGCTGCGGCAGGTAGGTGGCGGGCACCGCGTAGAGGTCGGCGCCGTCCTTGAACGAGGCCAGGAACATCACCGCGTACGGGGCCAGGAAGAACGCCGCGACGACCAGCCCGGCAAGCGGCAGCGCCACCGGGCGCACCCGCCGCCACACCCCCCGGTCCGCCCGGCCGGAGGCCACCACCGGGACGGGGCCCGCCGGAGGCCGCCGGCTCCATCGCCGGCCCAGCCGTTCGGTCAGCGCCGCCCAGGCGCGGCCCAGCCACGTCTGCCGTTCCTTGTCACCGTTGACCGCACGCAGGTACAGCAGCACCACGACGATGAGTATCAGGACGTTGAACACCGAAAGCGCGGCTCCCTCTCCGGTGTTCAGCTGCTGCCGGAAAGCGATCTTGTACGCCCAGGTGAGGGTGATGTCCGAGAAGTTCCCCGGGTTGCTCCCGGTGATGACCCAGATCACCGGGAACGAGTTGAACACGTAGATGGTGACCAGGATCGTGGCGATCACCAGGGCCGGGCGGAGCAGCGGCAGGGTGATGTATCGGTATGTCTTCCACGGCCCCGCGCCGTCCAGCTTTCCGGCCTCGTACACCTGCGGATCGATCGCCTGCAACCCGGCCAGCAGAACATAGGTGGTGAACGGGATGGTCACCACGATTCCCACCCCGACCACCGACCAGAAGGCGTACCGGGGATCCTGGTACCAGCCGATCGGCGCGCTGATCACGCCGAGGTCCATCAGGAACCGGTTGACGATCCCGTTGCCGCCTTCGAGCATGTACCGCCACACCGTCGAGGTCATCACCAGCGAGGTCGCCCACGGCACGATCAGCGCCCAGCGCACCAGGCGCCGCCCGAAGAACCGCTTGTTCAGCAGCTGTGCCAGGCCGAGCGCGGCGACGATGGACACGCCGACCACGAGCAGCACCCACACCACCGTGTTGCTCAGGACGTTGACCAGCGCCGGTTCGGCGAGCAGGCGGCGGTAGTTGGCCAGCCCGGCGAACCCGTGGCTCACCCCGGTCTCGTCGGTGAGCTGCAGCGACGTCCACACCATGCGCAGTGCGGGCAGCGTGATCACCGCGATGATGAGCAGAACGCTCGGCGAGATCCAGGCCAGCGACCGCCATGTGCGGTGCCGCATCCTCGGTGTCACGGCTCAGCCGCCGTTGCCCTGCGTCGCCGCGGTCTGGACCTGGTCCAGAACCGACTTGGTGTCCGCACCGGGGGTCAGCGCGGTGCCGAGCTGCGCCTCAAGGGTGCCCTGCGCCTTCGGGAAACCGGGGTCGGTCGACGGGTAGAACTTCGCGATCGGCAGCAGATCCAGGTACGGCGCGAAATCGGGCTCGTCCTTCAGGGCGGCGGACGCCGTCTTTGTGGTCGGCAGGAAGCCCTGGCTCGTCAGGAAGCGCACGTAGTTGTCGGTCTGGTAGAAGAAGTTCAGGAACTTCGACACGGCCTCCGTGTTGCCCGGGTTCTTGAACGACACCAGATAGTCCTGCACCCCCAGGGTGAACGGCTTGGTGCCCTTGTTCACCGGGATGGGGGCGATGCCGTAGTCGACGGTGGAGTTCCACTGCTTGAACAGGCTGGGGGCGAAGCTCGCACCCATGATCATGCCCGTCTGGCCGTTGGCGAACGGCCGGAAGACCCCGTCGGTGCGGTTCGTCTGACCCGGGTTCGGCTGTGTCACCTGGTAGACGTTGGCGAGGCAGCTGAGGAAGTTCAGGCTCTCGACGTTCCGATCGCTGCTGACGCTCCACTGGTCGTTCGACTTCCAGTCGCCGCCGTTGGACCACATCCACAGGGACCACTCGCCCTGGTTCTCCTCGCCGCCCAGTGGCAGGCCGTACCCGGTGTACCCGGCCGCCTTGATCTTCTGCGCCGCGACCACCAACTCGGCCCAGGTGGCCGGGGGCTTGTCGATCCCGGCCTTGGCGAAGATGTCCTTGTTGTAGAACAGCGCGCGGGTGCTGGCGATCAGAGGCAGGCCGTACTGGCTGCCCTTGTAGAAGCTGTTCTCCTTGAACGACGGGATGAAGTCGTTCCCGACCTCCGGGGAGACCAGTGAGTCGATCGGCTGGAGCAGTCCGTTCGCGGCCCATCCGGAGAACTTGTTCTGGTTGAGGACGTCCGGATACTGCTTGGTCTGGATCATCGTGCTGACCTGCTGGTCGATGTTGTTCCAGTCGATGATCCGGATGTTGACCTTGTATCCCGGGTTGGCCGCCTCGAACTTGCCCGCGAGGTCCTTCCAGTACGCCTCGGTGGTCCCGGTGTAGGCGCCGCCGACGAAGTTGATGGTCTTGCCGCTCGCCGCGGTCTTGGGCAGCCCGGTTCTGAGCGAGGCCTGCTGGACGTGGAGGCTCCGGCCGTCTCCGCCCGGCCGCTTCGGCGACGCGCCGGCGCCGGCCGCCGCCCCACTCGTGATCTTGTCGCAGCTCGCCTGGTCGAGGGCGGCCCCCGAGGCGGAGGGGCCACCCGCCGCACAACCCGTGGCTGCCAGCACCGTGCACGCACTCACCAGCGAGAACAGCTGAGCCCTGCGCCTTACTCTCATGTCACACCGTTTCCTGCTTGAAGCTCTACCTCGCCGGGGGTGGATCAGAGTCGCGAGGTTAGTTAAGGGTAACTACATACCCACCCCTGTCAATAGGTTTCGGTCTGCCGTATTAGATGGTTTAGGTGTCAACACATCAGGTAGATCGTTTGAGTTACGGATCCATGTCGCCCTCACCCGAACCGGTATGTCAGAATCCCGTACATACCTAGTGAGAGCGGTAGTGCGGTGTGGCCACCTAGCGAGACCCCCCGGTTCGGGCAGCCGACCGTCCTGATGACCGCGGTCAAGGCCGGGCGCGTCAACCAGGGCCGGGTACTGCAGGCGCTTCACGACCTCGGTCCGCTGTCCCGGGCCGATCTGGCCCGGTTGACCGGAGTCAGCCGGGCCACCATCGGATCGATCGTGCAGCCCCTCCTTGAGGGAGGGCTGCTCGTGGAGGGCGAACCACAACGCGGCGCCGCCCCCGGCGGCAAGCCTGCCCGTCCGCTGTGGTTCGCTCCGGACAGCCCGCCCCTGGCCGCGGTGCACCTGGTGCCCGGCTGGGTGGAGGCCGCGCTGGTGAGGGCGGACGGCGGGATCCTGGCCGTCGCCAGCGGGCGCTTCCGGGCCACCGCCCCCGCCGCCACGGTGGTCGACTGCGTGGTCGACCAGCTCAACGCGGTCCTCGCGGGGAGCACGGCCCGGGCCCTCGGCGTGGGCATCGCGGTCGGCGGCATCGTCGAGTCGACCAGCGGAACCATCGTCGCCTGCAACCTGATGCCGGAGCTCTCCGGCCTTCCGCTCGGTCCTCTGGTCTCCGAGCGGATCGGCCTGCCGGTCCACCTCGATCTGCACCCCCGGGCCCAGGCCATAGGCGACCGCTGGTCCGGTCCAGGCCGAGGCGAACAGTCCTTCGCCTCCATCTACATCGGTGAGGCGATCGGCGCGGGCCTGTTCCTCAACGGCGCCATCCACTGCGGACCCGCCGGGGCCGGCGGCGAGGTCGGGCACACCGTCGTGGACATCCGTGGACGAACCTGCCGATGCGGCCAGCGCGGCTGCTGGGAGACCGTCGCCACACGCGACTGGCTGCGTGAAGAGGCCGCCCGGCTGCGCCTACCGGCCGCGCGGGCGATGACCACGGCGCTGCTGGCCGGCCTGTCGGCCGCGGGCGACGCCGACGCCAGGGAGTTGTTCGAGCGGTACGCCCACAACATCGCCCTCGGTGTGGTGAACCTGCAGCAGATCCTCGCCCCGGGCCTGTTCATCCTGCACGGCGACGTGACCGCCGGTGGCGAGGCGCTGCGCGGCCGCGTCGAGCGGCAGGCACGCAGCCGCCTTCCCGCGCGGTCGGCGGCCGGACCGCAGATCACCTTCGGCCCCGCTCATGACCGCACCACCCTGCTCGGCGCAGCCGGTCTGGTGCTGTCCCGATCCTTCCCGCTCGTCGGCTGAACCCGCGCCCGGAGGAGGAGCACATGTCAGCGATCACGCGTCACAACGGTCACCGGCGCGAGCCGTATATTGAGGCGGGGGAAAGATCACGCACGACCACGCCCTGCCTGGGCGCGCCGCATTGGGTATTCCGTCTGGATCGAGAGGGGCTGTAGCGTGCCGTCGGATTGGACGCGCCCGGAGACACCTGCTCCGCCGCCCCGGCCTTACTCACCACTGATCTCCCCGAACACGGTCAGCCAGGTGAACCGCGCCCGGGTACTGCAGGCGCTCTACGACGTCGGCCCGCTGTCCCGCGCCGACCTGGCGCGGCTCACCGAGGTCAGCCGGGCGACGATCGGCTCCATCGTGCAGCCGATGATCGACAGCGAGATGCTGGCCGAGGGCGACCCCCAGCCCAGCAGCGCGGCCGGCGGCAAACCGTCGCGCCCGCTGTGGTTCTCTCCCAACAGCCCGCCCATCGCCGCCGTCCACCTGCTGCCCGGACACGTCGAGACCGCGCTCGTCAGCGCGGGCGGCACGATCCTGACCACGGCGAGACGCGAGTATCCGGCGGACACCCACGACACCGGCCTGGTCGTCGGCGCGGTCGCCGACGCGCTGGAGGAACTGTTCGCCCCGAACCGGCCGGCCGCCCTCGGCGTGGGCATCGCGGTCGGCGGCATGGTCAACACCGACAGCGGCACCATCGTGCAGGTCAACCTGGCTCCCGGTCTGGCGGGCCTGCCGCTCGGCCCGCTCATCGCCGACCGCACCGGCCTGCCCGTCTACGTCGACCTGCACCCGCGCGTCCAGGCTCTCGGTGACCGCTGGTTCGGGCAGGGACGCGGCCTGTCCACCTTCGCCTCGCTCTACGCCGGAGAGGCGCTCGGCGTGGGACTGGTGCTGAACGGTTCGGTACACCGCGGGCCCGGCGGCGCGGGCGGCGAGATCGGGCACAGCATCGTGCAGGTCGACGGCCTCCCCTGCCACTGCGGTCAGCGCGGCTGCTGGGAGACCATCGCCACACACCGCTGGTTACGCGAGGAGGCGGCCCGGCTCAATCTGCCCTCGGCGCCCACGTTGACGGTCGGGCCGCTGACCCGCCTCGCCGCCAAGGGCCACCCCGGGGCGGCGCAGCTGTTCGACCGGTACGTCGACAACCTCGCCGTCGGTATCACGAACATCCAGCAGATCCTCGCCCCCGGCCTGTTCATCCTGCACGGCGACGTGGTCGCGGGCGGCGAGGCGCTGCGCGGCAAGATCGAGCGGCAGGTACGTCAGCGCACCGCCGCCCATCCGGGCAGCCAGCCGCAGATCGCGTTCTCCGCCCTGCACGACGACTCCACCCTCCTCGGCGCCGCCGGGCTCGTGCTCTCCCACTTCCTCCAGCTCACCCCCTGAGGCGGCCTCCCGGGACCGGACCCACGAGGACGTCCGCGCGCCGTACGGCCCGCGGCCGTCGGGAAGCCGTAGGGGGCACGGACCGTTCGCCGACGCCTCAGCCTCCGAGGGCGGCGAGCAGTTCGTCCTTGGTCATGGAGCCGTAGCCCTCGACGCCCTTCTTCCTGGCCTGTTCGACCAGTTCCTCCTTGGTGCGGCCCTTCGGCCTGGGCGGCTTGGCGAGTTCCTCGGCCTTGGCCTGGCTGAAGGCCCGGCCCATCGCGGCCAGCCTGTCGGCGGAGAGGGCCTTGGCCATGGCGGGGAGGATGTCGCTCTCCTCCTCCTCGACGTGGTGCTCGACCGCCTTGACCAGCCGCTCCAGCGCGGTCGTGAACTCCGGCCGGTCGGGGTCGGCCTCCATGAGGGCGGCCAGGAGTTCCTCGGCCTCGTGGTGTTCCCCGATCCCGTGGCGGACCTCGCCGCGCTCACCGGGATCTGCCTTGGCCAGTTCGGGGTAGACCCGGGTCTCCTCGGCTCGGGCGTGCGCGACGAACTTCGCGGCCAGCTCCGCCACCAGGGCGGGCCGGTTCTCCGGCTGGCTCCTCAGCCTCTCGAAGATCGTCTCGACGTCGCGGTGGTCGGCCATGATCAGCTCGATGACGTTCTGGGGCATGTTCGTCTCCTCGGTCTCAGGAACGGGCCCTGGCGGACACCCGGCGATCGGCTTTCTTGATCGCCTCAACCGGTTCCGCCCCTACCCGCCGTCGCCTCCTGAAACCTCCGGAACCCGGCCACGCGGTGTGCTTCTTCAGACGGCGGTCCGCGGCGGACCGCCGTCTCCTGAGACCGGGCGTACCGGCACCCTCACGGGCCACGTCCCAGGTCGTGACCGGGCGGGGTGCCGGAGTCCGACCGGCCGGGCGGCGCTCAGCCCGTGAGGCGGTCCCAGACCTGGCGGTCACGCTCCGGGGTCCAGATGCCGGGGGCCTGTCCGTCGAGCTCCTCCCAGGCGCGCCAGGTGTCGAAGACCATGGCGTGCTCGAAGACCGGCATGCCGCCGTATACGGGCAGCAGGGCCTCGCGGGCCGCCACGTACGCCTGTTCGACCGTGCCGCCACCCTCCTTGACCTTCTCCACGGCGGTCATCAGCGTGCTGAGGAAGTCACGGGTCAGCTCGACGGCACGCTGGGAGGCGGCACGGTCATGGGCGATCTCGCCGCGTCCGCCCACCAGGATCTCCACGTCGAGCGCCTTGACCCGGTCGAGCGTGGTGGTCATCCACTCCCGGTGGTAGGCGTCGCCGGTGTAGACGGCCGAGCCGTTCTCCACCAGGTCACCCGCGAAAAGGACCTTCGACTTGGGCACGTAGGCGTAGATGTCACCGGAGGTGTGCGCGTTGCCCGCCCAGGCCAGTTCGACGGTGCCGCGATCGCCGCCCAGTTCGATCGACATGTGGTCGTCGAAGGTGAGGGTCGGCCAGGTCAGGCCGGGGATGGTCTCGTGACCGGCGAACAGCCTCGGCATCCGGCCGAACTCGACGTCCCAGTCCTCCTTGCCGCGCTCGACGATGAGCCGCCTGGTCTCGGTGTGCGTGATGATCTCCTGCGCGTCGAACCCGGCGGCACCGAGCACGCGTACCGCGTGGTAGTGCGACAGGACCAGGTACCTGACCGGCTTGTCGGTGTGCTGACGCAGCTGCGCGAGCCAGCGCCTGGCCATCACGGGGGTGGCACGGGCCTCGAAACAGACCAGGAAGTCCTCGCCCTCGATGGCGCCCACGTTCGGGTCGCCGCCCGTGGTCAGGGCGTACACGCCGTCGGCGAGGACCTCCAGGATCTCGGGCTTCTCCTCGGTGTCGCCGGTGGAGGCGAATGGCTTGGACACGGTGTGCTCCTTCTTGTCGTGGTGGTTCGTCAGGCGTGCCGGAGGCGGTCCAGCGCGGCGCCGTCCCACAACATCCCGTGGCCGGGACGGTCCGGCGGAGCCGCCACACCACCGCTGACCGGCAGGGTCTCGGCGAGCACCTCGTCGATCAGCGGGAAGTGCTCGACGTAGGCGCAGTTGGGTACGGCCGCCGCCAGGTTGATGTGCAGCTCCGGCAGGAAGTGGGGGGTGAGCACGGCGCCGAACACCTCGGCCACCGCGCTGATCCGCAGCCATTCGGTGACGCCCCCGCACAGCGGCACGTCGGGCTGGAGCACGGACGCGGCGCCCTCGCGCAGGTAGTTCGCGAACTCGTGCCGGCCGTGCAGGTGCTCGCCGACCGCGACGGGGACGCCCTGACGGGCGGCGAGCTGGGCGTGCCCCGCCAGGTCGTCGGAGGGCAGCGGCTCCTCGATCCAGTAGACGCCGAGGTCGTCGAGGCGGCGGCCGAGCCACACCGCGGTGGGCAGGTCGAGCCGCTCGTTGCAGTCGACCATGATCCGCAGGTCGTCGCCGAGCGCCTCGCGTACGGCGCGCACCCGCGCCACGTCCTCCTCGGCGCGGCGGGCGCCCACGCGCAGCTTCACCGCGTCGTAACCTTCGGCGACGTACCGGCGGGAGCCCTCGATCAGCTCGTCCACCGTCATCGCGTGGGTTGAGCGGCCGCTGCCGTACACCGGGACGGTGTCGGTGTGCGCGCCGATGTAACGGTAGAGGGGCAGCTCGGCGCGGCGGGCGCGCAGGTCCCACACGGCGATGTCGGCGGCCGAAAGCGCGGGCAGCGCGACGCCCCTGCCCAGTCTGCGGGTCGCGGCGGTGATCTCGTGCCAGCGGCGCGGCCAGGCGTCGAGGGGGGTGCCCTCGGCCATCTCCTTGACCAGGCCGGTGAGCAGGGCGTACAGGGCTTCGGCGCCGCCGGTCAGCGCGTAGGTGAAGCCGGTGCCCGTGGCGCCCTCGTCGTCGGTGAGGGTGACGTGGAGCAGGTCGACCCGGGTGGCGCCGGAGCCGCCGCGTCCCGCGCCGAGCGGGACGCGCACCCAGGCCGTGCTCAGGTCGGCGATCGTCGGACGGTTCACAGGACCTTTCCAATCCAGCCGATCAGGGCGTCGGCCATGACCGCGGTGAGCTCGGGCTGGCCGTTGAGGTAGTGACGGCCGCCCTCCACCGCGGTGAGTGTCTTGTTGTCGTGCGGCACCGCCTCGTACAGCTGGCGGGCGTGGGAGGGGAAGCACGCCTGGTCGGCGGTGCCGTAGATGACGTGCACGGGGACGTCCACGGTGGCGAGCCGGGCGGGGCCGTCGCCGTTGGAGGTGCGGATGGACCACTGCGACAGCCATGAGCGCAGGCTGGTCAGGTGGCCGAGGGTGGTGGGCCGCAGGTTCGCCTCGTAGGGCTCCCCCCACAGGGTGCCCGGCGCGCGGTCGGACGGGTCGATGGACAGGTCCACGTTACGCGGGTCGGCGCAGGTGGCGTGGATCCTGATGGGCAGGTCGGTGACCCTGCCTCCGGCTCGCTCGGTGAGTGCGCCGAGCCGGGCGACGACCGCGTCGGTGATCCGCTCGTTGCGTGCCCGCTGCGCCTCGCGGTAGCGGGCCAGCCACTCCTCCCGGTACGGCGGGCCGTTGTGCGCGGCGAACATGTCGAGTTCGGGGTCGCGGTCGAAGGGGTCGTCCTCGTCGCGTACCGCGGGGTCGAGCCATTCGACGAGAAGGTTGGCCCGGCCGGGGTGGGCCATCAGCATGACCAGGGCGTCGGCGGGCGGCAGGTGGGCCTTGGTCAGGTCGGGGCCGCCGCCGTAGGGCGCGGAGGTGATGGTGGCGTTGCGCGCCTGCTCCTGGTAGAGGGCGACGAGCCCGCCGCCGCCGGAGTTGCCGACGAGGACGACCTTCTCGTACCCCTCGGCGCGCAGGTGGCCGACGACGGAGGCGATGTCGAGTACGCAGTTCTCCAGCAGCAGCACCGAGTCGTTGCCGAGGTAGCGGGTCGTCATGGCCACCGCGTCGACCCCGCGCTCGGCCCACGCCCCGAGCGCGTAGTGCCCGAGGAAGTTGGAGGAGGGGTGGACCACCACCACGGCGGTGTCGGCGCGCCGGCCGGGGTTCGCGCGGACCCGGGAGCACCACAGCACTCCCGCCATCCGGGCCACGCCCGAGTAGACCTCCGAGGCCGCGGCCGCCGTCCCGATGGGAACGGTGAGCAGCTCCCGCTCAGCCATGTCCTGACCACCTCACCCGCGTTCGATTAACGGTTACTGTCACCATATATCGGTATCGCTCACCCTAGCGCACACCCTCACGTCTTGACAGGGGCGCGACCGGGTTCCGAGGATGCACGTAACCGAAGTGCACAAAAAACGAACATCGCAACCGAATAACGGTCAAGGAGTTGGCGCCGGTGCAATCGCTCAACGAGATCCTCGCGGCCAAGGCCGCATCGGTCCAACGGCCCGAGGAGGCCAAACGCGCCATCAACGAGGCGTTCGCCGAGATCGAGGCCGCCGGCCTCGTCCCCGGGGTGAAGGTCGGAGAGCAGGCGCCCGACTTCACGCTGCCCAACGCGGTGGGAGCCAAGGTACGACTCCGCGACCGGCTCGCCGAGGGACCGGTCGTCCTGATCTTCTATCGCGGTTCATGGTGCCCGTACTGCAACCTTGAGCTGGCCGCCTACCAGGCGGCCCTGCCCGAGTTCCGTGAGGCGGGGGCACGGCTGGTGGCGGTGAGCCCGCAGCTGCCCGACGACGCGCTGTCGATGCAGGAGAGGCACGACCTGGCCTACGACGTGCTCTCCGACGCCGACCAGGAGGTCATGGCCGCCTACCGGGTGCGGTTCGAGCTGCCCGAGGAGATCAAACCGCATCTGCTGGACGTCACCGCGGCGGCACTGGCCCGTCAGCAGCCCGACGGCCGCTGGAGCCTTCCCGTGCCCGCGACGTTCGTGCTCGACCCCTCCGGCGTGGTGCGGGCCCGGCACGTGACGATGAACTACCGGACACGGATGGAGCCCGCCGACGCCCTGCGGGCCGTGCGCGAGATCCGCGCGTCCGCCGGCTGATCACCTCCCCTCCCCCGGGGCGGTGAGACGGCCGTTTCACCGCCCCGCATCATTCCTGTTGCCGTTCGGCCACCCTCTTGACACACCAGATGGGCCACAGCACGATAGTCGAACGGTTTAACCGAATATCGGTTGCGGGCCGTTCTCTCCCCATCGACCACAACGTGATCTCTACTGCCTGCGGCCACGCGTTTCCGACGGACGCGGACCCGTACCGGCACGAAAGGGGACGCATGCCATCCCACACGCTCCGCATGGCCGCCGCGCTGGGCGCCGCGGCTCTCGCCATCACCACCGTGACCGCCTGTTCCACCAAGGCGCAGACCAGTTCCGACACCTCCGGTGGCATGCCCACGGGGCCTGGTGTGGACGGCTCCACGATCAACCTGGGTCTGCTCACCGACGTCACCGGCCCGTTCGCCGCGATCGACAAGCAGCAGAACCTGGGCGTGAAACTCTACTGGGACGCCAAGAACGCCGCGGGCGGCGTCTGTGACGGCCGCAAGGTCAACCTGGTGACCCGGGACCACGGATACGACCCGCAGAAGGCGGTGTCCCTGTACTCCGACCTGTCGCAGCAGGTCCTCGCCCTGCAGATCACCGTCGGCTCGCCCACCACGCTCGCCGTACTGCCCAAGCTGGAGCAGGACCGCATGCTCGCGGTGTCCATGGGCTGGTCCCCCAGCGTCAAGGACAGCGAATCGATCATCATCCCCGGCACCACGTACGACATCGAGATGGTGAACGCGGTCGACTACCTGATCGAGCAGAAGAAGCTCGCCAAGGGCGACAAGATCGGTTACATCCACCTCAAGGGCGACTACGGCGAGCCCGGCCTGGCGGGGGCCACCTTCGCCGCCGAGGCCAACGGCATCTCCGTGGTCAGCCAGCAGATCGACCCGACGGTCAGCGACCTCTCCGGGCAGGTCAAGCAGATGGCCGGGGAGGGTGTCAAGGCGCTGTTCCTGAGCGCGTCAGGACGGCAGGTCTCCTCCGCGGTGGCCGTCGCCGACGTGGAGGGCCTGGACGTGCCGATCGTGGCGGCCTCCCCCGGCTTCTCCCCCGAGTCGCTGACCACCGGTGCGGGAGCGGCCATGGAGAAGAACATGCTCGTGGTCAGCTCCGCCGCGCCGTTCGCCGGCGAGGGCACCGGCCCCGAGCAGGTCAGGAACCTGTACGCGAAGTCCGGCGAGAAGTCGATCACGCCCAGCCTGTGGGTGACGCTCGGCTACGCGGCGTCGAGCGTGATGGACCAGGCCATCACCCAGGCGTGCGAGAACAAGGACCTCACCAGGGAGGGCCTGGCCAAGGCCTTCCGGCAGAAGGGCGTCTACGACACCCAGCAGACCACCGTGCCGCTGGACTTCTCCAAGCCGGGCGTCTCGCCGTCCACCAAGACCTTCGTCATGAAGCCGTCCAAGAGCGCCGAGGGCGGGCTGGAACTGGTCCAGAGCGGCTACACCGGTCCGGACACGGCGAAGTTCCAGGCGCGATGACCGCTCGGGCCACAGACGATCCGCTGCTCTCGGTGCGCGGCCTCGGGGTCCGCTACGGGGACGCGGTGACCGCCCTGCGGGACGTCAGCGTGGACGTCCCGCACGGCGGCATCGTGGCGGTGCTCGGCAGCAACGGCGCGGGAAAGTCCACGCTGCTGCGCGCCGTCTCCGGAGTGCTGGCAGGCCAGGCAGGCCGGATGACCGGCGGTGAGATCACGTTCGCCGGCGCCCGCATCGACGGTGTGGGCGCCGAGCGCCGGGTCAAGTCCGGCATCGTGCAGGTCCCCGAAGGACGTCGTGTGTTCGGCCGCCTGACCGTCGAGGAGAACCTGCGGGCGGGCAGGTACGGCAACCCGAAGGGCAGGCGGCCCGGCGACCTGGAACGGGTGTACGAGCTGTTCCCCGTGCTCGGCGAGCGCAGGGGGCAGACCGCGGGCCTGCTGTCCGGCGGCGAGCAGCAGATGCTGGCCATCGGGCGGGCCCTGATGGCCGAGCCCCGGCTGCTGCTCCTGGACGAGCCGTCCCTGGGACTCGCGCCCAAGATCATCGACAGGATCGTGGACCTGCTGCGCGAGATCCACAGGCAGGGCACGGCGATGCTCGTCGTCGAGCAGAACGCGGCGGTGGCACTGGAGCTCGCCGACCACGCGTACGTGCTCGCCGTGGGCGAGGTGGCGATCGAGGGCCCGGCCGAACGCCTGCGCGGCGACGACCGGGTGCGCCGCCTGTACCTGGGAGGAGAGCCCGACGAGGAGGACGCGGCCACGATTCCCGCCGAAGCACAGGGAGGGACGGCATGACGGCACCCGGAGCCCGCCTGCAGGTCAGCGACGTCACCATCAGGTTCGCCGGGGTGACGGCGCTCGACGGGGTCACCTTCACCGCCGAACCCGGCACGATCCACGCGGTGATCGGTCCGAACGGAGCGGGCAAGTCGTCCCTGTTCAACGTGCTGTCCGGGATCTACAAACCCGCCCGGGGCAGCGTGCTCGTGGACGGCGGCGAACTGGTCGGGCTCGCCCCGCATCGGGTCACCGGCCTGGGAGTCGGCCGGGCGTTCCAGAACGCGTCCATGTTCGCGGGGCTGACCGTGGAGGAGAACCTGCTGCTCGGCCGGCACCGGCTGGGCAGGGGCGGGGTGTTCGGCGCCGGGCTGCGCCTTCCCCATGCCCGCCGCTCCGAGCGGGAGGCCAGGGCCAAGGTACGCGAGGTCGCCGAGTTCCTCGGGGTCGACCACCTGCTCGCGCTGCCCGCGGCCGAACTCCCCTACGGCGAGGCCAAGCGGGTGGACATCGCACGCGCCCTGGCCACCGAGCCGCGGCTGCTGCTGCTCGACGAACCGGCGGCCGGCATGCACACGCACGAGAAGATCGCCGTCCGCGACACCATCCGCAGGATCGCCGCCGAACAGCGGATCACGGTCCTGCTGGTCGAGCACGACATGGGGCTGGTGATGGGCATCTCCGAGCAGGTCACCGTGCTCGACTTCGGTCAGGTCGTGCTCACCGGGCCGCCCGACCAGGTGACCGCGCACGAGGCGGTCATCGCCGCCTACCTCGGCAGGGCCGCAGAAAAGGAACGTTCCGAGTCCGAGCCGCCATCCTAGGAGCCGGTTTCATGGCACAACTTCTCTCGATGCTGGTGGAGGGCGCGTCACTCGGTGCCGTGTACGCGCTCGTCGCCCTGGGCATCGTCGTCGTCTACAAGTCCTCCAGCGTGGTCAACTTCGCCCAGCCGAGCCTGCTGATGTTCGGCACGTACGTGCTGGCCAGCGCGTACACCCTGCACGGGCTGTCGTTCTGGGTGGCGCTCCCGCTGGGCGTGGCCGCGGCCGCGGTCCTGGCCGTGCTGATCGACCGCCTGCTGGTCAGCAGGTTCCGCAAGACGCACGCGGTGGTCGCGGCGAGCATCATGACCATCGGCCTCGACGTGGTGCTGCTGACCGAGACCGACCGGCGGATCGGCTCGCAGATCCTCACCACCGGTGACCCGTGGGGCAACGCCGTGGTGCGGTTCCTGGGCATCGGCGTCGCCGAGGCGCGGATCGCCGCGCTGGTCGTCGGCGCGCTGCTGCTGGTGCTCTTCCAGCTGTGGCTGCACCGCAGCGACTTCGGCGTGGCGATGCGGGCCACCGCCGAGGACCCGGAGACGGCGTCCCTGATGGGCATCCGGCTCGGCCGGGTCTCGGCCACGGCGTGGGCCGTGGCCGGTGCCCTGGCCGTGTGCGCGGGGCTGTTCATCGTGGCCTATCCGAGCCCGGGTCTGGACACCTCGGTCGAGGCCGTGGCGCTGCGCGCGCTGCCCGCCGCGATCATCGGCGGCCTGGACTCCACCACCGGCGCCATCGCCGGAGGGCTGCTGGTCGGGCTGAGCGAGGTCCTGGTCCGCGGGTACGGAGAGTACCTGACGTTCCTCGGCCAGGGGTTCGAGGAGGCCGCGCCGTACGTGTTGATGCTGGTGGTGCTGCTGATCAGGCCCGCCGGGCTGTTCGGGATACGGGAGGCCGTCCGTGTTTAAGCCGGCGAACACATCAGAGGAGACACGGCGCGGTGCGCTCGCGGGGGTCCGGTGGCGGGCTCCGGTCGCGGTCGTGGCGGGCGTCGTCCTGCTCGCCATCCCGCTGTACGCCGACCGGTTCTGGCTCAATCTGGGCTCCTTCGCCTTCGCCGCCGCCATCGGCGCGGTCGGGCTGATGATCCTGGTCGGCCGGGTCGGTCAGCTCTCCCTCGCGCACTCGTTCTTCCTGGCCGTGGGCGCCTACGGGTACATCTGGCTCGGCTCACCGGCGAAGGAGGGCTCCTGGGGGCTCGGCCTGCCCAGCCTGCCCGCCGCGGTGATCGCGGTGGCGCTGGCAGGACTGGCGGGGCTGGCCTTCAGCCCGCTGGCCGGCCGGCTGAAGGGCATCTACCTGGGGGTCGCGTCGCTGGCGCTGGTGTTCATCGGCCAGCACGTGCTGTTCACCGCCGAGCCGCTCACCGGTGGTTACAACGGGCGTAACGTGCCCGAGCTGACCGTCGGCTCGTTCCAGGTGCTCGGCGCCGAGCCCGAGCTCTCGCTGCTCGGGGTGCCGCTGCGCCAGGCCGAGCGCGGGTGGTACGTCACCCTGATCATCCTGGTGCTGACCACGGTGTTCGCCGTGCTGGTACTGCGCAGCCGGGTGGGCAGGGCGTTCGCCGCGGTCCGCGACGGCGAGGTGCACGCGGCGGCGCTCGGCGTGCGGGTGGCGTGGTACCGGTCGGTCGCCTTCACCCTGTCGAGTGTGTACGCGGGACTCGCCGGCGTGCTGCTGGCCCTGCTGTTCCAGCGGGTGGTGCCCGAGTACTGGGACCTGTTCCTGTCGCTGGAGTACCTGGCGATGGTCGTGATCGGCGGGCAGGCGTCGGTGGCGGGAGCCATCGCGGGCGCGGCGTTCGTGTCCTCGCTGCCGCTGCTCCTGCAGCGCTACAGCGACGCGATCCCGGGCATGGGCGGCGCGGTGTCCGACTTCGGGCCCGCCTACGTCGCGCAGATCATGTACGGCGGGCTGATCGTGGTCATCCTGTTCTACGAGCCCAGAGGGCTGGCCGCGCTGGCCACCCGGGCGCGTAAGGCGCTGACGTCCCGCCGTCCCGTCCCGGCCGACCACGCGGCGCCGTCGTGACGGCCCTCATGGGCCCGTCATGATGCCCTCATGACGGGCCCATGAGGGCGTCATGACGGCCTTCCCGCTCAGAAGGGCCCCGCGACCGTGGTCGCGGGGCCAGGTAGGGAGTGCGGGGGGGTGGGGAAGTGT